>NZ_LZHZ01000066.1 GCF_001667505.1 Mycobacterium sp. ACS1612
CCGGAAGCTAAGCCTGCCAGCGCCGATGATACTACCCAACCCGGGTGGAAAAGTAGGACACCGCCGAACACAATTTAAGTCCTCTGCCCTCCAATTTCGATTGGAGGGCAGAGGCATTTTTATTGCATTTCCAGGTCGAATAATGAAGGCGCGGTTCGGCTTTTCTCTAATGCCAGCAACGCCCTTTTTCGATCGAGTCCACCGCCATATCCCGTGAGACTGCCATTCGAGCCGATTACCCGATGGCACGGCACGATGATCCCAATCGGATTGTGCCCATTCGCCAGCCCGACAGCGCGGAATGCGCCAGGCGACCCAATTTGACGGGCGATTTCGCCGTACGACCGCGTCTCCCCGTACGGAATGGTCAGCAGCGCCTGCCACACCTTTCGTTGAAAAGCCGTGCCCACCAGATTCAGCTCGAGTTCGAATTCGGTGCGGTCGCCGGCGAAATACGCCTCGAGTTGCTCGACGGCCTCCGGGAACGCGTCCCCGTCGGGCTCCCAGCCGACGTGGCTCGGCTCGTAGGTCTGGTCGACCATCCGCAGATGCATCAGCCGGCCATCCCTTCCTGCAAGCGTCAGCTTCCCGACCGGGCTGTCGACCGACCGAAACAGCACTTGTTCCATCACTTCTCCTTCGGCGGCCACTCGTTGACCGCGTGATCCAGGGCCGTCCACAGATGCTGGGTGGCATATGACCGCCACGGCCGCCACTGTGCACTGCGTTCGGTGAGCGGGCGGACGTCGTCGGGCAGTCCGAGCTGCTTGGCGGCCAGCCGGACACCGAGATCGCTGACAGGGAAGGCGTCGGGGTCTCCGAGGCCGCGCATCGCGATCACCTCGGCAGTCCACGGGCCGATGCCCGGCAACCCGAGCAGTTGTTCGCGCGCTCGGTTCCAGTCGCAGCCAGCGTCGAGTACCACATCGCCGTTGGCCATCGCGCCGATCAGGGTCACCAGAGACCGTTGCCTCGACTTCGGGAAGGCGAGGTGCGCCGGGTCGATCTCGGCGAGGTGTTCGACAGCCGGAAAGACAAGTGACAAACCACCGTTCGGGTCGGCGACCGGTTGCCCGTAAGCCATCGCGATGCGTCCGGCGTGCGTACGCGCGGCCTTCAGCGACACCTGCTGTCCGAGCACCACGCGGATGGCCAGTTCCTGCTCGTCGATGGTTCGCGGAATTCGCTGTCCAGGTGCCTTGGCCACCAGGGCGGTGAGGTCGGCATCGGCGCTCAATGCGTCGACGACGGCTTCCGGGTCGGCGTCGAGGTCGAGCAGGCGGCGGCATCGCGCTATCGCCGTCGACAGATCGCGGAAGTCGTCCAACACCAACTGACACTGCACGTGATCGGGATACGGTGTGAGACTGGCGATTCCATTGCCGTTAGGCAGTCGCATCGTCCGCCGGAAGGCGCCGTCGCGCACCTCTTCGACGCCAGGCACCGCACTGGCGGCGAGATGGCCGAACAAACCCTCGTACGCGAACGGTGTGCGCACCGGCAGTCGCAGCGACAGCACACCCCGCGCGCCGCCGTCGTCCCCGTCGTCCCGTTCGAAGCGCTCCCTGGCGCGTTGACGCAGCGCGGTGGGGGTCAGGTCCAACACCATTCGGACCGTGTCGTTGAACTGCCGGATGCTCGAGAAGCCCGCCGCGAACGCGACATCGCTGAACGGCAGCTCTGTGGTCTCGATCAGCACCCGAGCCGTCTGGCTGCGCTGCGCTCGCGCGAGTGCGAGCGGATTGGCACCGACCTCGGCCTGTAGCAGCCGTTCGAGTTGACGGGTGGTGTAGCCGACCCGCGCCGCCAGGCCGGTGACGCCCTCACGGTCGACGGTGCCGTCGGCGATCAGCCGCATCGCCCTGGCCACGACGTCGCCGCGAACGTTCCACTCCGGTGACCCCGGCGAGGCATCGGGGCGACACCGCTTGCAGGCGCGGAAGCCGGCACGCTGCGCGGCGGCCGCGGTCGGGTAAAACCGCATGTTGCGGGCGAATGGCGGTCGGACGGGGCAACTGGGCCTGCAGTAGATCTTCGTGCTCAGCACGGCGGTGACGAACCAACCGTCGAACCGGGCGTCCTTCGACTGGACTGCCCGATAACAGCGCTCGAAATCCTCGTGCATGCATCGACAATTACACGAGCCCACCGACATCACTGGCGGAAAAACGACATCGTGGTTTCAGTTGATGACTCGGGCGAGGAAGCCGTCAGTGAGCGAGGCGACGACGTCGGGAGCTTCGTCGAGGGCAAAGTGGCCGGCATCGATCACGTGCACCTCAGCGCCGGGCACATCGCGCCGGTAGGCCTCGGCCTCGGCCTGTTGAAACGACGGGTCGTAGCGCCCCCAGAGGACCAACAGCGGCGGTTGCGTCTTGCGTAGCCACCGCTGCCAGTCCGGATAGCTCGCGACGTTGGTGCGGTAGTCGTAGAACAGATCGGTCTGGATGTCCTGCTGACCGGGGCGACGCAGGAAGGCCAGTTCGTCGGTCCACAGATCGGGGTCGTAGCGATCGGGATGGGGGCTGTTGCCGACGTGCCGCTGCCGGGTCGCCGCGGGCGAGAAGAAGTTCTCGCGAAGCGCGTCTTCGTGGCTCGCGCGATCGGACCAGAACGCCCGGCGTGTTTCCCAGAGCGGGCCGAGGCCCTCCTCGTGGCACACCGCATTCTGCACGACGAGCGCGGTCACTCGCTCCGGCCGACGCACCGCAAGCCGCATCCCGACGGGCCCGCCGTAGTCCTGGACCACGAGCGAATAACGGTCGAGACCGACTGCGTCGGTGAATTTTTCGACATACGCTGCGATCCGGTCAAATGTGTAACTGAAGCTGTCTGCAGACGGCGCGTCACTGTGACCGAACCCAGGGTAGTCAGGAGCGAGCATCCGGTAGCGGTCAGACAATCGGTCGATCAGCGGCTGCCACATTCGCGATGACGTGGGAAACCCATGCAACAGAAGAACAACCGGCGCATCGGGGGAGCCGGCCTCACGGTAGAACAGTTTCAGACCATCGATGTCGACCGTCTGGTACCGAGTCGTAGCCATCCGCGCCAAAGCTACCGCACCACTGCACTGTTTAGTTAACAGCACATTCCCAGCTGGCCCCCAGCACATGGCGGTCTAAGCGATATCACAATTATTTGTCAGGCGTTTCCAGTTATTAGGAGTTCAGATGGTTGATCGTCGACGGGTCACTGTGGCAGGCGGCGCCGTGTTGATTGCTGTGGCCGCGTTCACCGCGGCCTGCGGCAGTAGCGGTAACCAAGCGCCGTCGTCGACAACGACACCGACGACTACGACGACGACCACCACTCCGCCTCCGCCGCCGCCGACGAGCGTACCGCCCGCTCCTACCGAAAAGAGCATCAATCCGACGGGCGGCAACCTGTTCACCCCGTCGGTATTGGCACCTCCGGCGCCGACGGAACCTCCGGGTGTTCACCGCAACAAGTAATGGCGTCCGCGCCCGAAATTAGGAGTACACATGACTTCTCGGCGGATCACGATCGCTGGCGGCGCCATGCTGATCGCGGTGGCCGCGTTCACCGCGGCCTGTGGTTCGAGTGGTAATCAAGCGCCCTCATCCACGACCACCACGACACCGACGACTACGACCACCACCACGGCGGCGCCCCCAGCGACGAGCGCGCCGGCAGCTCCCACCGAAAAGAGCATCAACCCGACTGGCGGCAATCTGTTCACACCGCCCGTGGTAGCCCCCGGCCCTCCGACCGTTCCGGCCGGTCAGCACCCCGGGATCAACGGGGTCAGCTAGACCTTTCGTCGAATCCCCAACAGCGCGAACGCGAGAAGGACCGACGTCACGAGGTTGTAGGCGCTCAGCGCGCCGTAGAGGAAACTGTCGCGTGGATCGAAACCAAGTACGCCTGGGGCGTGGTGTGCGACCTTGAACGCGCACACCACGGTCAGGACGGCCCACCCGAATGCGGTGACGGCGCTGAAGATCAGCGCCGCCCGCGGGCCTAGACATGCCAGCAGGGCCAGCGCTCCCATCACCAGGAGGAGCGCGGCATGCGGCGGCGTCACCTTGAGTCCCAGCATCGGCATGCCGTCGGCACCGAATCGGGCGTACCCCATCGACGAGGCCAGCGCCACGCCACCGAGCACCCCGATGGCCAAGCCCTCGACGGTCAGCAACCCTCGGCCTACGGTTGAGCGGCTGCCTACTGGCACTGAGGCGCTCGACAATGGTGGCACGTGCCTGCGGACTGCTCGGTCGTGCCGATCAACAACCGCGGTTTGCCGAACCACGCCTCCAACTTCGCCCACGCGTCCAAGGGTGCCCCCACGCGAAGGATTATGGGACGGGCGCAAGCGGATTCGCAGCGGATCCGGTGCAAGTCCACAACAAGACATGCGCGACGTGATTTCACCAGCACGCAGGGCACTCGGTATGGTCAACATCGATGCGCGCCCGACTTAGGCAAACCGTGGCGGCCGGAATTCTCTTACCGGTCGTCGCGAGCGGTTGTAGCTCGCAGGCGCGCCCGACGACGTCCATCACGGTGTTCGCGTCGTCGGCGATGATCAAGAGTTTGACGACGATCGGCAAACAGTTCGAGGCTGAAAACCCGGGAATAGCAGTCGAGTTCATCTTCTCTGGTTCGTCGGATCTTTCCGCGGAACTGTCGAATGGCAATGGCGCGGATGTGTTTGTCTCCGGTGATCACGACAACATGACCACGGTGGCAAACGCCGGCCTGATAGCTGCTCCTCCAGTTCCCATCGCGGCCGACAGCCTGGTGATCGCTACCGCGCCGGGAAACCGCGGGCACATCGCCTCTTTCGCGGACCTCGGCCGGCCAGGAGTGCGCGTCGCGGTGTGCGGTGTGCGAAGTGCCTGCGCGGCCGCCACCCGTCAGATCGAGGACCGCGCCAGGGTTCAGCTTCATCCTCAATACAACGACATGACCGATATCGACGTACTCCGCGATGTGACGACGGGGAAGGCCGATGCCGGTCTGGTGTTCCAGACCGATGCGATGAACGCCGGCGACAAAGTCTCATGGTTCGCATTTCCAGAGTCGGCCGGTGCCCAGGTCACGTCTTGGATCGCACCGGTCAAGGATTCCGATCAGGCCGCTCTTGCCAACAAGTTCATCCAGGACGTCACAGGTCCGGCCGGCCGAAAGGTCCTCGCGGATGCGGGATTCACCGAACCCAACGAAAAGTTCGAGGGATAGCTGACCAACTGCCCCGAGGCGGGTCACCGTGATTGGTGCCCGCCTCGAGTGCTCTTGAGGGTTTACAGCGGAATCCACTGGCCGAGGAACCAGAAGCCCCATCCGTGTCCGTCGCCGGCAGGCACTGGGTACACCTGCTGACCGTTCCAGTTGAACGGCTGGTGGTCAAAGCGGCCTTGATCGATGCCGCGGTTATGCCAGTCGACAGGACCTGGTCCACCCCGGTCATCGTGGTGGTCACCGCACGCGGGCTGGCCGGGGTGGTCGCATCCCCACGGATCTGCGTTCGCTGTGCCGATGCCGAACAGACCGGCCGCGCCGATTCCGGCCGCCACGGCCGACGTAAACAACACTCGCTTGAAAGTCATTGATCCACTCCGTTTCTCATCAATGCGGCAGCACTTGCCACGCGACAATTACGGTAAGGACCGGATGTTGCGGTGCTCTGTGTTAACCGTGTGCTGGAGCTGTGCAAGCGGTAACAGATGCACAACCGTTTGCTCTCAACGGGATTGAGCGCACGCTGATCAGCTTCATCTGTTGCAGTCGCTGCGGAAGCGCGTCAATCCATTGAGCCAACACATCACGGATGGCATCGGCGTCGAGTTCCTGGCCGTCGTCGCGTTCGATGCGGATCAAACCCTGCCCGGCTACGTCCAGCAGCACCGCGAGCAGACCATCACGGTCACGGGATCCATCGAGCAGCGGTAAGAGATGGCGGTCCACTGGCGACAAGGGCAATTGTTCGTGCCAGTGGTTGAACACGAAAGCATCGGTGTCGTCGCGGGTCAGTCGAGCCATCCGACGTATCGGCTCCGCAAGGCGGATTGGTGTGCACGACGGCTCAGGTGACACCGCGTCGAGTCGATAGCGGCCCAGCCCCTGAACGACGATTCCCGCGACGAGGGCGTCGATCTGGCTCTCGAGATCGGACGGCGCCGAATCGCCGGCGCCGGCGAGGCGACTGTGGGCAGCCTCGACGATATGCGGCCATGACAGCGTCCATGGCCATTGGTCGGTCAGCGCATCGACCGCCGCCTTCTGCCCCTCTTCGAGTTGCGCCCGATCGGGGAGCATCACTGACGACATCGCAAAGTGCATACGGCGCAATCGACTTCTGTCCAAAGTGCGTGTGATTTGTGCCGCGGATCCGGCGCGAACCAAGAGCGACTGGCGATAGTGCCGGTTGACGGCGAAGTCGAGGTGCTGCTGGAGCAGTACGTGATCGTCCGCACGTTCGAGCAGATGCTCGGCGACGACCGACCCGTAATTCGTGGCGAACGTGTATTCGGGTTGGGCCTCGGACAGATACTCCAAGCCGTGGCTGCGTACACGCGCAACGAAGTCGGTGAAATAGCAGGGCAGGTTATACAGCTCGAGTTCCTCGTGGAGGACGTAATAGTCGCCGACGCCCGGGGCCGTCCGCTGATAGTCGTCTATCGCTCTGCTGAGCACGGTGCCCGGCTGGGCCACCTTCTGCAGGAAGTCGACCATTGCGCGTGCCCGCCTGACCTTGTCCTCGGCAGTCGCGCTGTCGCCGACGTTCAGCAACATCGCATCGCGCACGATTTCCCTGGCCTTCCAGCCGGGATATGTGTTGTAGCCGACATACGCCACCCCGTTGTGCGCTAGCAACCGTCCGCAGGCGGCCAGGATGGCATCCTGCACATGAGGTGGCACCCAGCTGTACACACCATGGCAGACGATGAAGTCGAACTCACCAAGCGCGTCTAGCTCGAGACGCGCGATGTCTGCGTGCAGGAGTTCGACGTTGTTGAGTGCCAAGGCATCGACGCGGTGGCGCGCCTGCTCGATGTGCACCAGCGACAGGTCGACACCCACCACTTTGGCTCGGGGGTGCAAGGCCGCGAATGGAAGCAAGTTCCCAGCTGCCGCGCAACCGATTTCAAGTACGCGTGCGTTTTCCACCGACGGCGGATGCAATCCGAACGACCATGCGACAGCTGCCAATTGCCCTGGGGCGGACCAGGGATGGGCGTAAGATTCGTAGGGTGTCTCGTCATAAGTGGCACGCACGTCATCGACCGCGCCTTGCAGGTCGCGCGGGTGTCGGCTGGCCATAAGCGTTCGATGATGGCGTGTTCAGGTTGTGACCAACACCTTGAAAAGCTGTGTGATTACGGGCACTGACCGTTGTTCACGCAGCCGGCCGCCGCAGTCGCTTTCAAGGTAGGCGACGCGAATGCCGTTGCCTCGGTCGTGGCCGGAGCGGCCGCCGTTGCCGTCGAACCCATGCTCATCGCTGTCGGGTCGATCTTCATGGCCGGCACCACTGGAGACACGTAGGTTCCTCCGGTGGGCGAATCTCCTGATCCCCCAGCGACATTGCTCGGATTGGCATTGTCAGGGTGGGTCGAGACCAGGATGGTTGCTGCGATAACGGCAGCCATGCCGAACCCAGCCGAGAAACGGGAAAGTCGTTGCGTTTTCATTGATTACCTCCAGAACGTGCCCAAAACCGTTTGTACGTCGAGTTTCGGTGAACATCAATCGAATACAGGCTTTCCCAACCGACGACCAGCGAACCTCATCCGTAGTCACAGGCGAAAGTAACCTTGCGTAACACGTTGGCAGGCAGCATGGTTCTATGAAATTCGTTATCGGCATGGTGGCCGTTTGCGCGATGTTCCTCGGATGCGGTGTGGCTGAAGCAGACTCTCATCCCAGCGTCGTGGGGCAAAAGTACAGCGACGCTTCATCTGCACTGTCATCAGCGGGTTTGGCGGTCGTGGTGTCGACGACCGTCGGCGATAGTGTCGACCGGTCAGACTGCATCGTCACGCGGCAGCAAAGCCGAACCGAACCTGCGCCAGAGAACACCAGCGCTGCGCCGACCAACCAGGTTCTGCTGTCGCTCAACTGCGGGGCGCCGGTGGCCTCGGCAACGTCGTCTGGGAACTCGCTGGCCAGCCCTGAGGGCAGGGCTGCGGCCGCGGCCGCCGCCTCGAAATCGGCCGGTAGCTGAATGCTAGACCGGTAGCGCCAGGCGCGTCGGTTCGCCGAGACCTCGCAGGGTCACGGTGTCGCCGAGCGTCCAATGACCACGCTCACCTTCGCCGGCATTGTCCACGGCGTCGAAGGAGGCGAGTAGATGGCCCGGTGTGGTCTTGGACAGCTCGCAAAGCCGTGCCGCTTCGTTCACGGGTTCACCGATGACCGTGTACTCGAAACGCTCCTTGGCGCCGACATTTCCGGCCACCGCCTCGCCGGAGGCGACCCCGAGGCCCGCTTCGCACTCCGGCACCTCCGCTCGAATCCGCCTGACGATCGCACGACTGGCGGCAAGGGCTTGGTCTTCCGGGCTCTGCAGCCGGTTGGGGGCGCCGAAAACCGCCAACGCGCCGTCACCCTCGAACTTGTTCACGAAGCCGTGATGGCGGTCGACCTCCTCGACGATCACAGCGAAGAAGCGGTTCAACAGGTCGACCACCTCGGTGGCGGGTCGACCCGCGACCAATTGGGTCGAACCGATGATGTCGACGAAAATCACTGCCACGTGGCGTTCTTCGCCGCCGAGTTCGAGACGCTGCTGTTCGGCGGCGGCCGCCACCTCACGGCCGACGTGGCGCCCGAACAGGTCGCGGACTCGCTCGCGTTCCCTGAGTCCGTGCACCATCGTGTTGAAGCCACGCTGTAATTCACCGAGTTCGGTGCCGTCGAACACCACGACGTTGCAGTTGAGGTCGCCCCGCTCGACGTGCTTGAGCGCAGAGCGCACGACACGCACCGGAGTCGCGGTGAGCCAGGACACAATCCACATCAAGGTGAAGCCGACGAGCAGCGCGACGATCGCCAAAATCCACACGGCGGCGGCGAATTGCGCCTCGGTCAGGTTCTGCAGCGCGACCGCGAATACCGCGAGCAACGCGATGCCGACGACGGGCAGTGAGGCGAGAAACCACACGAGCATCAGCCGCCCCATGATGCCTGCCGTGAGTCGGCGTGGCGGCGGCCCCGCTTCGAGTGCCTGTGCCGCGACCGGTCGCAGCGCGAACTCGGTCAACAAATAACTTGCGGTCGCGACCACGACGCCGGCGAAGCTGACGGTGAAGAGAAATCGCGGGATGAAAGCGGTGTTCTGCAAGCCGTACAGCGTGGTGAACAACGCCGTCCCGACGCCCCACAGGAACAGGTGTGCCCTGGCGACCCGCCATGCCGCCAGGAAGGTGTTCAGCTGATCTTCGTGTGTCGGTGCGACATCCTCGATCGCCCACCGCAGCGCGTTGACGGTCCGATGGGTGATCCAGAACGTGCCGACTAACAGCGCCAGCAGGACGTAGGCCGGGCACACCACCCAGGTGATCCAGAACGGTGCGTCGCCGAAGACGCTCGGCACCGGAAACGCCACGGTGACCAGCAGAAGCGCCGCGCCGATGCCGATCAGGTTGGCGATCAGAATGAACACCGTCAGGATCGCCTGGATGCGGACCCGTCGGCGCGCCTGACTTTCGGTCGATTTGCCCAGCAGCCAGGAGCCGTAGTCGGGCGTATCGGGCAGCCTGCCGCTCTGCCGCGTCACTCTCTCCAGAACCCGGCCCAGTCTGCGCGCAACGCTCATCGTGCCTCAGCCTAGATTGGCGCCATCTTTGCTTAAGGTGTTCGGGTGCGTCTCGTGATCGCCCAATGCACCGTTGACTACGTCGGGCGGCTGACCGCCCACCTCCCGTCGGCCCGCCGATTGCTGCTGTTCAAGGCGGACGGCTCGGTCAGCGTCCACGCCGACGACCGGGCCTACAAGCCGCTGAACTGGATGAGCCCGCCTTGCTGGCTGTCCGAGCAGCTCGACGGACCGGTGCCGGTATGGGTCGTGGAGAACAAGGCCGGGGAGCAGTTGCGGATCACTGTCGAGGACATCGAGCACGACTCGAGCCACGAGCTCGGCGTCGACCCGGGCCTGGTGAAGGACGGTGTCGAGGCGCATCTGCAGGCGCTGCTGGCCGAGCATGTCGAGTTGCTCGGCACCGGCTACACGCTGGTCCGCCGGGAGTACATGACCGCGATCGGACCCGTCGACCTGTTGTGCCGCGACGAGCAGGGCCGGTCGGTGGCCGTGGAGATCAAGCGGCGCGGCGAGATCGATGGTGTCGAGCAGCTCACCCGCTACCTCGAGCTTCTCAACCGGGACACGGTGCTGGCCCCGGTGAGTGGAGTCTTCGCCGCCCAGCAGATCAAGCCACAGGCCAGAACCCTCGCTACCGACCGCGGAATCCGTTGTCTCACTTTGGACTACGACGCAATGCGCGGCATGGACAGCGACGAGTTCAGGCTGTTCTGACAGACTGGTGGCATGTCCAGGCGCCGCCCACCACCTCGTCGGCAACGCCCGCTACCGCCGTTGCCGGACCGGCGCAGAGTCGAGGTCGGGCCGGATGGTTACGACTACGAAGTCAGGCCGATCCCGGCGGCGCGGGCCGTGAAGACGTATCGTTGTCCCGGCTGCGACCACGAAATCCGTACGGGCACAGCACATTTAGTGGTGTGGCCAGCTGACGGTGGGGAATTTGCGGCCGACGACCGGCGGCATTGGCACACCGCGTGCTGGACGAACCGGGCTACCCGCAGCCCGACGCGAAAGTGGAGCTAGTGGTCTTCGGCCGGCTCGACGAGCTCGACCAGCACCCCGCCGGCGTCCTTGGGATGGATGAAGTTGATCCGCGAATCGGCGGTGCCGCGACGGGGCGCGTCGTAGAGCAACCGGATGCCCTGTTCGCGTAGCCGCTCGCTGAGAGCGTCGATGTCGCTGACGCGATAGGCCAGTTGCTGGATGCCGGGTCCGCGCTTGTCGAGGAACTTCGCGATGGGCGACTGCTCGTTCAGCGGCGACATTAGCTGAATCTGCGCGCTGCCGACCGGGGCGCCACGCACTGATAGCATCGCCTCGCGCACACCTTGGTCTTCGTTGACCTCTTCGTGCAGGACAATCATGCCGAGGTGGTCGTGGTACCACTTGATCGCGTCGTCAAGGTCGGCGACCGCGATGCCCACGTGGTCGATTGCTGTGATTAAGGCTGTCGCGATGATCGGTCGCGCATCGACCTGCTCGGCAGTCATAACGTAAAGGTAACCTAACGACCTCGGTTTCGATACTGGGGTCCTGACGGATAGCCTTTCAGGAGCGGCTCGAAACCTGGTTGGAGGCATATATGACGACGTCGGTGATTGTTGCTGGAGCCCGCACGCCGGTCGGCAAGTTGATGGGTTCGCTGCGGGACTTCTCGGGCAGCGATCTGGGCGCCATCGCCATAGCCGGTGCATTGGAGAAAGCCAAGGTTCCGGCGTCGCTCGTTGAATACGTGATCATGGGTCAGGTGCTCACCGCGGGGGCGGGCCAGATGCCAGCGCGGCAGGCGGCCGTCGCCGCAGGAATCGGCTGGGATGTGCCCTCGCTGACCATCAACAAGATGTGTCTGTCCGGGATCGACGCCATCGCGCTGGCTGATCAACTCATCCGCGCAGGCGAATTCGACGTCGTCGTGGCCGGCGGCCAGGAGTCGATGACCAAGGCGCCGCACCTGCTGATGGACAGCCGCGCCGGCTACAAGTACGGCGACGTCACCGTGCTCGACCACATGGCTTACGACGGTTTGCATGACGTGTTCACCGACCAACCGATGGGCGCGCTGACCGAGCAGCGCAACGACGTCGACCAGTTCAGCCGTGCCGAGCAGGACGAGGTCGCCGCGCGCTCACACCAAAAGGCCGCTGCGGCATGGAAAGACGGTGTCTTCGCCGACGAGGTGGTGCCGGTGAAGATCCCGCAGCGCAAGGGCGATCCGCTGGAGTTCACCGAGGACGAAGGCATCCGCGCCAACACCACGGCGGAATCGTTGGCTGGGCTCAAGCCGGCATTTCGCAAGGACGGCACCATCACTGCGGGTTCGGCGTCGCAGATCTCCGACGGCGCCGCTGCCGTCGTGGTGATGAACAAGGACAAGGCGCAGAAACTCGGATTGACCTGGCTGTGCGAGATCGGCGCGCACGGCGTCGTCGCGGGCCCCGACTCCACCCTGCAGTCGCAGCCCGCGAACGCGATCAAGAAAGCAATTGCCCGCGAAGGCATTTCGGTCGATCAGCTCGACGTGATCGAGATCAACGAGGCGTTCGCGGCGGTGGCGCTGGCGTCGACGAAGGAACTCGGCGTCGATCCGGAGAAGGTCAACGTCAACGGCGGGGCCATCGCGATCGGCCACCCGATCGGCATGTCGGGCGCGCGGATCACCCTGCACGCCGCACTCGAGTTGGCCCGTCGCGGTTCGGGCTACGCCGTGGCCGCGCTGTGCGGCGCGGGCGGGCAAGGCGACGCGCTGGTCCTGCGCCGGAGCTAGCCTTCTACGACGCGATGTAGTAGCCCGGGGTGTTTTTCGGGCACAATGGCGCCCATGACACCCGCATTCGACCTTCGGTCCGCCGCAGGTTGGTTTCGACTGATCGCCCTGGCGGAAGCCGTGAGCTGGGTCGGTCTGCTGATCGGCATGTACTTCAAATACCTGGGCACACCGCGCACCGAGATCGGCGTCAAGGTGTTCGGCATGGCCCACGGGCTGATCTTCATCGGCTTCGTGATTGCCGGTCTGCTGGTCGGGATCTCCCGCAGATGGGCCGCGCGAACATGGTTGCTGGCGTCGCTGGCGAGCGTCGTGCCATTGGCCAGTGTGATCTTCCTCATATGGGCCGATCGGACCGGCCGGATCGGGGTTGCAGGGCCCGCTCCCGCGGTCGTGCAACCGGGACGTCGCGCACCGGAAACGACGTGACAGACTTGGGGACGTGAGCCGTCCACGACCCCCTATCGCGGCCTCCATGGCCGGTGCAGTCGATTTGTCAGGTCTCAAGCAACGACCGGCGCCATCCGGTGAGGGCGCTGCAGGCGGTGCACAGCCTGCGGGCGTCGAGATCACCGAAGCCAACCTCGAAGCCGAGGTGCTCGTCCGGTCCAATGAGGTGCCTGTCGTGGTGTTGCTGTGGTCACCCCGCAGTGAGGCCAGCGTCCAGCTCGGTGACATCCTCGGCCAGCTCGCGGCCGCCGACAGCGGCAAATGGTCGCTGACGACGGTGAACGTCGACACGGTGCCGCGGGTGGCGCAGATGTTCGGCGTGCAGGCGGTGCCCACGGTGGTGGCCCTGGCCGCCGGACAGCCCATCTCGAGCTTCCAGGGGGTGCAGCCGCCCGAACAGCTGCGCCGGTGGGTCGACTCGCTTCTGAACGCGACGGCGGGCAAGCTCAGCGGCGGAGGCGATGAACCCGAGCAGGTCGATCCCGCACTGGCCAAGGCGCGCGAACATCTCGACAACGGGGACTTCGATGCGGCGTTGGCGGCGTATCAAGCCCTGCTCGACGCGAACCCGAACCATGCAGAGGCCAAGGGCGCGGTGCGTCAGATCGGCTTCCTGCAGCGCGCCACGTCACGCGCGCCCGGCGCGATCGTCGCCGCCGACGCCAAGCCCGACGACATCGAATTGGCTTTCGCCGCCGCTGATGTCGACATACTGCAGCAGAACGTCGCGGCGGCGTTCGACCGGCTGATCGGCCTGGTCAAGCGAACCGCGGGCGACGACCGAACCAAGGTGCGCACCCGGCTGATCGAGTTGTTCGACCTGTTCGACCCGGCTGACCCGGAGGTCATCGCGGGCCGACGCAAGTTGGCTAACGCGCTCTACTAGTCGCGAGCAGATCAGGCCGGCTCGAACCACAGCGCGGCAAGTGGCGGCAGCACCATCACCGCCGAAGCCGGGCGACCGTGCCACGGCTCATCAGTGGCCTCCACTGCGCCGTAATTGCCGATTCCGGTGCCGTTGTAGATGTCGGCGTCGGTGTTGAGCACCTCACGCCACGTCCCTGCGTGCGGCAATCCAAGCCGGTACCGGGTGTGCTCGGAACCGGAGAAGTTGAACACGCACGCCAGCATCGAGCCGTCGTCGCCGAACCGCAGGAAGCTCAACACGTTATTGGCCGAGTCGTTGGCGTCGATCCACGAATAGCCCTCCGGCCGGGTGTCCTGCGACCACAGTGCGCGACGGCTGCGGTAGATGCCGTTCATGTCCTGCATCAGCCGCTGGATGCCGGTGGAGAAACTGTTCTCGTCTAGCTGGTACCAGTCGACGCCGCGCTCCTCGGACCACTCCGCACGTTGCCCGAATTCCTGACCCATGAACAGCAGTTGCTTGCCGGGATGCGCCCACTGGTAGGCCAGCAGGCCGCGCAGGCCCGCCGCCTTGACGTGGTCGTCGCCCGGCATCCGGCCCCACAATGTGCCCTTGCCGTGCACCACCTCGTCATGGCTGATGGGCAATACGAAGTTCTCGCTGTAGGCGTAGAGCATCGAGAAGGTGATCTCGTGGTGGTGGTAGCTGCGGTGGATCGGGTCGCGTTTGATGAACTCCAGCGTGTCGTTCATCCAGCCCATGTTCCACTTCATCGAAAAGCCAAGGCCGCCGAGGTTGGTCGCCCGTGTGACACCGGGCCACGACGTCGACTCCTCGGCGACCGTCACGATGCCCGGCGCCAACTTGTGCACGGTGGCGTTCATCTCCTGCAGGAACTGCACGGCTTCCAGGTTCTCGCGACCGCCGTAGACGTTCGGCGTCCAGCCGCCCTCCGGGCGTGAGTAGTCGAGGTAGAGCATCGACGCGACGGCATCGACACGCAGCCCGTCGATGTGGAATTCCTGCAGCCAGTACAGCGCATTGGCGACGAGGAAGTTGCGCACCTCGGCCCTGCCGAAGTCGAACACGTAAGTGCCCCAGTCCAATTGCTCGCCGCGGCGGGGATCGGAGTGCTCGTAGAGCGCGGTTCCGTCGAACCGGCCCAGCGCCCACGCGTCCTTCGGGAAGTGCGCCGGAACCCAGTCCATGATCACGCCGATACCGGCCTGATGCAGTCGGTCCACCAGGTGACGGAAGTCGTCGGGGTTCCCGAGGCGTGACGTCGGCGCGTAGTACGACGTGACCTGGTAGCCCCACGATCCGCCGAATGGATGTTCGGCCACCGGCATCAACTCGACATGCGTAAAGCCCTGCGAAACCACGTAATCGGTCAATTCGTCGGCCAGTTGTCGATAACTCAATCCTGGCCGCCACGACATCAGGTGCACCTCGTAGGTGCTCATCGGCTCGAACACCGGGTTCTGACCGGCGCGTTGGGTCATCCAGTCGGAGTCGCCCCAGGCGTAGGAACTCTTCGTCACCTTCGACGCGGTCTGCGGCGGTACCTCGGTGGCGAACGCCATCGGGTCGGCACGTTCGGTCACCGCGCCGTCGGCGCCGTGTACCCGGAATTTGTACAGTCCGCCGACTTCGAAGCCGGGCCAGAACAGCTCCCACACACCCGTCGAGCCGAGCACCCGCAACTGGGCTTCGTTACCGTCCCAGTGATTGAACTCGCCGATCAGGCTGACGCCCTTGGCATTCGGCGCCCACACCGCGAACGAGACGCCTTCCACCACACCGTCGGGCGTGGTGAAGCTGCGCGGATGTGCGCCCAGGATCTCCCAGAGTCGTTCGTGGCGGCCCTCGGCGAATAGGTGCAGGTCCATCTCGCCGAGCGTGGGCAGGAAGCGGTACGCGTCGGCAACGGTCTGGGTATGGGTGGCGCCACCGGGGGCCGGATAGCTGACCTCGAGACGGTAGTCGACGAGGTCGGTAAACGGCACCGCGACTGCGAACAGGCCGGATTCGATGTGGCCGAACACGTAACGCTCGCCGCCGATGAGCGCGACGACCTCTGCCGCGTGTGGGCGGTACGCGCGAATCACGGTGTGATCGCCGTATTCGTGAGCGCCGAGAATCGAATGTGGGTCGTGGTGCTCCCCGGCCAGCAGGCGGTTGAGATCCGCGGTGTGTGGCCGAAGGTGCGGGCTCGTGCGTTGGTTCGTCTGAGTCATTTGTCACTCCCTACGCAGCAGGTTCAGTCGTTGGTCGGCGGGCACCTGGGGCATGTTCAGCACATGGGCGACCGCCCGCGCCGGGTCGATGCGGACGTAATTCGATTGGCCCCATTGGTATTCGTCACCGGTTATCTCGTCACGTACCCAGAATCTGTCGTAGGGCTCCATGCCGAGCGCGCCCATGTCGAGCCACAGTGTGGCCTCCTCAGGTCCGAACGGGTTCAGCGTCACCACCACCAGCACCTGATCGCCGGTGAGCGGGTCGAACTTGCTGTAGGCCAACAGCGCATCGTTGTCGGGGTGGTGGAACTTGATCGTCCGCAGTTCGTGTAACGCCGGGTGCACACGCCGAATCTCGTTGAGCCGGGTCAAAAACGGCTCGAGCGACTCGCCGTCGGCCAGCGCCGCCTCGAAGTCGCGTGGCCGCAGTTCGTACTTCTCCGAGTCCAGGTATTCCTCGCTGCCTTCGCGCACCGGGCGGTGCTCGAACAGCTCGTAGCCCGAATACACGCCCCACGCCGAGCTCATCGTGGAGGCCAGCACGGCGCGGATCGCGAACATCCCCGGCCCGCCGTGCTGCAGGCTCTCGTGCAGGATGTCGGGGGTGTTCACGAACAGGTTCGGCCGCGCCTCGTCGGCGTGCTCGGCGATCTGCTGACCGAATTCCGTCAGCTCCCATTTCGAGGTGCGCCACGTGAAATACGTGTAGGACTGCGTGAATCCGAGTTTGGCCAGCCCGTACAGCCGCGCAGGCCTGGTGAACGCCTCCGACAGGAACAGCACGTCGGGATCGAGGTTCTTCACCTCGCCGATCAACCAGGCCCAGAAGTTCGGCGGCTTGGTGTGCGGATTGTCGACGCGAAACACCTTGACACCGTGCGAAATCCAGAACCGCACGACCCGGAGCACCTCCTGGTAGAGGCCCGCCGGATCGTTGTCGAAGTTCAGCGGATAGATGTCCTGGTACTTCTTCGGGGGATTCTCCGCATACGCGATGGTCCCGTCCGGCAGCACGGTGAACCACTCGGGGTGCTCGCGTGCCCACGGATGGTCAGGTGCGCACTGCAGAGCCAGGTCCAGCGACACCTCCATCCCGTGATCGCGTGCGGCCGCGACGAAGTCGTCGAAATCCTCGATGGTGCCCAGTTTCGGGTGGACCGCGTCGTGGCCACCCTCGTCGCTGCCGATCGCCCACGGCGAACCGACGTCGTTGGGTGCGGCGGTCACGCTGTTGTTGCGGCCCTTGCGGTGCACCTTGCCGATCGGGTGGATCGGTGGCAGATACACGACGTCGAAACCCATCTTCGCGATGCGCGACAACTCCTTGGTCGCCGTGGCGAAGGTGCCGTGCACCGGATTGCCCTGGGCATCCCAGCCGCCGCTCGACCGGGGAAAGAATTCGTACCATGCGCTGAGCCGTGCCAGCGGCCGGTCTACCCAGACGCCGTATTGCTGTCCGCGCGTGATCAATTCGCGCAGCGGATACTGTTCGAGCACCTCGGCGACTTCCTCGGAAAGCGCGGCGCCTGCGCGGGCGAACGGATCGCCGGGTGCGCGTAGTCGGGCGGCCGCATCGATCAGCGGGTAGCGGTGCTGACGCGGGGCGCCGGTGGCTGCGCGCTCGAGCAACCTCGCGCCGACCAGCAGGTCGTTGTTCAGCTCGCTTTCGCTTTGACCCGCGTCCAGCTTCGCCGTGACGTTCTTACGCCAGGTCGCGATCGGATCGCCCCAGCCGTCGACGCGGAACGTCCACAACCCGACACTGTCGGGACTGAACTGGCCGTGGAATACGTCCGGTGTCCGGCCCATCGCCATCGGCAGCAGCTGCGGCCTTATCCGCGGCGCGGGGCTGACCACCTTTTCGATCGGCACAGCCTCGGCCGGTTTGGCCAAGCCAGGCGGGTCCGCGGTCAGCTTGGGATACGCGCTGCCGTGGTAGCGCACCACCAGCGTCGCCGACACGGCGTCGTGGCCTTCGCGCCACACCGTCGCCCGGACGGGAACGATCTCGCCCACCACCGCCTTGGCCGGATAGCGTCCGCCAGATACGACAGGTTCGACGTCGTCGATGCCGATGCGACCGGCCACCCCATCACTCCTTACACTGACGCGGCCCCGGAGCCATGCGGCCGCTGTGCTTGTCGTCTGGTCTCGAATCGGTGCCTCGTGGACATCCTCAGCGCCCTATACCCACCGTAGTGGCCAGCCGAACCCAATGGAGGTGAAGCGATTGCCCACCGCACTGCGCCGAGCCGATTAGTCAGTAAGGTTGAGTCACGTGAAAGCACTCCGCCGGTTCACGGTCCGCGCACATCTTCCCGATCGTCTGACTGCGCTCGAACGTCTTTCGATCAACCTGCGTTGGTCCTGGGACAAGCCGGCCCAGGACCTGTTCGCCGCCATTGACCCGGAGCTGTGGAAGCAGGTCGGCTCCGATCCGGTCGCGCTGCTGGGGCAGGTCGCCCCGAAGCGCCTGGACGAGCTCGCCGTCGATGAATCCTTCGTGCACCGTCTCGACGCGCTGGCCGCAGACCTGGACAATTACCTGACCAAACCGCTTTGGTACCAGCAAGAGCAGAACCAGGGGACGCAGCTGCCCCACGGCATCGCGTACTTCTCCATGGAGTTCGGGGTTGCCGAAGTGCTGCCCAACTACTCGGGTGGGTTGGGCATTTTGGCCGGCGACCACCTCAAATCCGCGTCCGATCTCGGGCTGCCTTTGATCGCGGTCGGGTTGCTGTACCGCTCCGGGTACTTCCGGCAGTCGCTGACCGCCGACGGCTGGCAGCATGAGAGCTACCCGTCACTGGACCCGCAGGGGTTGCCGCTACGGCTGCTGACCGACCGCGCGGGCGACCCGGTGTTGGTCGAGCTGGCGATGCCGGATTCCAATCAGCTGCGGGCCCGCGTCTGGGTCGCGCAGGTGGGCCGAATTCCATTGCTGCTGTTGGACTCCGACATTCCGGAGAACGACCACGAGCTGCGTGGGGTCACCGATCGGCTCTACGGCGGAGACCAGGAACACCGCATCAAGCAGGAGATCCTGGCCGGCATCGGCGGCGTGCGCGCGATCCGGGCCTACGCCGCGCTGGAGGGCCTGCCCGCCCCCGAGGTGTTCCACATGAACGAGGGTCACGCCGGTTTCCTCGGCGCGGAGCGCATCCGTGAACTGATCGACGCCGGTCTTGACTTCGACACCGCGCTGACGGTGGTGCGGTCGTCGACCGTATTCACCACGCACACCCCGGTGCCGGCGGGCATCGACCGTTTCCCGGTGGAAATGGTCAAGCGCTACTTCGGCGGCTCGGCGGATGGTCCGGCGGGGGAGATGTCGCGGTTGTTGCCCGGGGTTCCGCTGGACCGGATCATCGCGTTCGGCGCCGAGGACGACCCGGCGATGTTCAACATGGCGCACATGGGCCTGCGGCTGGCGCAGCGCGCCAACGGGGTGTCGAGGTTACATGGACGCGTCAGCCGGTCCATGTTCAACGAGTTGTGGCCGGGCTTCGACCCTGGCGAGGTGCCGATCGGCTCGATCACCAACGGGGTGCACGGTCCGACGTGGGCGGCGCCGCAGTGGCTCGAACTCGGCCGCGAGTTGCTCGGCAGCGAGGATCTGGGCTCGTTGACCGAGCCGGACACCTGGCAGCGGCTGCAGCAGGTCGACACCGGTCACATGTGGTGGATCCGCTCACAGTTGCGGGAAGCCCTTGTCAGGGACGTACGCGCCCGGCTCCGTCGGTCATGGCTGGAGCGCGGAGCGTCGGAGGCCGAACTCGGTTGGATCGCAACGGCTTTCGATCCTGACGTGCTGACCATAGGGTTCGCCCGACGGGTGCCGACGTACAAACGGCTGACCCTGATGCTTCAGGACCCGGTCCGGCTCGAGCGGCTGCTCGTCGACGAAAAACATCCGATTCAGCTGATCGTGGCCGGCAAGTCGCACCCCGCCGATGACGGCGGCAAGGCGCTGATCCAGCAGGTCGTGAAGTTCGCCGATCGTCCGGAGGTGCGCCACCGCATCGCGTTCCTGCCCGACTACGACATGTCGATGGCCCGTCAGCTGTATTACGGCTGCGACGTCTGGCTGAACAATCCGCTGCGTCCGCTGGAGGCCTCGGGAACGTCGGGCATGAAAAGCGCTCTCAACGGTGGCCTCAACCTGTCCATCCGCGACGGCTGGTGGGACGAGTGGTACGACGGCGAGAACGGCTGGGCCATACCGACCGCGGACGGGTTGCTCGACGAAGGCCGTCGCGACGACATCGAGGCCGCGGCGTTGTACGACTTGATCGAGCAGTCGGTGGCGCCGAAGTTCTACGACCGCGACGAGCACGGTATCCCGACGCGCTGGGTGGAGATGGTGCGCCACACGCTGATGGCGCTGGGGCCGAAGGTGCTCGCGTCGCGGATGGTGCGCGACTACACGGAGAAGTACTACGCACCGGCGGCGCAGTCGTTGCGCAGGACCGTCGAACCGGGCGCCGACGGCGAGCCGTTCGGCGCTGCGCGCGAGTTGGCCGCCTACCGGCAGCGGGCGCAGGAGGCGTGGCCGAAGATCCAGATCACCGACGTCGACAGTTACGGCCTTCCCGACACGCCGCTGCTGGGCTCGGAGTTGACGCTGACGGCGACGGTGCAGCTGGCCGGCCTGCGGCCTGACGAGGTAGTGGTTCAGGCGGTGCTCGGCCGGGTGGACGCTGGCGACGCGCTGGTGGACCCGGTCACGGTGCCGATGGCCCACACCGGCACGGCCGACGGCGGCAACGAGGTGTTTTCGACGACCACGCCGCTGCCGGTGGCAGGTCCGGTCGGATACACGGTGCGGGTGCTGCCGCATCACCCCTTGTTGGCAGGCGACAACGAACTCGGCCTCGTCACGCTGGCGTGAGTCCCGCGCTCAAGGTCGGTGTGGACGGTGGGCCGTACGCGCTCGCGCTCGGCCAGGACGAGGCGATGTGGGTGACGTTGGTGCACGCGGGGGCGATCGCCCGGGTGACCGACGGCGGCGACGTCACGGTATATCCGGTCGACGCGCGATCGCGGCCGTCGATCATCGCAGCCGGGCCCGACGGCGCGATGTGGTTCACCTGTACCGGTGACGACCGCATCGGCCGGATCACGATGGCAGGCGAATTGACGATGTTCCAACTGGGCGAGGACACCGGTCCGTACGGCATCACCGCAGGCCCCGACGGGGCGATGTGGTTCACCGCGATGACGTCGGGTGAGATCGGCAGGATCTCCGTGGACGGCGAACTGTCCGGGGAGACGGCGGTCGGTGGCGCACCGTCGATGATCGTCACCGGCCCCGACAACGCGTTGTGGTTCACCCTGAATCAGGGCAACGCGATCGGCCGGTTCGCTGTCGCAGACGGCTTGACCGTGCGCGAATTGCCAACGGCGGCAGCGGGTCCCGTCGGGATCGCCGCGACACACGACGATGCGGTGTGGTTCACCGAGATCCTGGCCTCCAAGCTCGGCCGCATTCCGATGGATGACGCGATTCAGGAGATGGAGCTGCCCGGAAAGCCGCATGCGGTGGTCGCCGATCCGGACGACGGGGTGTGGGTCAGCCTGTGGGGCGCAGACCAGATCGCGCGGGTCAGCGGGGACGGCTCCGACGTCGTCACCATCGACGTTCCCCCTGGCAGTGAGCCGCACGGGTTGGCGATCGGCGCCGACGGTGCACCGTGGGTGGCGCTGGAATCCGGCTTCGTGCTGCGAATGCCCACCTGAACTCGGTCCGGTCACGCTCGGATAAAGACTCGCTGACTTCCGGCCCGCCTTTGCCGGGTGTGATCGGGCGGTCGGGTAATGATCCAAGGCGGAATGTGTTCCGGCCGAGGAGGGCTGCGCTGTGCTGGTTCATCCGATGGCCGTGCTGACCGTCTGCGCGTTGCTCTGCGCTTCGGCCCCGCCGAGCGCGTCCGCCGACCCCGATACCGAAGCGGTCGCGGCCGAAGCCGCCGCGCCTGCCGACGAAGGCTGGGTGGAGTCGTCGCCGCCCGCGACCACCATCGCACCCGACGGCTGGACCCAAACGGTATCGGCAAAAAACGAACTGCAGCGGGTGATTTCACCGCTGACGACGGCGGTCTCGTCGCGCGAATACCAAGTGGGTGGCACGTACAGCGGTGCGCTCTCCGGGCCCGAGGACGCCGAACCTCCGTCCGGCACGCTCGAGGTGGGCTACCAGATCGGCTGTGGCATAGACATGAGCACGTCCAACGGCGTCTCGCTGACCGGCACTGTGGGGTTGAACCCGTCGGTCGGAGTGGTTGGCACCGACGTCATCTCGCCGCTACCCGAGGGCATCATTCCCGGGGTCGGCTCCAACCTCGGAGGCGGTGTGACGGTCGGTCTCAAGCCTGGGCTCATCAACACGATTCCGGTGTCCAAGAAACAGTTCCGCGGCTTCGACCCCTGGATACTGATCGACGGGTTCCGCATCAAGATCGACGGCTGCGTCGGCGAATCCTTCATCCGCTCGTACTCGTTTTTGACCCGGTCGACAGATGTGTCGGACGTCGTCACCGCGTGGTACGGCGTGACGAAGAAGGTCTAGTTCGTCGGCGAGATCGACGTGTAAGTTTCGGCGTTCAGCGGAAGCGCTTGAAGCAGCGGTCCTCGTCACCGAGCACGCCGACCCGGAACGCGTCGATCCGCGAGAACCCGGACGGCACCGACTCGCCGTTGACGTCGCTGGCGGCCAGGCCGTTGGTCAAGATGCCCGACACCGCCTCGTCGACGTCGCCGGCTGTCAGCGCGATGGTGTTGCCGTCGGGTGTCGTGATGCTCTTCGACATCTTGACGGTCGCCACTCCGGTGAGGCACGCCGTGCGCAGCGCGGCCTCGGCGTTGTCGAGGACGACGCCGCCGCGTGCGTGCTGCAGCGCCTGCATGTATCGGGACACCAGAACCGAGTAGGCGGTGTTGTCCCCGCTGGCCAGGCCGACGCCGTTGTCGCTGTCCGACTGCGCGCCCATCACTTCGAGTTCCTCGAGGTCGACGACGATCGTGTTGGTGGCCGGACAGTACGACGCGGGCGGACTGGGCCGCGCGTCAGGGCAACCTTTGGCGTCGGCGGCGTTGAAGCTCAGCTTCGGCGGGTTCGCGGGCGCGAACACGATGCCCATCGCGTCGATGATCGACTGCACCGATTCCTTCGTGATCGGCAGTTCCCCGGTCTGGTCCTCGGGCAGCAGCACCGGGAGATCGCCGCGCCGCTGGCCGATTTCGCGCATGTCGATCGCGGCGCACGCCGACGGCCCGTCGGTGAAGCCGAACTGGAATGCCGAAAGGCGCTCGAACGCCGAACCGTGTTCGTCCACACCGGCTTCCGGATCACCCGCGGCGAACAGCGGGTCGCGGAACGCGATCACGGCCGCCAGTACGGTGTTCAGCCCCTCACCCGTGGACAGCGTGAACCGTGGTGATTTGTCCTCGGCCACCCAGCGCATGTAGGCACCGGCGAAGCAGTCGGCCTGCTGCTCCTTGACCAGGGTTGGAGTGCCCTTCTTGTTGACGCCCGCCTGATGCTGGACCGCGTGACCGTACTCGTGGGCGAGCACCATCGTGACACCCATGTCTCCGTAGGCCTTTCGCAACGCGGGCAGCAACTCGCCGCGGTCCCAGCCGATCGTGTCGTCGTCGTAGCAGAACGCGGCGTTGACGATTCCGTAGGTGTCCTCGCCGCAGAACGACGTGCCGTCGAAACCGTTTGCGTCCCAAGAGATCAACGCTTCGACAGGGGTGAACTGCCCGTCGAACGTGTCACCGTACACCTGGCTCCAGTAGTCTTCGATGTCGCTGACAGCGTTGGCGGCCAGCTTGTCGATCTGACCGTTGTCGGTGCCTTCGACGTCGCGCACATCGCCCTTCGCATCGGGTCGCAGCCCGGTAGGGCCGTCGCTGGCGGGCATGCCTGCGACGTGGAACGGGTCGTCGAACACCGAGACCGCCTTGCCCTGAAGGGTTGTGGTGCACGCGGGAAATGCCAGCACGGTGCAGGCCGCGATCGCGGCACCTATGACCCGGCCCCTTGCCATGCAGGCAGCTTAATGAAAGCTGTCAGCCTGCGCGCAGACGTTCGAGTGCTTCGCGCACCCGATTCGAGTCGGTCGTGGCCCAATACGGCGGCAGCGATGCGCGCAGGTAACCGCCGTAGCGGGCAGTCGCCATCCGCGAATCCAGCACCGCGACCACACCGCGGTCGTCGACGCGTCGCAGCAGACGCCCTGCTCCCTGCGCCAGGAGCAGGGCCGCATGGCTGGCGGCGACGGCCATGAACCCGTTGCCGCCGCGCGCCGCCACCGCACGCTGCCGCGCGGTCAGCAGCGGGTCGTCGGGCCGGGGAAACGGAATGCGGTCGATGAGCACCAGCGACAGCGAAGGACCGGGCACGTCCACGCCCTGCCACAGCGACAGCGTGCCGAACAGCGACGTCTCGGGATCGTCCGCGAACTGCTGCACCAACGCCGACGTGGCGTCGTCGCCCTGGCACAACACCGGGGTGTCGAGTCGGTCGCGCATGATCTCCGCCGCGGCCTTGGCCGCCCGCATCGACGAGAACAGCCCCAGCGTCCGGCCACCCGCGGCGGTGATCAGCGCCTCGATCTCGTCGAGTTGCTCGGCCGACCCGGTGCCGTCGCGCCCAGGCGGCGGCAGATGCGCGGCCACGTAGAGGATGCCCGACTTGGCGTGCTCGAACGGCGACCCGACGTCGAGGCCGCGCCACTTCACCTCGTCGCCTGCCAGCCCCCACGCCGACGCCATCGAGTCGAAGGTGCCGCCGATGGTCAGTGTCGCCGACGTCAGCACCGCGGTGGTGTGCTCAAAAAGCCTGCCGCGCAACAGACCTGCGACCGACAGCGGCGCCACCCGCAGCACCGCACGGTTGTCGTCACGCTCCAGCCACACCACGTCGTCTCGGTCAGGGATGGCGGGCACGAACGACGTCAGGATTCGGGTCGCGGTGTCGCTGATGTCGGTCAGCGCGGTCACCGCCTCGGCGCGCGCCGACGCCGCCGCCGGATCGCTGGGCGCCGTATCGATCGCCGAACGCGCCCTGCTCGCGGCGTCGCGTAGCGCGGTCAGATAGGTGGTCATCTCGTCGTCCAGCACGTCGATGCGGCCGGCAGTCGCGTCGTGGATCGCCGACGACAACGTCGCCGCCGCGGCGTCCAGGCGCTGCACGAGTTCGGGATCGATGAGCCTGCTGACGCGGCGCTGAGCGACGCCGAGCGAGGTGGCCGACAACTCGCCGGTGGCCACCCCGGTCACCCGGTCGACCAGTTCGTGCGCCTCGTCGACGACCAGCAGGTGGTGTTCGGGAAGGACGGCGGCGTCGGTCATCGCATCGATCGCCAGCAGCGCGTGGTTGGTGACGACGACATCGGCGTGGCCCGCCTTGTCGCGGGCACGCTCGGCGAAACAGTCGGTGCCGAACGGGCACCGGGCCATCCCGATGCACTCCCGCGCCGATACCGACACCTGCGACCACGACCGGTCCGGCACGCCCGGGATCAACTCGTCGCGGTCGCCGGTGTCGGTGTGCGACGACCACGCGATCAGCCGCTGCACGTCGCGGCCCAACGCGCTGGCGGCCATCGGCTTGAACAGCTCCTCCTGCGGCCCGTCTTCCGGCTCAGTCGCGGCTCCATTGTGGATCTTGTTCAGGCACAGGTAGTTTCCGCGCCCCTTCAGCAGCGCGAAGTCGGGCCGACGAGGCAGTACGTCGGCGAGCGAATCGGCAAGCCGGGGCAGGTCGCGATCGACGAGTTGGCGCTGCAGGGCGATGGTGGCGGTCGACACCACCACCGGCTCTTCGGCTTCGACGGCCTTGGCGATCGCTGGCACCAGGTAGGCCAGCGACTTGCCGGTGCCGGTGCCCGCCTGCACGGCGAGGTGCTCGCCGGTGTCGAATGCGCGCGCAACGGCCTCGGCCATCTCGATCTGGCCACTGCGCTCGCTACCGCCCAGCGCGGCGACCGCCTTGGCCAGCAGTTCGGTGACGTCCGTGACTTCTCCTAGCGGGACGGCGGGATCATCCGGGTCGGGACGGCGGGCTCGCCCTTCGACAGTTTCAGGCCGTCCCATGGCAGGCTGTGCAGTCCTTCCTTGACGCGCTTGCGGGCCGTGTCGATGCTCAGGTCGCCGACCGGTTCGCCGTCGCGCACCAGATCGACGGTCAGCAGGCGCCCTGACTCGTCGCGCGGTGGCTGGGCGTAGGGGTACACGATCTCCTCGACGATGGTGCCGGTGGTCTTACACGTCCGCAGCGCCTGTTTGCGTCCGCCGTGGGACTCCTTAAGGCTGCTGCGTTTCTCGACGGGCATGCCGTCGACCTCCACCAACTTGTAGACCATGCTGGCGGTCGGCGCGCCGGAACCGGTCACCACCGAAGTGCCGACGCCGTAGATGTCGACGGGTTCGGCGCGCAACGCCGCGATCGCGAACTCGTCGAGGTCGCCGGACACCACGATCCGGGTCTTGGTGGCGCCGAGACGGTCCAGTTGATCGCGGACCTGGCGCGCCATCACGCCGAGGTCGCCGGAGTCGATCCGCACCGCGCCCAGTTCAGTGCCCGCCACGTCGACGGCGTTGGCCACCCCCTGCGTGATGTCGTAGGTGTCGACGAGCAGCGTGGTGCCGACGCCGAGCGCGTCGACCTGAGCTTTGAACGCGGCCTTCTCGTCGGGCCCCCCGCCGGTGGTGTGCAGCAGCGTGAACGCGTGCGCGCTGGTGCCAAGGGCGGGCACGCCGTGGCGGCGTTGCGCCTCGAGATTCGACGACCCGGTGAATCCGGCGATGTAGGCCGCGCGCGCCGCGGCGACCGCAGCCTGCTCATGAGTGCGCCGTGAGCCCATTTCGATCAGCGGGCGTTCGATGGCCGCGCTGACCATCCGCGCGGCGGCCGAGGCGATCGCCGTGTCATGGTTGAAGATCGACAGCGCAAGCGTCTCGAGCAGAACGCATTCGCCGAAGGTTCCGTGCACCGACAGCACCGGCGAGCCGGGGAAGTACAGCTCACCTTCGGTGTAACCGTCGACGTCGCCGGAGAACCGGTAGTCGGCGAGGTACGCGAGCGTTTCACGATCCATCGAAGGTTCCAGCGACGCCAGGGCGGCGTCGTCGAACCTGAACTCCGCCAATGCTTCCACGAACCGCGCGGTGCCCGCGACGATCCCGTAACGCCTGCCCTCCGGCAGCCGGCGGGCGAAGATCTCGAAGCTGGCGCGGCGGTGCGCGCTGCCGTCCCGGAGCGCCGCCGCGAGCATCGTCAGCTCGTATTTGTCGGTCAGCAACGCCGGAGAAGCAGAAGACACACCGCAACGGTAACGGTTGAGCGACCTCGGTATCCTGATCCACATGGTTACTCCGGCGAAGACCCGCCCGGGAACCCGCGAGGAACGGGATGTCAAGAGCACCGAGGCGACGGACGCCCCCTGGGTGACCATCGTCTGGGACGACCCCGTGAATCTGATGACATACGTGACGTATGTCTTCCAGAAGTTGTTCGGTTACAGCGAGCCGCATGCGACCAAGCTCATGCTGCAGGTGCACAACGAAGGCAAGGCCGTGGTGTCAGCAGGCAGCCGCGAGTCGATGGAGGTCGACGTGTCCAAGCTCCATGCCGCAGGCTTGTGGGCGACCATGCAGCAGGACCGCTGATCCGGCTGTGCGTAAGTGGAAGCGGGTCGAAACCCCCGAGGGCCCGCGGTTTCGGTCCGCATTTGCCGCGCACGAGGCAGGCCTGCTCAGCAGCCTGGTGACGTCGATGCTGGGCATGCTGGAGGAACGCGAATCATCCGCTCCCGCAGACGAACTCCACGAGATCACCGGGATGAAGACCGGCAACTCCACGCCGCCGCAGGACGAAACGATGAAGCGCCTGCTTCCGGATTTTTACCGTCCGCAGAATGACCATCCCGCGGGCTCGGGCACCATGGAGAGCCTGAACAGCGCGCTGCGAAGCCTGCATGAACCCGAGATCATCAACGCGAAACGCGAAGCGGCGCAACGGTTGTTGGACACCTGCCCGAAGGGTGGCGGCAAGTTCGAACTGACCGAGGACGACGCCAACGCATGGGCGGCCGCGGTCAACGATGTGCGGCTGGCCCTCGGCACCATGCTCGACATCGGCCCGAACGGTCCCGACGCGCTGCCGACGGATCATCCGATGTCCGGACACCTCGACGTGTACCAGTGGCTGACCGTGTTGCAGGAGTACCTCGTCCTTGGCCTGATGGGCAAGAGATGAGTTCGATCACCGACGTCGGCGGCATCCTCGTCGGCCAGTATGAGCGCCTGGACGACGACGTCACGCTCGGCGCCGGCTGGGCCAGCGGCACCACCGTCGTACTCGCGCCGCCGGGCACGGTCGGCGCGGTCGACGGTCGCGGCGGAGCGCCAGGCACTCGGGAAACTGACCTGCTCGACCCGATGAACTCGGTCTGCCATGCGGATGCGATTGTGCTCAGCGGTGGCAGCGCCTTCGGGCTCGCGGCCGCCGACGGCGTGATGACCTTCCTCGAGGAGCAGGGCCGCGGTGTGGCGATGGAAGGCGGCGTGGTGCCGATCGTGCCCGCCGCGGTGGTCTTCGATCTTCCCGTCGGCGGGTGGAAGAACCGGCCCACCGCCGAGTTCGGCTACGCCGCCGCGCAGAGCGCGGGTACTGAAGTGGCCGTCGGGTCCGTGGGGGCGGGCACCGGCGCGCGCGTCGGGGCGCTCAAGGGCGGGGTGGGCACCGCGTCGGTCACGCTGGACTCCGGCGTCACCGTCGGCGCGATCGTGGTGGTCAACGCGGCGGGCGACGTGGTCGACACCGAAACCGGGTTGCCGTGGCTGGCGTATCAAATCGAGGAGTTCGGTCTGGTGTCGCCGCCCGCCGACCAGATCGCTGCCTACGCCGCCCGGCGCGCCGAGTTCAGCCCACTCAACACCACGATCGCAGCGGTGGCCACCGACGCGGCGCTGAGCCCCGCAGGCTGCCGCCGAGTCGCGGTGGCTGCCCACAGCGGCCTGTCCCGCACCATCCGCCCGTGTCACACCCCACTGGACGGCGACACGGTGTTCGTGCTGGCCACCGGCGCAATCGAGGTGCCGCCGGACCCCTTGACACCTGCATCGATGTCGCCTGAGACGCCGCTGATCACCGCGGTCGGGGCCGCGGCGGCGGACTGTCTGGCGCATGCGGTGCTGGTGGGTGTGTTGGCCGCCGAGTCGGTCGCCGGAATACCGTCGTACCGGGACATGTTGCCCGGAGCGTTCGGATGAGGCCCGGCGCAGAAAGGAACTGACGTGTTGGTGATCCGCGCCGACCTGGTCGACGCCATGGTCGCGCATGCCCGCGCCGACCATCCGGACGAGGCGTGCGGGGTGATCGCGGGCGCGGAGGGGTCGGACCGGCCCGAGCGGTTCATCCCGATGGTCAACGCCGAGCGGTCGCCGACGTTCTACCGGTTCGACTCCGGTGAGCAACTCAAGGTGTGGCGGGCCATGGACCAAGCCGACGAGGCGCCCGTCGTGATCTACCACTCGCACACCGCGACCGAGGCCTATCCGAGCCGCACCGACATCTCGTATGCGTCCGAGCCCGATGCGCACTACGTACTCGTTTCGACGCGCGATCCCGATCAACACGAGTTGCGCAGTTACCGCATCCTCGACGGTGTCGTCACCGAGGAACCCGTCAAAATCGTTGAGCAGTACTAGAAAGGCTTAGTCATGGCTGTTGAGGTTTCCATCCCGACCATCCTGCGCACCCACACCGGTGGCGAGAAGCGGGTCTCCGCATCAGGAGCCACGCTGCAGGACGTGATCAGCGACCTGGAGGCCAATTACTCAGGCATCTCCGAGCGCCTCATCGACCCCGCCAACCCTGGCAAGCTGCACCGCTTCGTCAACGTCTACGTCAACGACGAGGATGTGCGGTTCTCCGGCGGACTGGACACCGCGATCAGCGACGGCGATTCGGTGACGATCCTGCCCGCCGTCGCAGGCGGCTAGATTGACGCGCTACGACTCGCTGCTGCACGCGCTCGGCCACACGCCTTTGGTTGCGCTGCACCGGCTTTCGCCGAAGTGGGATGACGAGCCTCATGTCCGGCTGTGGGCCAAGCTCGAGGACCGCAATCCGACCGGGTCGATCAAGGATCGGCCCGCGCTGCGGATGATCGAGGACGCCGAACGCAAGGGCCTGCTGCAGCCGGGCGCGACGATCCTGGAGCCGACGAGCGGCAACACCGGCATCTCGCTGGCGATGGCCGCGCTGCTCAAGGGCTACCGGATGATCTGTGTGATGCCCGAGAACACCTCGATCGAGCGTAGACAACTGCTCGAGTTGTACGGCGCGAAGATCATCTACTCGCCTGCCGAGGGCGGCTCGAACACCGCCGTCGCGCACGCCAAAGAGCTTGCGGCGCAGAATCCTTCGTGGGTGATGCTGTACCAGTACGGCAACGAGTCCAACACGTTGGCGCATTACGAGGGCACCGGACCCGAGTTGCTCGCCGACCTGCCCGCGATCACCCACTTCGTCGCGGGCCTCGGCACCACCGGCACGTTGATGGGAACCGGACGGTATCTGCGTGAGCAGGTGCCCGATGTGCAGATCGTCGCCGCCGAACCCCGCTACGGGGAAGGCGTTTACGCGTTGCGCAACATCGACGAGGGCTTCATTCCCGAGCTGTACGACCCGGACGTGCTCACCACTCGCTACTCCGTCGGCTCCTACGACGCGATCAAGCGCACCCGCGAGCTGGTGCAGGTGGAAGGCATCTTCGCCGGCATCTCCACCGGCGCCGTGCTGCACGCCGCGCTGGGCATGGCGGCCAAGGCGGTCAAGGCGGGGGAGCGGGCCGATATCGCGTTCGTGGTCGCGGACGCCGGGTGGAAGTACCTGTCGACCGGCGCATACGCCGGTAGCCTGGACGATGCCGAAGATGCGTTGGAAGGGCAGCTATGGGCATGACGGGCCCCGGGTATCCCACGACCCAAGAGCCGAAGAAGCGGCCCGCGTGGGTGGTCGGCGGGGTCACCATCGTCACGTTCGTCGCAATTCTGTGGATCGTCGAGCTGATCGATTCGCTGTCGAACCACCGCCTCGACGACAACGGCATCCGGCCGCTGGAGACCGACGGTCTGATGGGCATTCTGTTCGCGCCGCTGCTGCATGCGAACTGGGATCACCTGATCGCCAACACCATTCCGGCGCTGATTCTCGGTTTCCTGATGACCCTGGCCGGGATGTCGCGGTTCATCTTCGCCACCGTGATCATCTGGCTGCTCGGCGGCATCGGCACCTGGTTGATCGGCAACATCGGCGCGCATTGCCCGTATGTCGGCGTCCGCTGCGAGGCCAACCACATCGGGGCCTCCGGCCTGATCTTCGGCTGGCTGGCGTTTCTGATCGTGTTCGGCTTCTTCACCCGCAAGATCTGGGAGATCGTCGTCGGCGTCATCGTGCTGTTCGTCTACGGCAGCGTGCTGCTCGGCGTGCTGCCGGGCACCCCGGGAGTGTCGTGGCAGGGCCACCTGTGCGGTGCGGTCGCGGGGGTCTTCGCGGCGTATCTGCTGTCCGGTCCGGAACGTAAGGCGCGCGAGCAACGTAAACGCAAAGCGGCGAACCCATACCTGACGACGTGAGCTCCGCAATGGCGCCCGTCGGGATCTTCGACTCCGGCGTCGGCGGACTGACGGTGGCCCGGGCGATCATCGACCAACTGCCCGACGAGGACATCATCTACGTCGGCGATACCGGCAACGGCCCGTACGGCCCGCTGACCATTCCCGAGATCCGCGCCCACGCGCTGGCGATCGGCGACGACCTCGTCTCACGCGGAGTCAAAGCGGTGGTGATCGCATGCAACACCGCGTCGTCGGCGATGCTGCGCGACGCCCGCGAGCGCTACGCGCCGGTGCCCGTCGTCGAGGTGATCCTGCCCGCGGTCCGGCGCGCGGTGGCCGCGACCAGAAACGGCCGCATCGGCGTGATCGGCACCGCGGCCACCATCGCATCGGGCGCCTATCAGGACGCGTTCGCCGCGGCCCGCGACACCGAGGTGATCGGCGTGGCATGCCCGCGGTTCGTCGACTTCGTCGAGCGCGGCGTGACCAGCGGCCGCCAGGTGCTCGGCCTCGCGGAGGGTTATCTGGAGCCGCTGCAGCGCGCGGAGGTCGACACCCTGGTGCTGGGCTGCACGCACTACCCGATGCTGTCGGGGCTGATCCAGTTGGCGATGGGCGATCAGGTCACGTTGGTGTCCAGTGCCGAGGAGACAGCTAAGGACTTGCTGAGAGTGCTCACCGAACTGGATTTGCTGCGGCCACACGACGCTCCGCAGGCCCGTCGACTCTTCGAATCGACGGGCGATCCGGGGGCCTTCACCACGCTCGCGGCTCGATTCCTCGGCCCCAGTCTGGACGGTGTTCGGCCTGTTCAACGTCACGTTGCGGCCCAAAGGTGATTTCTGTCGTGCAAACGGGCGATGTTTTCGTCAACCGGACTACGGGCATGGCAAGCTAGTGAATGTGCGAATCACCGTACTCGGTTGCTCCGGCAGTGTTGTCGGGCCTGATTCGCCGGCATCGGGGTATCTTCTGACCGCGCCCGATACCCCGCCCATGGTCATCGATTTCGGTGGCGGCGTGCTTGGTGCTCTGCAACGCCACGCCGACCCCAACTCCGTGCACGTGCTGCTTTCGCATCTGCATGCCGACCACTGTCTGGACTTGCCCGGCCTGTTCGTGTGGCGTCGTTACCACCCCACACCTGCCGCCCAGCGCGGGCTGATGTACGGCCCGGCCAACACGTGGGCGCGACTGGGTGCGGCGTCGTCGCCCGAGGGCGGGGAGATCGACGATTTCTCCGACATCTTCGATATCCGGCACTGGGTGGACAACCAGGCGGTGGAGATAGGCGCGCTTTCGGTCGTGCCGAAGTTGGTGTGCCATCCGACCGAGTCCTACGGGCTGCGGATCACCGATCCGACCGGCGCGACGCTGGTGTACAGCGGTGACACCGGCTATTGCGATCAACTGATCGATCTGGCGCACGACGCCGACGTGTTCTTGTGCGAGGCGTCGTGGACCCATTCGCACGAGCGGCCGCCGAAGCTGCATCTGTCGGGCACCGAGGCCGGCCGGGCAGCCGCGCAGGCGGGTGTGCGGGAGCTGCTGTTGACGCACATTCCGCCGTGGACGTCGCGCGAGGACGTCATCAGCGAGGCGAAGGCGGAGTTCGACGGCCCGGTGCATGCGGTCGTCTGCAACGAGACGTTTGACATCGCGCGGGCTTGAGCGCGGTCAGACCCAGCGCGGGCTGAGCGCGGTCAGACTCAGCGCGGTCAGACTCAGCGCGGGCCTGAGCGCGGTCAGACCCAGCGGTTAGGGTTGGATGGTGTCCAGACGAGAAGACGGCCGCCTCGACGACGAGCTTCGCCCGGTCCGCATCACCCGTGGTTTCACCTCCCACCCGGCCGGTTCGGTGCTGGTGGAGTTCGGCGAGACCAGGGTGATGTGCGCGGCGAGCGTGACCGAAGGCGTGCCGCGCTGGCGTAAGGGCTCCGGGCTCGGCTGGCTGACTGCCGAATACGCGATGCTGCCGGCCGCCACCCACGAGCGCTCCGACCGCGAGTCGGTCAAGGGCCGCGTCGGCGGGCGCACGCAGGAAATCAGTCGGCTGGTCGGCCGGTCATTGCGCGCGTGCATCGATCTGGCGGCACTGGGGGAGAACACCATCGCGCTCGACTGCGATGTGCTGCAGGCCGACGGCGGCACCCGCACGGCGGCGATCACCGGCGCGTACGTGGCGCTCGCCGACGCGGTCACGTACCTGGGCGCGGCGGGCAAGTTGTCGGATCCGCGGCCGTTGTCGTGTGCGATCGCGGCGGTCAGCGTCGGGGTCGTCGACGGCCGCGTCCGCGTCGACCTGCCGTACTCGGAGGACTCGCGCGCCGAGGTAGACATGAACGTCGTCGCGACCGACACCGGCACGCTCGTCGAGATCCAGGGCACCGGCGAGGGGGCGACGTTCCCGCGCTCGACGCTGGACAAGATGCTCGATGCGGCGATGGGCGCGTGTGAGCAGTTGTTCGCAGTCCAGCGCGAGGCGCTGGAGCTGCCGTATCCCGGCACGCTGCCCGAGTCGACGGAGCCGGCCAAGAAGGCATTCGGAAGCTGACGCACCGGCTCCAAGGATTTTCCAAGGTGTCTCACAGAGGGTGTTGCTCAACCAAAAGCAACGCCACTGAGGTGGTCTCATTGGAAAGGACACGCCATGTCTCGCACCTTCGTCGCCGCGATGGCTTCCGCGGCCCTGGTGGCCGGCGGTCTGGGCGCCGCGGCCGTGGGATTGGCCGCGGGTACCGCGCAGGCCGCCCCCTTCTGTTCGCCGTCCAACGCGAAGGAATCACCGTGCGCGCCCCCGGAGGGCCTGCCGGCCTGTAACGCCTTCGGTGAGTGCGGCCAGCTGTGGTGCCCCGGCTCGGGGATGACCGCACTGCCCGAGTGGGACACGAACGTCTGCCATACCTTCCACTTCGACCCCAACGCGCCATTGACGCAACCGATCAAGATTTCGGGCAACCCTCCGGGTCCGCCCGCGCCGCCGCCCCCGCCCTGCATCCTGTTCATCAACTGCTTGCCGGGGCTTACGCATCCCTGACCTCGCGCGCTGGCGGCTTCGCGGAAAACGGCGTCTCTAATGTGGGAGCCGTGACCGAGTTGTTGGTGGCCAGCCGCAACGCCAAGAAGCTGGCCGAGTTGCGGCGCGTGCTCGACAGCGCCGGGGTGGCGTTGACCCTGTTGTCGCTCGACGATGTCGCGCCGTTCGACGAGGCACCGGAGACGGGGGCGACGTTCGAGGAGAACGCGTTGGCCAAGGCTCGCGACGCGTTCCGTGCGTCCGGTCTGCCGTCGGTGGCCGACGATTCAGGCTTGGAGGTCGATGCGCTGAACGGGATGCCCGGCGTGCTGTCCGCACGATGGTCGGGCGGGCACGGCGACGACGCCGCGAACACCGAACTGTTGTTGGCACAACTGCGCGACGTGCCCGAGGAGCGACGCGGCGCGGCGTTCGTGTCGGCGTGCGCGCTGGTGTCCAAGACGCGTGAGGTCGTCGTGCGCGGGCGGTGGCCGGGAAGCATCGTCCACGAACCGCGCGGCAGCGGCGGCTTCGGATACGACCCGGTGTTCCTGCCGCAGGGCTGGTATCGTACCGCCGCAGAACTCAGCCCCGAACAGAAGGACTCGGTCTCGCACCGGGGCCGTGCGTTGTCGGCGCTGCTGCCTGCGCTGCGAGAGTTGGCGTCCGGCTGACCGTGCGCCGGTGCAGCGCCCAGGCCGCCGGAATCGTCATGGCCAGCGTCACCGCGATCAGCCCGGGGAGGGATCCGGTGAACAGCGGCCAACGCAGCACGACGCCCATCGTCAACGCCATGATCGGCACGTGTAGCAGGAAGATCTCATAGGAGATCTCGCCGAGCCAGATCAGTGGCCGACTGCTGAGCAGCCGGTCGTAGGCGCCCTTGGTGCCCAGTGCGATAGGCGCCACCGTGAGCGTTGCGATGGCCGCATACATCAGCGACTTGGTAACCGCGCCGGACGTGGTCGCGACGGCGAGGTAGAGAACGATCGCGATGCCGACCGGGATGGCCGCAGAGCATCTGGCGCCGGTGGCCTCGAGAACGGCCAGCGCCATGCCACCGGCGAACCACGCGATATGGGCGGGTAGCCACATGCCCGCCGAGTTCGGCAGTAGGTCGGTGGTGGAGACGACGACGAGCCACAGCGGCGAGATCGCGGCCAGTGCGGTGAGGCCGAGCAGTGTCCGTCGCGGTCGGAATGCGCCCCGCAGCACCAGATAGGCGAGGACGGGCAGCGCGGCGTAGAAGGACACCTCGACGGCGAGGCTCCACGTCTGGGACAAGCCGGTGTGCAGCAGCGTGATCAGGTAGTCGTTCGTATAGATCTGCGTGAAGGTGAGGTAACGCAGCAGCCCGTACCAGGTCTGCCCGGGGTTGGGGCCCGGGGTGAAGACGGTGTAGAGAGCGAAGACCGCCAACACCGTCACGACGTACGCGGGCAGGATGCGACGGACCCGGTGCCACGTGTACCGGCGCAAGTCGGGTGGCGCTGAGCCGATTGCGGCGGCGCGCACCCATGGGCGGAACAGCAGGAAGCCGGTGAGGACGAAGAAGATCGCGACACCGATCTCCAAGCGGGCGTAGATGTGGCCGATGTAGCCGTGACTGAGCTTGCCGGTGGCGAAGGCGGCGTGGGTGCTGACGACGAGCAGGGCCGCGACGGCACGTAGGCCCGTCAGGGCGGAAACACGTGATGGGGAAGTGGCCGTTGTCACACCGCTCGCCGGGGTGCGGCTACAGCACACCCCAGGGCTGGCTGACACTGCATCGAGTGTACCGAGCTCAGAAACCGAACTGGGTCTTGATGTTTCGCGTCTGGATGTTTTCGACGATGATGCCGACGAGCGGGACGGTGCCTGCCAGCAGCACGCCGACGGTCTTGGCGATCGGCCAGCGCACCTTGACCGCGAGGTTCGCCGTGGCGATCAGGTAGATGAAGTACACCCAGCCGTGCACGACGCCGATCCAGGTCGGTGGGTTGTCGACCTTGACCACGTAGCGGACGACGATCTCGTAGCACAGCGCGATCAGCCAGACGCCGGTCGTCCAGGCCATCACGCGGTAGGCCAGCAGCGACTTGCGGATCGTTTCGACGGGCGTGGTCGGGGCTTCGGTCATGGCGTCTTGTGTTCCTTGTCTTTGTCGGCCAGCGCGGCAAGGTAGGCGTTGTATTCGCGGAGTGTGGGGTCGTCGTCGGAAGCCGTTGCGGCTTTGGGTCGTTCGGGCAGAAGGCCGTTGGGGATCTCGGTCACGGCGTCGTGCTGTCGAGGCTCGGGCGGGGCGTCCTCGTAGCGAACGAACTTGTAGTAAGCGTAGAAGCAGAACCCGGCGAACAGCGGCCACTGCAGGGCGTAACCGAGGTTCTGGAATGTGCCCGACGTCGATTCGAAGCGGGTCCACTGCCACCAGGCCAGGGCCAGACAACTGGCGGCGGCGACGACCACCAACGCGATAAGCGCTGGTCTCCTACGCCGTGTAGTGGACACCGTTCAACGGTACCGCGCGGTCCTTGGGCCCGACGAATTCGTCCAGGCGGGCGGTTGCGGCTTTGCGGTTCGCCGAAATGCACGTTTTGTTCGGCGTCACTCGCACTTTCCCTACAAAACGTGCATTTCGGACGGAGACGATCTGCTTGCTCGACCGGTCCAGGGAATCTCGACGGCGGTGAACGGCCCCCGTTCGCTGTCCTGGCATCAAGATTTCGATCGCCTGCCGACAGCGCGTGATGATCGCCGGGCACTTCTTGTCGAGGGTGATGCGTATGGCGCCAGACTCGGCGATTACCGGAGATGAGCCATCGCCGAGTACATGCCGACCGCATGGCCTCACGCTATGCAGCGCTGGTGACAATTTGCGACGCGTCCGGGCGGTACGATCGGCACTCACGCGCGAGTGGCGAAATGGCAGACGCGATGGCTTTAGGTGCCATTGTCCTATGGACGTGGGGGTTCGAGTCCCCCCTCGCGCACCAGATGGTGGTCCGACCCTCAGCCGCGTTTGGCGAAGTACCGCTGGCCGCCGGCAGGCACCTGGCCAAGACCGGCCTTCAGCAGCGGCGCACGCACCTTCACGGGGAGCCGGAATCTGTCCTTGGGTTCGATTGCGACCACCCAGGTGAATAGGGTCTGGTCCCGGTCGGGTTCGACGATGTAATTCTCGGCGAAGCGCCGCAGAATCGGCAGCGTCGACTCGTACACATGAAACGCGTGGCTGTTGCCCTCGTCCCACCGGAAGTAGCACTCGCGCATCGTCGATCCGCCAGGAGCCTCGACCTCGCGGGTGGTACCGACGCCGAACGGCCGTGGCGTCGTCCAGGTCACCTTCTTGATCGACGGTCCCCACGCGGCCAGCGACACGTCCGACGTCAGCTGCTCCCAGACCTCCCCGGGCGTCGCGGCGAACCGCTTCTGATAGCGGAACACATGCGGGGCCGAAGAGAAGAACTCGTCCTCCGGACCGGAAACCCATTGTGCTCCGCCAGCGACCGCAACTGCTTCAGCGCGAACCGACGCCCCGCCCCGCATGCGGTATCCGCACGCCTGCCCACACGCCCTGCGCTCGCGGCGTCTCACACGCTTCCTGAGCACACCGCCACCGCCGCGGGCGTCACCGCCGACGAAACCTCATCCATCGAGCGGATCCGAAACGCGGCGTTGAAGAGCTTCGCCGCCTACGGCACCTCGGCGACATCCCTGCGGACCGTCGCTGAAGCCGCCGGTGTTTCCGTCGGGCTGGTCCAGCACCACTTCACGAACAATGCCGGACTCATCCAGGCCGTCGACGACCACGTGATGGCGGTTGTCGTCGCGACGATCTCGCAACCGATCCCACCGCCGCCCGCCGACTCAGTCGCCGAGATGAGCACGCGCGTCACCAAAATCCTGTCGGAGTATCCCGACATAGCCGACTACGTGGGCCGGGCCCTGTTGGACGGTAACCCGTTGGGAACCGCGGTCTTCGACATCTTGACCGCGTTCGGCATCGCCCGGTGGAATCAACGCGCCGAGCGCGGTGAAACGCGCCCCGAAATAGATCTGACGTGGGGCGCGCTGAACTCGCTCGTGCTCGCGCTCGGCAGCCTCATCCTGCGCAAGCACGTCGAGCGTCAACTTCCCGAACCGCTGACCGCCCCGAGCCAACTGAAGCGGTGGGAGCGGTCGGTCAACATGTTGTTGCGCGACGGGCTTTTTCGGCCCGCCGGCTGACAACTAGCTATCGACCTTGATTTCGCCCATCTCGCCCCAACCCGTCGCGCCGATCTCGGAGCTGATGATCATCGGCGTCGATGACAGCAGGGCGGGCGCCTCGGCGACGAACTTCTTGAAGTGCTCGCTGGTGACGTGCTCCTTGCCCGCATCCCCGTCGCGAAACCCCTCCACCAGAACGTATTCCGACGGATCCGTCACGCTGCGCGACCAGTCGAAGAACAGGTTGCCGGGTTCGTTGCGGGTGGCCTCGGTGAATTCGGCAACCTCGTCCATGAAGCTGTCGACGTACTGCGCCTTCGGTCGCCACTTGACCACGATGAAAATCATGCTGACTGCTCCTTAAGGGGTGAGGATGGCTCGACCGCGCACGTTGCCGTTGTCGAGATCGGTTATCGCGGACTGGAAGTCGTCGAGAGCGTACTTCTGCGTGTGCAGGTTGACGGCGCCACTCGCCGCCAGCGCCATCAAATCGCACAAGTCGTTGTAGGACCCGACCAGGTTGCCGATGAAGTTGATCTCGGTGGAGATGATGTCGATCGTCGGTACGTTGATGTTCTCGCCGTAGCCGACGACGTGATAGTCGCCGGCCCGCCGCAGCATGGCCACGCCTTCGGCCGTCGCCCCGCCTTCACCGACGAAGTCGATGACAGCCTCCGCGCCATGGCCGCCGGTGAGCGACAGCACCTGCTCCACCTGACTTCCGTCGGCAACCACGCCGTGGTCCGCCCCGATCGCTTGGGCGAGCTTGAGGGCCTCCGCATTGCGGTCCACCACAATCAATTCGGCTGGCGAAAGCGCCTTGAGCACCTGAATGCCGATGTGGCCCAATCCGCCTGCGCCGATGATGACGCACTTGTCGCGCGGGGTCAGCCGCCTCGATGCCTTCGCCGCCGCGTGATACGCCGTCAAACCCGCATCGGCCAGCGCCGCGACGTCCGACGGCTCTAGCGAGTCGTCGATCTTCACGACGCTGCGCGCCGAGGTCTTCAGGTAGTCGGCGTAGCCGCCGTTGGTGTCGATCCCCGGAAATGCGTTGGATTCGCAATGCACGTCGTCACCCGAGCGGCACGCGCGGCACAGCCCGCAGGTGATCAGCGGGTGCACGATGACCTTGTCGCCTTCGCGCACGTTGGTCACCGCCGAGCCGACCGCATGCACCCATCCGGCGTTCTCGTGGCCGATCGTGTACGGCAGCTGCACCTGTGATTTCTCCGCCCACTGGCCTTCGAGGATGTGCAGGTCGGTGCGGCACACCCCGGCGCCGCCGATCTTGACGACGACATCGAACGGTCCGGTGGGTGCCGGCACGGGAACTTCGGTCATTTGCAGGTTCTGGTGATAGCCGACAACCTGCACGGCCCGCATGGTCTCGCTCATCGCAATGCTCCTTCTTTCGGGACGAGTGGGAGTTCGTCTGGGTACCGGGTGCGCAACAGTGCGCGGCAGAAGTGCGCGTTGCCCTCGATGGAGATGCGCGTTGCGCGTGCGCGCCGCAACGCCATCGGGACATCGTCCTCGGAGTAGGCGCGGCCGTCGTGGTCCACCACCACGAAAGCATCTAAAGCTGTGGGTAACCCGAGTGCGCGACGGCGACGCAGTAACGCCGCGGTGTTGGCGTCGTCCGGTAGATCACGCAGCCGAACGTCGCCCAACGGCAGTTCGCGCCATTTCGGCTCGGCCCGCAGCAGCGCCGTGACGCATCGCTCCATCGCCGCCGTGTGGGCCTTGCGCCGGAAGGTCGCCCGCAATTCGTCGAGGCTGTTCTCTGCCTCGTGACCGAAGGTGCCGCGGTAGCCGGCGTCTGCGACCAAGCCCGCATTGATGACGTCCGAATCGTGGTGGTCGTCCAGCTCGACCACCCCCCGACGGGTCCAATCCAACTTGGCCAGAACATCTTTCGCGTCCGAGGCCATCAGGTAGGCGAAGTTGGGTGAGCAGAACGACGTCGGCAGCCGCAGATGCACCTCCACATTCCCGCCCGGCGACACCGTCAGCGAGCGAACGAAGCCCAGCGTCGTGATCGGTTCGTCGAGCTCGGGATCCATCACCGCCGCCAAAGCGGTGTAGGCGATTTCGTGCCTGCCCATATCAGGCTCCCACGAGGTTGTCGGCCCCGCGCGGGCCGACGGCGGGCTCATCGGCCGACGCCAATTGCAGCTCGGCGGGCACTTCAATGTCGTACATCTTCGCGGCGTTGAGCCCGAGGATCTTCTTCTTCTGGTCAGTGGTGATGGGTGCGTACTCGCCGAGGTCTTCGGGAATCTGGAAGTCGACGAACGCCTCGATCAACCAGCGCGGCGTCCACAGTGCGTAGTCCGACGAGAACTGGATGCGGTCTTCGCCGACCCAGTACAGCAGCTCCCCGAGGATCTGCGCGAAGTACCTCGGCCTGGTGTGGATGAACGGCATCGCCACCGCGAGCCCGGCGTGCACATTCGGCTCCTGTGTCGCGATCCAGCAGAAGTCCTCCAGTCGGGGCAGTCCGCAGTGTTCGACGACGAAATTCAGGTCGGTGAAGTCGGAAGCCACATGGTCGACGTCGGCGACGTCGAACGCGTCCCGATCCAGCGGCCGGATGGTGGGTCCCTTGTGGACGTGAATGTTGCGGATGCCGAGCTCGCGGCAGGCTTCGAAATAGCGGTACGCCCACGGATCGTCGAGTCGCCAGCCGCGCGAGTCGCCGTGCCACTCGGCGGTGTAGAGCTTGACACCCTTCAGGCCGAACTTCGCCGCATCTTCGCGAAAGCGGTCGAGCCCTGCTTCACCGTTGCGCGGGTCGAAGTTGTGGTTGTAGGTCAGTTTGTCGGGGTGCTTGGCGGCCAGTTCCGACGCCTCCTCGGTCTGCCCGAATCCCTTGTAGTAGAACTCGCCGAGGTGGGCGGGCTGGAAGATCGCGTGGTCGACGTAGCCGTCGGTGAACAGGTCTTTCATCAGCCGCTCGCCGCCCTGATAGAGGTAGTCCTCGTAGCTCCACACCTCGGACTCCGGCGACAGGTTGCGGTGGTAGTCGTAGAAGCAGTCGATGAACTGCTTGCCGTGGACGTTGCGCTGGTTCTCCGGACGCGCATCCCACAGGGCGATGTGGGCGTCGACGATGAAATAGCGTGTGTCGTCTTTGCGGTACATGAGCGGGTCCCCCTCCGAGAGGCAGGTAAACGGCTGGGTGTGACGGCTGTCACATCCTTGCGCCGACTGTATGGCCATCCAGCGGGCTGGCCGAGGCCCCGCGCGTCTCAATCTGAGACGCCGCCCGCTGATTCGATCCCCGCGAACTTGGCAGGCTTTGTAACGTGGAGCACAGTGAGGTAGGTACGTGTCGGAGGACTTCTTAGACCGCGTTCGACTGCATGAAGTGGCGCACCGCGAGGCGAGCGGTCTGTCGCAACGACTGCTGGCGTCGTGGCAGCGGAGCGAGGATTACGGCGTACCGCTCGAAGAGATCGAACCCGTCTTCACCGGCACCGAGAACCTCGGTTCACTGTTCTTCCAGTGCGGCAACGAGGTGCTGGCCGACCTGCACAGCACCCTGGCCAATGAGCCGGTCAGCATGATGCTGACCGACAGCGACGGGGTGGTGTTGTCGCGACTGTCCGGTGATCACCGATTGCTCAAGGCGCTCGACGACGTTCATCTGGCTCCGGGGTTCGGCTACGCCGAACGCGACGTCGGCACCAACGGCCTCGGCTTGGCGCTTGCCGACCGCGTGCCCACTCTCGTGCGCGCCGACCAACACTATGCGTTGAGCCTGTGCACGTTCACGTGCGCCGCGGTTCCGGTGTTCGATCCCACGTCGGGTCGGCTCGAAGGCAGCGTCAATCTCACGACGTGGTCACAGTCGTCCAGCGACCTGTTGCTCGCGCTGGCCCGCTCTGCGGCCAGCAACACCACCGCGCTGATGCTCGCCCGAGGCGAGGGGCGACACGCACGACGGACACCCCGCGGTCAGGTCTTCCGGGTCGAGGTGCCGCGGCCCGGGCCGGGATCCGGTAGCTTGCAACGACTTTCGAACGCCTGGAACAGCGCGGTGGCCCGGGCCGAACAGGCGATGCTGGCCGGCTCGATTGTCGCCGCGGTGGGTGAACCCGGCTCAGGGCGGGCGACACTGCTCGCGCAGGCGGCCCGGCACACCTATCCGCGCGATCGCATCTTGTCCGCGAGCGCGCCCGGCCCGTCGGATATCCAGACTTGGCTGGGGTTGTGGGCACCGGAGCTCGGCAAGGCCCACACGGCGGTGATCGTGCGCGACGTCGACATGCTGCCGACCTGGGTTGCGGAGCGCCTGCGAAGCCTGGTGCTGCGAGCCCACGGGTCGTCATCGGTCCCGTTCGCCCTCACAGCGGAGAGATTCGACGACATCCCGGCGGCACTGGCCAGCCTGGTGGACAGCGTTGCCCCGGTGCCGCCGCTGCGCGACCGGCCCGATGATGTGGTGCCGTTGACGCGACACATCGCGATGCGTGTTCGGGGCCGCGAGATCGACATCAGTGCGGCGGCGGCGCGGGCGCTGATGAACTACGACTGGCCGGGAAACGCCGACGAGCTGACGCGGGTGGTCTCACACGCCGCAGCCCACGCCGACGCCATCGACGTCAAACACCTGCCGCCGCAGATCTTGGCGGGCAGGACGCGCCACCTGTCCCGTATCGAGGCGTTCGAGCGAGGCGAGATCGTCCGTGTGCTCAACGACGACAGCTTGACGATGGCCGAGGCGGCCACCGAACTCGGCATGAGCCGGGCGACGCTCTACCGGAAAATCGCGCAGTACGACATCCACGTGCCACGCGAGTCCCACTGATCAGCCGACGGCAACTTCCTGCTGCTCCCCGTCGTCGGCCTGGGCGCGGAAGCACGCGATGCTGGCGGCGAAACTTATGAGCGCGACGGCACCCGACAACGCGGTGAGCGCACCGTGTCCGGCCCAGCTGGCCAGGCACACCGCGACGGCGATCACCGCGATGAAGTTCAGGAACAGTCCCGTGGTCGCGATCGCCTCGCCCATCCCGTCGTTGCTCATGGCGAAGGGATTGCCCCCGACGACCTTTGTTGAAACCCGAGCCTTTTCCGGTATGTGCTCGGAGTCTCCCCGCAGAACTGGGTGAACGCCCGGGTGAACGAACTCAGACTGTCGAAGCCAACCGCCGACGACGTCTCCTGAACCGATTGCCCTCGCCCCGCCAGCAAGGCCATGGCGCGCAGCATCCGCGCATGCAAAAGGTATGTCCGCCAAGATAATCCGATTGTGTCCTGGAACAACCGTCGCAAAGTGCGCTCCGACACCGACACCGCCCGGCCTACCTCGGCGGCCGTCACCGACGCCAGGTGTTCCTTCGTGTACGCCATCGCCGCTGACACGATCGGGTGGTCCGACGTCGGCAGGCTGAGCGGCGCTTCATGATCCAGCGCCTCGGTGACCAGATTGGCCAGTGTGCGGAAAAACGCGTCGGAGATCGCGTCGCCCTCGGGACGGTCGATCGGCCAGCGCAGCGCATAGATCATCATTTCGCGGATCAATGGCGACACGGCAAGGATGCGGGCGCGGTCGCCGCCGCCGGTGACTAGCTCGCGGTCGAACATCACCGCCACGGTTCTGACGTCCGGATTCATCGTGGCCTGGTGCTCGAGTCCGGCGGGAATCCACGCCGCCTGCTGCGGCGGCAGCAGGTAGTGCGCCGACGCCGTCTCGACCTCGACGACCCCGCCGATCGCGTACTCGATCTGATGCACCTCGTGCGAGTGCCAGCCGGTGATCAATGCGTCGCCCTCGTAGAGGTAACTGCCGCCCAGTGCGCGGCCGCCTCGGCGCAGCTCGATGACGCGTCTGGCCGATTCGGCATCCAGCCCTTTGTTGGCCGTTCCGGCGCCCAGCCCTTTGTTGGCCGTTCCGGCGCCCAGCCCTTTGTTGGCCGTTCCGGCCAAAAGTCTGTCCGAAAGCGCAGAGACGGTCACATCGCTAGACGGTACTAGTTGGGTATGCAGACTGACGACCTGATCCTGGTCAGCATCGACGACCACGTGGTCGAGCCCCCGGACATGTTCCTCAACCACGTGCCCACCAAGTACAAGGCCGAGGCGCCGGTCGTGGTGACCGACGACAAGGGCGTCGACCAGTGGATGTATCAGGGCCGACCGCAGGGTGTCAGCGGGCTCAACGCGGTGGTGTCCTGGCCTGCCGAGGAGTGGGGCCGTGACCCCGCGGGCTTCGCCGAGATGCGCCCCGGCGTGTACGACGTCCACGAACGCGTCCGCGACATGAACCGCAACGGCATTCTCGCTTCGATGTGCTTCCCGACCTTTACCGGATTCTCCGCCCGGCATCTCAACATGCACCGCGAACACGTCACGCTGGTGATGGTGTCGGCCTACAACGACTGGCACATCGACGAATGGGCAGGCTCGTATCCGGACCGCTTCATCCCGATCGCGGTGCTGCCGACGTGGAACCCCGAGGCGATGGTCGCCGAGATCCGCCGCGTCGCCGCCAAGGGCTGCCGCGCCGTCACGATGCCGGAACTGCCTCACCTGGAAGGCCTTCCGAGTTATCACGACGACGAGTACTGGGGTCCGGTGTTCCGGGCGCTGTCGGAAGAGAACGTGGTGATGTGCCTGCACATCGGCACCGGCTTCGGGGCGATCAGCATGGCGCCCAACGCGCCGATCGACAACATGATCATCCTGGCGACCCAGGTGTCGGCGATGTGTGCCCAAGATCTGTTGTGGGGCCCGGCAATGCGCAGCTATCCCGATCTGAAGTTCGCGTTCTCCGAAGGCGGCATCGGTTGGATCCCGTTCTATCTCGATCGCAGCGACCGCCACTACACCAACCAGAAGTGGCTGCGCCGTGACTTCGGCGACAAACTGCCGAGCGACGTGTTCCGCGAGCACTCGCTGGCCTGCTACGTCACTGATAAGACCTCGCTGCGACTGCGCCACGAGATCGGCATCGACAACATCGCCTGGGAGTGCGACTATCCGCACTCCGACTGCTTCTGGCCCGACGCCCCGGAGCAGGTGCTGGCCGAACTGAACGCCGCGGGCGCCGACGATGCCGACATCGACAAGATCACCTGGCAGAACGCGTGCCAGTTCTTCAGCTGGGATCCATTCGCCCGCACACCGCGGGAGCAGGCGACCGTGGGAGCGCTGCGCGTTAAGGGAGCCGACGTCGACGTGTCGATCAGACCCCGCAAGGAGTGGGCACGGCTGTACGCCGAAAAGCAGCTCGACGAGGCCTGAGAATCCGTATCTGCGGACTAAATCGCACAGAAGAACCGCATATGCGGATACGATACCGCCGTGGCTTCGATTCGAGTCCGTGAGGCTGCCGAACTTCTCGGCGTCAGCGACGACACCGTCCGGCGCTGGATCGACGACGGCAGCCTGGCCGCCGGCCAGGACGACGCGGGCCGCAAGGTCATCGCCGGTGAGGTGCTGGCCCGCTTCGCGAGCGCGAACGCCGCTGCGGCGCCGAAGGATCCGCTGAGCATCGCAAGTTCGGCGCGTAACCGCTTCGCTGGGCTGGTCACCAAGGTGGTGACCGACAAGGTGATGGCGCAGGTCGAAATGCAGTGTGGGCCTTTCACCGTCGTCTCTTTGATGAGCGCGGATGCGGTACGTGACCTCGGGCTGGAGCCCGGCAGCGTCGCCGTCGCCGTTGTCAAGGCCACCACGGTGATCGTCGAAACGCCGGGAGGACAGTCGTGAGACGGCTTGTGATAGCCGCGCTGGCTCTGGCGGCGCTCAGCGGATGCAGTTCGAACGAACAGCCGGCGTCGGCCAACACGAAGATCATCGTGTTCGCCGCCGCCTCGCTGAGGCAGACCTTCACCGACATCGGTAACCAGTTCAAGACCGAAAACCCCGGCGCTTCAGTGGAATTCTCATTCGCCGGCTCCTCGGACCTGGTTACCCAGTTGACCCAGGGTGCACCAGCCGACGTATTCGCGTCGGCCGACACCAAGAACATGGACAAGGCGGCACAGGCCGGTCTGCTCGCGGGTGCCCCAGTCAACTTCGCGTCCAATACGCTCACCATCGCTGTCGCGCCCGGCAACCCGAAGAAGATCACGTCGTTCAAAGACCTGACACGGCAAGGGCTCGACGTGGTCACCTGCGCCCCGCAGGTGCCGTGCGGATCGGCCACCCAGAAGGTCGAACAGGCAACCGGCGTCAAGCTGAACCCGGTCAGCGAGGAATCCGCCGTCACCGATGTGCTCAACAAAGTGGCGACCGGCCAGGCCGACGCGGGACTGGTTTATGTCACCGACGCGATCGGCGCGGGCGACAAGCTGGGCTCCGTGCCGTTTCCCGAGTCGGCAAGCGCGGTCAACACCTACCCGATCTCGGTGCTCGAGGAGTCCAAGAACCAGAAGTTGGCCCGCAAGTTCGTCGACCTCGTGACAGGCGAGGCGGGTCAAAAGGTGCTCAACGCAGCGGGTTTCGCGAAGCCCTAGATCATGTCCTGCTCGGTGAGCCAGCGCATGATCGGCCATCCGACGAACACCGGTAGCCAGCACGTGAGCACTCGGTAGAGCAGCACCGACGGCACCGCGATCGCGGTCGGTACACCGAACGCGGCGAGGCCACCGATCAACGCCGCCTCCACCGCGCCGACGCCGCCCGGCGTTGGGGCCGCCGACGCGAGCGTTCCGCCGACCATCGTCACGACCGTCACCGTGACGAACGACGTGTCGCCGCCGAACGCCTCGATACTTGCCCATAGCGCCAGCGCCATACCGAGAGTCGTTGCAGCACAACCAAGGACGATGATCACCAGACGCTTGGGTTCGCGGGCCAACTCTGCAAGGTCGCCCAGCACTTCCTTCAGGCGCGGACGAACCGCTGTCGCAAGCCACCGGCGAAGCGTCGGGACGAACAGGAACGCGCCGACCAGTCCGAGCAGTACCCCGCCGATCAGATACAGCAGCGTGGCTGACGGAACGAAGTGCGTCAGGTCCGCGGACGCTCCCGCGGCGGCGCTGAAAAAGATCAGCAATGCCACATGCGTGATGACCTGCACGGTTTGCTGCAGCGCAACGGCCGCCGTCGCGCGCAGTGCACCGAGACCGCCCTTCTGCAGGAACCGCGTCGACAGTGCCAGGCCGCCGACACCGGCGGGCGTGGTGGTCGCCGCAAACGTGTTGGCCACCTGCATGATCGTCAGGTTCTTGAAGCTGACCAGTCCGTCCGCGCAGGCCCACAACGCCGCTGCCGCACCGATATACGTCAGCGCCGACACCGCGAGCCCCATCAGCGCCCACCACCAGTTCGCTGTCCGCAACTCTGAAAAGAATGCGGGCACAGTGCTGATGAATGGGTAGGCGACGTAGACCAGCGCGACGAGGAGCACCAGTTGGATCACCTGCTTGCGGGTGAACCGCGTGATGGTCTCCGTCTTGATCTGATCGGCGCCGGTGCGCCGCTTCACTTCATCGCGCGCTGAGGACATCACCGCGCCGACGTCGGCCACCGACTTGCGGATGCGTGACGGCATGGCGGACTTGGTCAGTCGGCGTGATGCTCTCAGCACCACGTCCTTACCGAGGACATCGACCGCTGCGCCGACCGCCGCCTCGGCGCCGTACAGGTGCGTCGTTGTCAGCAGGAGTTGGGCGACGTCAGCCTGCAGTTGCTCGTCGGTGGCGCCGTATTCGGCGCTGCCGAAGCCGCCGAATCGCGCAGTGCCGTCGACGATCGTGATCTCCCCGGCGCGCAGGTCGCCGTGCGAGATCTGGCAGTCATGTAGCGTGCCCAGCGCCTCCCACACCCGGTCGACACAGCCCTCCTCGGTGCAGTCCGTGATCGGCGTGCCTGCCGGCGGCGTGTGCGCATAAAGGGTCCACCCGCGGTCGAGCGGGGTCATCGCCATGGTGGAGGAGTTGGCGACTCCCAGATCGCCGATCGCGATCGCCATCAACGCTCGATGCTCGACGGCGCGCTGCATGGAGGCCTGCAATGGTGACGTCTCACTGTTGCGTAGCCGCAGCCAGCGCCAGAACTGGCGCATGAAGCCGCCGCTGCGTTGATTCGGGCCGTACATCTCGACGACCGCGACCGTTTCGGGTTCGGAGGATTTGGCCGACAGCACCAACGGCCCCGCCCCTGCCGGCCGCACCACCGTCAACGTCGAGATGAGGAAGCCACGTCGAGCAAGGGCGCGCACGGCGCCGTCGAGCGGGACCTCGAGCGCGGGCGTGCCGACCGCCAGCACCACCAGCGCGCCGACGAACCAGCCGACGGCCAGCCCGAGCAGTGACCGTGCGGGCACCACCGCGCTGACGACGAGATGGATCGGCACGAAGGCCAGCAGTAGCGCCCACCACCACCGCCGCCACCGAGCGGGCAGCCACGGACCTGAGACGGTCAGCACTGCGGCCAGCATGGCGATCCAGCGTGGATCGTCGAGGAACTGCGAAAGCAGCGTGTCGAGCCGGTCGGAAAGGTCGAAATGCCATCGCGGCGCGGAGATGCCGTTGCCGGTGATCGACAGTGAGAAGAAGGCCAGGAAAGCCGCGGCGGCGTATGCGCCGAGCAGTTTCCACTGCCGCGCGATGATCAACCCGATCAGGATCGCGAACGGCAGCGCCAGGATCGCCATCCCGTAGATCAGATACACCAGGTTGGACTGGGTGGGCGTCAACACCCCGACGATCTCGGAGATCGACCGCTCCAGGGCGTCCCATTCGTTGCGGGTGATCAGCGAACTCGTGATCACGGCGGCCAGGAAGGCGGCCGCGAGGACCAGGCGCAGGATGTCGTTGGTTCGCCGGGTCAGTGGTTGCAGCAAGCTGCCGGAAACGGTGATATCCCGCCCGTCGACTCGCATGTCGGTGAATCATCGCACGCGGGCCCGATGGTGGGCGTTAGCTTGATGCCAGCGGTGCCGAGATGTGCGTGAGTTGTGACCGGCCTCTGAGCATTTCTGAGCCTTGCATCAGCCAGCACCGCCGCTCCGCCGCGCCGGCTCGGTCGATCGCCGCGCTCGAACACAGCACCCGGCTGTCGAAGTCCTTGGCGCGGTCGGCCAACCGTGCCGCCTCGTTGACGGCGTCGCCGACGACGGTGTATTCGTAACGGTTCTCCGCGCCGATATTGCCCGCGAAGACGGGCCCGGCGGACACTCCGATCCCGAAGTCGACCCCAAGCCGGCGCAACTCGGCACCGAGGGCGCGGGCGGTGGCCAACCCGGCTGTCGCGGGGTCGTCGATCCGCAGTGGTGCGCCGAACACGGCCAGCGCCGCATCGCCCTGAAATTTGTTGATCAGCCCGTCGTGTTTGTCGACTTCTGCGACGACGATTCGAAAGAAGTCGTTGAGCACCGCGGCCACCTCGTGCGGTTCATGTGTCGCCGCCAACTGCGTCGAACCCACCAGATCGATGAACAGGATTGCCGTATCGCGTTCGTCGCCGGCGACCGATTCGTGTTCTTCGACGGCGCGCCGGACCACTTCCTCACCGACATGCCTGCCGAACAGGTCCCGCAACCGGTCGCGCTCGCGTAAGCCGGCGACCATGCGGTTGAAACCGCTTTGCAATTGCCCGATTTCGGACCGCTCATAGACGTCGATCCGCTGATCCAGGTGACCGCGTTCGACTTCCGCCATCGCGTTGACGACTTCGTGTATCGGATCCGAGATCGACGACGCCACCAGGATCATCGCGCGCATACCCAACACCACTGCGACGAGCGCCAGCACCAACACCGGAACCTCGATGGGCGCATCCGGCTGGATGATCCAGCCCTTGGCCCGCAGCATCACCAGCACCACGATGCCCGCGCCGGGCAGAGCGCTACACATGGTCCACATCAGGATCATTCGCGCCCGCACACCCGGTGCTCGCTCGGCGTGCTCGAGGTCGACTGTGGTCGCGATCATCAGGGCGCGCAGTGCACGTTGGGTGAACAGGAAACCCGTGCACACAGTGGCGGTCGCACCGAACATGATGGCCGAAACGATCAAGGTCAGCGCGCGTGGGCCGTCGTCGACGTTCAACGGAATCATGACAGCGGCGGAAATCACCCACGGCGTCAGCAGAATCGCGGTTTGGCGCCTGGTGATGTTGGGAGTGTTGTGCGTGGCGCCAACGCGGTTGAGCGCGCGCACGACGAGCGCGACGCTGCTCGTTGCGACCGAGATCGTCCCTACAACGACGAGTGCGACGGTCGCGATCAGATTCCCGGTGTTGAGCACCGATTGGGCCGCCATGACCGTTTCCCGGCTGACCGACACGACGACCGCGACGACCTCTGCGGCCGAAAGCAGATAGGCGAACGCAAGGCCTGCCGAATATCGAACGACCAGGCTGCGCGGCCTCATCGGCCCATAGTGTCAGTCGCTGGCAGGCAGCGGCTTGGCTTCCTTTAGATTCAGTGCGGTGGTGCCAATGCTCAGCGTCCCCGCGCCCGCCTTGGTCACCAGCACCTCGGCACCGTTCTCGTCGACGTAGCGCTTGCCCATCACATTGCCGCCCGAGAACGCCGGATCGATTGTGGCGTCCGCCGCCTTCTCGCCGTCCAGTGGCACCATCGGAACGCCACCTGCCCGCAAGTCGTCGAGGCTGTCGTCGCTGCGCACGATGATCACCTGGGTGTCACAGACCTGGCTCTGCAGCCGGGTGCCGTTCTTGATCATGCTGAACTCCTTCGGATTTGGTCCATCAGTTCCCGCCGCAGCACCTTGCCGGTCGCATTCGTCGGCAACTCATCACGGAACACCACGCGATCTGGGGTGCGTGATCCGCGCAGATGTGCACGCACGTGTGCGCGCAGTTCGTCGGGATCGGGTTGCGCGCCGTCGGCCGGCACGACGACCGCGACGATGATCTGACCCCATTCCGGGTCCTCGGGGCCCACGACCACACAGTCGCGCACCGTGGGATGCTCGACCAGCACGTCCTCGATTTCGGCGGGAGCGATGTTCTCGCCACCGCGGATGATGGTGTCGTCGGACCGTCCGCCGATAAAGAGGTAGCCGCCTTCGTCAAGCATCGCAACGTCTTTGGTGGGGAACCAACCGTCGGCATCGAGCACCGAACCGATGTCGGTGTACCGACCCGAGACCTGCTCGCCGCGCACGAACAACTCGCCCGTCTCGCCGGGCCCGAGGACGGCACCGTCGCCGCCACGGATCTGCACCTCGATGCTCGGCACCGGTTGACCCACCGAACCCAGTCGCCGGGCCACCGCCTCATCCTCGGCGGCCAACGCTTCCCGGTGGTCGTCGGGGGTGAGCACCGCGATCGTCGAACTGGTTTCCGTGAGGCCGTACGCGTTGACGAAACCGACGTTCGGCAACAAGCCAAGTGCCTTGCGTACCAATGGAAGAGCGACCTTGGAACCGCCGTAGGCCAAGGTGCGCAGGGTGGGCAGGTCGACGGGCTGCGCCTGCAGTGCAGACACGATGCGGTCCAGCATCGTCGGCACCACGGTCGCCGATGTGACACCCTCGTCGTGGACCAACCGGACCCACTCTGTGGCGTCGAACTGCGGCAGGTACACCATCTTTCGGCCGGCGTACAGATTCGACAGCGCCGCGCTGACACCGGCGATGTGATACGGCGGCACGCAGATCAATGCGGCGTCGCCGGGTTCGGCCGAGTCGAACTCCACAGTTCCGGTGATGTAGCTGGTGAGGTTGTTGTGGGTCAGCTCAACGGCTTTGGGGCGCGACGTGGTACCTGAAGTGAACAACACCACGCCCACGTCGTCGGGGTCGGCGAACTCGGCAGCGGGCTCGGCCGTCCTTGCGGCCGCGGTGAATTCGTCGGAAGTGATCACCTGCTTACCCGAACCGGCGACCACGTCGCGGTACTGGGCGTCGGCGATCACCAGCGGGGTGGGCAGGCGGTCGATCAACTGCCGCAAGCCGTCCTCGCTGAGCCGGTAGTTCAGCGGCGTGACCGCCACCCCCGCGCGCGCGGACGCGAACAGCAGCAGCGGCAACATCGCGCCACCGGTTCCGACGTAAGCCACATGCTGCGCACCGGACGCGGCGATCACGCCGGCGCCCCCGTCAGCGAGCTCGCTCAGTTCCGCTGTGGTCAGCCGGATCTCGCCGGCCACCACCGCGGTGCGGTCCGGGTTCGACGACGCTGCCATCTCCAGCAGCAACGAGATACTCATGACTTGTCGACGAAGATATCAAGGATCGGGTTGTCGCCACCGCCGTAGCGGGAAAGGTCCGTGACACCGGCCTCGGTCAGCACCGCCGAGTCGATGAAGCATCTGCCGTTCACCTTCCCGGGCGGGCGGGACAGTATTTCGACCGCCGCGTCGCCCATGATCTCCGGGCTGCGCGACGAGGGCATCAGCGTGCCGTCGGCCAGATTGGCCACCGCCGACGTCGCGATGTAGGTCTGCGGCCACAGGCAGGCGAACCCGATGCCCGATTCGGCGTGTTCGGCGGCCCAGCCCAGCGACAACAGGGTCATGCCGTACTTCGAGAGCGTGTACGCGGGGTGGGCGCCCAGCCAGTGCGGGTTCATGTTCAGCGGCGGCGCCAGCGTCACCACATGCGGGTTGGCGGACTTACGAAGGTGCGGCAGCGCCGCCTTCGTCAGCAGAAACGTCCCCCGCACGTTGATGTCCATCATCAGGTCGAACTTCTTGGCGGACAGTCCCTCGGTCGGTTCGGTCGCGATCGCGCTGGCATTGTTGATCACGACGTCGACGCCGCCGAAGTGCGCGACCGCGGTGTCGACCGCGCGCTGCACGTCTTCTTCCTTGCGCACGTCACCGACCACCGCGACGCCCTTGCCGCCCGCCGCCTCGACCTCGGCGACCGCGGTGTGGACGGTGCCGGGCAGTTTGGGATGCGGCTCGGCCGTCTTGGCCAGCAGCACCACGTTGGCGCCCCGTTTTGCGGCGGCCAGCGCGATCGCCGACCCGATGCCGCGACTGCCGCCCGAGACGACGAGCGTGCGGTCAGTGAACTTGGACATGGGCCTCCTCGCGGTGCGTTACCCGGATGCTACCCGATTGGAATTGGCATTCTCATTCTAGGCAAGTCTCATAATCGCTGTGTACCGGCCCTTTGGCGGTGGAAACGCTTCCACCACGTACGTGGCTCCGTGCGCGTTTCCGCCGAGCGGTATTGGCATTCTCATTTTCTGCAAGTACGTTATCCAGTGATGACCGAGCCTGTACAGACGCCCTCCGGCCTTCCGCTCGAGCCGGTCTACGGTCCGGCCGACCGGGCCGCCGATCCGCCTGCGCCCGGCACCTATCCGTTCACTCGGGGGAACTTCGCGACCGGGTACCGCGGTAAGACGTGGACGTTTCGGCAGTACTCGGGCTTCGGCACCGCCGAGGAATCCAACCGCCGCTACCGCTATCTGCTGGACCAGGGCGGCACCGGCCTCTCGGTGGCTCTCGATCTGCCGACCCAGTGCGGGTACGACTCCGACGACCCTGAGTACGGGGAGGAAGTCGGCCGGGTCGGTGTTGCGGTCGACACGTTGGCCGACGCCGAGATCCTGTTCGACGGCATCCCGCTGGACGAGATCAGCACCAGCTTCACGATCAACGGCACGGCCGCGATCCTGCTGGCGTTCTATGTGGCCGCGGCGGAGAAAAAGGGGGTGCCGAGGGAGAAGCTCACCGGCACCATCCAGAACGACATCCTCAAGGAGTACGCCTCGCGCGGCACCTGGATCTGGCCGCCGGAGCCGTCGCTGCGGCTGATCGCCGACACCATCGAGTTCTGTGCGGCCGAAGTGCCGAAGTTCAATGCGATCTCGGTCGCGGGCGCGCACTTTCGCGACGCCGGTGCCAACGCGATCCAGGAGATGGCGTTCACGCTCGCCGACGGTGTCACGTACTGCGACACCGTGGTGGAGCGCGGCCGGATGACCATCGACCAGTTCGCTCCGCAAATCTCGTTCTTCTTCTACACGCATGGCGACTTCTTCGAGGAGATCGCCAAATACCGGGCCGGCCGTCGGCGGTGGGCGACCATCGTCCGCGAGCGCTACGGTGCGACGACGGACAAGGCGTCGATGTTCCGGTTCGGCTGTGTGGCAGGCGGTGCGTCGCTGTACGCGCCGCAGGCCCAGAACAACCTGGTGCGGGTGGCATACGAGGCGATGGCGGCGGTGCTCGGCGGCGTGCAATCGATGTTCACCGCGGCGTGGGACGAACCGTTCGCGTTGCCCAGTGAGGAGTCGGCGACACTCGCGTTGCGCACGCAGCAGATCCTGGCCTACGAGACCGGGGTGACGAAGGTGGCCGACCCATTGGGCGGTTCGTACTTCGTCGAGGCGCTCACCGACGCCACCGAGCAGAAGATCGTCGAGATCATGGGTGATCTCGACGCACACGGCGGCATGGTGCGCGCCATCGAGGACGGCTATCTACAGGGTCTGATCGCAGACGAGGCGTTCAAGATCCACCAGGAGGTCGAGTCGGGCAAGCGTCCGGTCGTCGGTGTGAACAAGTTCGTCTCCGACGAGCCGCCACCCGAAATCGCCACGTATGAACTGGATGCTGAGGGTCGTGACCTTCAGCTCAAGCGGCTGACCAAGGTCAAGGCCGAGCGGGATTCCGATGCGGTGGCGGCGAGCCTTGCCGCGCTGTCGCGTGCGGCGGAAGGCGACGACAACCTGATGCACAAGCTGATCGACTGTGCAAAAGCGTATTGCACCGTCGGCGAGATGGTTTCCGCGCTCAAGGCCGTGTGGGGCGAGTTCCAGCAACCGGTGGTGTTCTGATGGCAGAATCTGCTCCCGCCCAGGCCCGCCCGGCGCGCGTGCTTGTCGCCAAGCCGGGCCTCGACGGTCACGACCGCGGCGCGAAGATCGTCGCCCGCACGTTGCGCGACGCGGGGTTCGAGGTGATCTACACCGGCATCCGGCAACGCATCGAGGACATCGTGTCGATCGCCCTGCAGGAAGACGTTGCGCTAGTTGGCCTTTCGATCCTGTCCGGCGCGCACGTGGCGCTGACGACGCGCACCGTCGAGGCATTGCGGACGGCTGACGCGGGCGACATCGCCGTCGTGGTGGGCGGCACGATCCCGCAGGGTGACGTCGAAAAACTGTTGAATGCCGGTGCGGCGGCGGTGTTCCCGACCGGGACACCGCTGGACACGCTGGTCGACGAGGTTCGCAAGCTGACTTCCGAGAGGGTCGACTGAGATGCGGCTTGGCGTGATGATCGGGGCCGAGCGCGGGGACATGGCCCGCAAGGTCTCCAAGTTGCTCGATGACATCGACTGGGCAGAAGCCGCGGGGTTGGACACCGCATGGATGCCGCAGGTGCCCAACGATTTCGACTGTCTGACCATGGTTTCGTTGATGGGTGCGCGCACGTCCCGGATCGAACTGGGCACCGCAGTGGTGCCGTTGCAGGCGCAGCATCCGATCGCGCTGGCACGCCAGGCGCTGTCCGTGCATGCGGGTACCGGCGGGAGACTTGCGCTCGGTGTCGGGCCGTCGCACCACTGGATCGTCCGTGACATGCTCGGCATTCCGTATGAGAAGCCGGCGGCATACACCCGCGACTATCTCGAGGTGCTCAACAAGGCGCTGGCGGGTCCGGGTGACGTCGACGTGGAGAACGACACGTTCACCGTGCACAACCCGACTGTGCTCGGCGCGGAGACGCCGATGCCGGTGCTCGTTGCCGCGCTGGGCCCGGTGATGCTGCAGATCGCAGGCGAACTCGCCGATGGCACGGTGTTGTGGATGGCCGACGAGCGGGCGATCGGCGATCACATCGCCCCGCGGATCACCAAGGCCGCCGACAACGCGGGTCGCCCGGGGCCGCGGATCATCGCAGGCATCCCGGTGTGCCTGTGCGCCAACTCCGAGATCGACGCGGCCAAGGAACGCGCCAATCGCATTCTCGCCGAGGCGGAGACGTCACCGAACTATCAGAAGCTGCTCGATCGGGGCGACGCCCGCGACGTCGGCGACCTGACCGCCGCCGGCGACGAAGAGGCAATCCTCGCGCGATTCCGGAGCTTCGCCGACGCCGGTGTCACCGACCTCTCAGTCCGGCTGTTGCCTATCGGCGAGAATCGCGATGAACTGATCGCCTCGAAATACCGCACACGCGAGGTGATCTCACAGCTGGCCAACGAAGTGCGATGAGCGCTTGCGCGAAGAGCCGAGAGAACAGATGAACCAAGGCCCGCTTTCCGGTATTCGCATCCTCGAGGTCGGCGTGATGCTGGCAGGCCCCTACGCGACGATGCTGCTCGCCGATCTCGGCGCCGAAGTCATCAAGATCGAACCGCCGGGCGGCGAGATCTCCCGGCAGGTCAGCGACAGCTACTTCGCCAGCCTGAACCGCAACAAGCAGAGCGTGTGCCTGGATCTTCGGTCCGATGCCGGCCGGCAGCGGCTGGGTGAACTCGTCGCGGATTCGCATGCGCTGCTGGTCAATATGAAGCCGTCGGCCATCAAGCGGCTCGGCCTGACGTACGACGCGCTGCGGCAGTACAACGAGCGGATCGTCTGCGTCGCGATGACCGGTTTCGGCCTCGACGGCGGTGACGACCCGGCGTTCGACTACGTGATCCAGGCGGCCACCGGTGTGGCGGCGATGACCGGCGATCCCGACGGCCCTCCGACGCTGCCCGGGTACTCGTCGGCCGACAACTCGACGGGTTTGGCCGCGGCGCTCGGCCTGCTCGCGCAGATCGTATCTGGCCGCGGGGGGCAGGTGGACGTGTCGCTGCGCGACGTCATGCTGTCCCAGTTGAACTATCGCGCGTCGGCATATCTCAACGACGGCGCGGCACCGCAGCGTTACCCGTTCGGCGCGCATTCGTATTACGTTCCCGCACAACTTTTTCCGACGGCAGACGGCTATCTCGCCTTATTCATCACCCACGACGCCTTCTGGAACGCGTTCGCTCAAGAGGCGAAGATCGACGGCTTCCCGACGATGGCCGAACGCGCTGCCCGTCGTGACGAGGTGCTCGCCGTCGTCACGGCCGCGCTGGCCACCGATACCGCGGCAAGTTGGCAATCTCGGCTGCAAGCCTTGGGAATTCCGGTAGCGGCCGTGCGCAGCCTGCCCGAGGCGTTGGAGGCGACGCCGGGGGCACTTGTCACCGCGGGGGAGTTCAAGCTGGTCGGCAGCCCGATCCACATCGCGGGATACGAGCCCGAATACCGCCCTGCGCCACGTCTCGACGAGCACGGCGCTGCGTCGGCTCAATCGTCGTAGGTGACGCTTATCGAATCGGTATCCGGAACCGCCTGGCAGGTCAGCACGTACCCGTCGTCGACCTCGTCCTGCTCGAGGGCGTCGTTGACGCGCATCGTGGCGCTGCCCTCGGTGAGCTTGCCCATGCAGGTGCCACAGTTGCCGGCTTCACAGGAGAACGGCGGGGACAGTCCAGCGCGCCTGGCACTTTCCAGAAGTGTCTCGTTCGCCACCCGGGGCACCGACACCTTCTTGCGATCGAGGACGATCGTCACCTGGCCGCCTGCATCGGGCGGTGCGGGCGGCATCGGTTCTGCCGTCATCAGCCTCTCCTGGCATATGGGTTCTGATATTCCGAGAATACCATTCTCGATAAGTGATACGCTATTCTCAGCGTGTACCACTGGGCCCGGGTAAGGACAGCGTGTGAGTGAGGCGACCGCGCTCGCATTCGAGGAACGTCAGTACACGCTGCGCGAACTCAACGCTCTCGCCAACGGACTGGCCACCGTGCTGGAACACCGCGGTGTGCGGGCGGGCGACCGGGTGGCGCTGATGTCGTCGAATCGACCGGAGTTCGTGATCGCGATGTGGGCGATCTGGCGGCTGGGGGCGGCGGCGGTGTTGTTGAGTCCGGCGTGGAAGCGAACCGAGGTCGACAACGCGCTGACGTTGACGGGGCCCTCGCACGCGGTGGGCGACCATCCGGTGCTGGCCGAGGCGATGCCGATGCTGTCACTCGACGAGGCGATCGGACCGGGGCAGCGCCCCTTCGAAGCGCCGAACCCCTCGAGCGATGCGCTGTTCGTGTTCAGCTCGGGGACGACCGGACTGCCGAAGGCGGTGCGTCACACTCACGGATCCTTCGCCGTCGCGGTGCGCCACTGGCGCGACGCGCTGCACTTGACCGCGGCCGACCGCATCCAGATCATGACGCCGCCGTCCCACATCCTCGGGCTGCTGAACATCATGATGGCGTTGGATACCGGCACGTGGCTGCGACTGCACCGGCGCTTCGACATCGATCTGATGCTGCGCCATATCGAAGAGGACCGGATCACCATCGAGATGGCAGTAGCGCCAATCGCTTTGGCCCTCGCTGCGCATCCCGAGCTGGAACGTCACGATCTGTCGTCGCTGCGCTACATCATGTGGTGCGCGACGCCCGTGACGCAGAGCATCGCAGAGGCGATAACCAGTAGGGCAGCGGTCAACTGGGTGACCGCCTACGGCACCACCGAGTTGCCGGTCATCGCGTGCAATCAGATCGAGGGCGCGCGCCTGGACACGGTCGGCAGGCCGGTTCCGGGGGTGCGCGTGCGGATCGTTTCTCTCGACGACGGTTCACCACTGTCGCCAGGGGCGGTCGGCGAGATACAGGCGCGCTCGGATTCCGTGATGGCCGGCTATCTGCCCAGTGAGGCAACGGCACAGGCATTTTCGGACGGTTGGTACCGCACCGGCGACGTCGGCTACCTGGACGCCGATGGCTGGCTGCGGATCACCGATCGCGCCAAGGAGATGATCAAGGTGCGGGGATTCCAGGTGGCGCCCGCCGAGATCGAGGCGGTGCTGCACGGGCACGAGGCGGTCGACGACTGCGCGGTGTTCGGCATACCCGATGCGGTCAACGGCGAGGCCATCGTCGCCGCCGTCAAGGCGCACAGGCCGGTCGAGGCGGAGCAGCTGATCGGCCTCGTCGCCGACCGGCTGGCCTCCTACAAGCGGCCCAGCCGCGTGGTGTTCGTCGATGAGGTTCCGCGCCTGCCATCGGGAAAGGTGTTGCGTCGAGTGTTGAAGGAGCGGCTGTGGACGTCCGTCTGACTGCTGAACAGCAGCAGCTGCGGGAGGCGGCGGCCAAACTGGCTGACGATCTGGGCCCGGGATCAGTTGCCGACCTCGATGATTCGAACCGGATCGCCAGACTCGAGAAGGCCGTCGCGGGGACGGGGTTTCGCACGCTCCGGTCTGACGGCGCGTCGGGGGTGGAAGTCGCCATCGTCGCCGAGGAGTTCGCGCGGGGCCTGGTCGACGTGCCGTTCGTGGGACCGGTACTCGCTGACGAACTGCAGCGGCTCGGTGTGCAGCCGTCGGTCCCGGCCGCGACACCGCCGACCGTCGATCTGACGGGAAGCCTTGCCGGAGCGGTGGAGTCGCCTGTCGGGCTGAGCGAGTTGTCCAAGGACGACGTGGGGCGTTGGCGTGCGCTGGCGCTCGCGGTCACTTGCGCCGAGTTGGTGGGCGCCTCGCGCGGGGTGCACGCGTTGGCAGTCGACTATGCCAAGGTCCGCGAACAGTACGGCGCAACGATCGGGTCGTATCAGGCCGTCGGCCACTTGCTTGCCGAGAGCCTGGCGCTGATCGAGGGGTCGGTCAGCGTGTCGCGCCACGCCGCGTGGGCGGTCGACGAACTGCCGGCTGCGGAGTCGATCGAGGCCGCGAAGGTGGCCAAGATCTACTGCGCCCGTGCGGCATTGACCGTATGCGAGACGTCGATCCAGGTACACGGCGGCATCGGCAACACGTGGGAATGCCTCGCGCACGTGTATTTGCGCCGCGTACTGGCCGCCACCGAAATCTGGCCGGTGAAGCTGGAGGAGCTGAGCATTGGATTTTCGTGACTCGCCGGACGAAGCAGCGTTCCGCGACAGGCTGCGTGGCTGGCTGGCGGACCAGAAGGGCAAGTTTCCGACCTCGGGTGACGAGTACTGGGCCAAGCAGGGCGACTGGCATCGCTCGCTGTACGAGGCCGGGTTCTTCGGCACGTCGTGGCCGAAAGAATATGGCGGCCAGGACTTGCCGCCGGTCTACGACGTGATCGTCGACGAAGAGATCGCGAAAGCCGGCGCACCCGCCCGCCCGAGCCTGGGCTACCTTGTCGTCGGCCTCGGTCATCACGGCAGCAAGGAACTGCAGGACAGGTTCCTGCCCGGCATGATCAACGGTTCGGAGCGGTGGTGCCAGGGCTTCAGCGAGCCGGGGGCGGGGTCGGACCTGGCGTCGTTGACCACCGCTGCGACCCGCGAGGGTGACGAGTACGTCATCCACGGGCACAAGATCTGGACCAGTTACTCGGATGTGGCCCATTGGTGTCTGCTGCTGGCCCGCACTGACAAGGACGCGCCCAAACACCGGGGCATCTCGGCGTTCATCATCTCGATGCACCAACCGGGCGTCGAGCAGCGGCCGCTGAAGATGATCAGCGGTGTGACCAACGAATTCGGGCAGGTGCTCTTCGACGGTGCGCGGGTGCCCGCCGAGAACATGGTGGGCGCACCCGGTGAGGGCTGGAAGCTGGCCATGACCGTGGTCAGCCACGAGCGTGAGCCGTCGACGCTGGGCTTCTCGGCGCGTTACGGAAAACTCGTGCGGCAGTTGGCCTCCCGTGTCGACGGCAACCCGCCGGAGGAATTGGCCTGGGCGTGGGTGCAGACGGAGATGCTGCGGTTGCATGTGCGCAGGAGGCTGTCCGAGCAACTCGACGGCATCACGCACGGCCCGCAGGGCTCACTTGACAAGCTCTTGATGACGTGGGTTGAGCAGTCCGTCGGCCACGCCGCACTGAAGACGGTCGGCACCAGCGACCCGGAGTTGTTCGGCGCGTACATGTACAGCCGCGCACAGAGCGTGATGGGCGGCACCAGTCAGATCCAGAAGAACATCATCGCATCGCGCATTCTCGGATTGGGAGTGTGATGAGCGCTCGCGCGAAGAAGGGAGAGCCCCGAATGTATGACATGCCAGAGGAAATCGACGTCACTGCCGACGGCGCACTGCGCATCATCACACTGAACCGACCCGATGCGCTCAACGCCGTCAACGACGCTCTGCACGTCGGTTTGGCTAAGCTCTGGGACGCCCTCAACGAGGACGCCGACGCGCGGGCGGCGGTCATCACCGGCGCGGGCCGGGCGTTCTCAGCGGGTGGCGACTTCAACTATCTCAACGAGCTTCGCAACGACGAAGCGTTGCGTCAGAAGACGATCAAACACGGCAGAGACATCGTCATCGGCATGGTGCGGTGCCGCATCCCGGTGATCGCCGCGGTGAACGGCCCAGCCGTCGGACTCGGCTGCAGCCTGGCGGCGCTGTCCGACGTCGTCTACATCGCCGAGACCGCGCACTTCGCCGACCCGCATGTGCAGATCGGTCTGGTGGCCGCTGACGGTGGCCCGCTGGTGTGGGGCTCGCAGATCAGCCTGCTGCAGGCCAAGGAATTCGCGTTGACCGGCGTGCGGATCAAGGCACAACGGGCCGTCGAGCTGGGGCTGGCCAACCATGTGGTCGAGGATCCGTTGGCCGAGGCGATCGCGTGCGCCAAGAAGTTGCTCGAGTTGCCGCAGCAGGCGGTGGAAGCCACCAAGCGGCTGATGAATCTGCAGTTGGAGAAGTCGGTGATGGCGTCGCTGGACTACGCCAACCTCTCGGAATATGTGTCGTTCGGCACGGCTGATTTCAACAAGATCGTCGACGGCCTGATCGCGAAGGGCAAGTAGGCGCCCTCTCCTCGCGCCTAGGTGGCGGCGCTCCGCGTGGCGCGCTCCTTCATCGAGGCGATGACTCCGCCGTCGTTGAGGATGTCGGTGCCGGTGAGATAGCCGGCTTTGTCGCCGGCGCAGAAGGCCAGCAGTTCGGCCATCTCCTCCGCGGTGCCCCACCGTGGGACCGCGGCGTCGGCGATCATCGCACCCGCGCCGGCCTGCTCCTCGAGCCTGCCCATCTCGGTGTCGATGGACCCCGGCGACACCGAGACGATGCGCAGGCTGCGGCCGTTGAACCGTTCGGCCTGCGATGCGCTGTACCACCGGACGAAGCTCTTGCTCACGGCGTAGGCGATCCCCGAACGCATCTCCTCGGGCACGACGCCGCAGGCCGAAATCATCTGGCCCATGAAGGCGGCCTCGTCCCGCAGGGCCAGCGAAAAATTGCCTGTCGGAATCATTTCCTCCGGCAGCATGTGGGCCGCCATCGACGCCACGTTGACGATCGCAGCACCCGCGCCGGCAGACGCGAAGAACGCCTCGTTGACATTCACCGTGCCGACCGCGTTGGTCCGCATCATGTAGTCGGCGTCGCCCATGCTGGGGCTCACGCCCGCGGTGTGGATCACCGAGGCGATCGTGCCGATGCCGGACGCGGTCTCGAACAGATGGCCCACTGCCTGCCGGTCGGTGACGTCGCAGTTGACGATGATCGGCGAAATCCCAAGGCCGGTAAGCGTGGCGGCCGCATCGTCGAGCTTGTTCTGCCGGACGTCGCAAAGGATCACCGTGCGGGTTCGGCCGACTATCTTGGCCGTGGCCAGGCCCATTCCGCCTGCGCCACCGGTGATCACCGACACCTGATTCATTCGTGCGCCCTTCTCATGCGACGACTTCCTCCGACCGCGCAACGGTACCGGTTATGCCGCCGGAATCCTGTTGCGCCAGCAGCAGAGCGGCATTCGCCATTGCCTCAGGTGGCTCGACCATCTCTGGCGGAATCTGCATGCCACCGCTGCCTACCTGCCAGCCCTCCGTCAGCACGACGCGCGACGGGCTCAGGCAGTTCACCGCGATGTTGTCGGGCCGAAGGTCTGCGGCCAGACCGAGATACAACCGCTCGACGCCGGCCTTGGACACCCAGTAGGCGTTGGCGCCGTGCTCGATCATGCCGACTCCGGTTGTCGTGATCGCAATCAGCGACCCGCCGCCGCGCGCCTTTACATGCGGGATCACGGCCCGCGTCACCAGGAACACCCCGGTCAGGTTCACGTTCATACACAGCTGCCAACGCTTCAGCGGTGTGGACTCGATCGGGCCGAGCCACAGCACGCCCGCGTTGGCGACCAGCACGTCGATGCCGCCGAACTCCAAAACTGTGTGCGCGACAGCGGCTTCGACGGATGCCTCGTTGGTGACGTCGCACTGCACGGGCAACGCTTTCCCGCCGCGAGAGGTGATCCGCTCGGCCACGGTGTGAATGGTGCCGGGCACCTTGCCTTCGCGTTCGGAGCGGGCCGCGACGGCCACCGCGGCGCCCTCGCGTGCCAGTGCCTCGGCGATCGTCGCGCCGATGCCGCGGCTGGCACCGCCGATGAACGCGACCTTCCCCGCCAGGCTCACTTCGGCGGGAACCGCAGCGCCCCGTCGAGACGAATGATTTCGCCGTTGAGATAGTCGTTTTCGATGATGCTCTGCGCCAATTGCGCGTACTCCGTCGACCGGCCCATGCGCTTGGGGAACGGAATTTGCGGGGCCCAGTACTGCTCGAGTTGGTCGGCGGCCTTCCCGTAGGCCGGCGTATTGATGGTTCCCGGTGCGATGGTGACGACGCGAATTCCCAACGGGGACAAGTCACGTGCCGCGACGAGCGTCATACCCAGAACGCCGCCCTTTGCGGCGGAGTAGGGGAGCTGACCGATCTGACCTTCATAACCGGCGATCGACGCGGTGTTGACGATGACCCCGCGGCCACCTTCTTCCAGCGGCTCCGACTTCGCGATCTCGGCGGCCGTCAACCGCATCACGTTGAACACCGCCGTCAGGTAGAAGGTGATCGTCTTCTCGAAGGCCTCCATGCTCAGTGGTGAACCGTCCTTGCCGACCAGACGCCCGCCGCCCGCCGGGCCGCCATGGGTGTCGACGGAGATGCGCAGCGGCGCGAGCGCCGCCGCTTCCGCGATGGCCGCGTTGACCGACTCCTCCGAGGTGGCGTCGGTGCGTACATAACGCACGCCCAGCTCACTCTCGAGCTCCCTGCCCTTGTCGTCGGCCAGGTCGGCGACCACCACCTTGGCCCCCGCGCCGTGCAGGCGCCGCACGGTTGCCTCACCCAGGCCACCCGCCCCACCGACGACGATCGCCGAGCTACCTGCGATTTGCATGTGGTTCCCCTTCTTGCAACTGGCACTCTCGCAACTGAGAATAGCATTCTCATCAGATCGGAGATACCCATGTTTGACGCCGTCACCGACGCCTATCGGTTGACAGAACACGTCGTCGGTGCAGCGGTGTCCCAGGTCGGCAGCGCGCCGATCGACGATGTGACCCTCGGCGAGGGCAGCTATGGCGGAGGTGTCGTGGCCCGCCACGCGGCCATCACCGCCGGCGGCAGCGGCTGTTCGCTCGGCCGTCCGGTTGCCGCGACCGGCGCACGGCATGGGGCGGCATGGGTTCGGCCACAGTCATCGAGGTGCCGGCTCCTTAAACTGACACCGATGACCATCGACGAGCTCATCGAGGCGGCGCGCGGCGGATCGGCTAGGGCGGCCGGTCGGCTGCTCACTCTGGTCGAAGGCGAACGCCGCGCCGACGTGCTCGACGCGCTCGGGCCGACGCCGCGGCCGCGTATCGTCGGCGTGACGGGTCCCCCGGGCGCAGGTAAGTCAACGACAGTTGGGGCGTTGGTTGGCGCCTACCGCGGCCGCGACATGCGGGTGGCGGTGCTCGCGGTCGACCCGTCGTCCCCGTACAGCGGGGGAGCGCTGCTGGGCGATCGCATCCGAATGGCCGCTCATATCAACGACTCCGGAGTCCTCATCCGGTCCGTCGCCACACGCGGCCACCTCGGCGGGCTTGCCGCGGCGGTGCCCGCCGCGATACGACTACTGTCCGCACTGTCCTACGACTTGATCGTGCTGGAGACCGTCGGGGTCGGGCAGTCGGAGATCGAGATCGCAGCCGTTGCCGATCCGACCGTCGTCATCTTGAATCCCGGCGCGGGCGACGCGGTTCAGGCCGCGAAGGCGGGGCTGCTCGAGGTGGCCGACATCGTGGTGGTGAACAAGGCCGACAGGGACGGCGCCGACCAGACGGTCCGCGACCTGCGCGCCGAGACCACGGCGCCGATCCTCAAACTCATTGCCGCACAAGGTGACGGCGTGCCCGAACTGGTCGATGCCATCGAGGAACATCACCGGGCCGACAGCCTCCAGCGGCGGATCGCGCGGGCGCGGGCGCAAATCTTGTCGTTGGCGCAGACCCAGTTGCGAACTCATCCAGATCTGGACCGGCTCGCGAAACTCGTGGCCGAGGGCAGCGACGATCCGTATACCGTCGCGGAACAATTGATCAATCCGAAGCAGGCAGATTGAGCATCCGGCGCGTCATCTCCTTCAAATGCGCACGCAGCGTCTCGCCGTCGACGTCGGCGAGCAGTGGGTGCATCACCGCCACGCTGATCGCACTGGACAGCATCGCCGCATGCAGCCGTGCCTCCACTCCGGCCTCGGTGCCCAGCAGCGCGGCGTAGAGGCGTTCGATGAACCGTTGGAACGGTTCGTATTCGGCTTGCAGTCGGATGATGACCGGATCGAACAGCGGAACGCTGAACTCGCCGCGACGTTCGATCGCCTGCTCGATCATCCTGTCCAGCAACACTTCCCGCGCTCGTAAGGGGTGCCCCTGCGCTTCTGCGGCCTCGACCGCGTCTTCGAGCTTGCTCATCTCCCGTTCGGTGATCGCGATGACGATCTCTTCCTTCGTCTTGAACTGCCGGTAGACGGCGGCCTTGGTCACGCCCATCTCGTCGGCGATCATCTGCAGCGATGTTCCGCTGACGCCGTACTCGGAGATCAGTTTCAGCGCCGCGTCGAGCACGCGGGTTTGAGCTGCCGTGCGCGTGATGGCACTGAACCTGCTCTCCTGTGTCGACGTCACAGCGACGAGGGTAGCCGAGAATTGACCGCTCGGTTGCCGATCGGCTACCGTCGAAGTTGCCGATCGGCAACCGAGCTAGCTGAAGAGGTTCGACGATGAGACGCCCTGACGGCGAGTTGCTTCTGTTCTGGACGTTGCCCGCGATCGCGATCATCTGGATAGCCGCGTTCTTCCTGTTTCCCGGCTTCCTGCACCCGATGTCCCCGACGCTGTCGGCGGACGCGGTGGCCGAGTTCTACCGCGACGAAACTGCGCGGATCCGGTACAGCATGATCTTGTTCAATTGGTTCGGCGTCGGCCTGATCCCCACAGTCATCCTGTTGGCGATGCAGGTGCGGCGGATGGCGCACCGCACGCCGATCCTGTCCTACAGCTTGATCGCCTGCGCAGGCGGCCCGCCGTGTCTGTTCTTGATCGCCAACATGTTCTGGCTCCTCGGCGCGTTCCGGCCGGAGCGGTCCCCGGAGTTGACTCAGTTGCTCAACGACCTCGCATGGGTGACGTTCACCGTATTGGTTCCGTACTTGATCGCGCAGTGCCTGCTGCTTGCGCTGGCCATTTACTGGGACCGCCAGGAGCAACCTGTTTTCAGGGTGTGGGTGGCGCACTTCAATGTGTTGATCGCGGTCGCGCTGGCGCCTGCCGCATTCACCGCACTGGCCGTCACCGGGCCGTTGGCGTGGGACGGCCTGCTGTCCTTCTGGGTGAAGAACATCGCGATCGCCGCGTGGATCGTGGTGATGGGAGTCGTTCTCGGACAGCAGATTCTGCGTCGACACCTCGAGGAACCGGTCGCCGCATGAATGCACCGCTGAGCCGCTTGTGGTGGAACTTCCGCCATCATCCCAAGCGGGAGTTGTGGTTCGCGTGGTGGGTGATGGTGGTCTTCTATCAGCTCTACGGGGTGCTGTTCTTTCTTGTCACCCGCGTTCAACCACCTCCGAGCCCAGCCTGGAGCACCCCGATGGTCGTGCAGTGGTTTGATGCGCGTCACCACGGAATTCTTGCCGGATTCGGTGTGGTGTTTCTCATCTCGGGTATGTGTGCGCCGATGAACGCGCTTCTGGCGTACTCGATGCGGCGCATGTCGGTCAGCAGGGTGTTCGGGTACTCGTACCTGATCATGTACTCGCTCAGCGCGATTCCCGGCATGCTGGTGATGGCTATCGCGATGACGGTCGGCGCCCTGCGGCCTGATCGCGACCCCGAACTCATCCACTGGCTGTTCGACTTCGCGTTCCTGTCGTTCAGCGGCACCATGGGCGTGTTCATGATCGGCTCGGTGGTCTGGCTGGTCGCCATCCTGATCGACAAGAACGGGGTGTTTCCGAAATGGTTCGGCTACCTGGGGCTGTGCAACGCGCTGACCGAGGTCGTCGTCGCGCCGGCGTGGATTTTCCAACGCGGTGTCTTCGCCTGGAACGGAGCGATCGCGTGGTGGATCAACATGGTGGTGTTCGTCACCTACACGGCGTGCTTCATCGTGCTGCTGCGCAAGATGATCGAACGTGAGGACTTCGGCGCCGGTCCGTTGCCTGATCCACCCGCCAAAGCGGAACGCAGTCAGGCGGATTCGGTGGGAGCACTGCAATGACGAATCTCCGGGAAGACTCTTCGACGGACCAGGTCGACCGCGAGCAGGGGCGGTTCGTGCCGGGTCAGCCGGACATGTGGGTGTTCGTCCTGTTCGAATCGCTGCTGTTCACCGGATACTTCTCGGTTTACCTCATCGGTCGCATCCAGAATCGCGACCTGTACCTGCAGTCGCAAGCCGCGCTCGACCTGCGTTTCGGGATCTTCAACACCATTGTGATGCTGCTGAGTTCCTGGGCGATCGCAAGGTGTGTCCAAGCGTCTCGCGAGGGCGCGTATCGCGGTGCTTTGCGGGATGCGTTTCTGACTATCGGTCTAGGTGTGGCATTCCTGGTGTCCAAGGTGATCGAGTGGTCCCAGGAGATCCGGCTCGGACACACGTTCACCGAGAACGAGTTCTTCGAGCACTTCTTCTTCCTGACGTCGATCCACCTCATCCATCTGCTGATCGGCTTCATCGTGATGGGTGTCGCCGTGTACCAGTTGTGGAGCCCTGCGCGGCGCTCGCAGCAGCTGGTGGAGACGTGCGCAACCTATTGGCACACGGTCGATTTCCTGTGGGTGTTGATCTTCGCGTTGATCTACGTGGTGAGGTGACCGGTGAGTGGAACATTCAACAAGAGGCTGGCCGTCGTCTGGCTGGTGCTCACCGTGATGACGCTGGCCTACGTGTGGTTGGACCGCTCGAGCGACGACGACGGGATGCTGAAGGCCAGCACCGTCGTCACGGTCAGCGCGATAGTCATCGCTTTGGTGAAGGTGCGCATCATCTTCCAGGAGTTCATGGAAGTGCGGCATGCCCCGGGGTTGTTGCGCCGCCTCACCGACGGCTGGGTGGTGCTGATGGCGGTGTGCCTGTTGGGCAGCTACTTCATCGGCTCGGCAGTGGTGGGCTAGACCCTGGTGGCCGCCGCCAGGCCCGCGCGGTAGCCGAATACCATTGCCGGGCCCAGCGTTCCACCGGCACCGCCGTAGGCCTTCCCGGTAGCGCCTGCCATCGCATTGCCCGCGGCGAACAGACCCGGGATGGCCGAGCCGTTCACGTGTAGGACCCTGCCGTCGCGGTCGGTGCGCGGACCACCCTTGGTGCCCATTGCGCCGATCGACACCGGCACCGCATAGTAGGGCGCCGTGTCGATGGGGCCCAGCGTCTTGCCTGCCGGGGTGGCGGCCTTGTCGTCGCCCCAATAGCCGTCGTAAGCACTCGAGCCGCGGCCGAAGTCGGGATCGGTTTCGTGCGCGGCGTTGTCGTTCCACGCCGCCAGCGTGCGCGCGAGGCCGTCGGGGTCGATACCGGTCTTGGCGCCGAGTTCGGCGAGATCGGCACTCGGTGAGAACCAGTCCGGAGCTTCCTCGCCGGGCAGCACGCCGAGGAAGCCGTACCGCTTCAGATGCAGTGAGTCGAAGACGATCCACGCCGGGTCGTTGGCATACCCGTGGCGAGGGTCGAGGTACTGGAACGGGCCCGCCATCGAATTGTATTCACCCGCCTCGTTGAGGAACCGCTTGCCCGCCCGGTTGACGATGATGCTCCGCGGCCGGGTCCGCTCCAGGCGCACGCTGCGACTGCGGGGATGTCCCTGGAATGTGTCGTCCGGCAACTGCACGATGGGCACCCACCACGCTTCCCCCATGTTCGCCAGGTCGGCGCCGTGTGCCATCGCCATGCGCAACCCGTCGCCGGTGTTATTCGGCGGTGACACCGCGCCACGCATCGGACCGCGCAGATAGGCCTCGACCAGCTGCTTGTCCCACTCGAACCCTCCGGTGGCGAGCACCACGCCGCGGCGGGCCCGCACGCGAATATCTTTGCCGTCCCGCTGGATTCGCACGCCCATGACGCCGCCGTCGTCGTCGGCGAACAACTCGACGGCGCGGGCATTGGTCTTCGGCGCCACGCCGACGTCGAGCAGGCCCTTGAGCAGCCCGGCGACCAGCGCCGTGCCGGCCACGCAATAGTCACCGGACTCGCTGTCGACCGCCGCGTGGATACGGGCCCTGGTCTCCGCGTCGATACCGACGTTGCTGAAGTCGGCTGGGAACGACGTGATCCGGTCGCGCCAGTCGCCCAACCGTGCCAGATTGAACGGCTTGGCGTTCAGCGACCGACCGCCGCCAGGCCGACCGCCGGGTAGCTCAGGCTTGTAATCGGGGAAGCCTTCAGCGATCTCGAACTGCAACTCGCTGTGTGTCTCAACGTAATCCAGCATCTCGGCGCCGGTTCTGACAAACGTCTGCATCAGCTCGTCGTCCATGTAGCCGAGCGACTGCGCACGCAAATACGCCACCGCGTCCTCGACCGGCAACTCACCGTCGGCCGAACGCGAATGCGCCGGAATCCACACGATGCCACCGGAAACCGCCGTCGTACCACCAACGGTCGCCGCTTTCTCGAATACCTCGACCGAAACCCCGCTGCTCGCCGCGGTCAGCGCAGCCGTCAATCCCGCGCCGCCGCTGCCCAGCACGACCACGTCGAAGTCGGCGTCCCAGTCGTTCACATTGGACTCCCTTCGTTACGCATGCCGAACGTGAGCTGGTTCTTGAAAAATCTCCGAGATTTCGTACATGAGCTCACGTTCGACGCCCCCTTCAACTGAGAATTGCGGATAGTTCGTCGGCGGCCGTGAGCACCGCATCTCGACCGTCGATGACGACGTCCTCACGATGCGAGATCAGGTTGATGCACGTCGGCGGTGAAGGCGGCTTACGCCGCACCGGCACCGCGAGCCCGTACGTGTTGGGCTCGACCTCACCGTGGGTGATCACCCAACCTTGTTGACGGGCAAGAGGAACCAAATCCCGTTCGCCCGGCCGCGGCGGCATGCTGGCGAGCAGCGCGATCCCCGCAGCGCCGCGTTCCAGCGGATATCTACTGCCCTCGTGAAACGACAGTTGATAAAAGACCTTGCTCGGCACGATCACCGCGATAGCCACCTGCTGATCACCCTCGGCGACCAGTAGCGACACCGTCGTGCCGAGTTCGTCGGCCAGTTTGCGCAGTGTCGGCACGCTCAACTGCCGCACATTGTTGTCGAACGACGCCCCCAACACGGCCAGTCCGGTGCCGGACCGGTACCGGCCGTCTTCGCCCTTGGCCACCATGCGGAACTGCGCGAGTGTGTTGAGCAACCGGTACGCGATCGTGCGGTGCACGCCGATGTCGTCGGCGACCTGCTGAACCGTCAAACCAGTTCGCGCGGTGGCGACCAGTTGCAGCGCGGCCAACCCTCTGGCCAGGGTCTGCGAGCCTGGCGCACCGTTGGGCGATTGGCCCTCGGAGACCATGGCGGCCCCTTCCTTGACAGATTCAGTCCGCGAGAGTGATGCTCTGACTATAGTGCACATGATTGTGCGATAAATGAGCAGAGTGCTTACAAATTACGAGAATCACATTCTCAAAGTCAAGAGAGGCTGACGAGTGGCGGAGCACGAGAGCGTGTGGAGTGACCTGCAGGGCGTCCCGTTCTCGCAGGGGTTCCTCGACGCGGGCGGAGTCCGCACCCGCTACCTGCATGCCGGTGAACCGGCGAACCCTGCACTGGTGTTCTTGCACGGGTCGGGCGGGCACGCCGAGGCGTATGTGCGCAATCTGGAGGCCCACGCCGAGCACTTCTCCACCTGGTCGATCGACATGCTCGGCCACGGCTACACCGACAAGCCCGGCCACCCGCTGGAGGTGCACCACTACGTCGACCACTTGATGGCGTTCCTCTACGCGATCGGCGCCGAGCGTGCGCACATCAGCGGCGAGTCACTCGGCGGCTGGGTCGCCGCGCGCGCCGCCGTCGACCACCCGGACCGGATCGACCGACTGGTGCTCAATACCGCGGGCGGTTCACAAGCGGACCCCGAGGTGATGAAGCGGATCATCACGTTGTCGATGGCCGCCGCGGAGGACCCGACGTGGGAGACCGTGCAGGCCCGGATCAAGTGGCTGATGGCCGACAAGTCCAAGGGTTACGACGACATCGTCGCGAGCAGGCAACGCGTCTACCGGCAGCCGGGGTTCGCCGCAGCGATGAAAGACATCATGGCGCTGCAGGATCCGGAGATCCGGGCGCGAAATCTGCTGGGCCCCGCCGAGTACGGCTCGATTACCGCACCGACCCTGGTGGTGTGGACCAGTGACGACCCCACGGCCGACGTCGAGGAAGGCCGTCGCATCGCGTCGATGATCCCGGGCGCCCGGTTCGAGGTCATGCCGGGCTGTGGGCACTGGCCCCAGTACGAGGACCCCAAGACATTCAACGCACTGCATCTCGACTTCCTGTTGGGGCGCTGAGGATGAGTAACCAGGCGGACGTCGTCATCGTCGGGGCCGGGCCGGTCGGCCTGACGCTGGCCAACATCCTTGGGCTGCAGGGTGTTCAGACCCTGGTGATCGACGAACGGCCGTCGTTGATCGACTACCCCCGCGGCGTCGGACTCGACGACGAAGCCATTCGCACCTTCCAGTCGATCGGTCTGGTCGACCGCATCCTGCCGCACACCGTGCCCAACCAGATCCTGCGGTTCTTCGACGCCAACCGCCGACTGCTCGCGGAGATGGCGCCACCCGATGCGCGGTTCGGATGGCCGAAGCGCAACGGGTTCGTGCAGCCGATGGTCGACGCCGAACTGCTCTCCGGCTTGGACCGATTCGACCACGTCGAGGTGTTGTGGAACAGGCGGTTGGAGTCCTGCAGGGAAAACTCCGAAGACGACGGCGGCGTGACCGTCGGATTCGCGGATGGCAGTGAGCCCGTGCGGGCAAGGTACGTCGTCGGGTGCGACGGCGGCCGAAGCGTCACACGCCATCTGATGGGGGTGTCGTTCGACGGCACCACATCGTCGACGCGCTGGCTGGTCATCGACTGCGCCAATGACCCGCTCGGTCATCCCAACAGTGAAGTGGGTGCCGACCCGGCGCGGCCGTACGTCTCGATCTCGATCGCGCACGGAATTCGGCGCTTCGAGTTCATGATTCACGCCGACGAGTCCGACGAGATGGCCGAGGATCCAGCGTTCGTCAGGCGCATGCTCTCGCAACTGGTACCCCATCCGGAGCGTGTCGACATCATCCGGCACCGGGTCTACACCCACCATTCCCGCATCGCTGGGGCGTTCCGCAAGGGCAGGCTGATGCTGGCCGGCGACGCCGCGCATCTGATGCCGGTGTGGCAGGGTCAGGGCTACAACAGCGGTATCCGCGATGCGGCCAACTTGGGCTGGAAGCTGGCGGCGGTGGTCAACGGGCACGCCGGGGATGGGCTGCTCGACACCTATGACGTCGAACGCCGCAAGCACGCCCGCGCCATGATCGATCTGTCCACCCTTGTGGGGCGTGTCATTTCGCCGACGAACCGGCGGGTGGCCGCGCTGCGTGACCGTGTCATCCACGCCGCTTCGGTGGTGCCCACGCTCAAGCGGTACATCCTCGAGATGCGGTTCAAGCCGATGCCGCGCTACCAGGAGGGCGCGGTGTTCCACACGGGAGGGGAGACGTCGCCGACGGGCACGTTGTTCATCCAGCCGCGGGTCGACACCCGCGACGCGCAGAACGTCCTGCTCGACGACGTGCTCGGCCCGGGGTTCGCCGTGCTGTGTTGGAGCAACAATCCCCGCGCGTTCCTCGGCGACGAGGTGTTCGGCCGGTGGAAAGCGTTGGGAGCCACATTTGTTTCCGCACGGCCGATGACGCAGCTGCACTGGACAGGACACGACGACCCCGACGTGGTGATCGTCGGCGACCGCACCGGTGCGCTGAAGTCGTGGTTCGACACCTACACCGATTCCGTGCTGTTCCTTCGGCCCGACCGCTGCATCGCGGCAGCGTGCATCGCCCAACGCGCTGCCGACGTGTCCGAATCGCTGTTCGAAGTTCTCTGTCTGACCCCGGGAGGAGGTAACGGTGCCACTCGCCCTCTGCTGTATGTCGCACAGCCCACTGCTGAATCTTCCGGGACCGTCGCAGGATCTCCTTGACGACATCGAGTCCGCGCTCGCCAGGGCGCGTGACTTCGTCGCCGCCTACGACCCCGAACTCGTCGTCACCTTCTCCCCGGACCACTACAACGGGTTCTTCTACCGGACGATGCCACCGTTCTGCATCGGCACCGCGGCCCGAGGCGTCGGCGACTACGGGACATACGCTGGCCCACTCGACGTGCCGGAGGACATCGCGACCGAATGCGCCAAAGCTGTACTGGAATCCGGCGTCGACGTGGCGATCTCGGCCAGCATGGACGTCGACCACGGCACGGTGCAGCCGTTGCAGAAGCTGTTCGGCGACGCGGCCGCGCGGCCGGTGATCCCGATCTTCATCAACTCGGTCGCGACGCCGCTGGGGCCGCTGCGAAGGGTGCGTGCGCTGGGTGCCGCCGTCGGCACGTATGTGGCCACCCTCGGCAAGCGCGTGTTGCTCGTCGGATCCGGTGGGCTGTCCCATGATCCGCCGGTGCCTACGCTGGCGACCGCGCCGCCCGCGGCACTTGACCGGATCGTGTACGGCCAGCCGATGACACCGGAGCAGCGGCAGGCCCGTCAGGTCGCGGTGATGGAGGCCGCGCGCGAGTTCGCCGACGGGCAGGGTCCACTTCAGCCGCTCAACCCGGACTGGGATCACGCATTCCTCGAGTTGCTCGACGCCAACCGACTCGCCGACGTCGACGCGTGGTCGAACAGCTGGATCGAGAAGGAGGCCGGCCACTCGGCCCACGAAATCCGCACCTGGGTGGCGGCATTCGGCGCGCTGACCGCGCACGGCCGGTACGCGACGAAGGACCGCTTCTACCGGGCCGCACCCGAATTGATCGCGGGGTTCGCGATCCGAACGGCGGTGCTGGATGTCTGAGGCGTTTGACCACACCGTCGACGTCCTGGTGGTCGGGTCCGGCGGGGGCGGCATGACGGCCGCGCTCGCCGCCGACGCCTCGGGTCTGGACACCCTCGTCGTGGAGAAGTCGCCGCAGTTCGGCGGGTCCACGGCGCTGTCCGGTGGCGGTATCTGGGTGCCGGGTGCCCCGAGCCAGCGCAAGGCGGGCTACGTCCCCGACCCCGACGGCGTCTTCGAGTATCTCAAGCGGATCACCGGCGGTTTGGTCAGCGACGCGCGGTTGCGGCAGTACGTCGACAGCGCGCCGGCGATGATGGAGTTCCTCGAGAAGCTCAGCCCGTGGTTCGAGTTCGTCTGGAAGCCGGGCTACGCCGACTATTACCCCGAGTTGCCTGGCGGCTCGGAACTTGGCAGCACCATCAACGTTCCCGCAATCGACCTGCGTAAGCTCGGCGACCAGGAGCAGCATCTGCTGCGGCCGCTGGCTCTTGCGCCGAAGGGAATCTGGTTCGCCCCCAAGGATCTTCGGCTGTTCTATCAGGTTCGGCAGAACTGGCGTGGCAAAGCGGTACTGGTCAAACTGATCTGGCGGATGTTCCGGGCCCGGGTGTTCGGTGACCGGATGGCGGCCATCGGCCAGTCGTTGGCCGCCCGCCTGCGCCTGGCGCTCAAACAGCAGGACATTCCGCTGTGGCTGAACGCGCCGATGACCGAACTGATCACCGATGTCGACGGCAGCGTGATCGGTGCGGTGGTCGAACGGGACGGCGGACAGCTTCGCATCTGCGCGCGCCGCGGCGTGATCCTGGCCAGCGGCGGATTCGACCACGACATGACCTGGCGTCGCCAGCACCTGCCGGTGCTCGAAAAGGACTGGAGCTTCGGAAACCCCGCGGCAACGGGCGACGGTATCCGGGCGGGGGAGAAGGTGGGCGGCGCGACCGATCTGCTCGACGAGGCGTGGTGGTTCCCCGCCATCTGCTGGCCGGACGGCCGTCTGCAGTTCATGCTCAACGAACGCATGATGCCGTCACAGTTCGTCGTCAACGGCGACGGGAAGCGGTTCATCAACGAGGCGGCGCCCTATATGGATTTCGCCCACGCGATGATCGACGGTCAGCGCTCCGGGGTCACCCACATCCCGTGCTGGCTGATCACCGACATTCGGTCGTTCCACCGCTACGTCGTCGCAGGCCACCTGCCGATCCCGAAGATTCCGTTCGCACCGGTGCCCACCGGGTGGAAGGTGCCGAAGGCGTGGCTGGAATCCGGTGTGGTCAAGGAAGCCAACAGCTTCGAGGAACTCGCGGCGAAGATCGGGGTGCCCGCGGACAACCTGCGAGCCACCGCCGAGCGGTTCAACCAGTTGGCGCACAAGGGCCACGACGACGACTTCAACCGCGGCCACAGCGCCTACGACAACTACTACGGCGACCCGACGCTGCCGAATCCGAACTTGTTTCCGCTCGGCAAGCCGCCGTATTACGCGTTTCAGATCATCCTCGGCGACCTGGGCACATCGGGCGGGCTGCGCACCGACGAATACGCGCGGGTGCTCCGCGAGGACGACAGCATCGTCAAAGGCCTGTACGCGGTGGGCAACGCGTCGGCGGCCGTGATGGGACGCAGTTACGCGGGGGCGGGCGCAACCATCGGGCCTGCTATGACATTCGGCTACGTGGCCGCCAACCACATCGCAAGCACAACCGAGAGCAATCATCAAGACCGCTCGATCTTCCAAGGAGGAAGCAAGTGAAGATTTCTTTGTTCTACGAGTTTCCGCTGCCTCGGCCGTGGGCGCCCGACGACGAGCACACGCTCTTCCAGGACGGACTCGACGAGGTGGAAGCCGCAGACAAGGCGGGCTTCTCGACAGTGTGGCTGACCGAGCACCACTTCCTCGAAGAGTACTGTCACTCGACCGCGCCCGAGATCTTCCTCGCTGCAGCGAGCCAGCGCACCAAGGACATTCGGCTCGGCTTCGGCATCATGCATCTCCCGCCCGCCGTAAACCATCCCGCCCGCGTAGCCGAGCGCGTGTCGACACTCGACCTGCTCTCCAACGGCCGGGTGGAGTTCGGCACCGGTGAGTCCTCCTCGGTTGGCGAGTTGGGCGGCTTCGGCATCGACCCCGCCGACAAGCGCAAGATGTGGGAAGAGGCGCTGGAAGTCTCGATCCGCTGCATGATCGAGGAACCGTTCACCGGCTTCAAGGGCGAGCACGTCGAAATGCCGCCGCGCAACGTGGTTCCCAAGCCGCTGCAGAAGCCGCACCCGCCCGTGTGGGTTGCGTGCACCCGACCGGCGTCGGTCTCGATGGCCGCGCAGAAAGGCCTTGGCGCACTGAGTTTCGCCTACACCGGCCCCGGCCCGCTGGCCGAGCGGGTGAACGGCTACTACAAGGAGTTCGAAGAGAGCGCGGTGCCCGTCACGCCCCAGATGAACCCGAACATCCTCGCGATCGGCGGCGACCTGTCGATGATGGTGGCCCCCACCGACGAGCAGGCCATCGAGCGTCTCGGCAAGGGCGGCGGCTTCTTCGCGTTCGGCATCATGCACTACTACATGACCGGCATGCACACCCCGGGCCGGACCGGAGTGTGGCAGCGGCACCTCGAAGAGATCGAAAAGGATCCGAGCATCGTCTACGGCCCGGACCGTGGCCCGATCGGCAGCCCGGCGACCGTACGCGAATTCCTGCGCGGGTACGAGGACAGCGGCGTCGACGAACTGATTCTGCTGCTGACCCCACGTCGTCACGAGGAGACGATGGAGTCGATCGAGTTGATGGGCAAAGAGGTGCTGCCCGAGTTCATCGAGCGCCACGAGAAGTCGGCCGCCGAGAAGGCCAAGCGCATGGAGCCGATCCTGGAGAAGGCCGAGGCCCGCAGGCCGGCATCCAATGCGCCCGCGTTCGACGAGACGTACGCATTCGGCGGACTGCCCACCGGCCGTGAGAACTACACCGCCAACGAAGTGTCGTTGGCGATGGACGAGATGAATGCTGGCATCGAAGCCGCTGCGGCGAAGCTGAAGTCGGGGGAAGGATGGACGAGTCGGAATCCTTCTGCGGACGCGAGGAGCAGTGAAGACTAGGGCCGACAAGAAGTGAGCATCGACGAACTCTGGCGCTACGACGGTAAGCGCGCCGTCGTCACTGGCTGCGCGTCGGGCATCGGTGCGCACGTCGCGCGTCAGCTCACCGAACTCGGCGCCGAGGTCGTCGGGCTGGACGTGAAACGCCCCGCATTGCAGCTCAAGGAGTTCCACGAGGTCGATCTCGGCGATGCGGCGGCCATCGACAGGGCAGCGGAAGCCATCGACGGACCGGTCAACGCGCTGTTCAACATCGCGGGCGTGTCGTCCGGGATCAAGGACCCGCTGCGGGTGGTGACCATCAACTTCCTCGGCACCCGGCACTTCATCGAGGCGATGGTGCCCAGAATGCCGCCGGGGTCGGCGATCGCGAATGTGTCGTCGTTGGCGGCCTCCACGTTTCGCGAGAATGCCGTCGACACGGTCGGCTTGCTCGACACCGCGTCCATGGCTGACGGGATCGAGTGGTGTCGGTGCAATCCCGGGCCGGTCGCCTACGGCGGCGGCTATCGGCTGTCGAAGGAGGCGCTGATCCTCTACGGCATGGCCAACGTCGCTGCGTTGGGCGCCAAAGGAATTCGGATCAACTGCACCGGCCCGGGTGTCACCGATACCCCGATCCTCGATCAACTGCGCTCGGCGTATGGGCAGGAGTTTCTCGACTCCTTCCAGACGCCGCTCGGTCGCGTCGCAGGCCCGGACGAACAAGCCAGTGTGCTGGTGTTCCTCAACAGCGATGCGGCGCGCTACATCAGTGGTCAAGTGATCTGGGTGGACGGTGGTTCGGTGGCGGAAAGGGTGTTCGGTGACGTGACCGACGAGCGAAGAGCAGAACATGGCCAGCCTGAGTGACTTTCGCCGCGTCGCAGACGACGTCCGCAACTGGGGCCGTTGGGGTGACGCCGACGAACTCGGCACGCTGAACTTCATCACCGCCGAGAAGGTTCAGCAGGCGGCCGCGCTGGTCAAGAGCGGCAAGGTCGTCTCGCTCGGCGGCGACTTCGGTTCGGGCGGCCCTCAGGGCGCCTTCCAGTTCCGGCAAAACCCCACGCACGTGATGACCGTCGACGGCGGTGACGCGAACACGCTGGCCGAATTCGGGCCACAATGGCTGCGCAATTCGGTGGCGCATCAAGTCAGCGAGTTCTTCGTGGACAACCCGTTCCGGTTCAACGACGACATGATCGTGATGCCGTTACAGGCCGCCACGCAGTGGGATGCGCTGTCTCACGTCTACTACGAGGACAAGCTCTACAACGGTTTCCCCGCGGACTCGGTGACCAGCTTCGGGGCCTACCACTGCGGCATCGACAAGGTCGACGGCAAAGGCATCATCTCGCGTGGCGTACTGCTCGACGCGGTCCGTCACCGCGGCGCTGACGTGTTCCTCGAACCCGGAAACCCGGTCACCCCAGCAGAACTCGACGACATCGCCAAGGCGCAGGGGGTGACTGTCGGCCAAGGCGACATCGTGGTGGTGCACACTGGTTGGTGGACCCGGTTCTGCGCCACCGGCGACGGCGCTGAACCGGGGTCGGGTCTGCACTGGACCTGCGCGTCCTGGCTGCACGACAACCAGGTGGCCGCGGTCGCCGCCGACAACCTGATGGTGGAGGACCCCGACCCGGGCAACGGCGTCGAGGGCACCTTCCTGCCAATGCACATGCTGTGTCTGCGCGACATGGGCCTGATGCTCGGCGAGTACTGGAACCTCACCGAGTTGGTGGCCGACTGCGCCAATGACGGCGTGTACGAATTCCAGCTGATCGCACCCCCGTTGCGCGTCGTCGGCGCCGTCGGCTCCCCGGTAAACCCCATCGCAATCAAGTAGGTAGGACATGACTACGAGCACAACCACAGGCGGCGCGCCACTGGTCGTCGGTCTCGGCGGGACGCTGCGGGCCAACTCGTCCACCGAGCGCGCGCTGCGGTACTGCCTGGAGGCCGTCGAACGACAGGGCGGGCGGACGACGTTCTTCGCCGGACCCGACCTCGACCTGCCGATGTACGCGCCGCATGAACTGAAGCGCACGCCGAAGGCGCTCGAATTGGTCAGCGCATTGCGCGATGCCGACGCGGTCGTCGTCGGCTCACCCGGCTACCACGGCGCGGTGTCCGGATTGGTGAAGAACGCGCTGGACTACATCGAGGATCTGCGCGACGACCCACGGGTCTACCTGGACAACACGCCGTGGGGTTGTATCAGTTGCGCTTACGGATGGCAGGCGGCGGTCGGAACGCTCGGTCAATTGCGCAGCATCGGCCACGCCCTGCGCGCATGGCCCACCCCGCTCGGCGTCGCGATCAATTCGGCCGACCAGATATGGGATGACGTCGGTCGGCTCGCCGACACAGGTGTGCAGGGCCAACTGGACATGCTTGCCACTCAACTGCTGGCGTTCGCTCGCGCCGCCTGGGAAACGGCGTGACCGACTACTCCCGCAAGACCATCCTTGTCGACGGACTGGTCACCGCGTATCTCGAAGCGGGACAGGGCGATCCGGTCGTACTGCTACACGGCGGTGAGTTCGGCGTCAGCGCGGAGATCGGGTGGGAACGCAACATCGCCGCAGTCGCCGCACACCACCGTGTGTTCGCGTTGGACATGCTCGGTTTCGGCGGTTCGGCGAAGGTGATCGACTTCAATGACGGCCGCGGCATGCGGATCAGGCACATCGCGCGGTTCTGCGATGCGGTCGGCATCGAGTCGGCACATTTCGTCGGCAACTCGATGGGCGCGGTGAACCTGTTCGTCGACGCCACCTCGGACACCCCGCTGCTGCCCGCACGCACCCTGGTGATGATCTGCGGTGGCGGCGAGATCCAACGCAACGAGCACTCCGCCGCGCTCTACGACTACGACGCAACGCTTTCCGGGATGCGGCGCATCGTCGAGGCGCTGTTCTACGACCCCGCCTACCCCGCCGACGACGCCTACGTCCGGCGGCGCTACGAGTCGAGCATCGCACCGGGCGCATGGGAAGCGCTCGCGGCCGCGCGATTCCGGCGACCAGGATTGGAGCCGCCTGCACTGCCGTCGAGTGACCGGCCGTACCACCGCATCGCGGTACCCACGCTGGCGGTGGAAGGAGGGTGCGACAAACTCCTTGCGCCGGGGTGGGCGGCGGAGATCGCAGCCAAGATCCCCGGCGGCCGATCCTGTGTGGTGCCAAAAGCCGGTCACTGCCCGCAGATTGAGCAACCATCGGTGGTAAACCACGTGCTGGTGGACTTCCTGAACGAGGTGCAACGAAAGGTGCCTGCGTCATGGGGCTGAACATGTCGTGTCGAAATGCACCTTTTGCACCCTTCTACTCGACCTTTCCGTACAAAACGTGCATTTCGGCGTAAGGAGTCGGCGGTATGGGCGACGAACTGGCGGGCGAGGTCGCTGTCGTGACCGGCGGTGCGTCGGGCCTCGGGGAAGGGCTGGTGCGACGGTTCGCCGCGGAGGGCGCCAAGGTCGTCATCGGCGACGTCGACGTCGACAGCGGTAGAGCGCTGGCGGCTGAGTTGGGCGACAACGCCTTGTTCGTCGAGGCCGACGTCGCCGACTTCGACCAGGTCGGGAGGCTGGTGTCGACGGCGGTCGAGAGTTACGGCGGCCTGCACGTGATGGTCAACAACGCCGGCATCTCGGGCACCATGCACCGAAGCTTCATAGACGACGACCTCGCCGACTTCCACAAGGTGATGGCGATCAACGTGGGCGCCGTGATGGCGGGCACCCGCGACGCCGCACGACACATGTCGGAACACGGCGGCGGGTCGATCATCAACATCACCTCGATCGGGGGCATCCAAGCAGGCGGCGGCGTGATGTCCTACCGGGCATCGAAAGCGGCGGTCATCCAGTTCACCAAGTCGGCCGCAATCGAATTGGCGCACTACGAGATTCGGGTCAACGCCATCGCACCAGGCAACATCCGCACCGCGATCGTGCGCAAGTCGGCGGCGGGGGAGGATCGCGAAAAGCTGGCGGAGTTCGAAGAGAAAATCCGCGCCCAGATGCGCGCCGACCGCCCACTCAAACGCGAGGGCACCGCCGAAGACGTCGCCGAAGCCGCGCTCTACTTCGCCACGGACCGGTCGCGGTACGTCACCGGCACGGTATTGCCGATCGACGGCGGCACCGTCGCGGGCAAGGTGATCCGGCGCAAGTGACGTGTTTAAATCAGTCGCTTGACTTAAGGCGGGCTACGGGATTGACTAGGCAGGTGACCATTGCCAGGACCGTGCGCGCCGATCGGGCCAGCTCCACCCAAGAAGCGATACTGAAGGCCGCCGAGCGCCTGTACGCCGAGCACGGCGTCTACGCAGTATCGAACCGGCAGGTCAGCGAGGCGGCGGGACAAGGAAACAACGCCGCGGTCGGCTACCACTTCGGGACGAAGACCGACCTGGTGCGGGCCATCGAGCAGAAGCACCGCGCGTCGATCGAGGGACTGCTCGACTCGATGGTCGCCGAGACCGGTGACTCGACGGAGTTGCGCGACTGGATCGCGTGTCTGGTGCAGTCGTTCACCGAACACCTGGCGCGACTCGGCAACCCGACGTGGTACGCACGGTTCGCCGCTCAGGTGATGGCCGACCCCGCGTATCACAAGATCGTGACCAAGGACGCGCTTGCCTCGCCGTCGCTGGCGCGGGTCGTCGATGGCATCACCCGGTGTCTGCCGAACCTGCCGATGGCCGTGGTCGCCGAGCGCAACATCATGGCGCGCAACCTGATGATGCACACCTGCGCCGACTTCGAGCGCGCTTTCGCCGAAGGCGCCGACGTTCCCCGGATGAGTTGGAACGCCGTCGGATCCGGCCTGATCGACGCGATCGTCGGACTGTGGTGCGCACCCGTCACGGAGCATGACTGACGTGAAAGTGACTGTCGACCAGGACAAGTGCGTCTCATCGGGCCAATGCGTGCTGAACGCGAGCGAAGTGTTCGACCAGCGTGACGACGACGGCGTCGTGATCCTCTTGTCCGCCAACCCGCCTGGCGATCAGGCCGAGAACGCCCGAAAGGCAGCGGCGGCCTGCCCCGCCATGGCCATCGACATCGAGGAATGACATGTCGGAAACCTTGACCCAGTTGGACATCCCCGAATACCCGATGGACCGCGACGCGCGCTGCCCGTTCGCACCGCCGCCGCAGGTACTCGAGATGGGTGCGGAAAAGCCACTGTCGCGGGTACGCATCTGGGACGGCAGCACGCCGTGGCTGGTCACCGGACACGAGGTGGCGCGGGCGTTGTTCGCCGACTCGCGGGTCAGTGTCGACGATCGCCGCGAGGGTTTCCCGCACTGGAACGAGCACATGCTCTCGACGGTGTACAAGCGGCCGCGTTCGGTGTTCACCTCCGACGCCGAGGAGCACACCCGGTTCCGGCGGATGCTGTCCAAGCCGTTCACCTTCAAACGCGTCGAGGGTCTGCGCCCCGCCATCCAGGAGGTCACCGACGAGTGCATCGACGCCATCCTGGCCGGACCGCAACCCGCCGATATCGTCGCCAAGCTGGCGCTGCCCGTGCCTACCCGGGTGATCAGCGAAATGCTCGGCGTGCCATACGAAGACCACGAGTTCTTCCAGCATCACGCCAACGTCGGACTGGCCCGCTACGCCACCGCGGAAGACGGCCAGAAGGGCGCGATGAGCCTGGCCGGCTACCTGATCGATCTGGTCAAGAAGAAGATGGAAAACCCGTCGGAGGACGCCGTGTCGGATCTGGCCGACCGCGTCAACGCGGGCGAGATCGACGTCAAGGAAGCCGCGCAACTGGGCACCGGCCTGCTGATTGCCGGGCACGAGACCACCGCCAACATGATCGGTATCGGGGTGCTGGCGCTGCTGGAGATTCCGCAACAGGCTGCGCTGCTTCGTGATTCCAACGATCCGAAGTTCATCGCCAACGCCGTCGAAGAGCTGATGCGCTACCTGTCGATCATCCAGAACGGGCAGCGCCGGGTGGCCATCGAGGACATCGTGATCGGTGGTGAGACCATTCGCGCCGGCGAGGGCATCATCTTGGACCTCGCTCCGGCGAATTGGGATGCCAGCGCCTATCCCGAACCGGACAAGCTCGACCTGACCCGCGACGCGGGCCAGCAGTTGGGCTTCGGCTACGGCCGCCATCAGTGTGTCGGCCAGCAACTCGCCCGCGCTGAGCTTCAGATCGTCTTTCACACGCTGCTGCGGCGCATTCCGACGCTGCGTCTTGCCATCCCGTCCGACGAGGTGCCGTTCAAGCACGACCGCCTCGCGTACGGCGTTTACGAACTTCCCGTTACCTGGTGATTGGAGCGTCGACCATGTCAACTCAAACAGCCACCCTCTATCCCGCCGAGGGCTGGGGCGCACCCAAGAACCGCAGAGGACACGCGGCCGGGGTGTCCGTCGGACTCCCCGAAGGCACCGAGATCTTCTCGGCCGACAACCACATCTCGGTGGCCGACGACATCTTCTTCGAACGATTCCCCGACGACCTGAAGGGTCAAGCGCCACGTATCTGGTACGAGGACGGCGCGTACATGGTCGGCATGAAGGGCAAGTCGTGGGTCGGTGGCGACTTCGGCCGCGTGCTGATGCAGTACGACGACCTCGCGGGCGCCGCATCCAACAACATCGAGGCGCGCATCCAGGAACTCGCCGAGGACGGCATCGACAAGGAGTTGGCGTTCCCGAACGCCGTGCTGGCGCTGTTCCACTACCCGGACAAGGCGCTGCGCGAACGCGTGTTCCGCATCTACAACGAGTACATGGCCGACCTGCAGGAGCGGTCGAACGGCCACTTCTACGGTGTCGGGCTGATCAACTGGTGGGACCCGAAGGGCACCAGAAGCACGCTCGAAGAGCTGAAGGCGTTGGGGCTCAAGACGTTCCTGCTGCCGCTGAATCCCGGCAAGGACGACGAAGGCAACGTCTACGACTACGGCGGTACGTCGATGGATGCGGTCTGGGATGAGATCGAGGCGGCGGGACTGCCGGTGACCCACCACATCGGCGAGACCCCGCCGAAGACCCCCTGCGAGAACAACAGCGTCGTCGTCGGCATGATGATCAACGTCGACTCGTTCCGCGAGCAGTTCGCCAAGTACGTGTTCTCCGGCATCCTGGATCGCCATCCGAGCCTGAAGATCGGCTGGTTCGAAGGCGGCATCGCCTGGGTGCCAACGGCGTTGCAGGACGCCGAGCACATGCTGGCCTCGTACCGGCACATGTTCAACCACGAACTCGCCCACGGTGTCGAGTACTACTGGGACAACCACATGGCGGCGTCTTTCATGGTGGACCCGCTCGGTCTGCGGTTGATCGACCGGATCGGTGTCGACAACGTGTTCTGGTCGTCGGACTATCCGCACAACGAAAGCACCTTCGGCTACTCGGAGAAGTCGCTGGCGGCCGTCGTCGACGCCGTGGGCCCTCAGAATGCGGCCAAAATCGTCAGCACGAACATCAAGAAGTTCCTGGGACTCGACGGATGACCGCATCCCTGACCGCGGTCACCTCCGCGCTCGATATTCCGAAATCGCCCGACCGCAACCGGATGTACCGCGAAAGCGGCGCCCGGCTACGGGCAGCAATGGCGGACAACGGGGTCGACGCGCTGATCCTGCTCGGCAACGGCAGCGTGGTGTATGCCACCGGCGCAAGCTGGCCGCTGCTGGATGCGGGGCTGTCCCACGTCGAACGCCCCGTCGCGATCGTGCTGGCCGACGACGAGCATCCACACCTGTTCATGCCGCAGCGGGGTGGTGACGCATCGGAGACTGAGGTGCCGTCCGATCACCTGTATCCGCCGCTGTACCTCGAATTCGACGAGGGGGTGGAGCATTTCGCCCGGGTACTGGCCGAGCTCATCCCGGCAGCGGCGACGGTCGGCGTCGATGAACTGACCGGCGCGATGCGCCGAGCGGCGGACCGGTTGTTCCCCGGCGGCCCACCGGTAGACGCCGCACCTGTCGTGGGTGCGGCCAAACTGGTGAAGACGGCCGATCAGATCTCGTGTATCCGCCGGGCGTGCCGCATCACCGACGAGGCGGCCGTCGACGTGCAGAAGGCCCTGGCCCCCGGTGTCCGCCAGATCGACCTGTCGGCGGAATTCGTCCGGCGCGCGTTCGAACTCGGCGCCACCGCGAGCATGCTGGAGCCGATCTGGCAGGTCATGCCTGCCACCAAGGCCGAGGGCACCTGGACCACACACGGCGACCTCGCGCTTCCGCTGCTGACCACGGAGCGCGAATTGGTCAAGGGTGACGTGTTGTGGACGGACGTCAGCATCACCTATACGGGGTTCTGCTCGGACTTCGGCCGGACCTGGTTGGTGGGCGAAACACCGTCCGAACGCCAGCAGGACCAGTTCCGGAAGTGGCGCAGCATCCTCGACGCGGTGCTGAAGGTGACCAAGGCGGGTGCGACGTCTGGCGACCTGGCGCGTGCCGCGATCGCCGCCAACGGCGGTCAGAAGCCGTGGCTGCCGCACTTCTACCTGGGCCACGGCATCGGCACCAATGCGGCCGAAATGCCGATGATCGGAACGGATCTCGGCGAGGAATTCGACGACAACTTCGTCTTCCCGGCCGGCATGGTGCTGGTGCTCGAGCCGGTGGTCTGGGAGGACGGCACCGGCGGCTATCGAAGCGAGGAGATTGTGGTGATCACCGAGGACGGCTACGTGCCGTTGACCAACTACCCGTATGCCCCCTATGGCGACTGAAATCGTGCCCGACGAACGGGCATTGCGAATCGGTCGGCGCGAACGCGCCTTCGCCCAGATGGAAGCGCACGACCTCGATGTGCTGGTGCTCGGCAGGCAGGCCAACGTCCGGTACTTCTCCGGCGCGCCGCAGTTGTGGGTCGCAGGTACCAGGCCATTCGGGCCGATCTGCACGGTCGTGCGCTCGAGCAGAGACATCCACTTGAACAGCACATGGGACGAGGGGATGCCTGACGACATCCCACACGAGAACCTCTACGGATTGGCGTGGAACCCGATGACCTTGATCGAGGTGCTCAAGGCAATCCCCGGCGCCTCGACCGCGCGTCGGGTCGGAACCGACGCGCTCACACCGTCATTCGCCAAGCTGCTTCCGCTGGCGTTCCCGAACGCCGAGTTCGTCGACGGTGAACTGGCCATGCGCACCGCACGGCGGATCAAGACGCCGGAAGAGGTGATCGCGCTGCGCGGGGCGTTGCAAATCGCCGAGGAATCCCTGGCCGCTGCGGTCGGCGCGGTTGCGGTGGGCGCCACCGCAAAGGACTTGACGGCAATTCTGCTGGAGGCACAGGCCGCGGGCGGGGTGAGTACGCCCGCCACGCAGGAAGGTGTGTGGATCACGTCGCGGCGCGCCGGTGGGCGGATTCAAAGCGGCGATCTGGTGGCCTTCTCGGCAGGCGTCCTGCGCGACGGCTATGTCGGCGAGGTGGGTCGGACGTGGCCGGTCGGCGAGGTCGATCCGTCGGCTCTGTACGACCGGTGGAATGCCTTGTGGGACAGGCTCGCGGCGGCATGCCAACCCGGTCGGCCCGCGGTGGACCTGCTCAAGGCGTATGAGGACGCCGGTGAGCCGCTGCCGCCCATGCCGGTCGCCCATGGCCTGGGGCTGGGATTCGACCCACCCGTCGTGGTGCCGCCACTGCGCGCCACCGCGACGCAGGAAATCCTGGACCCAGGAATGGTGCTGTCGGTCACCGGTTACGTGTGGCAGGACGGGTTGGGTGCGGTGTTCGGGCGCGAGGCAGTGCTCATCGCGCCGGACGGCCCGGAGCTGTTGACGTCGAGTCCGTCGTGGGGCGATCGCGCCAGCGCGGCAGTCAGCTGAAGGAGTTCTGATGGCAGACAGTAAAAGTCGTCCCAAGCCCGAAGAGATCATTCTCTACGAGAAGGATCCGAAGACCAAGATCGCCACGATCACCTTCAACCGTCCCGAGTACCTCAATGCGCCCACCTCGATGGCTAGGTTGCGGTACGCGGATCTGCTTCGCGCCGCGACCGTCGACAACGACGTCAAAGTCGTGGTGATTCGAGGCGTCGGAGACAACCTCGGCAGCGGCGCCGATCTGCCGGAATTCATGGAGGGCTACGACGACACGGATCTCCGGCTGGCCGAACTACGGCTGGAGGACGAGGGCGTCGGCGAGGTCAGCTATCCGCCTGCGGGGACGTTCCGCAGCGGGGCAACCATCAGCGCCTGGTATGCGAACGTGCAGGCAGGTAACCGGCCGCTGCAGGAACTCAAGAAGATCAGCATCGTCGAAGCCAAGGGCTACTGCTACGGCTGGCACTTCTACCAGTGCGCCGACGCGGATCTGGTGATCTCGTCCGAGGACGCTCTTTTCGGTCATCCGTCGTTCCGCTATTACGGCTGGGGCCCGCGGATGTGGACGTGGGTGCAGATGATGGGCCTGCGGAAGTTCCAGGAGATGGTGTTCACCGGACGGCCCTTTACGGCCGCCGAGATGTATGACTGCAATTTCCTCAACAAGGTGGTACCGCGGGATCAGCTCGAGGCGGAGGTCGACAAGTACGCGCGGGCCTGCGCGCGAAACCGGCCCGTTGACACCGTCTTTCAGCAGAAGATGTTCTTCGAGATCTACAAGCAGCACCAGGGCGAGTACATGGGCAGTCTGTTGTCCGCGTTCTTCGAGTCGATGGGCAGCGGTGTCGCGAACGACGACACCGAAGACCTCGACATGATGGACGCCATCGACAGCGGACTGGCCGACGCCGTCAACGACAACGACAGCAAGTTCCCGCCCGAGTTCCGGTTGAGTAAGTCGAACCGCAAGAAGAAGAGCTAGTGACGGCGCTCGACGGTTTCATCGTCGTCGACCTCTCCAGCGGCATCGCTGGCGCGTACTGCACCAAGCTGCTGGCCGACGGTGGCGCCGAGATCATCAAAGTGGAGACGCCCCAAGGTGATCCGCTGCGCCGTTGGTCGGCCTCGGGCGCCGACATTCGATCGGGTGACGGTGGCGCACTGTTCAGCTTCCTGGCCTGTTCGAAGCGCAGCGTCGTCGCGGACGTCGACACCGACCTGGACTTCGTCAATGAGTTGCTCGCCGACGCTGACGCGGTGGTGTGGTCGCGGGGTTCGGCGGTCGCTGACGCGTTGCCACCCGCTGAAATCCGCCGCGCGCATCCGCACCTGACCGTCACGTCCATCACGCCGTTCGGTCTGGACGGGCCGTGGGCGGACCGGCCCGCCACCGAGTTCACCCTGCAGGCGTGGTCGGGCGGCATCGTCGGGCTCGGGCGCGGATCGGCTGACCGCGCACCGGTTTTCGTCGGCGGTCAGGTCGGCGAGTACCTCGCGGGCGCGTATGCCAGCGCCGCGACGTTAGCATCGAGGATGCGTGGCGCCGCTGAATTGATCGACCTGTCGATGCTCGAGACCCAGATCCTCGGCCTCACCTATTATCCGGTGAGCTACTTCGAGATGCTCGGCAGGCCGTGGCGTGACGCGCGCCGGCTCACCGTGCCCGGTATTGCGCGGGCCAAGGACGGTCTGATCGACATCGGCTGCGGGACCGCGCAGCAGTGGTTCGATCTGTGCGCGATGACCGGCCATCAGGACTGGATCGACGAGGAGTCGCCGCTGTCGATCACCGAACAGGCCAACGAGAAGGCCGACGAACTGTACGCCTGGGTCGAGAGCAAGACCGTCGACGAGATCCGCGATCTCGCGACCGCGTTCAGGATCCCCAACGCGCCGGTCGCCAACGGCGCCAATGTCGAATCCCTCGACCACTTCGTCGAGCGCAAGTCCTTCGTGCGCAATCCGCGCGATGGATTCACCCAACCGGCGCCGCCGTATCGCACCACGCCGGACGTGCTGCGAGCGCCACAACCGGCGCCGCGACTCGGCGAGCACACCGACCAGTACCGCCGAAACGGACAAACGAGTCGAAAAAAGGCCCGAAATCGCGCCCAAATGTCCGTTACGGCGTTGCCGTTCGAGGGGTTGCGCGTTGTCGACATGACGACGTTCTGGGCCGGGCCGTCGTGCACCCACATGCTCGCCATGCTGGGCGCCGAGGTGATCCATGTCGAGTCGACGCGGCGCCCGGACGGCACCCGGTTGATCGCGGGCATCCCGGTCACCGAGGACCAGTGGTGGGAGAAGTCGCCGATCTTCTCCGGGCTCAACACCAACAAGAAGGGGCTGACGCTCGACCTGCAGAGCGCCGCGGGCCGCGAACTGCTGATGCGGCTGATCGAAACCTGCGACGTCATCGTCGAGAACTTCACCCCGCGTGTGCTCGACCAGATGGGCCTGGATTTCGCTGCCGTGCAGGCGGTTCGGCCCGATGCGATCATGCTGCGGATGCCCGGCTTCGGCCTCGACGGACCGTGGCGGGACAACTCGGCGTTCGCCTACGTCATCGAGGCGGCGTCCGGGATCAGTTGGCTGACCGGGTATCCGGACCACAACCCGTACGAACCGTATTCCGTCGGCGACCCCAACGCGGGCGTGCATGCGCTCAACGCGATGCTGATCGCGCTCGAGCATCGTCGCCGAACCGGTCAGGGCGTGCACATCGAGGCGGCGATGGTGGACGCCGCGCTCAACGCCGCCGCCGAGCAGGTGATCGAGCACTCGGCCTACGGCGCGCTACTGCAGCGCGACGGAAACCGCGGGCCGACGGCCGCGCCGCAGAATCTCTATCGCACCAGCGAGATCGACGAGTTCGGCAGGCGGGACTGTTGGGTCGCCGTCGCGGTCACCACCGCCGCCCAATGGTCGGGATTGTCTGCGGCGCTTGGTGATCCGGAGTGGGCGACGGATCCCGCGCTGGCGACGGCAGACGGCAGGCGCCGACACCACGACCGGATCGACGAGCAGCTGAACGCATGGTGTGACATTCGCACCGGCGACGAGATCGTCGAGGCGCTGTGGGGCCGCGGGGTGCCGGTCGCAAAGGTCATGCAACCGCACCGGCAATCGGAGCTGCCGCAGTTGGCCGCGCGCGGCTTCTTCGAGGACGTCGCGCACCCGGTGAACGCGGCGACACCGCACAGCACGCTGCCGTTCCGGTCGACGCGCGGGTTGGAGCGGATCCATGTGCGGCCCGCGCCACTTCTCGGGCAGCACAATCGAGAGGTGCTGTCGGAGCTGGGACTAAGCGATCAGGAGATCGACGATCTCGACGCCGCGGGCGTGATCGGCACTGCGCCGGCAATGGGCGGCGCGAACGTCTGAACGCAAAAGCGGCAAACTATCATGGACTCATGGCTGCAAGCGGAAAGCGTCCGGCCCGCCGTCGAACGTCCCCACTGGATCCGGCGGTCGCCGACACGGACGAGGTCTCGGTTTCCACTGTCGACGAAACCGACCGTGAGATCATCCGCTTACTGTGTGCAAACGGACGGGCCAGCAATGTCGACATCGCCAAAACCATTGGCGTCACCGAGACCACCGTCCGCAAACGCATCGCAAGGCTGTTGTCCACCGGTGCCATCGAAGTCGTCGCGATACCGAGTCCGAGCCTGGCCGGACTGAACCTGTCTGCGATCATCGGGATCTCCACCGAACTGCACAGTCTGCGTACCGTCTGCCGAAACCTCGCGGCGCTGCCCGAGGTCCGCTACTGCGGATACTCAACCGGCCGTTTCGATCTCATCATCGAGGCCTTCTTCGCCGATCAGGCGCACGTGCTGAGCTTCACCACCGATGTGCTCGGCGCGATGGAGGGCATCACCGCGGTGGAGACCTCGCTGATCCTCAAGATCGAGAAGTTCTCGTTCGAGTGGTAGTCCGCTATTCGGTCGCGGGCTGCTCGATCTGGTAGACGTTGGTCTTCGTCAGCTGCTCGTACTGCGCCGGATTGTGGATGCGCAGCCAGTAGGTACGCAGCACGCCGACGAGAATCAGTGCGGGAAGGCTCAGTAGCAGCACGGTGTTGATCCAGCCGGTCTGCCCGGACAGCAGCGCGAAGTTCTTGGCCACCAGATACGAGGCGATCAGAAGACCCACAAGGCTCAGCAGCGGAGCGACCAACGTGCTCCACCGCGACAGCCCATGGTCGGTGTGCCGGATGTTGAAGTACACCAGGATCGAGGCCGAACACATTGTTTGCAACACGATCACCGCGAGTACGCCGCCGGAGACCACGGGCAGGAAGACGTTGAGATACGCGTCCTTGGCGCCCGCGATGATGAATGCGCCGATCACCAACAAGGCGAAAACCGTCTGCACGACGTTCGCACGGTGCGGCGAGCGGTGGATCGGATGCACGCGCGCGGTGGACTCGGGCAGCAGGCGTTCACGACCCAGCGTGTGCAGATAGCGGATTGCGGTGTTGTGAAATGCCAATGCTGACGCGAATGCGCTGGTAACCAACAAGATCTCGGTGACCACGACGGCTGGGTGTCCGACGTAGCTCTCCATGGCGGTGAAGACGAGTCGGACGGGATCGGCGGTTGATGCGGCCACGATCTGCGTCTTGCCGTACGCCGTGAAGATGATCCACGCCATGAATGTGTAGAAGATGCCGAGGAATCCGACCGCCAGGTAGATAGCGCGGGGCACCGTCTTCTCGGGCTGCCGCGACTCCTCGGCGTAGATCGCCGTCGACTCGAATCCGATGAACGCGCCGAACACGATGGCGAACATGGCGCCCGTGCCGCCGCCCGCGAAGATGGCCGACGGCGCGAACGAACTGAAGTCGATGCCTTCTGGGCCGCCCCTGAACAACACGCAGATGCCGAGGATCAGCAGCACACCCGCCTCGGTCATCAGTGCCACCCCGAGGACCTTGGCGCTGATCGAGATCTGGCGGTGGCCGAGGAACGCCACGATCGCCAGTGACGCCAACGACCAAGCCCACCAAGGGATGTCGGCGCCGGTGACCCTGTCCAACGGTGTTGCGGCGAACGCGCCCACGACGGCGATCTCGCCGATGGCGATGGTCGAGTAGGAGACCATCGCCAGGATCGCGGCCCCACCACCGGCCATCTTCCCGAAAGCTTGACCGATGTAGGCGTAGAACGCGCCGGCATTCGGTATGCGCAGCGCCATCTTGGTGAGCCCGACGGCGAAGAAGAGCAGCACCAAGCTGGCCACGAGTTGCGCACCTGGCGCGCCGATTCCGCCGATGCTGAACGACAGAGGTGTGTATCCGGCGACGACCAGCAGGGGGCCGGCGGCGGCGATCACGAAGAACGCCAGTTCGAGCGGCCCCATGCCTTTCGGCCGGGGCGCGCTCTGGCGGGTTGGCGAGTCCAGCTTGGGCTTCGGTGAGGTCTCTGTCATCGGACACCGTCCGTGTCGTACTGAGCACGGTAGGCGGTGAACGCCGACTCGAAGCAGTCGAGGTCCGGGATCAGCAGGCCCGCGCCGATCTGCCCGCCGGAGCGGCCCGCGAGTCCACCGTCGATCATCGGTGTTCGTCCTAGCCGCCGGACCTCCATCAAGTCGATGCCCACCGGGGTGCCGCGGAATCCCAGCGCAGGTATCGCGAAGTCCGGGTGCTCGGCGAGCGTGATGTCGTAGAGCGCAAGGTTGTTCGCCATCATCTTCTCGAAGCTGCCGCCCTGGTAAGCCTGCAGCGCGGGCGCGGCGGCCTGCGCGAACGCGCCAAGTCCCGCCACTTCAGTGAAGCAGCTTTCGCCGCCGATCCATTCGACGTCGTCCTGGCCGAACCCGTCGAAGAACTTGCCGTCGAGGCGCGGATGCGCACCGGTGAACCATTGATCGCCCAACCCGCTGACGCGGATCGCGAACGAGCGGCAGTTGATGTTCATTCCGCTGAGCAGTGTGCTGGCAGGCACGCCGTGCGCGGCGTCCGCGATGGCCTTGGCCGCCGCCATCCCCATACGCAGGAACGTGTAGTCGTTCTCCCGGAAGAAGTCGAGTACATCGGATACCGCGGTCGCACTGCGCGTGTTGCCCATCTTGATGAAGGACGATGTCAGTTCACGCTCGAAAATCATTGTGCCTGCGGTGTTACGGCTGTGCAGCTCGTCACCGAGGCGCAGCGCCCGCGTCATGATCGGCTTCAACGGAAGCGGCCCGTGCAGTTTCAGCGCTTCGGCCAGCACCGGGGCCATGGTGTGCTCCAACCACCGCAGGCCGTCCCGGACCTCGTCGTTGTACGAACCGTAGTTCAGGCGGTGCCTGCTCTTGCCCTCGTAGAGGTTGCAGAACGCAGTGCCGCCGTAGGTGTCTTCCCGGACCACCAGCACGGGCATGGAGGCGGTGTAGATTCCCGCGACGGATCCGATGCAGTGATGCTGCTGGGTGCTGCGCACGACGATGCGGCCGCTGTCGAGTCCTTTCTCGGCCGCCTCGAGCGAATCGGCGAGTCCTTCGTACACAGCGGCGAACAGAATCGACCGGCGCTGCCCGCCGGTGTACTGCGGCCACTCCAACGGCGCTCCCGACGTCAGGATCGTCGCATCGGTCATCCCGGGAACGACGGCGCGGGCCGCGGCGACGTCGACGAGCACCGGTTCGGCAGACAACAGGCGTTCCAGCGCAGTGGCATTCGCTTGCCTACGCCGCAGTTCGGCGTTCTCGGTCAACGGTAGCGGCATCGTTTCTGTCGTCATCGCCGTCAGATCCGCTGCAGGTAGGTGCGGGTTTCCCAATCGGTGACCACCGACTGGTACTCGTGACACTCGCGACTCATGTAGTCGAAGAACGTTCGGTGAAAGTCCTTGCCGAACGTGCGTTGCGCCAGGTCGTCCGATTCGAATGCCGCCAGCGCGCGCTCGAATGTGTTCGGCAGAGCCATATCCCGCAGCTCGGCCGGGTCCAGCTTGTACGTGTCGACGTTCAGCGGTTCACCGGGATCGAGCTTGTTCTCGATGCCGTCGAGGCCCGCCGAGAGCGCCATCGCGATCCCCAGGTAGTAATTCACCGCGGCATCAGCGGTGCGGACCTCGAGGCAGTGCCGGTTCACCGGCAGCCGGCACATCAGCGTCCTGTTGTTGTTCCCCCACGCCCGATAGATTGGCGCCCAGGAGATTTCGTCCATGAAGCCCTTGCTGGTGAACCTCTTGTAGGAGTTCACGGTCGGGCAGGTGACCGCGGTGATGGCCTCGCCGTGAGCGAGGACGCCTGCGGTGAACTGCCGCGCTAGGTCGCTATAGCCCCCGCCGTCGCCCGCCGCGAACACGTTGCGGCCCGACGCGGCGTCGGCAAGGCTGATGTTGATGTGCGCGGCCGATCCGAAATCGTCTTGGAAGGGCTTCGGCATGAAGGTGGCGATGCAGCCCAGTTTGCGCGCGCAGTGCTTGGCCATCAGGCGGAATATCACCATCCTGTCGGCCATCGTCAGCGCGTCGGCGTAGTTGAAGTTAAACTCGTACTGACCGTCGCCGCCCTCGTGGTCGAATGAGTACAGGCCCCACTCCAGATCGGCCATGTACTGGGCCATCGGGTCGAGAAAGTCCCGCGCCAGGATGGTCGCCTCGAGGTCGTAGCCGCGCGTCGGCTCGTTGAGCCGGTCGCTGGGAACCAGTGGCTCCCAACCGGTTTCCGTCTCCCGGATGACGTAGAACTCCGGTTCGATGCCGACGTTGGCGACGAAGCCCATGTCCGCTGCCCGCTCGACCTGCTGGAGCAGCACATTGCGGGAGTCCTGCGAATAGAGCTCGTTGTCCAGCTTGAGCGTGGCCGGGGCGAGCGCGATCTGCGGATCCCACGGCAACACGACCAGGCGGTCGAGGTCGGGGAAGCCCTGGCATTCGTCTTCATGCGGCCCGAGCTCGCCCATGCCCTCCAGCGCACCCACTGTGTAGAGCTCCGAACCGTTAGCCATCGACTCGAGCGACGTCACGGGGACACATTTGCTCTTCGGGACGCCATGGATATCGACGTAGAAGCCGAACACGTATCGCACTCCTTGTGCCGCGAGTGTCGTGGCCAGGTCGGCGGCGGATGCCATGGGCGATGTCCCTTCGTAGGTCGATTTATGGCATCTAAACACCGCTATAAGTCGAATACAAGCATTCACAACGCAGAAATCGACGAAAATCGTTTCAACGACGTAAAGCGACGGTCCAGCCGCGCGCGCGGGAGCCACGCGCTGCATGCCCTAAAACGTTGCAGCGCTTGGGATCAGGTCAGTGCGACCAGCCTGCTGCGTTCTGATCGTCGAACGTGCGGTCGATGCGCTCGAAACGCCGCCGGATCGAGTCCCGCGCCGCGCGGTGCGGTAGCACGTAGAGGCGGTTGGCCAGGACCGCGTCGGCCGTCAGCCGCGCCACGTCGTCGACGGCGAGCACCGAGTCGTCGGTGGGATCGGAGGCGAGTTGCTGAACCGACTCCGCGGCCGACGGCGTGGCCGGACCGTAATCCGAACTGCGAACGCGTTCGGTGTTGGCCAGCAGGTTGGTCTCCACGATCATCGGGCACAGCACCGTTACCCCGATGCCGTTCGGCCGGACCTCGCGGGCCAGGGTTTCGGCGAGCGCGACGACGCCGTACTTCGCCACGCAGTACGGTCCCAGCCCCACATTGGGAATCAATCCCGCGAACGATGACGTGAACACGATGTGACTGTCGCCGCCTTGGGCGATCAGTCGCGGCAGGAACGCCTCGACTCCATGGATCGGGCCCCACAGGTCGACGTCGATGACGAACCGCCAGTCGTCGTGGCTGGTTTCGGCGATCGGGCCCGCGTAGGCGATGCCGGCGTTGTTGAACACCACGTGCACTTCGCCGAAGACGCGGAATGCCTCGTCGGCGAGGTTGGTCACGTCGTCGAGCTTGCGCACGTCGCAGACGACGCCGTGGGCGTCGACACCGTCCGCGCGCAGCGTCGACACCGCACCGTCCAGCGCGCCCCGGTCGATGTCGGCGATCATCACCCGCGCGCCGCGACGGGCGAACTCTCGCGCCGTGGCGAGGCCGATGCCGTTCGCTCCGCCGGTGATTACTGTTGCGCGTCCTTCGAAACTGTCCACGCCGCGAACACTACGGCTTGTCCGGGCCCGGCTCTCCCAACTTGCGGCGGATCGCGCCCCACGGGTCGGCGTACTGCCCGGGTTGCTTCCAGTAGGCGCCGCGCCGCTGCAGGACCGCCCGGATGAGGGGGGCGAAGAACGGCAGCACGTACCGCGTCCATCCGGCGTTTGCCCGCATCTCCGCGAGCATGTCTGGCCACGAATGATGCTGGAACTCCAGCGCTTCCTGCGCGCGCGTGGTGTCCATCCACTCGGTGACGAACCAGTCGTCGTCGTTGTCGGGGTTGCCCGGCCGACCCTTGGGCAGACCGCCTTTGATCCCGCGCGCTTCGGACAGCGCCGACCCGACGTCGCTGTACTGCATCTTGTGCGAGTCGTCACCGGCGATCAAGAGGATCTCGCCGACGACATCGGCGGTGGTCGCCGCGGCGAACGCGAACGCGACATCGCGGACGTCGACCATGTGCACGTGGTTGTCGGCGGGCAGGGCGCTCTCGATGTAGGCGGCGTCGGCGTCGAGCGGCATGGCAGACGGGTCGACCGACATCACGCCACCGAGTCGGAGCACGACCCAGTCGAGGCGCGATGACCGGACGATCCGCTCGGCCTCGATCTTGTGCGCGCTGTAGAGATCTGACGCCGTCATCGGTTCATCCGCGCGCAGTGGCGCGGTGAACCGATGGGGGTTGCGCGCGCCGAACACCGCATTGCTCGACGCCTGCACCCATCGCGGCGGCGACGGCTGTGCTTCGGCGATGCGGACAAGAGTGGCGGTCGCATCGACGTTGACGCGTCGCGCGAGTTTCGGGTTGCGGTAGATCGCAGGCGGAATGATCGCCGCCAGATGGATGATCGCCGCCGGAGCGACGTCTGCGACGAGGCGCTGCGCCTGCTGCGGGTTCGTCAGGTCGGCCCAACGGGCCTCGGCGCCGGTGGGCAGCTTGGCGGCCGCTTTGCGATTCGCGGGCGTATCGAGGTCGGCGGCGACCACGCGGCGGCCGTCGGCGGACAGGCGCTTGACGGTTTCCGAGCCCACGAGTCCGAACCCCCCCGTGACCAGCACTGTGTCAGGCAAATGTGCTCCTAGCTGCGGATATGGTATTCTCTTTTCGCGAGAGTAGCATACTCAGATTCCGGGGGAACGACTTGGGGAACAGGTCAGGCATGAGCAGCAGCGGGGTGGACGAGCCAGAGACCGCCAAGTGGGACCCGACGTTCACTCGGCAGATCGCCAGTCGAGTGGGGCCTTTGGTCAAGCGGTACTTCCGCGCCGAGGTGCGCGGTCTGGAATCGATCCCGAAGGCCGGTGGCGCGCTGCTGGTCTCGAACCACTCCGGCGGCATGTTCACGCCCGACGTGCTGATCTTCGCGCCGGCGTTCTACGACGCGTTCGGATTCGATCGGCCGGTGTACACGCTGGCGCATTACGGCGTGTTCATCGCCAACGTCGGAGACTGGTTGCGCCGTGCCGGAGTCATCGAAGCCAGTCGGGAAAACGCGGCCAAGGCTTTGCGCGACGGCGCCTTGGTATTGGTGTTCCCCGGCGGGGATTACGACTCGTACCGGCCCACATTCACTGAGAACGTGATCGACTTCGCCGGCCGCACCGGCTATGTCAGAACCGCCATCCAAACCGGTGTGCCGATCGTGCCGATGGTCTCGATCGGCGCGCAGGAGACCCAATTGTTCCTCGCCAGAGGTGATTCCATTGCCCGCCGGTTGGGTCTGACGAAGGCGCGCATGGAGATCTTGCCGATCAGCTTCGGCTTTCCGTTCGGATTGTCGGCGATCTTCCCGCCGAACCTCCCGCTGCCCTCGAAGATCGTCACGCGGGTACTCGATCCCATCGACATCACCGCAGAGTTCGGTGACGAACCGGACCTCGACGAGGTGGATTTGCACGTCCGCGCGGTGATGCAGCAGGCGCTCGACGAACTCGCCCGCGAGCGCCGGTTCCCGGTACTGGGTTAGCCGCCGGCCTTCGCCGGGGCCATGGCGGTGTCGACGGTTCTCGCGTCGGCCAGTCCGCACGCGCGGCGGATCTCGCCGAACGCGTGGATCATCGCGTCCGTCGCCTCGTGTGTGTCGTTGAAGGTGCGGTCGTCGGACAACACCGCGATGTCGAGTTGGTCGACGTAGCTCCAGACCGTCATGTTGAATGCACTGGCTGCGGAAAGCACGCCGACGGAATAGATTTCGCTCACCGGTGCGCCGCCGATGTGCCCGCGCTGACGCGGCCCCGGCACGTTGGACACCGCGACGTTCATGATCTTGTTGCGCGACGCGCGTTTCGACTGCCATCGGAACAGGGCTGGAGTCAGCGGCGGCGGCAGGTACTCCATCAACCGACCGTGCAGACGGGGTCCCAACAACTCGTTGTCTTCCTTCGCCCTGCTCGCCGCGAGGGCGGTCATCTTTACCCGCTGCAGCGGATCGTCGATGTGCACCGGCAGCGACACGGCCAGGCCGCTGATCTCATTGCCGGTGATCCGGTCAGGGGAGCGGTCGGTGCTGACAGGTACGGAGGCGAGGATGGGCTGATCCGCCCGCCCGTCATAGCGGAGCAGCAACTCGCGCAGGCCGCCTGCTGCCATCGCCAACACGACGTCGTTGAAGGTGACGCCGAGGTGTTTGGCGGTCTCCTTGACGTCGGCCAACGACAGCGATGCCGTTGCGAATGTCCGTGCGGGGGAGACGATGTGGTTGAGGAACGTAGGCGGGGCCTTGAACATCTTGGCCATCTCGCCATCGTCATCGCGCTCGCGTGCTCTTCGGCGGACCCGCGCTGCCCCTTGCACCGTATCGCGCAGCAGCGCGGGTAACGCCGCGATGTTGCGGAAGTGATCGAGTTGCGCTGCTGCGAGCAGCTGCCGGTTATTGGGCGCATCGCAGACGGGGAAGTCGTCGTTCTCGTCCTGAGTCGAACCAGCGAGATCCATCAGCCGCGCCAGCAGGTTCGCTGATGCGACGCCGTCGGCAAGCGTGTGGTGCACCTTTCCGATGAGCGCGAACCGGTCGTCGGTCATGCCTTCGGCAAAGTGGAATTCCCAGAGCGGTCGACGGCGGTCCAGCGGGGTACTGGCGATGGTGCCGATCACTTGGTCGAGTTCGCGTCGGCGGCCGGGCGCAGGGACCTGAACGCGCCGCAGGTGGTAGTCGAGGTCGACGGGACAGTCCTCCAGCCACATCGGATGGTGCAGCTTCAACGGGATGTCGACGAGCCGGTAGCGCAGCGGGTCGAGCAGGTGCAGCCGCCGCGCGATGGTGCGCCGGAACACGTCGAAGGTGAATTCACCGTCGAACTCGGCGGCGTGCACGATCGCAACCTTGAGCGTGTGCGTGTGCAGGTTCGGCGTCTCGCTGTACAGCAGCATGGCGTCCATGCCGTTGAGTCGCTTCATGTTCCACCCCCATGCTCTATCGAAGCACTGGAGCCACGATCGTTCGGGCGGTTTCGGGCGAATGGGCGTTACCCAGCGATGGCAGCCAGGGCCGCGCGGGTGTCCAGGTCGGCGAACGCCGCCGAGTATCGCTGCGCGAATGCCAGGCAGATGTCCGGTCGTTGCCATGCGTCGCCGCCCGACAGCGTCGCGATCCAGATCGCCAAGCCGTGTGCGACTGAGGCGCGGTACCGCAACCACACCTCGTCGGCGCTTGGCATCTGCTCGGCGGGCAGTTCGAGCGCGCCGCGGTACTCCTCGAGGAGTTGTCGCTCGCCGGCGCGACGATCCTCGATGGTCAAGGCGCCCTGCAGGAAGTAGCCCAGATCCAGTGACGCGATCTGCCGATGTGCGGATCGCCGTGGAGAAGCGTTTGAGGAGATGTCGTCAGCGTGCTGATGTAGCGCGCCCAGATGTCGACGAAGAGTTCTGTCCCGTTGAGCGCGGTGATTTCGGTAGGCACGGTGTCGCCCAGTCGCTCGTGAGCGATGTGCAACGGGGCGTACTGCAGACCGTCGAACGCCACAAACGGCTCTACCCATTCCAAGGCCGGATTCCGCGTGACGCGGTCACCCCAGAACTCGCTGTGCATCCTTGCGAGCCCGCGCACGCCGCTGGCCACCTGGTCGACGGTCATCGGCCTCGTCGAATCGCGCGGATCTGCCCCGCGAGTGACGACATCTTCCATGATCATCAGGAAGTCGCGGTGGTCCTCATCGATGATCGCCGTGTACACCTGCGGATGGTCAAGCGGCAGAGCGACTCTCGACGTGAACAGTCGCGGCTCGTGATACAGGCCGCTCGTCAGCGCAACCAGATCGGCGTGCTCGGGGTCCACGGCCTTCGCGAACACCGTCGCCGGCCCCGCCAGGAAAGTGCTGCGCCAGCGCCGCCGTCATCCATTCCGCAGTGATCTCGTCCCATCCCTGCGTAATGGACAACTCGGCCGTCGTCACTTCAGGCAGCTGCCGCCGTCGACGGGCAGGGTGACACCGGTGATGTAGCGGGCTTCGTCGGAGGCCAGGAACAGTACGGCGTTGGCGATGTCTTCGGGTTCGACCCAGCCGATCGGAAGCGTGTGCATCAGCTGGCCGACGACCTTCATGTCGTCGGGGCCTGGGTTCTCCAGGTCCGGACGGAACAGCTTCATGGTGGGTTCATTCATGAACAGCGGCGTGTTCACATTGGTCGGGTGCACGGAGTTGACGCGGATGTTCTGTGCGCCCAGTTCGACGGCGAAGGTGCGCATCAGGCCGACCACACCGTGTTTGGCGGCGACATAGTGGCCGGTGTGGGGGTACGCCTTCAGGCCGCCGACCGAACTGGTCAGGACGATCGAGCCGCCGCGGCCGCCCTCCAATATGTGGGGGACACCGGCTTTGACGGTCTTCCATACACCGCCGAGATTGATGTCGATCATGGCGGTCCAGTCGGTTTCGCTGGTCTTGTCCAGTGTTTGGCCGCCGTTGCCGATGCCGGCGTTGGCCACGATGATGTCGAGGCGGCCCAGTTGTTCGACGCCGGTGTCGACGGCGGCCTTCAGCGCGTCGTAATCGCGCACATCGACTTCGGCGGTGTAGATGCGCCGGTTGTGACCCTTGACCAGGTCGGCGGTCTCAGCCAAGTCTTCTGGAGTGGAGGCCGCGATCAGGTCGACCGTGTCGATTTTCTTGCAGATGTCGACGGCGATGATGTCGGCGCCCTCCTGCGCGAGTCGTACCGCGTGCGCGCGGCCCTGCCCGCGCGCCGCACCGGTGATGAAAGCGACCTTGCCTTCTACACGTCCTGCCATGTGTCTGTCGTCCTTTTGGTGGTTGTTGTTGACGGTTTCAGGAAACGAACGTGGGCATGGATTCCCAGCCGCGGACAGCAGTCGTCTGCGACGGACGAGCGTTGGCCCAGTCGACCTCCCAGCTCGGGAACCTCTTGAGGATTTCCTCGAGTGCGATTCGGCCCTCGAGACGTGCCAGTGCGTTGCCCATGCAGAAGTGTGTCCCCGCACCGAATGTCATGTGCGCGTGCTGCTCTCGATGGATGTCGAACACGTCGCCGTTCGGCGGGAAGCGGCGGTGGTCGCGGTTGGCGGCGCCGACAAGCATCAGCATCGCGGAGCCTGCTGGCACGGTCTGTCCGTAGTACTCGACGTCCCGGGTGACGTAGCGGGCAATCTGCAAAGCAGGCGGCTCCCAGCGCAGGATCTCTTCGACCGCTTGGGGAATCAGATCGGGATTCTCCGCCAGGGCACGACGTTGGTCGGGGTGCTCGGCCAACGTCTTGCCCGCCCAGCCGATCAGCCGAGTCGTGGTTTCCGACCCCGCAGTCGCGATCACCGTCAGGTACATCAGCAGTTCGTCACGGCGCAGCCGTCGCACGGTGCCGGTCTCGTCGGTGAATTCGACGTTGAGCAGGTCGGTCATGATGTCGTCGGACGGGTGCTCAGTGCGGTAGTCGATGAACTCGGCGAACACCTCGCCGGTGGCCAGCAGATTGACTTCCTTGCTCTGCAGCGTCGCTTCGCCATGGTCTGTCACTCGACGCTGATCTTCTTCCGGAATGCCCAACAACATCCCGATCACCCGCATCGGCATCTGCTCGCCGAGGTCGTTGACGAAGTCGAAGCGCCCGGTGCCCACCAACGGGTCAAGGCAGCGGGCGGTGAACTCGCGGATCTGCGGTTCCAGGGCGAGCACCTTGCGCGGCGTGAACATCCGCGACAGCAGATTGCGATGGATGTTGTGGATCGGCGGATCCTCGAAAATCAGTGTGCCGGGCGGGATCTCCATTCCGGACTTGATGATCTCGAGCAGCGCGCCGCGGCCGGAGATGAACGTTTCGTGGTCGATCACGGCCTTGTTGACATCGTCGTATCGGCTCAACGCATAGAAGTCGTGCTTGGCGTTGTAGTACAGCGGCGCTTGCTCGCGGATGCGGGCGAACACCGGATACGGATTCATGTTGAGGTCGACGCTGTACGGGTCGTAGTACAGCTCGTCCGCTGTGGCGGCGTGCTGCACGTCGGAATTCTCCGCACTGATCGTCACGGTGTTGCCTTTCGCTGCGTTCCGGGGGCGTAAGACATATGTACTGTATTTGTCTCACAACTCTGGCACCGCGTCCCCGCGGGTGTCAATAACAGACTCCTTTTCCGCAACTTAAGCTCTCCGCTTAGAAGAATCTGCTTCTCCGCAGGGTGAGCAGGAATTGTGCTGCGCCGCAACGATTTCGCCTATTCGCCGGGGAAACGCAGTAGGGCTTCCTGGCCATAGGAGGCGACCAGTATGCCGTCCGCGGTCAGAATGTCGCCTCGGCCGAAGCTGCGCCCGTGCGCCAACACCGGGCTGTGCTGCCGCAGCAGGAACCAGGAATTCGTGCGGAAGGGGCGATGAAACCAGATGGTGTGGGACGTGACCGCGGAGGTGAACGACGTTCCGTTGCCGCGCTGGCCGACCCCGGCCATCGGGCGCAGCGCAGTGCCGATGAGCGTGAGGTCGGTGCTGTAGGCGGCAAGCGCCTGCGCAAGTTCCGCGTCAACGGCGGGCGTGCGCATCCACACCTCGAACTCCGGCGGACCGGTCGTTGTGGCGTCGAGATCGACGGTCGTCCGGCTTTCCCACGGGATGAGGTCGAGCGCGATTTGATGCTCCGAGCCGAGGACTTCGGGTGCGTCGGAGACGGATTGGCGCGACGGGCCGTCCTCCACGACGTGCATGCAGACCGACGATGTCGCGACGACTCCGCGGCTCTGCCGGGAGGTGATGGTCATGGTGGCGAAGGAGCGGCCCTCGTGGTGGCGGGTGGCCTGATAGCGGACGGGTTCGTCGGCGGCGCCTTCCCGAGCGAACACCGCGTGCTGAGACTTGACGACCTTGTCCGGACATACCGTCGACGCGATCCGGATGAATTGTGCGAGCAGTTGCCCGCCGAAAATCCGATGGTATTCCAGCCGCTGATTGCGGCCCTCGAACTCGGTGACGCCGTCGTCACCGGTGATCGGCTCAAGATCAAGGCACGCGAGCAGATCGGACCAGAGATCGGACACGCACGCCAGTGTAAGCCCGATTCTACAACTGTGAGAATGTAATTCTCGCGCTAGCTGGCGGCGAATCCGTGGGAGCAGAAGTCCCAGACTTCGTCCGCTGTGATCGGGTGGCCGGCGCCGTCCTCGGGCTCGCCGCTGTGCTGCGAGACGAACATCACTGTCTGCATCGTCATCGCGGCCATCCGCTTGGGGTTGATGCCCGGGCGCAATTGGCCGGCCTCGGCCGCCGCTTCCATCAGCTCGGTGAGCAGCGCCAACAGCGGTGCGTGCGCGATGTTGACCTCGGACGGATGGGAGACCAGTAGCCGGGGCGCGAAGTCGGTGAACAGTGGCCGCTTTGCCGTTGGGTCGGGTCGCGATGACTCGAACAGCAGCTGGACGGCGACTTTGAGGCGTTCGAGGGGGTCTTTCTGGCTCGATGTGGCAGCCCGAATCTGATCGGCGGAGCGGCTCAGAGCGTCCTCGAACAGCGCGAGCAGCAGCTCGTGCTTACCGTCAAACTGCAGGTAGAAGCTGCGCAGGGACTGGCGCGAACGGTCGACGACCTCTTGGACGGTGAAGTCGGTGCTGCCCTTTTCGATGATGATCGCCTGGGCGGCGTCGAGGAACCGCTGAACGCGCTGTGCGGCCCTGAGCTTCGCCGTCTTGATCGATCGCTCGACCGCGCGTTGCTTCCAGGCGGGTTCTTCGCTGGGACTGGTCACCGGCGACTCGGATCCAGGCCGATTGGGGAGAACATGCACTGACTGTACCGGAGAACGCCTTGCCATCGCGGTCCTCGACCCCCTCGCGGTTTACGTGCCAGAGATTGTAACTTTCTCATCATGAGAATAGTATTCTCATTTTGGAGATAACAGTAGCCTTTGCTTTTTTCTTCCCAGGAGCGCCGTGTGCAATTGACCTTCGACGCTGACGTCGAGGCCTTCCGCGCGGAGTTCGTGGCCTTCCTGGACGAGCACCTTCCTGCAGAGGCCGAGGCGCTGGAGCGGTCGCGATCGAGCAGTCACGTGCCGCAATGGGCGCGGCGCTGGCAACGGTTGATGTTCGACCACGGCTGGCTGTTGCCCGGCTACCCACCCGAGTTCGGTGGCCGAAACGCCTCGTTGTTGCAGCAGTACGTGCACCAACAGGAACTGGCACGTCGCCGCATGTATCTGACGTTCAACCCGCAGGGCGTCGGCATCATCTCCGCGTCGCTGATCTCCTTCGGTACGCCCGCACAACAACAGCGGTGGGCGGTGCCCATCCTGCGCGCCGAGATGACGGCCTCGCTGGGGATGAGCGAACCCGGGGCGGGCTCCGATCTGGCGTCGCTGCGGACGCGGGCCGAGCGAGACGGCGACCACTTCGTCATCAACGGACAGAAGGTGTGGACGTCGGGTGCGCACGACGCGGATGTACTGCTGACTTTTATTCGCACCGATCCGAATGCCGCCAAGCACAAGGGGATCAGCGCACTGATGATTCCGACGGACCTGCCCGGTGTGGTCCGTCGACCGTTCGCGTCCGCGTGCGACCGCGACGATCTGGACTTCAACGAGGTCTTCTTCAAAGACGTGCGGGTGCCCGCCGAGAATCTGGTCGGACCGCTGAACGAGGGCTGGCGGGTGGCCAGCGGCTCGCTGGGGCACGAACGAAACATGTTGTGGCTGAGCTACGCCGACCGACTGCAGGAGTTGGTTGAGGACTGCCGGCCGTGCACTGCCCTCGACCGTGACCACTACGCCACCCTGGTGATGGACAACCAGGCATTGCGATTGATGGGGTCGATCGCATTGGCTCGCGCGGCGCGCGGTGACGAAGATCCCGCCGCACTGTCGGTGCTCAAGCTGTTCGGGTCGGAAGCCTCACAGACAGCATCCGAACACGCGTTGAGCGCCTCGGGCGCTGACGCTCTGGTGCATCCCGCCATGTCGGGCCCGTATAGCGCGCACCATCTCGACCTGTACCGCAGCGGCTGGTTCGAGCGCTACGTCCGGTCATTCGGCGGCACCATCGCCGGAGGAACTTCGGAAATCCAGCGAAACATCATCGCCCAGCGAGGGCTGGGCTTGCCCCGAAATTGAGGAACGACCGTGTACATCGACTATGAGGTCGCCGATCGCATCGGCACCATCACACTGAACCGGCCTGAGGCTGCCAACGCGCAGAATCCGGAACTGCTCGACGAACTGGACGCCGCCTGGACCCGCGCCGCAGAAGATCCCGACGTCGCGGTGATCATCCTGCGCGCCAACGGAAAGCACTTCTCCGCAGGACATGATCTGCGGGGTGGCGGGCCGGTGCCGGACAAGATCACGCTCGACTTCATCATCCAGCACGAAGCCAAGCGGTATCTCGAGTACACCCTGCGTTGGCGTAACGTCCCCAAACCGTCGATCGCCGCGGTCCAGGGCCGGTGCATCTCAGGTGGTCTGCTGTTGTGTTGGCCGTGTGACCTGATCATCGCTGCCGACGACGCGCAGTTCTCCGACCCGGTGGTGCTGATGGGCATCGGCGGCGTCGAATATCACGGGCACACTTGGGAATTGGGGCCGCGCAAGGCGAAGGAGATCTTGTTCACCGGCCGCGCAATGACAGCCGAAGAGGTGCTGAGCACCGGGATGGTCAACCGGGTGGTGCCGCGGGCCGAGCTCGATTCGGAGACCCGCGCGTTGGCCGAGCAGATCGCCAAGATGCCGCCGTTCGCGCTGCGCCAGGCCAAGCGCGCGGTCAATCAGACCCTCGATGTGCAGGGGTTCTACGCGGCCATCCAATCGGTTTTCGACATTCACCAGACCGGCCACGGCAACGCGCTGAGTGTCGGCGGTTGGCCGGTGTTGGTGAACCTCGACGAGATGAAGGCCAACATCAAATAGGCCGCCTCTCCCGCCGAGCGACCCAAGAATGTACGCGCTTACCGGCGTGTCGCCGCACAGACACGGTCACCCGCGCTCAGGAGTTACAGCTCGGCCAGCCTTGGTGCCGAACCGCGCGCCCGCAGCCCGGCCCCGGCTCGACGGGTGAGTTCCTTTGCGCTGCCGAGCAATCCGTCGATCACTAGCGCCCGCTTCACGTGCCGGTGCAGGTCATGCTCAGCAGTGAAGCCGATGCCGCCGAGCACCTGCTGGCAGTGTCGGGCAGCGGTCAATGCGGCCTTACCCGCGGCCGCCTTGGCCAGCATTGCGCTCAGGTCGGGACTTTCTGTGCCCGGCAGGATCAGCGTCGCTTCTGCGCCCTCGATGGCCACCAACGTCTCGGCCAGCCTGTGCCGGACCGCCTGAAACGAGGCGATCGGCCGGCCGAACTGAACCCGGTCGAGCGCATGCTGGCGGGCCAGGCTCAGCATCGCCCTCGCCGTGCCGACCAGCCACCAGCCCAGCGCCCGCCGAGCTTCGCCCATCCGCATCAATTCGCCGTCAGGCACACGTCGTAGCGGCAGCCCGCCAAGTGTCGAGTCGACGTTGTTCGACCGCTCCCACACCACCCAACCGCCGCCGGCGTACGGCATGGGCGGTGTCCCGCCGGGCAGACCGCCGATGGTCTCGAGCAGCACGTCGTTGACAACCGAGGCGTGCGAGCCGGTTTCGCCGAGCAGCCGGAACACCAGCGGAATCGCGGTGTCCGGCATATCGGACAGCATCTGAGCCCAGCCCATGTCGGCCAGGGCGGCATCCAGGTCGGTGCCGGACGCTGAGAGCATGGTCTTGCGCAGTCCGTCCTCGAGCATGTCGAGCGATTCGCGATCTATTCCGGAGGCCACGCCTACTCCTTCCCGAGATCCAGCAGTCGGCGGGCGATGATGTTGCGCTGCACTTCGGCGGTGCCGCCGTAGATGGTGGCCGCTCGTGAGTACAGATATTCGGTGCGCCATGGGGTTTCGTCGAGTTCCACGGCACCGGGCAACAGATCGCGCACGGTGTCGAAGAGTCGCTGCTCTGCGCTGGCCAGCAACACCTTGTCGATCGAGGTGTCGGGACCGAGCTTGTGGCCGTCGCCCAGTCGGTGCTGGGTGGCCCTGGACCGGCAGCGCAATGTGTGCAGCGCCAGATACGTCTCGCCCAGATCCGAATCCACGCTCTGGCCTTGGCGTTTCACCTCCTCGATCAGCGCATCGAACCGGGAGTATAGGTATGCGATGCGCTGCCAGAAGCACGTCGAGCGTTCGTAAGGCAGCAGATCCATGGCCAGTCGCCAACCGTCGCCGGGGTTGCCGAGCATCCGATTCGCGGGAACCGCCACATCGTCGAAGTACACCTCGCAGAACTCGTCGACGTCGTGCATGGTGCGCAATGGGCGCACCGTGACGCCGGGACTGTCCAGATCGACGAAGAACGCGGTGAGCGCCTCGTGGTTGGGGGTGCCCGCGTCACCGGTGCGGGTCAGCAGGATGCACCGGGTCGCGTACTGGGCGAAGCTGGTCCATACCTTCTGTCCGTTGACAATCCACTGATCGCCGTCGTGGACGGCGCGGGTGCTCAGCGACGCCAGATCGCTGCCGGCGCCTGGTTCAGAGAAGCCTTGACACCACGTTTCCTCGCCGGACAGTAGCCGCGGCACCATCTCGGCGGCCAGTTCTTCTCGCGCGTAGTCGATCATCGTCGGGGTCAGCACGTCGAGCATCGAATACGGCCCGGGATGGTCGATTCCGCGTCCGACGATCTCCTCGCCGACGATGGCGCGCAGGATGTCGGGGCCGCCCAGACCACCTGCCGATTCCGGCCAGCCGTACCGCATCCAGTCGGCGTCGTACAACGCTTTCAGCACGCGGAGGTGCTGTGCCTGGTGCGCATCGAGGGAGTCATCACCTGGCGGGGGAGTGAGGTCGTTCTCGTCGAGCCACATTCGCAGCGCGGTGCGGAATGCGGCGGGGTCGGGGAGGTCGGTCATCCCGCCTCCGGAGCCGCACCGGCGGCGACATCAGGCTCCGGCCTGCCGATTGCGTGCGGGCGGCCGGAGTCGTGGTCGCCGCTGCGCCGAATGAAGGTCATGGCACGGGTTTTCAGACGCCAGCCGTTTCCGGTGCGGACGTAGGTGTCGTTGTAATACCCGATGCGCATGTCGTGCTTGGAGTGTTCGATGAAGCACAGCGGTTGGGTTCCGGTGGCGGCGTCCGGGTTGTCGGGATCGAGGTTGATCAGCGCGGTGCCTGTCATGAACAACCCCTTGGGCGCAGCGTCGACCAGTTCGGGGAAGCGGGCCAGCGTGTAGGTGGAGCCGAACGCACTGTAGGTGCCGTCTGGGGTGAACACCGAAATCAGCCCGTCGATATCCCCCTGCGTGATCGTCACTGCGTACTTGGCGAGGGTCTGCTGGATCTCGACCAGATCCTCAATTCGACTGCTCATGTTTGAAGACCTTACCGCCCTTCATTACAAAGTTGACATCCCGTGTAACGCTGATATCCGCCAGTGGATCGCCGGGCACGGCGATGATGTCGGCGAGGCAGCCCTCGGCGATACGGCCCAGATCCGGCTTGTCGATCAAATCCGCGGCGACGGCCGTGGCGGCGCGCAGCACCGCGTCGGCGGGCATGCCCCACTCCACCAGCGTGACCAGTTCGTCGGCGTTGCGACCGTGCGGGATCGCGGGGGCGTCGGTGCCGACGGCGATCTTCACGCCCGCCTCATAGGCCGTCTTGATCGACGTGCGCGCCTTGGGAAACATCTCGGCGGCTTTGTCCTGCAACTCTTTTGGCGCCTTGGATACGTCCATGGCCTCGGCCAGCCGTCGGGTGGTGACCAGGAACCGGTCGTTGTCCACCATCATCTTGATGGCTTCGTCGTCCATCAGGAAGCCGTGCTCGATGCAGTCGATGCCGCACTCGATGGCATGTTTGACCGCCTCGGCACCGTGTGTGTGCGCCGCAACCTTGAGCCCACGGCGGTGTGCCTCGTCGACGATGGCGCGCAGTTCTTCGTCCGAATAATGTTGTGCGCCAGCCTCACCGGTCAGCGACATCACCCCACCCGAGACGCACACCTTGATCAGCTGCGCGCCGTGCTTGATCTGATAGCGCACGGCCTTGCGGATCTCGTCGACGCCGTTGGCGATGCCCTCTTCGACCGTCAACTCGAGCGCGCCCGGCATGAACGCCGCGAACATCGTCGGGTCGAGATGCCCGCCGGTCGGCGTGATCGCATGACCGGCAGGGATTACCCGCGGCCCGTCGATCCAGCCGGCGTCGATTGCCTTACTCAGTGCGACGTCGAGCAGGTAACCGCCTGTCTTGACGAACAATCCGAGGTTGCGCACGGTGGTGAAGCCCGCACGCAGCGTGCGCCTGGAATTGCCCACCGCGCGCAGCATGCGGGTCGGCGGATCGTCCTGCACCTGGGACAGGCCGGGGTTCTCGCCCCGCCCGCCCATCAGGAGGTTGACCTCCATGTCCATCAGGCCGGGAAGCAGGATCGCATCGCCGAGATCGACGACGTCACCGTCTGCGGCACCTCCGACGCCGACTATCCGGTCGCCGTCGACCCGAACCACCCCCGGCCGGACGATCTCGCCGGCGTCGACGTCGAACAGACCGGCCGCCTTCAGCGTCAGCATGATCGTGCCGAGACTACGGTTGTGGACGAATTTCCGCCGAATTCCATCATAAACCGTAGTTTCGGCGGGGTGTTGTGCACGCTCAGACCACCGGCTCCTTGATGCATGTGATGTATGTTGCGCCACTGTCGAGTACGCGGGGCTGTTTCCACACCTCGATCGGGAACGACACATTCACCAGTGACTGCATCATGTGGATGAGCGCCTTGGCGTCGTCGGGCATGCCGTCCAACGGAAACCTGGCGTCGCAGTACTCCATCACGGCCTCGAGTCGCGGGAACGCGGCGTCGTAGAACTCCTGCATCTCGGCCATGGTCGAGGACAACCGCTTCTGGTAGCGCTCTTCCTCGGTGGGCAGGCACCAGTCGGTGAACCGTTCGAGGTCGGCGAACTCCTCGGGCAACTTAGGCATTGACCGCGTCCTTCTCGCTCGCCTTATTGGTGCTCTGGCCGTTGGTCAGACCCTTCTCCTTCTTGTAGGCGTTCACGTAGTCCCACGCTGTCTTGTGCAGGTGACGCAGCAGGATCTCCTGATCGCACAACGGGAATTCCTTGACCACCCGGGTATTGATCATCGTCTGGGTGGCCTCCAGAGTGTTCGCGTCCTGGAACGCGTACTCCTTGAAGGTGACCGCCGCCAGTTCGTGTGCGAGTCGCTCGCGGGTGTTCGTCGCCGGGACGAAGTACAGCGTGCACTCGAAGATGTGCTTGTCCACGTCGGTGGGCCAATAGTGGTAAGTCAGGTACCAGCCCGGCGCCCACAGCAGCAGCGTGAAGTTCGGGAAGAACTCGAACGAGTCCTGACCCCAGGCGTGATGGCGCGACGGATTGACCGCGGGCGGCAACTCGTCAGGCAGAATCCCTTTGATCTTCGGCCGGTCCCACGGTCCGAACAACCCGCTGTGCAGCACCCGTTCGATGGGCTTCACCATGTTCTCGTCTTTTGGCGGGCTCATTCCGCCCCATGACGAGATCATCGAATGCCGGCCCTTAATGTCGTAGTGCAGGGCCTCGAAGCCATAGCTGGCCAGCTTGTCGGCTTCCTCTTTGACCGCCTGCTTCATGTGCAGGACCGGTGCGTGGTAGAACTCGACGAACGCGTCGATGAACAGCTTCCAGTTCGAGTTGACTTCGGCTCGGTACGAATATGTTTCGGTCATTTCGTGGAAGGGATAGCCCTCCAGGCCTTTCGCGAAGTCGCCGAGATAGTCGACGAGCGGTTCGGCATCGTTGTCGAAGTTGATGAAGATGAAGCCTTCCCATACTTCGCAGCGCACCGGAACCAGGCCGTAGTCGGCCTTGTTCAAGTCGAAGAACTCGCCCTCCTGCTGGACGAAGGTCAGGTCGCCCTTCAAGGAGTAGCGCCAGGCGTGATACTTGCAGGTGAACTGGCGGCACGTACCGGACACTTCCTCGCCCGGGTAGTCGTTCCACACCAGCTTGTTTCCGCGGTGGCGGCACATGTTGTAGAAGGCGCGTACCTCGTTGTCGCCGTCCTTGACGATGATCACCGACGTTCCTACCCCTGCCGACGGCATCTCGCGGGTGAAGTAGCTGCCCTTCTTCGGGAGCCGTTCGATGCGGCCGACGTTGAGCCAGCACCTTCTGAAGATCGCCTGCTGCTCGAGCTTCCACTGCTCCGGGTCGATCGAATCGGTGTAGTCGACAGGCGCGGTGCCGAGCTCCGGCCAGTTCTCTGTCCAGCTACCGGCGGCCGGCTTCGGGAAGAATGCCACTGTTGAACTACCTCTCCTGGTCGGGTTCTACGCCAAAGGTGTTGATGGCCATGGCAAGTGCGCCATAGCAGCCGATCGTGAAAACGAGATCCATCCGCTGGCGCTCATCGAGATGCTCCGAGAGCGACGCCCACGTCGAGTCCGAGATCACCGATTTGTCTTGGAGTTCGTCGACGGCGCGCAACACGGCTTGGTCGAGTCCGTCGGACGCCTCGCCGCGCTGGATACCGTCGATCACCTCGTCGGTGAGTCCGGATTCCTTGCCCATCCGGACGTGGTGGTTCCACTCGTACTCGGACCCGTGCACGTGCGCGACACGCAGCACCGCGAGTTCACGCAGGCGCGCCGGCAGCGTCGACGAGTACAGCAGGTGGCTGTTGAAACGCAGGAAGGCCCGGGTCAGCTTCGGGTGCCGGACGAGCGTGGCCAGCAGGTTGCCCGCGGCTTCGGGATTGCGGCGCTCAGGGGGCAGCAGGCCGGACAGGGCGTGATGGACAGCGTCGTCCCACTCCTCCGCCGGCAGCGGGGGTACCCGCACGGGCCGTCTCCTCTCACTCGCGAGAATCAGGTTCTCATTATTTGCCAATAGGTTTCCACCTTTTCGGCAATTGGTCAATGCGAGCGACCAGAACCGCCGGTCATCGAGGTGCCCGTCCGGGAGCAACGGCGCTGCCTGCGGCGCATGTGCCCGGTTACGGACATTGATTCTCGCTGTACGAGAAGGTAGTTTCCTGAGTTAGAGAACAGCACTGGTCCAACGACGTCCGGTGGGCCCGCGCCCGCAGGCAGGGGACGAGGAGTCGAGTTTATGAATAAAGACGACATGATCCTGATCAGCGTGGATGACCATGTGGTCGAGCCGCCGGACATGTTCAAGAACCATCTGCCGAAGAAGTATCTGGATGAGGCGCCGCGGTTGGTGCACAACCCTGACGGCTCGGACACCTGGCAGTTCCGCGATGTGGTGATCCCCAACGTCGCACTCAATGCGGTCGCCGGGCGGCCGAAGGAGGAGTACGGCTTGGAGCCGCAGGGTCTGGATGAGATCCGGCCGGGCTGCTGGCAGGTCGATGAGCGGGTCAAGGACATGAATGCCGGCGGCATCCTCGGGTCGATCTGTTTTCCGTCGTTTCCGGGTTTCGCCGGTCGGTTGTTTGCGACGGAGGATCCGGAGTTTTCGTTGGCGCTGTTGCA
>NZ_LZHZ01000067.1 GCF_001667505.1 Mycobacterium sp. ACS1612
GTGGCGGAGGGGGCGGCTCGTGGTGAGGTTCCTGCTGATTCTCGTGCTGGTGCTGGCGGTACTGGCGCTGATCGGATTCGTGGTGGGCTACAACAAGATCCGAGCCGCCGATGTCCGTGTCGCTGAGGCGCTTTCCGGTATCGACGTCGAGTTGACACGGCGCGCCTCGCTGATTCCCAGCCTGGTGCACACCGTCGAGACGTTCGCCGCCCACGAGAAGGGCATTCTCGACCACGTCACCAATGCACGCGCGGCGTTGAACTCGGCGACCACAGGTGAATCGGTGGCGCAGCGCAGCGCGGCGGAGAAGGAACTCGATACCGCGCTGGCGCCGGTGCTCGCGCTCGGGCAGGCCTATCCGCAGCTGAACTCGTCGAACAACTTCCTGAACCTGCAGGATAATCTCGCCGACACCGAGAACAAATTGGCGTTCGCGCGGCAGTACTACAACGACGCGGTGGCCACGCTGAACCGGCTGATCACCACCATCCCGTGGATGTTCGTCGCGCCGTTGGCGGGGGTGTCGGAGCGGGAGTACTACCAGACGCCTCGCTAGCGGCCGAGCAGCGCTCCCTACACTGGCGCGATGCGCATCGTCTTCGCGGGCACCCCCGACCCGGCGCTCCCGTCGCTGCGCCGGCTGATCGAGTCGCCACGTCACGAGGTGGTCGCGGTGCTGACTCGGCCCGACGCCGCGAAGGGCAGGCACGGTAAGCCGACACCGTCGCCGGTGGCGCAGCTGGCGGCCGAACACGACATCCCGGTGCTGCGGCCGACGCGGCCGAACTCGGAGGAGTTCGTCGCGGAGCTCACCAAGTTGGCGCCGGACGCCTGCGGTGTGGTCGCCTACGGTGCGCTGCTGTCCGAGCGGCTGCTGGCGGTGCCGACGCACGGTTGGGTGAACCTGCACTTCTCGCTGCTGCCCGCGTGGCGTGGCGCCGCGCCCGTACAGGCGGCCATCGCCGCCGGAGACACCGTTACCGGGGCGACGACGTTCCAAATCGAACTCGCGCTGGACTCGGGCCCGGTCTACGGCGTGGTGACCGAGACGGTGCGGCCGACCGACACCGCAGGCGATCTGCTTGAGCGGCTGTCCATTTCGGGAGCGGAGCTGTTGGAAAGGACACTCGACGGCATCGCCGACGGATCGCTGACACCGGTGCCTCAACCCGCAGACGGTGTCACCATCGCACCCAAGGTCACCGTCGAAGACGCACGGATCAGATGGGATCTGCCCGCCCACGTGGTCGACCGCCGGATCCGGGCCGTCACCCCGAATCCCGGCGCATGGACCATGATTGGTGATCTGCGCGTCAAGGTCGGTCCGGTTACCGCCGAGGACACTGCAGAAACCTTGCCGCCGGGCACTATTCGCGTCGAGCGCAACGGCGTGCAGGTCGGCACCGGATCACAGCCGGTGCGGCTCGGGCAGATCCAACCACCGGGCAAGAAGATGATGAACGCGGCCGACTGGGCCCGTGGCGCCCGCCTCGACGAAACGACGCGCGCCCAATGACCAAGCCCCGCAACAAACGCCCGCCGCGGCGTAAACCGCTCGACCCGGCTCGCCGCGCCGCGTTCGACGTGCTGCGCGCGGTGTCCGACCGCGACGCCTACGCCAACCTCGCGCTGCCCGCGATGCTACGCGAGCGGGGCATCACCGGCCGCGACGCCGCGTTCGCCACCGAACTCACCTACGGCACCTGCCGCACCCGCGGCCTGCTCGACGCGATCATCGCCAAAGCCGCCGATCGACCGCCGGAGAAGATCAATCCCGTCCTGCTGGACCTGTTGCGGCTCGGCGCCTACCAACTGCTGCGCACCAGGGTGGAACAGCACGCCGCAGTGTCCACCACCGTCGAACAGGCTGGTATCGAGTTCGACTCGGCGCGAGCAGGTTTCGTCAACGGGGTGCTGCGGACCATCGCGGGGCGTGACGAGCAGTCGTGGGTAGCCGAGCTCGCCCCGCCCGCAGCCAGCGACCCGGTGGGCCACGCGGCGTTCGTGCACGCGCACCCTCGCTGGATCGCGCAGGCGTTCGCCGACGCGCTCGGTGCGTCCGCAGGTGAGTTGGACGCGCTGTTGAGCAGTGACGACGACCGGCCCGCCGTGCACCTGGCCGCGCGGCCGGGGGTGCTGACCGCCGACCAGTTGGCCGCGCAGGTCGACGGCATTCTCGGGCGCTACTCGCCGTATGCCGTCTACCTGTCCGGGGGCGACCCGGCGCGGCTGGGCCCGGTCCGCGACGGCGCCGCGCTGGTGCAGGACGAGGGCAGCCAACTGGTGGCCCGTGCGCTGACCCTCGCCGACCTGGACGGCCCGGACACCGGGCGCTGGCTGGACCTGTGCTCGGGTCCCGGCGGCAAGACCGCGCTGCTGGCCGCGCTCGGTGGCGATGCCCGGGTGACGGCGGTCGAACCCGCGGCCAGGCGCGCCGACATGGTCGAGGAGAACACCCGCGGCCTTCCCGTCGAGGTGCTGCGCGTCGACGGCCGCGATCCGGGGCTCGAACCGGGATTCGACCGGGTGCTCGTCGACGCGCCCTGCACGGGGCTGGGTGCCTTGCGGCGTCGGCCCGAGGCTCGCTGGCGGCGCCAACCGGCCGACGTGCCCGCACTGGGCCGGCTGCAACGCGAGCTGCTGGCCTCGGCGATCCGGCTGACCCGGCCGGGCGGTGTGGTGCTCTACGCGACGTGTTCGCCGCATCTGGCCGAAACGGCGGGCGTCGTCGCGGACGTCGTGCGCCGCCACAACGTCACCGCCGTGGACACCCGGCCGCTGTTCGCACCCGTCGACAACCTCGGCGACGGTGCCTACGTGCAGCTCTGGCCGCACCGGCACGGCACCGACGCGATGTTCGCTGCCGCCCTCTTAGTGGAGCGATGAGCGTTCGCGCGAAGAGCCAACGATAAGGTAGCTCCATGGCAGCACCCCTCATCGCGCCGTCGATCCTGGCCGCCGACTTCGCCGAACTCGGTAACGAAGCCGCGGCGGTCACCGGTGCCGACTGGCTGCACGTCGACGTGATGGACAACCATTTCGTGCCCAATCTGACCATCGGCCTTCCGGTCGTGGAGGCGTTGCTCACGCGCACCGACATCCCGATGGACTGCCACCTGATGATCGAGAACCCGGGCAGATGGGCGCCGCCGTACGCCGAAGCGGGCGCCTACAACGTCACCTTCCACGCCGAGGCCACCGACAATCCGGTCGCGGTGGCCAACGACATCCGCGCCGCGGGCGCCAAGGCGGGCCTTTCGGTCAAACCCGGCACACCCATCGATCCCTATCTGGAGATACTGCCGCACTTCGACACCGTGCTGATCATGTCGGTGGAACCGGGCTTCGGCGGACAGCAGTTCATCCCCGAGGTGCTGCCGAAGGTGGGCATCGTGCGCAGGCTTGTCGACTCCGGTGAGTTGACGATCCTGGTCGAGATCGACGGCGGCATCAACGCCGACACCATCGAACAGGCCGCTGTGGCCGGCGTGGACTGCTTCGTCGCGGGGTCGGCCGTCTACAGCGCTGAGGATCCAGCCGCCGCAGTGGAATCGCTACGCAGGCAGGCCGCCGCCGCGTCCAAGCACTTGCGGTGATGAAGCTCGACGCAGCCATGCGACTCGCGGTCGAACACGCCGACCGGGTCAAGGGCAGCACCTATCCCAATCCGCCTGTCGGCGCGGTCATCCTGGACCGCGACGGCGAGATCGCCGGTGTCGGCGCCACTCAACCGCCGGGTGGCCCGCACGCCGAGGTGATGGCGTTGCGCAGGGCGGGGCAGCGGGCCGTCGGCGGGACCGCGGTCGTGACGCTGGAGCCGTGCAATCACTTCGGCAGGACCCCACCGTGTGTGGATGCCCTTGTCGCCGCGGGTATCTCGCGGGTGGTCTATGCCGTCGCCGATCCGAACCCGCAGGCGGCAGGCGGAGCGACGCGGCTGGCCGAGTCGGGTGTCGGCGTCGAGGCGGGGGTGCTGACGGACGTGGTGGCGGGCGGTCCGCTTCGGGAATGGCTGCACAAACAGCGCACCGGGTTGCCGCATGTCACGTGGAAATTCGCCACCAGCGTCGACGGGCGCAGCGCCGCCGCCGACGGCACCAGTCAATGGATCACCAGCGAGGCGGCGCGGTCCGACGTGCACCGCCGCCGCGCCGCGGCGGACGCGATCATCGTCGGCACCGGCACGGTGTTCGTCGACGACCCGGTGCTGACCGCGCGTCTGCCCGACGGTTCGCTGGCTGACCGCCAGCCGCTGCGGGTGGTCGTCGGGGAACGTGAGATCTCTTCGGAGGCGCGGGTTCTCAACGACGACTCGCGGACGATGGTGATCCGCACCCGCGATCCGCACGAGGTGATCAAGGCGTTGTCGGACCGCACCGATGTGATTCTGGAGGGCGGGCCGACGCTGGCGGGCGCGTTCCTGCGGGCGGGCGCGATCGACCGGATCATCGCCTACGTAGCGCCGATTCTGTTGGGTGGCCCCATCACCGCCGTCGACGATGTCGGTGTGCTGTCGATCGCGCACGCGCAGCGCTGGCGCTACGACGGGATCGAGCCGATCGGGCCGGATCTGCTGCTCAGCCTGATTCCTGCGTAGGCGTTTCGAGATCGTCGGCGTCCAGCGGACGGTGTTCGATCAGGTCGCGCACACCGCCCGTGCCGAGTCGCTCACGGAACGCCTGCACCGTGTAGCCGATCACCGTCGCCTTACAGCGTGCACGAGCGGTGGCGTTGCGGGGCAGGTGGAACAGCGGCCCGATCTCGCCGAAGTAGTCGCCCTTCGTCACCACCTTCAGCAATTCCTCACCGCCGCCCGGTAATTCGCGCAACATCTCGAGCTCACCGCTGGACACCACGTAGATCAGGTCGCCCATCGTGCCCTGTTCGAACAGCACCTCGCCCTCGGCGAGTTCGACGGTGTCGGGCGGCCGGTCCATCGAGATGAAATCCGGAACGAGGTCGACGACGCGATCGGCCAGGGGCAGGATTCGGCTGTCGTGGGTGGCGACCACGACCATCCGGTCGCCGGACGCGAGTTCGCGGATGAGCCGCAGCACCTCCTCGACCTGAATGAAGTCGAGGTGCGCGGTGGGCTCGTCGGCCAGGATCAGCGGCGGATCGAGGGCGATCGCGCGTGCGACCGCGACCCGTTGCTGCTGCCCGCCGCTGAGGTCGCCCGGACGATGCGACATGCGGTCCTGCAGACCCACCCGCGACAGCAATTGCTCGGCCTTTTTGAATGCGGCGCGGCGCGACATGCCCGCCGCCAGCATCGGGATCATCACGTTCTCCGCCGCGGTCAGGCTCGGCACGAGGTTGAACGCCTGGAACACGATGCCGACGGTCTCGCGGCGGTAGATCGACAGGCCGCGGGCATCGAGGGAGGTCAGGTCGACGTCGCCGAATTTGATGGCGCCGCTGCTGGGCCGCAGGATGCCGCCGAGGCAGGACAGCAGCGTCGTCTTCCCGCAACCGCTGGGGCCCATCAGAATCACCAGTGAGCCGGCGGCCACGTCGAGGTCGAACCCGTCGATGGGGCGGACTTTGTCTGTCCCGCTGGGGTACTCGACCACCAGGTTCTGAACGCTGAGATCGCCCATGGTCACGGGCCCCCGAACGCGATGGCGGGGTCCACCGACACCGCGCGCTGCAATCCGCTGCCGCTGGCGATCAAGCCGATCACGACGGCGACGATCGGCAGAGCGATGTATGCCGCCGCTGGCACGATTACCTTCATCGGGAACAGCGGTCCCAGGGCCAGTGACAGCAGGGCACCGAGGAGTGCGGCAAGTAGCGCGATCACCACCGCCTGCAGCGCGAGTCCGCCCGCGATGTTGCGCGTCGGCACGCCAATTGCCTTGAACACCGCGAAGTCTCGGAGGCGCTCTAGCGCCGAGAGGTAGATGACCGATCCGACAACGAGCGCCGCGACGATCCACAGCATGATCGCGACGATGGTGATCGAGTTCACCGCGACCTTCAACGGACGCAGCAGATCGGCGATGGCGCCGTCGCGATCGATGGTGTGATAGCCGGGCGGCACCTCAGTCATGTTGCCGCGCACTCCAATCGAGGCCACCAGCGGTTCACCGCCGTACACCAACCGCTGTGCGCCGGCCGTGGTGAGGAACACGTTGGGCAGGTTGGCAAGCGCCGTGGAGTTTTCCACGATGCCGACGATACGCAATGTGCGGGAAGCGATTTCGATGTCGCCGCCGACGGCGAGACCGAGCGTGCTGGACACCGCGACCTCGTCGGGGGTCGAGGCGGCACGACCGTCGGACACCGCGGGCATCCCCGGTCCACGCTCGGGTGCGCCGAAGATGTCGACGTTTCGCGTGGTGTCACCGATGGTCGCGGTGCCCCCGGCGTACACGAGCGGCGCCGCCGCGGTCACACCGGGAGCAGCCGCGATGCGACCCAACTCCACCGGCGCGAATGGGGTGGCGCCGACGAACGGCCCCGACGCGCCCTCCTTGACCACGAATTGGTCCACGCCCAGCGAGTCCACGGTCTGCTCGGCTTCCACCCGGAATCCGTTCGCCAGGCCGGTCAGTACGAGCGTCATCGCGAAGATGATGGCCGTGGAAAAGATCGCGATGACGAAGCGCCGCTTACGCCACTGCATGTCGCGCAGAGCGGCGATCAGCATGTCTGCGAGATTACCGACGCCTCGACAGCTGTGCGTCGGGTTTTACGGTTATGACTTCTCTTGGGCGAAAGCCCCGACCAGCGTGTTGCAGAACGCGGGCAGGTCGTCGGGCTTACGACTGGACACCAACGTGTTTGGCCCGCGCGAGCATTCGACCACCTCGTCGTCGACCCAGTTGGCGCCCGCGTTGCGCAGATCGGTCTGCACACTCGGCCACGACGTCATCGTCCTGCCCCGCACGACATCCGCTTCAATCAGGGTCCACGGGCCGTGGCAGATCACCGCGACCGGCTTGCCCGCATCGAAGAAGCTCTTCGCGAATGCGACCGCCGCCTTGTTGGTTCGCAGGAAGTCGGGATTGGCCACACCGCCCGGGAGCACCAGCGCGTCATAGTCGGCGGCGGAAACACCGTCGGCCGCCTTGTCCGCCTCGAAGGTGTCCGCGGGCGTGAGGTGGTTGAATGCCTGGATCTTTCCGACTTCCGTCGAGACCAACTCGGGGTGGCCGCCGGCCTCCTCGACGGCTTTCCACGGTTCGGTCAGCTCGACCTGCTCCACGCCCTCTGGGGCCACCAAGAACGCAATCGTCTTGCCATTCAGTGAACTTGCCATGAATCGTCTCCTGTCAGGTTGTCGTCTTCGGCACGCTTACCCGGCGCGGCGAGCAATCAATCAGAGCGCCGCGATCGGTACACTGGTACCAAAGCGCTTTCACCGACGAGAGTTGCCGCCTGGTGAGCACTAACAAAGGACGACGAGCATGACTGCATTGCAGGACTGGCTCAATGCCCGACCCGTAGACCCGAAAACCCTCAAAATGTTGGTCTGCGACGCGTTGCGCAACCTGACCACCGATGAGCCGGCAAAGACAGCAAAGCCCGAGGCACGCGAACCCCAGCTGATCCGCAGGGGTTTGGAACGCTGCTGAGCGGCTAGGGGGCCCGGTGCTTGCCCGCCGGCTCCGCCTCCACGGCGGGCTCTGATTCGTCGGCGTGTTCGTGCCGGCCGCTGATCAGCAGGCCGAGCAGCGCGCCGACCACACAGACCAGGGCCGTGATCCAGAAGATCTCGCCGTACTGCATGACGTAGGCCGTGCGGACGCGGGCCGCCTGCGCGGCGAGCCGCTCGACCAGGTTGTTCCCGGTGCCCGCGGGCAAGCCGGCCAGAATCTGGTTGAACCGGTACAGGCCCCAGGCGCTCAGGGCCGCGATCCCGATCAGCATGCCGATCATCCTGGCCACCACCACCGCAGCCGACGCGACGCCGTGCTGTGCGGCGGGCACCACCCGCAGGGTCGCCGACGTCAGCGGTCCGATCACCAGGCCGAGGCCCAGGCCGGCGATGGCCAAGTCGGTGTCCAGCACGGGCACGCTGAACAGCCCGAGGTCGTGCCGGGCGGCCAGCAGGTCCACCGGCCACTTCGAGATCAGCCAGTAGCCGCCTGCCGCGATCATCAGGCCGACGAACGCCACGATCCGGTCGCCGACCTTGGTGGCGACCCAGCCGCCGAGCAGCGCGCCGATCGGCAGCGCGATCAGGAACCGCAGCAGCAGTGCGGCGGCCCCGTTCTTGTCCATGCCGAGGACGCCCTGCCCGAACAGTTCGACGTTGACCAGCGTCACCATCAGCGCCGCGCCCGCGGCCAACGAGGCGCCCAATGCGCACAGGAAGGGCCGGAAGTGCACGCCCGCGGGTTCGATCAGTCGGGTGCGGGCGAACTTCTCCCACACGAAGAACGCCACACACGCGACCAGCGCGCCGATCAGCAGGGGTGGGCCGTAACTCGGCAGCACGGTTTTTCCGTCGGGTGCCGGGTTGTAGAGGCCCCACGTGGCCAGGCCCAGCGTAATGGCCAGCAGCACGCCGCCGATCACGTCGACCTTCTCCGGGTGCTCGGACTTCTCCTTCGAGGGCAGGCTGAAGTGGATCATCACCATCGCGATCACCACGAGCGGCACGTTGATCCAGAACACGTCGCGCCAGGTGTTGAGCGCCCACACCACCGCGACGCCGTACAGCGGGCCCAACACGCTGCCCAACTCCTGTGCGGCGCCCACACCGCCGAGCACTGCCGCGCGGTTGCGGGCCGCCCACAGATCGGCCGCCAGAGCCAGCGTCACCGGCAGCAGTGCGCCACTGGCGATGCCCTGGATCGCGCGTCCGATGATGAGCTGCGTCAGATCATTCGACAGCGCGGTGACGACTGAGCCGATCGCGAACCCGGCCAGGCTGACCTGCAGCACGAACTTGCGGCCGAACCGGTCGGATGCCCGACCGAGCAGCGGCATGGCCGCGATGTAGCCGAGCAGATACCAGGTGACGATGGGCGTGACGCGCTGGATCTGATTGATCCCGATACCGACGTCTCGCATGATGTCGGTCATGATCGTGACCACGACGTAGGTGTCCAGCGCACCCAGCAGCACCGCCAGGCTGCCAGCGCTGATCGCGACTCTGCGGCTGGTTGTCGCCGGCTTGACGGCTCCTGGCGACGAGCCCATCAGACCGTGGGCTTGGTGACGGTGACCGGCTTGCCCCAGTCACTGCACGTCATCGTGAGGCTGTTGTTGGGCGACACTTCGAGCTTGACCTGCACCAGTTCGTGGTTGCCGTCCTCGCGGATCCACGCGGTGCCCGGCACCGGGCCCGTCACCTTGAGCTGCGGCGCGATCTTGTTGACGGCGTCGGCGCTCACGGTCCCGGTGATGCGGACGGCGTCGACGCCGTTGATGTTCTCGCGGCCATCGGCTTTGGGATCCGAGAAGTTGGCCAGGATGTTGCCGAAGCCGACGTCGGGGTTCAGCAGCGCCGACACGTCGTAGATGTCGGCGGCGGGGCCGAAGTCCTGGAAGCTGCCTTTGGTGATCGCGCCGAACAGGTTGCCGTCAGCCACCACGAAGTCGACGCCCTCGAGGCGCTGACCCAAGAAGATGATGTTGGCCGTGCCCTGCGCGGCGACGGCGGGTTTGTTGGTCAAATCGCCTTCTAGGGTTTCGATCGGCAGATCCTGGATCTGGCCCTGCACCGACAGCTTCAGGTGGACGCTCGTTTGCGCCTTCGTCGTCTCGCTGGACTGCTTGAGCAGGGTGGCCGCGTCGGGCAGTGCTTTCGACGAATCCTGGGAGTTCGAGGAGCACCCTGCGATCAGGGCGACGGCGGCAAAAAGGGCGGCGAAGATCGCCAAGAGGCGCGTCTGCATGACTGCATCGTAGAGGGTGCGCTCACACCAACGTGTCGCGCGTACTCCCGGCCGAAGGGCAAACGTGGCTTCCGAACTGGACTTTCGACACCGGTGTGCGGCTGGTTACTCTGGCCCGGTGTTCACCGGAATCGTCGAAGAACTGGGCGAGGTCGTAGCCAAGGAAGAACTCGGCGACTCGGCCCGGTTGGTCATCCGCGGACCTGTCGTGACGGCCGACGCAGGGCACGGCGATTCGATCGCGGTCAACGGTGTCTGTCTGACCGTCGTCGAGGTGTTGCCCGACGGTGTCTTCAGCGCCGACGTGATGGGTGAAACGCTGAACCGATCGAGCCTGCGCGGTGTCGGCGTGGGCAGCCAGGTGAACCTCGAGCGGGCGGCCGCGGTCAACAGCCGCCTTGGCGGGCACATCGTGCAGGGCCATGTCGACGGGACAGGGCACGTCATCGCGCGGACGCCGTCGGAACATTGGGAAGTCATCCGAATTGCCTTGCCCACAGCGCTGTCTCGATACGTCGTCGAGAAGGGGTCGATCACGGTCGACGGGGTGTCCCTGACGGTTTCCGGTCTCGGCCATGACTGGTTCGAGGTGTCGTTGATCCCGACGACGCTGCAACTCACCACTCTCGGCAGTGCCGAGGTCGGCACCCGCGTGAACCTCGAGGTCGACATCATCGCGAAGTACGTGGAGCGTCTCCTCGGCTCCACCGACGACGACAGCGGCGCTGGCAACGCCTGACAGCCGATTCACAGCTTGGCCCAGCTTCCACAGCCCCGGTTCCGAATCGGGATCTCGGCTGTCAACACAGGCATGCTCCGATGAGCTTCTGCGGCCTATACACCATTAGCCGACGGGCAGAGTTAAATTTGCCCTGACGCACGGGCGTGTCGCCTGCACGCTATTGTTCGCCCAGTTCACAGCGGTGAAACCAACAGCTCGCGGCTTGCGTCCGACACAGTCGTATGGTTTGCGAACGATCCTTGCCAGTTATTGACGCACATGTTAAGTTTCGCCGCAGTTATTTGAAAATTCATGTATCGGCCTCCGGGCCCCATGAAGCCGTCACTCGGGGGAGTCGGGAGCCTGACATGTCGGCAGCTAAGCGTGGCAAGCATGCGAAGCGACCCGAGAGGGCTGGTCGCGCGAGCGGGCTAGCGGTCGCTGTCGGCCTCGGGGTCGCGGTGGTCACCACAGGTCACGGCGTCGCGTCTGCCACCACAGGCGAGAACTCGACCTCAGGGTCACCGGACACCGACGGCGGATCGAAGTCGAACACCACAACCGACTCGGGCACAACGACTTCCGGTGCAACGGGCACCTCCGGTGCCACCACAGGCACGGAGTCGGAGCACCCGTCGACGTCGACGTCGACTTCGACGACAACCACGAGCACGACCTTGTCGGGATCGCAGACCACGACCACCACGACCTCCGGCGATGGTCCGACAACGTCGGTCAGTGCCTCCGGTGGTTCCGGCACCACGGTCTCGACGGTCCCGCACGAGAACTCGTCTACGCCCACGCCGCCGCAGGCCGCCGCCGAACCCACCACGGAGAAGCCCAAGCCGCAGGAACACGACCAAACACCCTCGGAGACAACGACTCCGACGCCCGAGGAGACACCAGCGACCGATGACAAGCAGAAGTCGGCGCAGGCGGTGGTAGGGGAGAAGGCCGCGGTCACCCAGCCCGAAACCGGCGAAACCGTCACGGCCGCGGCGCAAACCGCGGAGCCGAAGACCGCGCAGACGGTGGTGGGGCCCCTCGCACGGACAACGGTGGCGACCACCGCGGTCACCCCGCCGACGTTCGGGCTTCCGACCGTGACCCTGCCGCCGTACCCCACCATCCCCGGCGTATCACCGACGAGGGTGGCGGTGGCCGTCGTCGTCGTGTTGGGGCGTGCGCTGCAGACCGCGCTGTCGGGACCCATCCCGAATCCGATCGCGATCCCGATCTACATGGTGCTGGTCGCGGCGTATCAGCGCCTCACCGAGATCGCGCTGAACCACGTCCCGGTCGTCACGCAACCGACTCCGGCGCTTCAGGTTCCGGTGCTGGGCACAATCACGGGCACGCTCGTCGCGACCGATCCGGACGGTGACCCGCTGACGTTCACCTACACGCAGCCCACCAACGGCGGCCTGGTCGTTGTGACGAACGTGCCCCTGACGAACCAGTACGCCTACGTCTACACCCCGCCACTGCTCGGCGGCGGGGGGCCGAACTCGTTCACCGTCACCTTCGACGACACCGGCGTCGGGGACCACTTCTACGCTCCGAACGGCCACACCACCTCGTACACAGTCAGTCTCGACGTGCCCACCGCGACGGTCGGCCCACGCGACAGCATCGGGGTGGTGCGCGGCGGCTTCGCGGGCGGCAGCGTCGACGGGCGGACGTACAGCCTTGCCAACGGCAACACCGCTGGCGCGACCGCCACGTCGGCGTTCACCACCCTCGGCGGCATCGTCAGCCTCAACACGACGACAGGCGACTGGACCTACATACCGGCGGTGTCCGGCCACAACATCCTCGGAATCCCGGACAACACAGACAGTTTCGTGGTGACCGTGGACGACGGCGTCCACGGCGCCGTCCAGACGACGGTGTCGGTCGGCGCGGACCTCGGCATCGCGGTGACAGGGGCGAACACGAACACCTCCAACGGCGCCTACAGCGGTTCGTTGGACATCCCGGTCGGCGACAACGGATTGCTGACCTACTCGGTGGGCACCGGGCCGTCGTCGAAGGGCAGCGTCTTCGTCACCTCGACGGGCGGCTTCATCTACACGCCGACGCCGCAGGCGCGCCACGCCGCAGCGGCTGCCAACGCCACCGCCGCCGACAAGACGGACACGTTCACCATCAAGGGCACCGACGCCAACGGCAGGTCCATCACCGTCACGACGGTGTCGGTGAACATCCTGCCCGCCAACAGTGCACCGGCCGGCGGCACCGCCACGTTCCCCGCCGCCAACGCGAACGGCGTCATCACCGGCTCGGTGACAGGCATCACCGACGCCGACGGCGACACGCTGACGTACACCGGCACGGCCGGTAAGGGCACCGTCACCTTCAACGGCACCACCTTCACGTACACGCCGACGTTGGACGCCAGGCATGCGGCAGCCGCCGACAATGCCGGCACCGCCATCAAACAGGACACCATCACCATCACCGTCGATGACGGGCACGGCGGCACGGCGACATTCAGCAGCGGGGCGTTCAACGTCACCCCGCAGAACACCGCGCCGGCCTACACCAACGTCGGCAAGTCCAGCGGTGGCGTGCTGGGCCTGACCAAGACGTGGACCGTCAACGGCATGATTGACGCCGACGACGACACGCTGACGCTGGCCGTCACCTCCCTTCCATCGGGCGGATTGCTGAATCTGCCGGTGATCCTCGGCAACACCGTGACCCTTGTGAGCCTGCTCACCGAGAGCGGCAAGACCTTCGTGGTCACCATGTCCGACGGGCACGGCGGGAAGGTGCCGATCACCTTGACGATCTAGGGTCGAAGCCCAGGTCAGGGGAGCGGCAATAACTATCCAGCGGGTGTGGTTCATACTGTTGTGATGACGAGGCTGGACTCCGTGGAGAGGGCGGTTGCCGACATCGCTGCGGGCAAGGCCGTTGTCGTCATCGACGACGAGGACCGGGAGAACGAGGGAGACCTCATTTTCGCCGCCGAGAAGGCCACTCCGGAGCTCGTCGCATTCATGGTCCGTTACACCTCCGGCTATCTGTGTGTGCCGCTCGACGGCGAGATCTGCGACCGGCTCGGGCTGTTGCCGATGTACGCGGTCAACCAGGACAAGCACGGCACCGCATACACCGTGACCGTTGACGCGAAAACCGGTGTGGGGACGGGTATTTCGGCTTCTGACCGTGCCACGACCATGCGGCTGCTCGCCGATCCGTCAAGCGCCGCCGAGGATTTCACCAAACCGGGCCACGTCGTGCCCTTGCGGGCCAAGGACGGGGGGGTGTTACGCCGCCCCGGTCACACCGAGGCCGCGGTCGACCTGGCCCGACTGGCGGGACTGCAGCCCGCGGGGGCGATCTGCGAAATCGTCAGCCAGAAGGACGAAGGCGCGATGGCGCAGACCGACGAGCTGCGGATCTTCGCCGACGAACACGATCTGGCGCTGATTTCGATCGCCGACTTGATCGAATGGCGGCGCAAACACGAAAAGCACATCGAACGCGTCGCCGAGGCCCGCATCCCGACCCGGCATGGGGAATTCCGCGCGGTCGGCTACACCAGCATCTATGAAGACGTCGAGCATGTGGCGCTGGTCCGCGGCGACATCGCCGGACCGCACGGCGACGGGCACGACGTCCTGGTCCGCGTGCACTCCGAGTGCCTGACCGGCGACGTATTCGGCTCGCGTCGCTGCGACTGCGGGCCGCAACTGGACGCCGCGCTGGCGATGGTGGCTCGCGAGGGCCGCGGGGTGGTGCTGTACATGCGTGGCCACGAGGGCCGCGGCATCGGTCTGATGCACAAGCTGCAGGCCTACCAGTTGCAGGACGCGGGCGAGGACACCGTCGACGCCAATCTGAAGCTGGGTCTGCCCGCCGACGCCCGCGACTACGGCATCGGCGCGCAGATCCTGGTCGACCTTGGCGTGCGGTCCATGCGGCTGCTGACCAACAATCCCGCCAAGCGCGTCGGCCTAGACGGCTACGGGCTGCACATCATCGAGCGGGTGCCGCTGCCGGTGCGCGCCAACGCCGAGAACATCCGCTACCTGATGACCAAACGCGACCGGATGGGTCATGATCTGACCGGGCTCGACGACTACGACGAAGCGGTGCCGGGCGAGTTCGGCGGAGCGCTATGAGCGGTACCGGCGTTCCCGATCTTCCGGATCTGGATGCATCGGGCATAACGCTGGCCATCGTCGCCAGTACATGGCACGAGACCATCTGCGATGCCCTCCTAGAGGGCGCCCGAAAGGTGGCCGCCAACGCCGGCATCGGCAACCCCACCATCGTGCGGGTACTCGGCGCGATCGAGATCCCTGTGGTGGCACAGGCGTTGGCCGCCCAACACGACGCGGTGGTGGCACTCGGCGTGGTGATCCGCGGCGAGACGCCGCATTTCGACTATGTCTGCGACGCGGTCACCCAAGGGTTGACCCGGGTGTCGCTGGATGCGTCGACCCCGGTGGCCAACGGCGTGCTGACTACGAACACCGAGCAGCAGGCCCTTGACCGGGCCGGTTTGCCCGACTCGGCCGAGGACAAGGGCGCGCAGGCCGCGGCCGCCGCGCTGTCGACAGCGCTGACCCTACGTGAACTGAGGTCATGAGTCAGGACTGGGATGTCGAGATACGGCCCCATCTGACACCGTATTTCGCGTACGGGGCGGCCGCGTTGATCGTGACCGCTCATGTCGCCGTCGGCGCGTTGCTCAAGATCGCCTCAACCGGCGTGATCTTCCGGACGGCGGACCAGGTGGCCATCGCGCTGCTCGGCGTCGTGATCGCCGGCGCGGTGCTGTTGTTCGCGCGGCCGCGGTTACGTGTCGGCTCGGCAGGAGTCGCGGTGCGAAACCTGATCGGCTACAGGCTCATTCCGTGGTCGGACGTGGTCGACGTCTCGTTTCCGCGCGGGGCGCGGTGGGCCAGGGTCGACCTGCCCGACGACGAGTACGTCCCGGTGATGGCGATCCAGGCCGTCGACAGAGAGCGCGCCGTCGACGCCATGGACACAGTGCGGGAGTTGCTGGCCCGCTACCGGCCTGACATCAGCTCACGCTGAGCGACATCGCGACTTCGCCGCGGTCGCACGGGTTTTCGCCGTTCTGCAGGGTGAAGCCGAGGCCCTCGTACACACCGCGGGCCACCGCGTTGTCATGAGCCACCCGCAGGGTGACGGTGCGTGCCCTGCGGTCGCGGGCCCACTCCACCGCCGTAGCCACCAGTGGGCGCGCCAGACCCTGACCGCGGACCGCCGGGTCGAGCCACAGGGAATAGAGGTACACGGTGTCCGCGCTCTCCAGTTGCGCGCCGATCAACCCGACGGGACGGTCACCGATCAGCACGGCGAACTGCGCGTGCTCGCGTAGTCTGCGACGCCACTGCGTAGCGGTGAACGCCGACTCCTGTCGGAACTGCGGATCATCCTCGCCCAGAGAATCGCTCAATGCCCGCAACCGCACCCCCGCGAACACCCGCCAGTCCGAGTCCGTCAGCCTGGCGACGCGGGCCGCCACACTTGTCACCGGGTGTCGCCCATGACCAGGCCCTCACGACGCGGATCCGCGCCGCCGATCCAGCCCGCTTCGTCCCGCGAGATCGCAGACAGGCCGCTGGACTGGTCGGCGATGTCGACCTGGTGGCCGAGTCGGCGCAGACCGGTCACCAGCGGGTCGTGGTCGCCGTTGTCGGCGGTGTCGATGGCGGGATGCTCACCGCCGACGTTGGTTTTGGGTGAGTTCGCCGCTCCGAAGTCCACCGCCGACACGGCCTGCTGCGGATCCAGACCCCAATCAATCATTCCCACAAGCGTTTTCACCACGAACTGGATGATCACCGAACCGCCCGGCGAACCCAGCACCGCGTACAGCGCCCGCTTGCCGCCGGGCTGGCCCGCCCCGTCGAACACCAGCGTGGGCGCCATCGAACTGCGTGGCCGCTTACCGGGCTCGACCCGATTGGCCACCGGCACCCCGTCCTTGGCCGGCTCGGCGGAGAAGTCGGTGAGCTGATTGTTGAGGATGAACCCGTCCACCATGTGGAACGAGCCGAAGGCCGACTCCACGGTCGTGGTGAGCGCCGCGGCGTTGCCCTGCGCATCGACGATGCTGATCTGGCTGGTGCCGTGTTCGGGCGTCGGCGGCGCGGGTGGCGTGGGCGGCCCGAATTCACCCGGCTTCGCGGTGCCCATCGTGCGCTGCGTGGAGATCAGTGCTGCCCGGCCCGCGAGGTAGTCGCTGCCGAGCAGGGTGTCGGGCGAACCGCCGGGCAACGGCACGAAATCGGTGTCGGCAACGTACTTGTCGCGATCGGCGTAGGCCAGCCGCTCGGCTTCTGAGACGAGGTGAACGCCCATCACCGTCGGTTTGCCGCCGTTGAGGTCGACGTCGGTGGGCTTGTGGTCGGCCATCGAAAAATGTTCGAGCATGCCGAGCGTCGCCGCCACCGCAATGCCGCCCGAGGATGGCGGGGGCATGCCGCAGATCTCCTTGCCGCGGTAGGGCGTGCACAACGGCTCGCGTCGTTTGGCGAGGTAGCCGGCCAGATCGTCGCGGGTCATCAGGCTGGGCGTCCGTCCACCGCTGGTGTCGGCGGCCGCGGCCACGATGTCGCGCGCGATGTCGCCGGTGTAGAACGACTGCGGATCGGATGCAATGACTCCCAACGTTTTTGAGTACGCGGGGTTGGTCAGCTTGGTGCCCGACGCCTTCGGGGAGCCGTCGTCGGTGAGGAAATACGCCGACGCGTTCGGGTCAGCCTTCAGCTGCGGGGCGGCGTCGGCGATCGCGGTGGCCAACCGCGGGCTGATGTCGAAGCCGTCGTCGGCCATTGTCACCGCCGGGGTGAACAGATCGCGCCACGCGGTCTTGCCATGTTCAGCGTGCACGTCCTGCAGCAGTCGCAGAATGCCCGGTACGCCGATGGACCGGCCGGACGCGCGGGCGTCGGGTTTGGGCTCGGTCCGGTCGGAGTCCGAGATCCAGCGCAGATAGTTCTCGGTGGCCGCTTTGGGGGCCACCTCGCGGCCGTCGTAGGCCTGCACCGAGCCGCCCGCGGCGTCGTAGTACAGCAGGAAGCCTCCGCCGCCGATGCCGGAGGACTGCGGCTCGACGAGGCCGAGCACCGCCTGGGCGGTGACCAGTGCGTCGGCGGCGGTACCGCCCTCGCTCAGCACTTCGCAGGCGGCCTCAGTGGCCAGCGGGTTGGCCGTGACCACCGCAAAATGGGACGTCCGTACCGGCGTCATGTCCTTGCGGTAGGCGGTGGCCACCTCGGGGTTGGTGGAGATGTTCTTCGACGTCGTCGCCGAGCCCGACGCGGGCGCCGCGGGCGTTTTCGGAGCAGCCGTCCCGTTGGCGACGATCGAGCAGGGGCCTGCCGACGTGGGTGGGGACGCATTCTCCTCGGCGGCACAACCGGCAAGGACCAAGATCACAATTGCGAGCGGCGCCAGGATCCGCATCAGTAGACGGTAGTTCATCGGAGCCGTCTGATGGCGGCAGTAACCTGGAATCCGTGCCTGATCCAGCGACGTACCGGCCTGCCCCCGGGTCGATACCCGTCGAGCCGGGCGTCTACCGGTTCCGGGATCCGCACGGCCGGGTGATCTACGTCGGCAAGGCCAAGAGCCTGCGCAGCAGGCTGAACTCCTACTTCGCCGACATCGCGGGCCTGGCGCCGCGCACCCGGCAGATGGTGATGGCCGCGGGCAGCGTCGAGTGGACGGTGGTCACCACCGAAGTCGAGGCGCTGCAGCTGGAATACAACTGGATCAAAGAGTTCGATCCGCGGTTCAACATCCGCTACCGCGACGACAAGTCCTATCCGGTGCTTGCGGTCACGCTCAACGAGGAGTACCCGCGGCTGATGGTCTATCGCGGAGCGCGCCGCAAGGGGGTGCGCTACTTCGGACCGTACTCCCACGCGTGGGCCATCCGCGAGACGCTCGACCTGTTGACGCGGGTCTTTCCGGCGCGCACCTGCTCCGCGGGAGTGTTCAAGCGGCACAGGCAAATCGGGCGTCCATGCCTGCTCGGCTACATCGACAAGTGCTCGGCGCCGTGCATCGAGCGGGTGACCGCCGACGAGCATCGGCAGATCGTGAACGACTTCTGCGATTTCCTCGCCGGCAAGACCGACCGGCTGGCCCGCGACATGGAACAGCAGATGAACGCCGCCGCCGCGGAACTGGACTTCGAGCGCGCCGCCCGGCTGCGCGACAACATCTCCGCGCTGAAGCGGGCGCTGGAGAAGCAGGCAGTCGTGTTCGGTGACGGGACCGACGCCGATGTGGTCGCGTTCGCCGACGACGAACTCGAAGCGGCGGTCCAGGTGTTCCACGTACGCGGCGGCCGGGTCAGAGGCCAGCGTGGGTGGATCGTCGAAAAGTCAGGGGAGCCAAACGGATCCGGTGAGAGCCAGCTCGTCGAACAGTTCCTGACGCAGTTCTACGGCGATCAGGCCGAACTCGACGGCGCTGCCGACGAATCGCTCAACCCGGTGCCGCGGCAGGTGCTGGTGCCGTGCCTTCCGGACAACGCCGACGAACTGGCCACCTGGCTGTCGCAACTTCGCGGCTCGCGGGTTTCGCTGCGAGTCGCGCAACGCGGAGACAAACGAGCCCTTGCCGACACCGTGAAACGCAACGCCCAGGACGCGTTGAATCAGCACAAGCTCAAGCGGGCAGGCGACTTCACCGCGAGAACCGCTGCGCTGCAGAGCATCCAGGACGCGCTGGGGCTGGCTGAGGCGCCGCTGCGCATCGAGTGCGTCGACATCAGCCACGTGATGGGCACCGACGTGGTGGCGTCGCTCGTGGTGTTCGAGGACGGGTTGCCACGCAAGTCGGACTACCGCCACTACGCGATCCGGGAGGCCGCGGGCGAAGGCCGGTCCGACGACGTGGCCTCGATCGCGGAGGTGACGCGGCGGCGGTTCTACCGGCACCTGCACGATACCCAGCATCCGACAGAGCTTGCCCCGGAAGGAAAATCGCGCAAGTTCGCGTATCCGCCCAACCTCTACGTGGTCGACGGCGGCGCACCACAGGTGAACGCCGCGCAGGCGGTGCTCGACGATCTCGGGGTGTCAGACGTCGCGGTCATCGGGCTGGCGAAACGGCTGGAGGAAGTCTGGGTGCCGTCGGAGCCCGACCCCGTGATCATGCCCCGCAACAGCGAGGGGCTGTACCTGTTGCAGCGGGTGCGTGACGAAGCACACCGGTTCGCCATTGCATACCACCGCAGCAAGCGTTCGAAGCGGATGACGGCCTCCGCACTCGACTCCGTGCGTGGACTCGGGGAGCATCGGCGCAAGGCGTTGGTCACCCATTTCGGCTCGCTGGCCCGGCTCAAACAGGCCACTGTCGAGGAGATCACCGCGGTGCCCGGGATCGGCGCGGCAACGGCCAAGGCGGTGCTGGAGGCGCTGGGTGTACCGCCCGATTCCGAAGCGCCGGACCCGGTTATCGGCAATGATCAGACCAGAGCATCGGGATGACAGAACACATGCAAGAGGAACTGCGCGACGGCGCGGGCGAGGACAGGGCCGAATCCGGCATTGACGTGGTGCTTGTCACCGGGCTGTCCGGCGCAGGGCGGGGCACCGCGGCGAAGGTACTCGAGGATCTCGGGTGGTACGTCGCAGACAATCTACCGCCGGAGCTGATCGCGCAGATGGTGGAACTCGGCCTGGCGGCGGGGTCGCGCATCACGCAATTGGCGGTCGTGATGGATGTCCGGTCGCGTGGGTTCACCGGCGATCTCGACTGGGTGCGAAACGACCTCGCCACCCGCAACATCTCGCCGCGGGTGTTGTTCCTGGAGGCGTCCGACGACATCCTGGTGCGCCGCTACGAGCAGAACCGGCGCAGTCATCCGTTGCAGGGCAACCAGACTCTGGCCGAGGGCATCGCAGCGGAGCGGCAGCTGCTCGCGCCGCTGCGCGCGGTGGCGGATCTGGTGATCGATACGTCGACGCTGTCGGTGCCTGCGCTGCGGGAGAGCATCGAGCGCGCGTTCGGCGGCGAGACCATCGGCCAGACCAGCGTCACCGTCGAGTCGTTCGGGTACAAGTACGGGCTGCCGATGGACGCCGACACCGTGATGGACGTCCGATTCCTGCCGAACCCGCACTGGGTCGACGAACTGCGGCCGCACACGGGGCAGCATCCCGCCGTGCGCGACTACGTGCTCGGGCAACCGGGCGCCGCGGAGTTCCTCGACACCTACCATCAACTGCTTGACGTGGTGATCGAAGGCTATCGCCGGGAAGGGAAGCGCTACATGACCGTTGCCATCGGCTGCACCGGCGGCAAACACCGCAGTGTCGCGATGGCCGAGGCGCTGGCGGCCAAACTCCAGGACGATGAGCTCACGGTGCGGGTGCTGCACCGGGACTTGGGCCGCGAATGAGTTGCCCCGCACGCGAGGAGGACAGGTGAGCCCTCGCATTGTTGCGCTCGGTGGCGGGCACGGGTTGTATGCCACGCTGTCCGCGGCGCGTCGGCTCACCCCGCATGTCACGGCGATCGTCACCGTCGCCGACGACGGCGGATCGTCGGGCCGGTTGCGCAGCGAGCTGGATGTAGTGCCGCCGGGCGACCTGCGAATGGCGTTGGCGGCGTTGGCATCCGACACACCGCACGGCCGCCTGTGGGCCACCATCATCCAGCACCGGTTCGGTGGCAGCGGCGCGCTGGCCGGGCATCCGATCGGCAACCTGATGTTGGCGGGACTCAACGAGGTGCTGGCCGACCCGGTGGCCGCGCTCGACGAGCTGGGCCGCGTGCTCGGTCTCAAGGGCCGGGTGTTGCCGATGTGCCCGATGGGGCTGGGCATCGAGGCTGACGTCTCCGGGCTGGAGTCCGATCCGCGGATGTTCCGGGTGATCCGCGGCCAGGTGGCGATCGCGACCACCGTCGGGCAGGTGCGACGGGTGCGGTTGCTGCCTGCCGATCCGCCTGCCACCCGGCAGGCCGTCGACGCGATCATGTCGGCCGATCTGGTGGTGCTCGGGCCCGGTTCGTGGTTCACCAGCGTGATCCCGCACGTGCTGGTGCCGCAATTGGCTGCGGCGCTGCAGGCGACGACCGCCCGCCGGGCTCTGGTGTTGAACCTGGTCGCCGAGCCGGGGGAGACCGCGGGCTTCTCCGTTGAACGGCATATTCACGTGCTGGCTCAGCACGCGCCGGGTTTCTCGGTGCACGACATCATCGTCGATTCCAGCCGGGTGCCCAGTGAACGCGAGCGTGAACAATTGCGCCGCACGGCGCGGATTTTGAAAGCCGAAGTCGAGTTTGCTGACGTGTCCAGACCTGGTACACCTTTACATGACCCGGCGAGGTTGGCCGCGGCTCTGGAAGGGGTACGTGTCCGCGGCATGGTGCCGACTCGCGACGTTCAGGAGCCGACCATGCCCACACCGACAGTGAATGGACCGAGAGGTGACGATCCGTGGCGATGACGGCCGAGGTCAAGGACGAGCTGAGCCGTCTGGTGGTCAATTCGGTGAGCGCCCGCCGCGCTGAGGTGGCGTCGCTGCTGCGTTTCGCGGGCGGCCTGCACATCGTGTCTGGACGCGTGGTGGTCGAGGCCGAGGTGGATCTCGGCATCATCGCGCGGCGGTTACGCAAGGACATTTACGACCTGTACGGCTACAACGCTGTGGTGCACGTGCTGTCGGCCAGCGGCATCCGCAAGAGCACCCGCTACGTGGTGCGGGTGGCCAAAGACGGGGAAGCGTTGGCACGGCAGACCGGGCTGCTGGACCTGCGCGGCAGGCCGGTGCGGGGGCTGCCCGCGCAGGTGGTCGGTGGCAGCGTTGCCGACGCCGAAGCAGCTTGGCGCGGAGCGTTTTTGGCACACGGGTCGTTGACGGAACCGGGCCGCTCGTCGGCGCTCGAGGTGAGTTGCCCTGGGCCGGAAGCGGCGCTGGCGTTGGTCGGCGCGGCGCGCAGGCTCGGCGTGAGCGCCAAGGCGCGCGAGGTGCGCGGCAGCGACCGCGTGGTTGTGCGCGACGGGGAAGCGATCGGTGCTTTGCTGACCCGGATGGGCGCGCAGGACACCAGGCTGACGTGGGAGGAGCGTCGGATGCGCCGCGAGGTGCGCGCGACGGCCAACCGGCTGGCCAACTTCGACGACGCCAATCTGCGGCGGTCAGCCCGGGCCGCGGTGGCCGCGGCGGCGCGGGTGGAGCGGGCGCTGGAAATCCTCGGCGACACTGTGCCGGACCATTTGGCCGCCGCGGGCAAGCTGCGGGTGGAGCACCGGCAGGCGTCGCTGGAGGAGCTGGGCCGCCTCGCCGACCCGCCGATGACGAAAGACGCTGTCGCCGGCCGCATTCGGCGGTTGCTGTCGATGGCCGACCGCAAGGCCAAGCAGGACGGCATCCCCGACACCGAGTCGGCAGTCACGCCGGATCTGCTCGAAGACGCCTAGCCTCGTCGCGGGCTCGAATTTGCACTGAGGGTCGTGGTTTTCGCCGAAACACGACCATGAACGCAATCTTCGACCCGTACGGTGAGCTGATCGCCGAATCGCTCGGCGCCACAGTTGAATTCATCACGTATGACGGCGCCGACTTCAACGGCATCTTCGACGGCCTCGGCCGTGCCTACGACTGCGTCGCCGCGGGGCACCACCGTCATGGCGTGCAGCAGGGCAGCACCAGCCAACCCGTCGTCGACGAACTCGTCGCCGATGGCAGGGCCGCCCGGGTGCGAGTCTACGACTACGGCGAGATCGCTACCGCCTTGACCGACCTCACCACCGGCGGCTCTGCTGGCGCGCATCGCCGTCGCACAGGAAGAACTCGGGCAGGACGGGACATTGCCACAGTTGCGCCGGAAGTGGCTGGCCAACCCCGATGCCGACCAGAGTTCGGCGGTGCACTGACCAGGCCGCGCGTGGTGTTTACCACACCACTAGGCTGGTCGCGAGTGATTAGGCGACTAAGAGGAGACACAAAGTGACCATCCGGGTCGGCGTAAACGGCTTCGGCCGCATCGGACGCAATTTCTATCGGGCCCTGGCCGCGCAGAAGGCCGAGGGCAAGAGCACCGACATCGAGGTCATCGCCGTCAACGACCTCACCGACAACGCCACGCTGGCGCATCTGCTGCGATTCGACTCGATCCTGGGTCGCTACCCCGAGGACGTCAGCCTCGAGGGTGACGACACCATCGTCGTGGGCAGCACCAAGATCAAGGCGCTCGAGGTCAAGGAAGGCCCCGCCGCCCTGCCGTGGGGCGACCTTGGCGTCGACGTGGTCGTCGAGTCCACCGGCATCTTCACCAACGCGGCAAAGGCCAAGGGCCACCTGGACGCGGGTGCCAAGAAGGTCATCATCTCCGCGCCGGCCACCGATGAGGACATCACGATCGTGCTCGGCGTCAACGACGACAAGTACGACGGCAGCCAGGACATCATCTCCAACGCGTCGTGCACCACGAACTGCCTCGGCCCGCTGGCCAAGGTCCTCAACGACGAGTTCGGCATCGTCAAGGGCCTGATGACCACCATCCACGCCTACACGCAGGACCAGAACCTGCAGGACGGCCCGCACAAGGATCTGCGCCGCGCCCGCGCCGCCGCGATCAACATCGTGCCCACTTCGACCGGCGCCGCCAAGGCCATCGGGCTGGTGCTGCCGGAGTTGAAGGGCAAGCTCGACGGCTATGCCCTTCGGGTGCCGATCCCAACGGGTTCGGTGACCGACCTGACCGCTGAGCTGTCCAAGTCGGCCACCGTCGAGGACATCAACTCCGCATTCAAGGCCGCCGCCGACGGTCCGCTCAAGGGCATCCTGAAGTACTACGACGCCCCGATCGTCTCCAGCGACATCGTCACCGACCCGCACAGCTCGCTGTACGACGCAGGGCTGACCAAGGTGATCGACAACCAGGCCAAGGTGGTCTCCTGGTACGACAACGAGTGGGGTTACTCCAATCGCCTCGTCGATCTGGTCGCGCTGGTCGGCAAGTCCCTGTAACCAAGTGGCTATCAAAACACTCGACGACCTACTGGCAGAAGGGGTTTCGGGTCGGGGCGTGCTCGTACGCTCCGACCTGAACGTCCCTCTCGACGACGCACGCCACATCACCGACCCCGGCCGCATCGTCGCGTCGGTGCCGACGTTGCAGGCGCTGTCCGACGCCGGGGCCAAGGTCGTCGTCACCGCGCATCTTGGCAGGCCGAAAGGCGGACCCGATCCACAGTTCTCGCTCACGCCAGTCGCAAAAGCGTTGGGGGAAAAGCTCGGTCGACATGTCCAGTTGGCCGGCGACGTGGTCGGGACGGACGCGCTGGCCCGCGCAGAGGGACTGACCGACGGCGATATCCTGCTGCTGGAGAACATCCGCTTCGACGCTCGGGAGACAAGCAAAGACGACGCGGAGCGACTCGCGCTCGCCCAGCAGTTGGTCGAATTGGTCGGTGACGACGGCGCTTTCGTGTCTGACGGCTTCGGCGTCGTGCACCGCAAGCAGGCGTCGGTCTACGACGTAGCCACCCTGCTGCCGCATTACGCGGGCACGCTGGTGGCGGCCGAGGTCAAAGTGCTCGAGCAGCTGACGAGTTCGACCGAGCGGCCGTACGCGGTGGTGCTCGGCGGCTCAAAGGTGTCGGACAAGCTGGCGGTCATCGAGAACCTCGCGACCAAGGCCGACAGCATTGTCATCGGCGGTGGGATGTGCTTCACTTTCCTTGCCTCGCAAGGTGTTTCGGTAGGCAAGTCGCTGCTCGAAGAGGACATGATCGACACCTGCCGCAAGCTGCTCGACGACTACGGTGACGTGATCCATGTGCCGGTAGACATCGTCGTCGCCGACGAGTTCAAGGCCGATTCGCCGTCGGAAACCGTTGCGGCCGACCGTATTCCGGACGGCAAGATGGGCCTCGACGTCGGCCCCGGCACGGTGGAGCGGTTCACCACGCTGCTGTCCAACGCGAAGACGATCTTCTGGAACGGCCCGATGGGTGTGTTCGAGTTCCAGGCGTTCGCGGCGGGCACCAAGGGTGTCGCCGAGGCGATCATCGGCGCCACCGGCAAGGGCGCGTTCAGCGTCGTCGGTGGCGGAGATTCCGCGGCCGCGGTGCGCCAACTCGGGCTGCCCGAGGACGGCTTCTCGCACATTTCCACTGGTGGCGGTGCCTCGCTGGAATACCTTGAGGGCAAGACCCTGCCCGGTATCGAAGTACTTGAGCAGTCCTCGAGCGATTAGGAGATCCCGTGTCCCGTAAGCCGCTGATCGCCGGCAACTGGAAGATGAACCTCAACCACTTCGAAGCGATCGCGCTGGTGCAGAAGATCGCGTTCTCGCTGCCGGACAAGTACTTCGACAAGGTCGACGTCGCGGTGCTGCCGCCGTTCACCGACCTGCGCAGCGTGCAGACGCTCGTCGACGGCGACAAGCTGCGGCTGACCTACGGCGCGCAGGACGTGTCGCAGCACGACTCGGGTGCGTACACCGGCGAGATCAGCGGCGCCTTCCTGGCCAAGCTAGGCTGCACCTATGTGGTGGTCGGCCACTCGGAGCGGCGCACCTATCACCATGAGGACGACGCGGTCGTGGCGGCCAAGGCCGCGGCCGCGTTCAAGCACGGCCTCACCCCGATCATCTGCATGGGGGAGCAACTCGACATCCGCGAGGCAGGCAGCCACGTCGAGTACTGCGTCAGCCAACTACAGGGCTCGCTGGCGGGGCTGACCGCCGAGCAGATCGGCAACGCCGTGATCGCCTACGAGCCGGTGTGGGCGATCGGCACCGGCCGGGTAGCCAGTGCCGCCGACGCGCAGGAGGTCTGCAAGGCCATTCGCGACGAACTAGGCAGGTTGGCGTCCCCGCAGCTCGCGGCCGGTGTCCGGGTGCTCTACGGCGGCTCCGTCAACGCCAAGAACGTCGGCGAGATCGTCGCCCAGGAAGACGTGGACGGCGCACTGGTCGGTGGGGCGTCGCTGGACGGCGAGCAGTTCGCCACGCTGTCGGCCATCGCCGCTGGTGGGCCCCTGCCCTGACGCGGGCCGAACAGCCTGTAGTCTGGCGGCCATGGAATTGGCCCTCCAGATCACGCTGATCGTGACCAGTGTGCTGGTCGTGCTCCTGGTTCTGTTGCACCGCGCCAAGGGCGGCGGTCTGTCCACCTTGTTCGGCGGCGGCGTGCAGTCCAGCCTTTCCGGGTCGACCGTCGTCGAGAAGAACCTCGACCGGCTGACGCTGTTCGTGACGGGCATCTGGCTGGTGTCGATCATCGCCGTCGCACTGCTGATCAAATACAGCTGACGCCGCGCACGCGGCTACAGGACGCCGCCGAGGCCGGCTAGATTGCCGAGCAGTCCGCTGCTCACCGGGGCGTCGTCGCAGACCTGGCTGAACTGAGGCACTTTCACGACCTGCCCCTGATTACCGGTGGTGACGGTGTTTTTCGGACACGCCGTTGGCTCGGCGGCCGCGGTCGCCGCACCCGCCAGCGCGAGCGCAGCGGCGACACTGGCCGCGGCAAAAGTCCGGTGACAGGAATCGTTCAGGACTCGCCCATAGGATCGCGGCCGTGCCCCGACTTCTTCGTGCTGGCGCGGTCGGTGTTGTCCTTCTCTGCCTCGGTGACGGGGTGGCGGCGGCTGACCCGCTGCCGGTTGCCGACGTCACGCAGTCCGCAGTCACCGACGATGGCTGGCACCTCAGTGCGGCGCTGACCCGGATGACCATCAACTCCGTGCCGAACATGGCGGCCACCGCCTTCACGAGGGAAGGCTTCGTCACAGGAAAAGCCGAGGCCACCATCGACGGCAACGGCAGCAGCCCAGTGAACTCGGGCACCTTGGTGTTCGGTCTGCAATTGGGGTGCCAGGTCGACCTCAGCGAGGGCGGCAGCGTAGGTGTCGACGCCGACGCGGGCATCAGCCCCGGCTTCAACGGCGGCAACCTGCTCAACGTCATCGGCCCGTACGCCGATGTCGGCGGCAACGCGTCCATCAATCTGCTGCCAGGCAACATCACGAATCTCGGACTGGGCAAAAAAGAGCTCAAGGGCCGCAGCGGGGAAATCGTCGTGCACGACGCGCACGTCAAAGTCGACGGCTGCGGAGGACAGGTGGCCGTGCGATTCTTCGCGACCACGATGATCGACACCGACAAGTCCGACGACAGCGTGAACACCTACGGCGACATCCTCACGATATGAGCGCCGTCCGGATATGGCTTGCGGCAGCGGCGCTTTCGACCGTCGCCGGCTTCGTCCCGATCGCGATCGCGAACGCCGACTGCACCAGTCCCGGTGACTTCGGCGCCGGCGCCGGATGTGCGCCTCCGTCGTCGGGATCGGGCGACGCCGAGAGTTGGCCGCCGACATCGGTGGACTGGCCGCCGCAATTGAAGTCGGACTCCGACAGCGACGACAAGGACGCGGACTCCAAATCGAAGACGCCGATCGTCATGCCGTACGGAGAAAAGCCCCCGCCCGCGACGACGAGCACAAGCACCAGCGCGAAACCCACCCCGATCGTCGTGCCTCAGCACTAGGGCCTCGCCATGCAGCCTTGTGCGCCCCCGTCGATACTTGTCTGATGGCTGAAGGACCCGACGTCGCGCTCGCACCGATCGGTTCGGTGCGGCGCACCCAAGTGGGCCGCGAGGCCACCGAGCCGATGAGGGAGGACATCCGGCTGCTCGGCACCATCCTGGGCGACACTGTCAGGGAGCAGAACGGCGAAGAAGTGTTCGATCTCGTCGAGCGGGCCCGTGTCGAATCGTTCCGGGTGCGGCGCTCGGAGATCGACCGGGCCGAACTGGCGCGGATGTTCGACGGCATCGACGTCCGGTTGGCCGTCCCCGTCATCCGGGCGTTCACCCACTTCGCGCTGCTGGCCAACGTCGCCGAGGACATCCACCGCGAACGGCGCAGAGCCGCGCACGTCGCGGCGGGCGACCCGCCGCAGAACAGCACCCTGGCCGCCACCTATCTCAAACTCGACTCCGCCGCCCTCGATTCGGCCACGGTCGCCGAGGCGCTGACAGGAGCGTTGGTGTCGCCGGTGATCACCGCGCATCCCACCGAGACGCGACGCCGCACCGTGTTCGACGCCCAGCACCGGATCACCGAGCTGATGCGGCTGCGCCTGCACGGCCACACCGAGACCGAGGACGGCCGCGACATCAACCGCGAGTTGCGCAGGCACATCTTCACGCTGTGGCAGACCGCGCTGATCCGGTTGTCGCGGTTGAAGATTCAGGACGAGATCGAAACGGGGCTGCGCTACTACCAGGCCGCGTTCCTGGATGTCATCCCGAAGGTCAACGCGGAGGTGCGGACCGCGTTGCAGGCGCGCTGGCCCGACGCGCACCTGCTCGAGCAGCCGATCCTGCGGCCCGGCTCGTGGATAGGCGGTGACCGCGACGGCAATCCGAACGTCACCGCCGACGTCGTTCGGCTGGCCACCGGCAGGGCGGCCTACACCGCGCTGGAACACTACTTCGCCGAGATCAGCGCGCTGGAACAGGAATTGTCGATGTCGGCGCGGCTGGTGAAGATCAGCGATGAACTCTCCGAACTGGCAGGTGACTGCGACGAGCCGGTGCGCGCCGACGAACCGTATCGTCGCGCGATGCGCGTCATCCACGGCCGACTCACCGCGACGGCGGCCGAGATCCTCGACGTCCAGCCCGAGCACGAGCTCGACCTCGGTCTCGAGCGCTACTCGACGCCCGCCGAACTGCTCGCCGACCTCGACGTCGTCGACCGGTCATTGCGCGCCAACGGCAGCGCGGTGCTTGCCGACGATCGGCTGGCCAGGTTGCGGGAAGCGGTGCACGTCTTCGGGTTTCACCTGTCCGGCCTGGATCTGCGACAGAACTCCGACGTGCACGAGGAGGTCGTCGCCGAACTCTTGGCGTGGGCCGGTGTGCACCCCGACTACCGCTCGCTGTCCGAGCCGGACCGCCTCGAGTTGCTGGCTGCCGAACTGGCGACTCGACGGCCGCTGACGAAACCGGACGCGGAACTGTCGGAGTTGGCCCGCAAGGAACTCGACATCGTCGGTGCGGCCGCCCGCGCGGTGCGGGTGTTCGGTGCCGAGGCGGTACCGAACTACATCATCTCGATGTGCCAATCGGTTTCGGACATGCTGGAGGCGGCGATCCTGCTCAAGGAGGCGGGCCTGCTCGATGTCTCGGGTGACCAGCCCTTCGCTCCCGTCGGGATCGTGCCGTTGTTCGAGACGATCGACGATCTGCAGCGCGGCTCGTCGATTCTCGAGGCGGTGCTTGACCTTCCGCTGTACCGCGCGGTGGTGAATTCGCGTGGTGACAGCCAGGAAGTGATGCTCGGCTACTCCGACTCCAACAAGGACGGCGGCTACCTGGCCGCGAACTGGGCGCTGTACCGAGCCGAACTGGATCTCGTGGAGTCCGCGCGCAAGACCGGAATTCGGTTGCGGCTGTTCCACGGTCGCGGGGGGACGGTCGGTCGTGGCGGCGGCCCGAGTTACGACGCCATCCTGGCCCAACCGCCCGGCGCGGTGAACGGGTCGCTGCGACTGACCGAACAGGGCGAAGTGATCGCCGCGAAGTACGCCGAACCGCGGATCGCCCACCGCAACCTCGAGACGCTGTTGGCCGCGACGCTGGAGGCCACCCTGCTCGACGTCGAAGGCCTCGGCGATGCGGCCGGTCCCGCGTACGAAGTACTGGACGACGTCGCGGCGAGGGCGCAACGTGCCTACGCCGAACTGGTGCATGAGACACCGGGTTTCGTCGAGTACTTCCAGGCGTCCACGCCGGTCAGCGAGATCGGGTCGCTGAACATCGGCAGTAGGCCGACGTCGCGCAAGCCGACGACGTCGATCTCCGATCTGCGCGCCATCCCCTGGGTACTGGCGTGGAGCCAGTCGCGGGTGATGCTGCCCGGTTGGTACGGCACCGGCACGGCGTTCGAGACGTGGATCGGTGAGGGCGACGGCCGACTGGAAGTGCTGCAGGACCTGTACCGCCGGTGGCCGTTCTTCCGCACCGTGCTGTCGAACATGGCGCAGGTGTTGTCCAAGGCCGACGTGGGATTGGCGGCGCGCTACTCCGAACTCGTCGACGATGAAGCGCTGCGCAAGAGGGTGTTCGACAAGATCGTCGATGAACACGACCGCACCATCCGCATGCACAAATTGATCACCGGCCACGACGACCTGCTGGCCGACAACCCGGCGTTGGCCCGGTCGGTGTTCAACCGCTTCCCGTATCTGGAACCGCTGAATCATCTGCAGGTGGAACTGTTGCGGCGGTACCGGTCCGGCGACGACGCCGACCTGGTCAGGCGAGGCATCCTGTTGACCATGAGTGGGTTGGCTACCGCGTTGCGCAACAGCGGCTAACCTCGTCAGGCATGGGTCGGCTACTGATCAAGAACGTCCGCATCTTCGACGGTTTGACCGACCACCTCTTCGCAGGCCATGTGCTGATCGACGGGACGAAGGTCGCTGCCGTCGAGACATCGCCCATCGCGGAGGACGCGAACATCGTCGTGATCGACGGCGCCGACAGGGTTTTGATGCCTGGCATGAGCGACGCGCACGTGCACCTAATGGGGATGGCGAACACCATGTTCGACATGATGCTGGCGTCCCAGTCCCAGCTGGTCGCAACCACACTCGCCCGCGCCAAGGACACGTTGTTGCGTGGCTTCACCACGGTCCGCGACATGGCCGGAGACACCGCGGGCATCAAGAACGTCATCGACGGCGAACCAGCGCTCGGACCGCGCATCTATCCCAGCCAGGCGGCGATCTCACAGACCGCAGGGCACGGCGATTTCGGGCTGGTGTACCATCGGCCGACCGCGCTGGGTGGCGAGGAGGCCCGGGCCGAGCAGATCGGCATGATGCGGGTCGCCGACGGCGAATCCCGGGTACTTGCGGCGGTGCGTGAGCAGCTTCGCCAGGGCGCCTCGCAGATCAAGCTGATGGCGGGTGGCGGCGTGGCCTCGCCGTACGACCCCTTGTACACAATGCAGTTCACGCCCCGTGAACTTCGCGCGGCGGTGGATGCGGCGAAGGACTACGGCACCTACGTCGCCACCCACGTGTACAGCGTCATGGGAATTCACCGCGCTGTCGATGCGGGGGTGCAGTCCATCGAGCACGGTCACCTGGCCGACGAGCCGACGGTGGCGATGCTCGCCGAGCGCGATGTATGGCTGTCCACTCAGCCGTTCGCCGAACACGACCACAACTTCCCCAACCCCGAGAACGCCGACAAGAACCGCGAGATCTGTACCGGCACCGACCGGCTGTACGGCTGGGCGCGCAAGCACGGCGTCAAGACGGCGTGGGGCACCGACCTGCTCTTCGAGCCCGATCTGGCAGGCAAGCAGAGCGAGATGATGACCAGGCTCGGCGCCTACATGACGAACGTCGAGGCGCTGAAGATGGTGACGTCGGGAAACGCCAGCCTGTTCCGGCTTGCCGGCGAGCGCGACCCGTACAGGGCGGCCAGGCTCGGCGAGATCAGCGTCGGCGCATGGGCGGACGCCCTACTGATCGACGGTGACCCAACCGCGGATCTAGGGTTGTTGGCGGATCCCGCGAAGAACATCGCCGTCATCGTCAAGGACGGCACGGTGGTCAAGAACGTCACAGACCGGTGGACCGGCGCACCCGATTGACCACGCCGCGCACTGCGGATTCGGTCGCGGCGATCGGTGCGACGGCGGCCTCACCGAGATCGACGATGCGCTCGACGCGCGCCACTATGCCTTCCAACCGGTCGACCATCGCGAACAGCCGCGGCGCCAGGTCGTTGATCTGGTTGATCGTCTCGTTGAACCGCTCGAGGGTGGTGTCCAGGGTGGCCGTGGAGTTGTTCAGGTCGATCAGCGTCTCGCCAAGGTCTTCGAGGATGGTGTCGACCTGGTCCACCGTGACGTCCGCGTTCAGTGCGGCCTGCGCGAGCTTGCGGATCCGCTCGGTCCCTGTGCGCGGTGCTGCTTTGCCAGCCTTGTCTGCCATGACGGCCATTATCACCACACGGAGGGAACCCCCGGGGCGGACTGGTCGTCTAAATCAAGTGTGACTCAGCCAGCACGGGACGTGCCGTCCCGGCAGTGCCAACTCGATCCGCGCCGCCGAGCTGGCAACGGTGACCCGGCGATCCGAACCCCACAGTATCTGCAGGGACTGCGGGACGGCGAAAGTGACTGCGGGAGAAGCTCATCGGATTGAGCCGCGTTGCCGGTTGGTGCCTTCGTCCGTAATCTCAAAGGTTTCACAGTGAGTTGCCAACGTGCCCAACGACTTTGCTGGTAGTGAGCCCGGGGTTCAATTGCGGGCCGGTGACATCCAACTCGATCTCTGACCGAAGAGATCCGGAGCAACACGAATAATTCTCGGGGCGGCTGCGTATAGATATACGTGCCGTTACCGCTGCGGTGTCGATCGGTGACCTGAACGCAGCCGGACTGGGCAAAGGCATCGACATTGTTGTCGACGTCAGTCGCAGCTTGACATTGAGCCGCGAACCGTTTGCCTCACAGCGAATTCGTTGTTGATGTCATACCTCTTGGGAGAGCCGTCTTGTCTATGAGTCCGACCCAGCGTGCCCGTACCAACGGACTTGCCTCAACCGCCCCTGCAGAACCGATTGCCATTGTCGGTATCGGTTGTCGTTTCCCTGGCGGTGTGGCCTCATCGGCGGACCTATGGCGACTGGTGCAGGACAAGGCAGACGCGATCTCGCAGTTCCCCACCGATCGGGGCTGGAAGCTAGAGGAATTGTTCAGTCCCGACCCGGATGCGCCCGGAGCCACCTACGTGCGGGCCGGGGGATTCATCGACGAAGTCGGCGGATTCGACGCCGCGTTCTTCGGCACCGGACCGCGTGAGGCCAACGCCATGGAGCCGCAGCAGCGGCTATTGCTGGAGACGACCTGGGAGGCTCTGGAGCGGGCCGGTATCGATCCAACGACGTTGCGGGGCAGCGACACCGGAGTGTTCGTCGGCGCTGGCCCACAGGAGTACGGCCCACGGATCAGCGAGGACCGCGACGGCAACGCCGGCCACTTAGCCACCGGGACCACGCCTAGCGTGGCTTCGGGGCGCATCGCCTACGCCCTCGACCTCCAGGGCCCTGCCCTGACAGTCGACACCTCCTGCTCGGCATCCTTGGTCGCCGTGCACCTGGCGACCAGGTCGCTTCGGTCTGGCGAATGCGAACTCGCGCTGGCCGGCGGCGCCACCGTCGTGTGCGGACCGAGCATCTATGTCGGGTTTGCCCGCCTTGGCGCGTTGGCAGAAGACGGTCGATGCAAGCCGTTCGCCGCCGCGGCCGACGGGTTCGGTGTTGCCGAGGGCGCCGGAATGCTGGTGTTGACAACGCTATCCAACGCACGCGCGCGGCGGCTACCCGTCGTAGCGCTCATCCGCGGCACCGCGGTCGGACAAGACGGCGCATCGAACGGCATCTCGGCTCCCAACAGCGAAGCGCAGGAAAGGGTCATCCGCCAGGCATTGGCCGACGCCGGATTGCAGGCCGCGGATGTCGACGTGGTGGAGGCGCACGGGACCGGCACCAAGGTCGGCGATCCGCTCGAGGTGCGCGCGTTGCAGGCCACCTACGGGGTGGCACACGATCCGGCACGGCCGCTGCTGATCGGCTCGGTCAAGTCGAACATCGGCCACTCGCAGCAGGCGGCGGGCTTGGCGGGAATCGTCAAGACCGTCGAAGCGATGCGGCACGGCATCGTGCCCGCGACCTTGCACCTGGACAGTCCCACTCCTCAGGTCGACTGGTCGGCAGGCACCATCGAGGTGGTCGGCGAGGCTCGGGCCTGGCCGGCGACCGATCAGCCACGGCGGGCTGGCATCTCGTCGTTCGGGGTGAGCGGCACCAATGCCCATATCATTCTCGAGCAAGCACCCGCGACACCCAGCGGTGCGGTTCGTAACGGCTCGCGTAACGGCACCCCGCACGTGGTGCCATGGACACTGTCGGCTACCACTCCCACCGCGCTGGCCGCGCAGGCGGCACGGTTGCGCGAATTCGTGGAAACCGAAAGCGACCTCGATGTCGTCGACATCGCGCAGTCGCTGACTCGCCGCACAGCATTCGAGCACCGCGCGGTAGCGGTCGGCGACAATCGCGACGAACTGCTCGGTGGTCTGGCCGCGATCGAGCAGAGCGCCCCCGCCCTCAACGTCGTCACAGGCAGGGCGAGCACAGATACCAAGACGGTATTCGTGTTCCCCGGGCAGGGTTCCCAGTGGTGGGGGATGGCGACCGAGCTGATGGCAACGTCGCCTGTGTTCGCCGAGGAGATGCGCGCCTGTGACGCGGCGTTCGCCGAGTACGTCGACTGGTCGCTGCTCGACGTGGTGCTCGGTGTTGCGGACCCGACTGTTCTCGACCGAGTCGACATCGTGCAGCCTGTGCTTTTCGCGGTGATGGTGTCGCTCGCTGCCCAATGGCGGGCCCTCGGTGTGCACCCTGACGCCGTCATCGGACATTCCCAGGGGGAAATCGCCGCCGCCTATGTCGCCGGCGCCCTCACGCTCTCCGACGCGGCCCGAGTGGTCACCCTGCGCAGCAAAGCTATTCGCGCGATCGCCGGGAGTGGCGCGATGCTGTCAGTCGCGTCGCCCGTTGACGCCGTCCGCGGGCTCATCGCGCCGTGGGCGGACCAGATCGCGATCGCCGCCGAGAACGGCCCGTTCTATACCGTGATCTCCGGATCGCCAGAAGCGCTTGCCGAAGTCATGGCCATCTGTGAACGTGATGAGTTGCGGGCAAACTGGATTCCAGTCGACTACGCGTCGCACTCGTCACACGTCGACAATTTGCATGAGCCGTTGCTTGAGGCTCTCGCCGCGGTACAACCGCGCGCGGTCGACGTCGAATTCATCTCTACGGTCACCGGTGAACCGTTGGAAACCACTCAACTGAGCGGTCAGTACTGGTTCACCAACCTGCGTCAGACTGTTCGGTTCACGGAGGCGGTGCGCACCGCTCACCGTCTCGGCTTCCGCGCGTTCATCGAGTGCAGCGCGCATCCGGTGCTCACCGCCGGAATTTTAGATTCACTCGACAACTTCGGGGACGACCACAGGATCGTGGGCACCCTGCGACGCGACGAGGGTGGATTAGATCGTCTGCTCCTGTCGGCGGCCGAAGCGTACGTCGGTGGTATCCCCGCCGACATCGCGAGCACCATCGACGCCACTGAGGGTAACCACGTAGAACTGCCCACCTACGCATTCCAGCGCAAGCGCTACTGGCTCACCCACGGCGAAACCTCGGTCGATGCACGTGGTCTCGGCGTCGGACGCACCGAGCACCCGCTACTCGGCGCCATGGTGGCACACGCGGATTCCGACGACACGATATTCACCGGACGGTTGTCCCTGGATTCCGAGCCGTGGCTGGCCGATCACGCGGTGCACCACACGGTGGTGGTCCCCGGGGCGGCGTTGATCGAGATCGCGCTGCACGCAGGAGAAGAGGTGGGGTGCCCTCACATCGAAGAGTTGGTGTTGCAAGCGCCCATGGTGCTCAACAAGGGGCGTGCAATCCTCATCCAGGTGATCGTCGGACCGCCCGGCCAGGACGGTCAGCGAGCGGTGCGCTTCTTCTCTCGCACCGACCGTGACGGCGCAGACCTGAGTTGGACCCGACATGCGGAAGGTGTTCTGCGGCCTGATGACTCGGGTACATCCACCGTCGACCCGGACTTCGCCGAGTGGCCGCCCGCAGGTGCCGTCCAGATCGACCTGAGCAACTCCTACGATGGGACCGCCGCGGCGCAGGGGTACCACTACGGTCCCGCTTTCCGGGGTCTGCGCGGGGCCTGGGGCCGCGGCGGCGAGGTATTCGTCGAGGCCTCGCTGCCGGAGCAGGTCAGCGGAGATGCAAAACGGTTCGGAATGCACCCGGTGTTGCTGGATTCGATCCTGCATGGCACCGATGCGGGAGGGCTGCTCCCTGAATCCGAGCTGACCAGAATTCCGTTCGACTGGCAGGGTGTGTCGCTGCTGGCGACGGGTGCGCGCTCGTTGCGCGGCCGGATCACGTTGGTCAACGACAACACGATCGCAGTTCGGATCGTCGACACTACAGGCTCTTTGGTCTGCGACGTCAAGGGAATCACACTGCGTGGTGTTGCTCCCGAGCAGCTTGCCGCGGCGGCCACCGCTGACGACGGCCTCTACATCCTGGACTGGATGCCGGTGCCGCCATCCGCCGACGCGGTGGCTCGTGACAATCTCACCGTCCTGCGCTGTCCCGCGACGTCAGTCTCCGGCGGCGACGTGCCGGCTGCGATCCACAGCGGCGTGGCACGGGTTCTCGCCTCGGTGCAGGAGTGGCTGACCGACGCCCGGCGCCCTGATGACGCGCAGATTCTGGTGCTCACCAAGGGTGCGGTCGCGGTTGACGGCACGGATAAGGTGACAGACCTCGGTCACGCCGCGATCTGGGGTCTGTTGCGGACCGCCCAGACGGAGAACCCCGGCATGATCGTGCTCGCCGATGTCGATGACGCCGACGAAATGAGTGATGCGGAGATCGAGTTTCCGCACAACGAGCCACAACTGGCAAAGCGCTGCGGTATGTGGCGTGCCCCGTTCCTGTCCCGGATGCCTGCAGAAGCGATGTCCGGGACGAGGCCGGGCGGCGTGGAGAACTGGCAGCTGACCACGCTCGGGCGCGGCACACTCGAACGGCACAACTTCACGCTGCAGCCGGTCTCCGACTCGGCTGGGACCCTGGCACCCGGACAGGTTCGGATCGGTCTGCGCTGTGTCGGTGTGAACTTCCGCGACACCATGGTTGCGCTGGACATGTACCCCGACCCCGACGCGATGATCGGTTGCGAAGGTGCGGGTGTCGTTCTCGAAGTGGCCGACGACGTATCCGGATTCGCGCCCGGCGATCGCGTTTTCGGCATGTTTTTCGGTGCCGGGGCCGTCGTCTCTGCAGACCACCGGACCATCGCCCGGATGCCCGCCGGTTGGTCGTTCGCCCAGGCCGCCACCGTGCCTGCGGTATTTCTCACCGCGTACTATGCGCTTGCGGATCTCGCGTCGCTCCGCGCCGGCGAACGCATCCTGATCCACTCCGCGACGGGCGGCGTCGGTATGGCCGCGGTGCAACTCGCTCGGCACTGGGGCGCGACTGTCTACGCAACCGCCAGTCCACCGAAGTGGAACACTTTGCGTGACATGGGATTCGACGATGACCACATCGGCAACTCCCGCACTACCGACTTCGAGGACAAGTTCACCGAGGCGACCGCTGGCGCAGGAATGGACGTGGTACTCGACGCCCTCGCCGGCGAATTCGTCGACGCGTCGCTGCGCCTGCTGCCCCGGGGTGGGCGGTTCATCGAGATGGGCAAGACCGATGTGCGTGACGCTGACGAAGTGGCGGTCCGCCATCGCGGCGTGTACTACCGCGCCTTCGACCTCTTCGAACCGGGTCCGGATCGGCTGGGTGCGATGCTCGCCGAACTGGTCACACTGTTCGAGTCCGGCATTCTGCGGCCGCTTCCTGTGCGGGCGTGGGACATTCGCGATACGCCGGATGCGTACCGCTTCCTCACCCAGGCGCGCCACACCGGCAAGCTCGCCCTGCGGGTGCCCACGGCGCTGGATGAGGACGGGACGGTGTTGATCACCGGCGGTACCGGTGTGCTGGGCAGGCATGTCGCGCGGAACCTGGTCACCCATCACGGAATCCGTCACCTGGTCCTGGTGAGCAGGCAGGGTGAGTCGTCCGCGGGTGCCGCCGAAATCCGTTCCGAGTTAAGTGATCTCGGCGCATCGGTTCGGATCGAGGCGTGCGATGCCGCCGACCGCGAAGCGCTGGCGTCGGTGCTGGACGGTATCCAGGCCCACCATCCGCTGACCGCGGTGATCCACACCGCCGGTGCTCTCGACGATTCGGTGTTCACCGCGCAGACGCCCGCACACCTTCAGGTGGCGCTGCGACCCAAGGTCGACGCCGCCTGGAACCTGCACGAGCTCACTCGCGACGCCGATCTGGCGGCGTTCGTGCTGTTCTCCTCCGCGGCAGGAGTCCTCGGCTCACCGGGACAGGCCAACTATGCCGCGGCCAACTCGTTCCTCGACGCGCTGGCCAGGCATCGCAACCAACTCGGCCTGCCTGCGGTGTCACTCGCATGGGGATGGTGGGCTGAGGCCACCGGTATGACCGGACACCTGGACAGCACCGACCGGGCACGGATGAGCCGCAGTGGCTTCATCCCGATGCCGACGGCCGACGGGCTGGCCCTGTTCGATGCGGCTCGCCGCGAACCGCACTCGCTCGTGCTGCCCGCGCACCTCGACCTTGCCGGCGTCCGCGGTCGCATTCGGGCGGCGGGAGATGCCGCACCTCCGACGGTGTTCCGGCGTCTCATCGGGCCGGTTCGCCGCCAAATGGGCAACGCCGACGCGGATGGTGCCGTCACCGACTTCAGCGATCGGTTGGCGGCGATGAGCCCGGGCGAACGCGAGCGGGAGTTGCTCGACGTGGTGCGTCGGCACGCCGCCGCGGTGCTGGGCTACGACTCTGTCGACGCCGTCGGCGCCGACCAGGAGTTCAGGGCACTTGGATTCGACTCGCTGGGTGCAGTGGAGTTCCGCAACCGGGTGAAGGGCGCCACCGGTGTGAAGCTGCCGACGACAGCTGTGTTCGACTACCCGACACCGGCAGCGTTGGCCCGCTACCTGTCTGAATCGTTTGGCGCAGACGCCTCGGCGGTGCTCACGCCCGCTTCTGATTCACAGACATGGCCGTTGACCGCATACCAGCGCGACATCGTGGCCACCGGGATGCGCTATCCGGACCTGCCGCTGGTCCAGGTCGCGGGTCACTCGCGACTGACCGGAACGGTTGACATGGATTGGCTGCGCGAGTGCGTCCAACTGGTGCACATGCGTAACGACGCACTAAGACTGCGGTTCGAGCTGCGCGACAACGAGTTGCGGCAGTGGGTCGGCACCGAGGTACCGGACATCGAGTACATGGACTTCACCGCCGAAGCGGACCCTGAAGGCGCATCCGCCCGCTGGATCGAGCATGCGGCTCAGGCGGTGCTGCCGATGGACGGACCGTTGACGCGCGTCGCCGTGCTCGTTGACCAGCCCGACTCGTTCGTAGTCTACGTCTGTTTCCACCATGCGATCGTCGACGGGTGGGGCAGCCACCTGGCTATGGCCGAGATGCTGCGCGTCTACACGCACGGTCGCGATGAGATCGGGAAATTGGACGAAGCACACAGCTATCTGGATGTCGTGCGCGCCGAGCAGAATTACCGGGCCTCAGACGCATGGGCCGACGACCGGCGCTACTTCGTCGAGGCATTGCGCGGCGTCGAGCCTGCGCTGTTCACACGCTCGGCTTCGGTGCGTGAGCACCGTCGGCGCAAGCACAGTGTGCGCATCAGTCCGGCGGAAGCGAGGCGCCTTCGCGACACCGGCATACCGATTTTCGCGTTCACTACCGCGGTTCTCGGCGAGTACCTGCGCCGCGTGCACGGCGATCGCGACGTCGTGATCGGCGTTCCGTTCCTGAATCGCTCCTCCGAGGAGGAAATGTTCACCGTCGGCGATACGGTCAACATGCTGCCCCTGCAACTGCCGACCGACCCTGCCGCCTCGATCGTCGACCTCGCCGCCCAGGTCGGCGACCGGGTGTGGGATCTGCAGCGCCGTCAGCGGTTCGCATTCGGCGACATTGTCAACGCCCTACTGGAGGAGACCGGCGCAGCGTCAACACTGTTCGACGTCACGTACTCGTACGCCGCAATCCCCGACATCGAAGGGGTGGACGTCAATGTGGTGTCGATGGGTTACTCACTTGACGCCGTCAACATCGGCGTCCGCGACTACCAGGCCGACGGTTCGCTTGAACTAGAGGTGTTCTACGCCGAGGACGCGTTCGCGGGACCGTATCCGTTCAGCACCGCGGTGAATCACCTCACGGCGCTGCTCGGGGCCGCGTTGGCCAACCCGGAGAAGCCTGCGGGAGACCTGGCGATGCTGTCTTTCGCCGAACAGGCCGAGCTGACGTCGTTTGAGAATGGTTCCGTCGTCGACGTGCCCACGGCGTTGGCCACGGATCGATTCGACATCGCGGTCCGGCCCGATCGGACCGCAGTGCACACCGATGAGGGCACATTCAACTACGGCGAGTTCGACCGAGCGGCCGACGGGATGGTGCGGAGGCTGCGCGACAACGGAATCGGGCGTGGTGACAGTGTTGCGCTGATCTTGACGCGCTCAGTCGAGATGCTCGTGGCCGTCCACGGCATCATGCGTGCCGGTGCCGCATACGTACCGATCGACCCGGAGTATCCGGAGTTGCGCATCCGCGCAATTCTGTCCGAGTGTGAGGCCCAGGCCATCGTCGCTGGACCCGGATTCGCGTCACTGGCAGATGAATTCGGCGTCAAGCTGATAGCCGCCGACCTCACGGACGGCGAGCCTTCGCCAACCGTTGCCACACCGGACGATCTGGCGTACATCATCCACACGTCGGGTTCCACCGGTCGGCCGAAGGGGGTGATGGTCGAACACCGTTCGGTGGTCAACCGACTGGCCTGGATGCAATGGCGGTACCCGCTACACGCCGACGACGTGGTCCTGCAAAAGACGCCGACCACATTCGATGTGTCGGTGTGGGAATTGATGTGGTGGTGGATGTCGGGAGCCGGTGTCGCAATCGCACCCCCGGGGGCCGAACGTGACCCGCGAAAGCTCATCGACGTGATCGAACGTCACCGCGTGTCGGTGATGCATTTCGTACCGTCGATGCTGAGCCCCTTCCTGGATCAGATGGAGGCCGGGGAGGACGTCGCCGCGCGCATCGCCACATTGCGCTTGGTGTTCTGCAGTGGAGAGGCCTTGGCGCCGGCGCAGGTCGAGCGTTTCAACCGGATGGTTGGCTCGTTGCCGCAGCCGCCGCGGTTGATCAACCTCTACGGCCCGACCGAGGCGACCGTCGACGTCAGCTACTATGACTGCCCCACAACGGGATCCGTCGACTCCGTACCGATCGGCCGGCCGATCGACAACATCACGCTTCAGGTGCTTGACGAGCGAGGGGAGCGGACCCCGATCGGTATTGCGGGTGAGCTCAACATCGCCGGAGTGGGCGTAGCCCGCGGTTACCGCAACAGGCCCGACGAGACCGCGGCGGCATTCGTCGAGGACGCGTCGGTGCCAGGCGGGCGCCGCTACCGCACAGGGGATCTCGCCCGCTGGAGTTCTGACGGGTCACTGGAGTATCTGGGCCGGATCGACGATCAGGTCAAGATCAGAGGCAACCGCGTCACCCTCGCGGAGGTGAACGAGGCGATGCTGTCGTGCCCGGGGGTGCGCGCGGCCGCGGCCGTCGCCGAGGACAGCGAGACACACGGCACGCGTCTGGTCGGTTACTACGCGGCCGACGAGCTGAGTGTGGACGACCTGGCCACGCACGTCGCGCTGCGGTTACCCGCATACATGGTGCCTACCAGTTTCGTCCAACTGGCCGAGCTTCCCCTGACCGCGAGCGGCAAGCTCGATCGTCGCTCGTTGGCGACGTCTTCGACAGACCCGTCCGGACAGCCTGCGCGCACCGAGGCCGAAGCCGTCCTGGCAGAAGTATTCGCAGAGGTTCTCGGCGTCGAATCCGTTGGGGTCCACGACAACTTCTTCCTCATCGGCGGCGATTCCATACTCGCGTTGACGGTGCGGACCCACGCAGAGCGTCGTGGTTTGAAGCTGGACATCGACGAGCTGTTCGCCAAGCCGACGATCGCCGAACTGGCCGTATCGGCGGTGAAAGCAACAGCGGCCGAGTCGGCTTCGGTCGAGCCGTTCGAGCTTCTACCGCTGATCGACCGAGCGGCACTGCAGCATGCCGAGGACGCGTTTCCGGCGACCGCGCTGCAGCTCGGAATGCTGTTCCACAGCATGGAAAGAGTCGATTCGGCGACGTATCGCGATGTCTTCACCTACGGCTTGCAGATGCCATGGCGTGAAGCGGAGTTCGTCGAGGCGTTCGGCCGCCTGGTGGCGCGCCACCCCGCGCTGCGCTCGTCGTTCGAGCTGACCGGCCATTCGGTACCGGTGCAGATTGTGCATCGAAGTGTGCCGTCGGCGTTCCAGGTGGTGACGGGTGCGACCAAGGCCGAGCAGCGGGCATATGCCGCCGAGCTGGCCGTGCGGCCCTACGCGTTCGACGAGGTACCGCTTTACAGCATGCGGGCCTACGTGTTCGGCGACAACAGGGTAGATCTGGTGTTCGCGTTCCACCATGCGGTGCTGGATGGCTGGAGTGTCGCGAGTCTGATGCAGGAGTTGTTAACCGACTACCTGTCTCATGTCGTTCTCGGCATCGCCCCCGTGGACGAAAAGCCTCATTCGACTGCGGTGCTCGCGGAGTACGCGAAGCTCGAGCAGGATGCCCGCGCCAACCCGGCAGCACGCGAGTACTGGCAGCGGTGCCTGGAGGGTTCGCATCCCACGGCTCTGGACTCCAGGACCGCGTACGAGTCACAGGCGAGTGCGGCGAAGTCCGAAGTCAATCTGGTGATGCCGGAGTGGCTGCAGGACTCGGCGCAGCGACTCGCGTTCGACCGCGGTCTGACACTGAAGATGGTGATGCTGGCCGCGCACTGCCTGACGCTGCGGAAATCCACCGGTGACGATGACGTCACCACAGGCATCATCACTCACGGTCGCCCGGGCGCGGCCCGTGCGGAGCGGACTGCCGGGCTGTTCCTCAACACCCTCCCGGTTCGACTGCGCGAGCGACCGACCAGCTGGATCGACACCGTCGAACAACTCAGCAGGTTCGACCGTGACAGCCATCAGTACCGCCGGTACCCGCTGCAGGCGATGCAGTCAGATGCGGGGCGCGCGATTGTGGCCTCGGTCTTCAACTTCGTCAGCTACCACCAGTTCCAAACGCTCAGCGCGAACCCGGAGTTGGCGCTGGTCGACTTCGAAGCGTTGGAGCAGACGAACTTCGCCCTGCTGGTGACCGTCGGATCCGATCCTCGTTCACGACGTCTGTCGCTGCGTGTCAGCGCCGACCCCGCTGCACTCTCTGCCACGCAGGTCCGTGAATACGCGGAGTCGTATCTGCGGGTTCTTGCGAGCATCGTGCGGGATCCCGACGCGCCCGTCGATTTCGGTGCGATGGCCAATGGTGATGTCCCGGAACGTGTTTCGGCGCAAGCTGCGGCCAACCCGGACACGGTCGCGGTGATCGGTGACGGCAACGCACGGTGGACGTACGCCGAACTGGACGGCGCGGCCGACCGGATCGCGGCGGGTCTGCTCGCTGACGGTATGCCGGGGGGTGCGCGTGTCGGGGTGATGCTGGATCGCTCGCCGGAGCTCATCGCGGCGGTGCTCGGCGTGCTCAGGGCCGGCGCCGCGGTGGTGCCGCTGGATCGGTCCTACCCACAAGCCCGTATCGATGCGATGGTGGCCTGCGCAGAGCCTTTCCGCGTGCTCACCGACTCAGGCGAGGTGCAGGCGCTGATGCAGACACCGAGCAGGACCTTGCCCGCGATCGATCCGGCCGATGCCGCATATGTCCTGTTCACGTCCGGGTCGACCGGTGAGCCCAAGGGCGTCACCATGCCGCACCGATCGTTGGCCAACTTGGTCAGGTGGCAGAACCAACGTGATTCCGGCATGGTCGGCGGCACCACGCTGCAGTACGCGCCGTTGTCCTTCGATGTGTCATTTCAGGAGATCTTCTCGACGCTGTGTGGCGGAGGGACGTTGCGACTGGTTGCGGATCAGGATCGGCGCGACCTGCCTGCCCTGGTGCGCCTGGTCGCCGAAGATCGCGTCGAACGCGTGTTCCTGCCGTTCGTGGCTCTGCAGACATTTGCAGAAGCCGCGCTGATCGCCGAGCTTGCGCTGCCCGACCTTCGGGTTGTGGTGTCGTCGGGCGAGCAGTTGCGGATCACCCCTGAGATCCGCAAGTGGTGTCGTGCAAATCCGCAGCTTCTGCTGGAAAACCAGTACGGGCCAACAGAAACCCACGTCGTGACCAGCTACACGCTGTCGGGCCCGCCTCAGGACTACCCGACGCTGCCGCCGATCGGGCGTCCCATCGACGGCGTGATGCTGCAGCTGCTCGACCAGGATGGTCATCCGGTGTCGGACGGCGCCACCGGCGAGATCTGGCTGGGTGGAGCATGTTTGGCTCACGGTTACGAGCATCGAGCCGACCTGACCGCGGAGCGCTTCAGCACGGTAGACGGGATTCCGATGTACCGCACCGGCGATCTCGGCACCAGGTTGCCCAACGGGGAGATCGCCTACCTCGGCCGGACCGACCGTCAGGTGAAGGTTCGCGGCTACCGGGTGGAATGCGCCGAAGTGGAGAACGCCGTCCTGTCGTTGGGGGACAATGCGATCCGATCGGTCGCCGTGGTCGCCCACCGGCTCGAAGAAATCGACAGCGTGCTGGTCTGCTATCTCGTCGGCGATGAGGACACGGCGGCCACCGACTCTCTGCGAACACGGCTTCGCGAGAAACTGCCGGCGCACATGGTTCCGCATCACTTCCTGTGGCTGCGCGAAATGCCACTCACTCCGAGTGGCAAGCGCGATGACAAGGCGTTGATGGAGCGGCCGCTGCCGACACCGTCGGGGCAGCGCGTGGAGAGTTCGTCGGACAGCGAGATCCGACAGGCGATCGCGGAAATCATGGCCGAGTATGCGAACAGCGACGCGGTCACCGCGGGAGCGGACTTCTTCGCGGCGGGCGGGACATCAATCGGTGCCCTGCGAGTGGTGATGGCCATCGAACACCGCTGGGGTGTTCAGATACCGTTGGCCGAGTTCGTCGCGGCACCTGGCGCATCAGCTCTGGCGGCGGTGGTGGGCAGCGGTGAGGTCCGCGAGTTCGATCCGGTCGTGGTGTTGCGGAAGGACGGCGACGAGCCACCCCTGGTGCTGGTGCACCCGATCGGTGGAAACGTGTTGTGCTACCTCGAACTGGTCAAACAGCTACCACCAGGGAGACCCGTCTACGCGCTCCAGGCGCCGGGTGCTGAACCCGGTGTGGCGCCGCTGCGCACCGTCGATGAGCTGGCCAAGACGTACCTCGCAGCGATCCGGCGGGTACACCCCGAGGGGCCGTACGTGCTCGCGGGCTGGTCGTTCGGCGGATACGTCGCGGTGGAGATGTCGCGTCAGCTCGACGAGGCGGACATTGCTGCGCTGGTGTTGCTGGACACCATCGCGATGGGTGACGGCCCCCGCACGCCGGTGGCCGAAGAAGATCTCATCAAGTACTTCTTCATGGAGTTGCTGTGGGTCGCCCGCGGCGAGGGCGTGGCAGAGCTGACGCTGGCCGGAACGACGCGCGATGAGTTGTTCGAATCCGGGCTGCGGCATGCGATCACCGCGGGAATCTTGCCGGGAAACGCGTCACCGCAATCGATCCGAAGACTGTACGAGATCTTCCGCGCGAACTACGAGGCCACGCTGAACTACACCCACGAGGCACTCGACCGTGACATCACCCTGCTGCGATGCCAGGGGAAGATGCCGGAAGTCGCAGCGGGTGTGCACCGGATATTCGGTAGCAGCTACACCAGCCCGACGAACGGCTGGGATCAGCTATCGCCCCGCAGCCTCACCGTCGTCGACGTCGACGGCGATCACCTGACGATGATGGGCCACCCCCACATCGTCGACGTGGCAGCGAAGCTCGGCGCAGCCATCGACGGGACGCCGTGATGGCCGACCGGCCGAGCGTGCTGATCGTCGGTGCGGGAATCGGCGGTTTGACGGCGGCGATTGCGCTGCGCGCGAGAGGAATCCCGTCGCGATCTGCGGCGCCAGCACCCAGGACAAGCGGCACCGCCCTGGCCAACAACACCACCGCGGTACTGCGCGCATTGGGCATCAGAATCGGCCTCGGTGACGCCGAGACCGGCAGTCCGATCGTCTGTGTCAACCGTGACAACCTGATGGCTACCCTGCGAGATGCCTGTGGGGACACGCCTATTCACTGCGGCACCGAGGCCGTCAGTGTGGATATCGGAGGCGAGCGTCCCGCCATCCGGTGCGCTGACGGTCGGGTGCTGTCGGGGGATGTGGTGATCGGCGCCGACGGCGTGGGCTCGGTGGTGCCGGCAGCGTTCGTGGGCCAAGATGGTTCGCGGATTCCGTTTCTGTCGAAGTGGGGGCGAGGGGCGGTCACGTTTCTCGGGGACACCGCCCATGCCGTCGAGGACGGCTATGTGCTTGCAACAGCTCTCGACAAGAACAGCGATCCCGTTGTGGCACTGCGGTTGTACGCGGACGTTCGCCGGAAGCGAACCAGGATGCTGGTTGGGTACGCTCGTCGGTTGAGTCGGATCGAGCAGTCCGACAGCAGTGTGGTGCAAAGCGTCCGCAATCACGTGGTATCGCGTGCGCCGAATCGAATCCTGACGATGCAGGCGAAGACCTTGCGCCTAGATCTGGAGGCTCCTGTATGACGGAGACACAGACAAGTATCCGCCGGACCAAGATGTCGTTGGCTGACCGGGTATTCCTGTCGTCTGACACCGACGTCGTGCACACCCACATATCCGGCGTCCCGATATTCCGGATACCAGGCACTGTTTCGGATTTCGTCGAAGACCTGATGACTCGGGCACGGTCATCGGCAGCCGTCACCCCACCGTTCAACTATCGCGTACCGGCCCGCTGGCCGCGGCGGCGGTGGGAGATCATCGATGTCCGCGCCGTCGACTTCTCCGCGCACGTGCTGCGGACTGCGCTGCCCTCACCGGGCAGCATGCGGGACCTGGAAACCGTAATTGCGCACATTCATTCCAAACCGCTGGACCGGTCCAAACCGCTATGGGAACTCCACATCATCGACGGGCTCGCCGATGGCCGGATCGCGCTGTGCCTCAAGGTTCATCACGCACTGATGGATGCCATGACCCTACTGAAGTTCATGGCTCGAACGTTTTCCTCGAGCCCCAATAACGTTGAACTGCAGCCGATATGGGCGCTTCCGCCCCGATCATCCGCCTGCGCCCGGCCCAAGCGATTGGGATTGGCGCGTACATTTGGCGTGGTGGGCGAACTCCTGCTCGCCGCGTGGCGAATCCTCCTGGAGGCGTGGCGACGGACCGACCCGGCGTTCGCCATTCCGCTGCGCTGTCCCCGCTCCCGTCTGTTGAACGGCCTGCTGAGTCGTGAGCGTAGCTGGGCGGCAATCGAGTTCGATGCCCGGCGCCTGCACGATCTGGCGAGACGCGCAGACGCGTCGCTGAACGAGCTGATCCTCGCGGCGCTTTCCACCGTGCTGCGCCACTATCTGAGCGCGTGCGGTGAGTTGCCGCGCCGCAGTCTCACGGCTGGAGTACCCGCGTCCAACCGCGGACCGGATGCCGACCCACGACACGATGCAAGCGGGATGATCCTGGTGAACCTGTTCACCGATGTCGCCGACCCCGCAGAACGCCTGCACAACATCATCCGCTCCAGTCGTCTGGCCAAAGAGCACGTTGCATCGATGTCACGCCAAGCCGCCGACCGCTACGCGGTGCTGGCGATGGCGCCGGCCTTGCTGCAGGCGGCGACTGGGCTGAGTGGGCGTGTGCGCGCCCCGTTCAATGTCACGGTGTCGAATGTGGCCGGTCCGAGCACGCCCCAATACCTGCTGGGCGCCCCGATGGACGGCCTGTTTGCCGCGGCCCCGATCTTTCCCGGCCAGCTGCTCAACCTGTCGGTGGTATCGGCGGCCGGACGGCTCGGCGTGGCTTTCACGGCTTGCGCTGCGGCGCTGGACGCCAGACGGCTGGCTGATCTGTTCGGCGATGCCGTCGGCGAACTCGAGACCCAAATTGTGGCGGCAACTGCGTGACGGCTGCTGTCGAAACTTCTCCTGCTCGTAGCTTCTTCAGTCGGCTCGGTGGCCATGTAGTTCGCCATCCGGTCCTTGTGATCCTGTTATGGATCGTGATGGCAGCGCTCGGTCCGTTGTTCCTGCCGTCGTTGGCTCAGGTGGTTCGCGACCACACCGTGAATCTGTTGCCTGCCCGCGACCCGTCGACGGTCGCCGCGGATCTGATGGCGTCGGCGTTCCACGAGAGTCAGAACGTCCTGCTGGTCGTTCTCACCGACGAACGCGGGCTCAGCAAGTCAGACGAAGACACTTATCGGGGCCTCACCGACAAGTTGAAGGCAAATCCCGGCGCCGTCACCGCCGTTCAGGACTTCATCTCCATGCCGCCGCTGCGGCAGGTCCTGGAGAGCGATGATCACAAGGCGTGGATTCTTCCCCTCAGTCTGGTCGGCAATCTCGGCTCACCAGGCGCCCAGGACTCGTACAACTGGGTCGACAAAGTGGTTTCCGACGCGACCGCGCGGACATCGCTCCACGCGGACGTGACCGGTCCGCAAGTCACGATCAGCGATCAACTGGTCGTGTCGGAACGAGACATCAGCGTCATCGAGATAGCAACCGGTCTGATGGTTCTAGGCATTCTTTTTCTGGTCTATCGGCGCCCGGTGTCGATGGTGGTGCCGTTGCTGATGATCGGAATCGCACTGGCCGTTGCGCAAAGCCTGGTCATTGTGATCGGTCTTCTTGGTTGGGGGGTCTCCAACCAGACCGTCGTGCTGCTCAGCGGAATGATGATGGGCGCCGGTACCGACTATGCGGTGTTCCTCATCAGTCGATACCACGAATACCTGGAACAGGGAGTCGCCTCGGACGGCGCCGTCGTCAAGGCGTTGGACGCGATCGGCAAGGTGATAGCGGCGTCGGCGGGAACGGTCGGGCTGGCGTTTGTCGGCCTGATCTTCGCAAGGCTTCCCCTGCTTTCCACCGTCGGCCCGGCGCTCGCCATGGCGATCGCCGTCGCGTTCCTCGCCGCGATCACGCTTCTGCCTGCCATTCTCGTGCTCACCGGGCGGCGGGGCTGGATCGCACCGCCCAAGAAGAAACTCGCGGGCCGCTTCTGGCGGGTGTCGGCCGTGCACATCGTCCGCCGCCCGCGGCGGAACCTCCTGTTCAGTCTTGTCGTTCTGCTCATCCTGGCCAGTTTCGCGACCCTCGTCAGTTACAACTACGACGATCGCACCACGTTGCCTGCGTCAGCACAGAGCAACATCGGCTACGCCGCCATGGAGAGCCATTTCGATGTCAACTCCCTGATCCCCCAGTATCTGCTCGTGCAATCGCCTCACGATCTGCGCACTCCGCAGGCGCTCGCCGATCTTGACGAAATGGCCTCCCGGATAAGTCAATTGCCGAACATTGCGCTGGTGAGAGGGATCACCCGGCCCACCGGGCAGACACTCCAACAAGCCACGTTGTCTTGGCAAGCGGGCGAAGTCGGCAGCAGACTGGGCGATGCGTCGTCTCAGATCGAGGGCAACACAGGCAATCTCGACAAACTCGCAGGCGGTGCCAAGGAGCTCTCCGGCGCGCTGGGGCAAATCCGGGGCACAGTCAATCAGTCGATGACAATGGTCACCACACTGATCAGCGAAGTGAGTGACATTGAAAAGCAATATGGTGGGTCGAAGAGTCTTGCTCAGCTCAACGAGATGGCGCGACTCGTGTCGAGTATGCGGTCGGTCGGCAATACGCTCGGCGTCAATGTGCTCGATATCAACCAGCTACTGAGCTGGACCGGTCCGATCTTGAACGCATTGGACTCCAGCGCGGTATGCGACGCCGACCCGTCGTGTACCGCCGCGCGCTCCCAGTTGCACGTTGTCGACGCCGCTCGGGTAAGCGGCGCGTTCGATCAGGTGTCCGAGCTGGCACGCCAACTTCAGGGCATCCAGGACAACACGCCCTCTACTCAATCGATCGAGCGGCTGCGCGGAACGCTGGATTCCGCGATGAAAAACCTTCGCAGCATGGGTATCAACAGCCCGCAGGATGCTCAGCGACAGTTGAACACCCTTCAGCAGGGCGCCAACAAGATCGCCGATGGCAGTCAGCAACTCGCCGACGCGGTGCAGCTGCTGGTGGACAAGACAAAGGAAATCGGCTCGGGACTGTCGCAGGCGTCGACCTTTCTGATGTCGATGAAGAACGGCGCGTCTCAGCCGTCGATGGCCGGATTCTTCATACCCCCGCAGTACTTCTCTATTGACCAGTTCAAACAGGCTGCCACGATCTTCATTTCACCCGACGGTCACACGGCTCGTTATCTGATACAGACGAAGCTCAATCCGTTCTCGACGCAGGCGATGGATCAGCTGGACGCGATCCTGGATACCGCGCACAAGGCGCAGCCGAACACGTCATTGTCCGATGCGACGGTGTCGGCGAGCGGCATCACGCCGCTCTACCACGATATGCGGCACGACTTCGAGCAGGACTTCCACATGATCAACATCGTCACCATTGCCGTGGTGTTGTTGATCCTGATCGTGCTGCTGCGCGCCCTCGTGGCGCCGCTGTATCTGGTTGCCTCTGTAATTATTTCCTACCTGTCGGCGCTGGGCATCGGTGTCCTCGTGTTTCAGATCATCGGTGGCAGTCCGCTGTCCTGGAGCGTTCCGTCGCTGACGTTCCTCGTCCTGGTCGCGGTGGGGGCCGATTACAACATGCTGCTGGTGTCCCGGATCCGCGACGAGTCGTCCTACGGGATCCGCTCCGGGGTGATGCGCACCATCAGCTCCACCGGAAGCGTCATCACCTCTGCGGGACTCATCTTCGCCGCGTCGATGTTCGGCCTGTTGTTCGGCAGTATCACCACGATGGTCGAAGCCGGCTTCATCGTGGGCGTGGGCATCCTGCTCGATACCTTCATCGTGCGCACGGTGACGGTACCCGCCATGGCGGTGCTTGTCGGACAAGCGAACTGGTGGCCATCGCAATCACTGAAGGGCTTCGACAGATGGTCTCGTCGCTTCAGAAGGGTGGGGGTTGGTAGTTGGCGGCGAGCCAGGCTTGGCGTTGGCGTTGTTCTCCGGCGATGAGTACGCCGCGTTCGCGGCGTTCGGCGTTGATGCGGTCGCGTTTGTTGTGTTCGCGGGTTTGTTGGCGTCGCGGCATCATCAGCGTCTGGTATGGGCTGGGTTCGTCAACCGTCGACACGGGTAGCGCCCCGGTCGACTGGCCGAGAATCGGGAGCAGTGCCGCGCCGTGCGCCTCGCTGGTATAGGTGTGTCCGGTCGGGCTGGTCAAGGTCAGCGTGCCGTCGGGCAACTGCTGCTCGACCCACCCGCGATGAAACGTATTTACAGATGGTGATTCCGGCTTTGTCCTTGCGCGTCCTTTGAGCCGATGTTTAGCTCCTTCACCGGCCAGGCGGCGATCGATCGTGGCCGCAGCGCTTCGATGACATCGGCACCGTCCTTCACTGGCCGGGACTGCGTGGGGTCAGCACCTTGGGTTGCAGGGCCGCTGCCAGCGCCTTGCGGGCATGGTCTCGGTGCCACCCGGTGTTGGCGCATAGCTCGTCGAGAATGCGAGTCTTGCCGCGCTTACTCGCCAGTTGGTAGGGGCTTGCGGTCGTCTCGGTGACTGCTCTGCGCTCTGCCAGTGTCAACCCCATCCAGTGGGCGTACGCGCGCATTTTCGATGAGGCAACGAATCACCCATTCGCGCGCATATCTGGAGAGTCAACGCGAGATCCCCATCCGCGATACCTCCGAACACATGTCCGATAATGCCATCCGGGCCCGACAAATCGGGGGCTCAGAGTTTGGAAGCGGCGTCCTCGTCGAGTAGCCACACGGTCTGGTCGCGGCCGACGGCACCGGCCGCGGGCACGTCGACCGGGTCGGCGCCGCCGATGGCTGCTGCCACCGCATCGGCCTTGCCTGCACCGGACACCACGAGCCAGACCTCGCGCGACCGTTGAATCGCCGGGAGCGTCAATGTGATTCGGCGTGGCGGCGGCTTGGGGGAGTCCGCCACACCGAGCACCAGTCGGTCGGTCTCCCGCATCGCCGGCGTGTCGGGGAACAGCGAGTTGATGTGCCCCTCGGGTCCCATCCCGAGCAGATGCACGTCGAAAACCGGTGCTGGCTCTCCGGCTTCGGCGTTCGCCGCCAGCACCTGGGCGTAGTCGGCCGCCGCGGCATCCAGGTCGTCGCCGAACGCGGCACCGCTCGCCGCCATCGGATGTACGTTGGCGGCCGGGATGTCGACGTGGTCGAGCAGCGCTTCGCGGGCCTGCTTGTAGTTGCGCTCGTCGTCGTCTTCCGGCACGAACCGGTCGTCGCCCCAATAGAAGTGCACCCTGGACCAGTCGATCTGGTCGGCGTGTTCGGCCAACCGCTTCAGCAACCCGATCCCGGTGCCGCCGCCCGTCAGGACGATGGACGCCCGGCCGCGGAACTGGATCACCGAGTTGATCTCCTGGGCCAGTCGGTCGCCGGCCGCCGCGACAAGCCCGTCCGTGTCCGGATACCTGTGCACCGACACACTCATACGTATTGCACTTTCTCGATGCCCTGCAATGCCTCGTGGTAGATCTCGTCGGCGTCCAGCCTGCGCAGGTCCTCAGCGAGGCATTCCTTGGCTTCCCTGCGCGCCAACGGGATTCGTGCCTCAGGCCTGCCGGTGCGGGTCAGGGTCGCGGTGACGCCCGTCTGCGGCCGGCGCAGCGTGATCGTCTCGCTGGTGCGGACCAATTCCACCTTCAGTTCGCCGACCGCGCGCTGCACCGGGCCGTCGATCCGCTCGGCGAGCCAGCCCGCCAGCACGTCCAGCGACGGTTCGTCCTTGAGGCCCGACACCAGTGCCGAGGTGATCGGCTCGTGCGGTTCCTGGTCCACCGCCGAGGCCAGCAGCGCACGCCAATAGGTGATGCGGGCCCACGCCAGATCGGTGTCGCCCGAGGTGTAGCCCTGCAGTCGGCTCTTGATGGCAGCCATCGGGTTGGCACAGTCGGTGGCATTCGTGATGCGCCGAACCGCCAACCGGCCCAACGGATCTTGAGCGGGCACGTCGGGGCCGCCGGCCGGCCACCACGCCACCACGGGGGTGTCGGGCAGCAGGAACGGCAGCACCACGCTGCTGGCGTGATCGGCCAGTGGGCCATGCAGGCGCAGGGACACCACCTCGCCGGCGCCCGCGTCCGCACCGACGCGCAGTTGCGCGTCGAGTCGGGATCCGGTGGCGTTCCGGTCCCCGGGCACCACGACGATCACCCGGCAGGGATGCTCGCGGCTCGCGAAGTTGGCCGCTTCGATCGAATCCTCGAGGAGGTCGTCCGAGTGCAGCGAGATCACCAGTGTGAGCACCCGGCTCAACGTGATGGCGCCGCCTTCTTCACGCAGCCCGGTGATCTTCTTGTTGATGTCGTTGGTGGTCGTATCGGGCAGATCGACAATCATTTAAGGGCGCCTCCACTCCCTGCCCATGCGATGCATCATCTCGTCCGCTGACGCGGGGCCCCACGTCCCCGACTCATATGCATCCGGCTTGCCGTTCGACGCCCAGAAGTCGAGCACCGGATCCAATATCTCCCAGGAAAATTCGACTTCCCGGTTCACCGGGAACAGCGACGGCTCACCGAGCAGCACATCCAGGATCAACCGTTCGTAGGCTTCGGGGGAGTCCTCGGCGAACGCCGAACCGTAGGAGAAGTCCATGTTGACGTCGCGGACCTCCATGGCGCTGCCCGGCACCTTGGAGCCGAACCTGGTGGTGATGCCCTCGTCGGGCTGCACCCGGATCACCAACGCGTTCTGGCCGAGCTCCTCGGTCATCGTCTTGTCGAACGGCAGGTGCGGCGCCCGCTTGAAGATCAGTGCAATCTCAGTAACCCTGCGCCCCAAGCGTTTCCCGGTCCGCAGGAAGAACGGCACACCTGCCCACCGACGGGTGTCGATCTCCAGCGTGATCGCCGCGTACGTCTCGGTGGTCGAGTCCTTCGAGAACCCGTCCTCCTCGAGCAACCCGACCACCTTCTCGCTGCCCTGCCAGCCCGCTGAGTACTGGCCGCGCGCGGTGGTCTGATCGAACGGCTGCATCGGCTGGGTCGCCGACAACACCTTGATCTTCTCGGCCTGCAACTCGTGCGGGCTGAAACTGACCGGTTCCTCCATCGCGGTCAGCGCCATCAACTGGATCAGATGGTTCTGGATGACATCGCGGGCCGCGCCGACGCCGTCGTAATAGCCGCCGCGACCACCCAGGCCGATGTCCTCGGCCATGGTGATCTGCACGCTGTCGACGTAGTTGTTGTTCCAGATCGGCTCGTACAACTCGTTCGCGAACCGCAGCGCCAGGATGTTCTGGACGGTCTCCTTGCCCAGATAGTGGTCGATGCGGAACACCGCCTCCTCCGGGAAGACGCTGTTCACCACCTCGTTGAGCTCGCGTGCACTGGCCAGGTCGTGCCCGAACGGCTTCTCGATGACGACCCGGCTCCACCGACCTTCCTGAGGACGCGCCAGGCCTGACTGCTGCAGCTGCTCGCACACTTCCTGAAAAGCCTTGGGCGGGATGGACAAATAGAACGCGTGGTTGCCGCCCGTGCCCCGCTCGGCGTCCAGCTTGTCGAGCTGCTCGGCGAGCTTGCCGAACGACGCGGCGTCGTCGAAGTTGCCCTGCACGAACCGGATGCCTTCCGCCAGGCGATCCCAGACTTCCTGACGAAACGGCGTACGGGCGTGCAGCTTTACGCTTTCCAGCACGACGTCAGCGAAAGCGTCGTGGCTCCAATCTCTTCGGCCGAACCCGACCAGTGCGAACGTGGCAGGCAACAAGCCGCGGTTCGCAAGGTCATAAATGGCAGGCATCAGCTTCTTGCGCGCGAGATCGCCTGTGACGCCGAAGATCACTACGCCGCAGGGCCCAGGGATCCGCGGCATCCGCTTGTCGCGTTTGTCGCGAAGCGGATTGTGCCAATCCGTCATTTCTTGGCGGCGTCGAGCTGACCCTGTGTCGCCTCGAGCAACTCGAGCCACGACTTCTCGAACTTCTCCACGCCCTCGTCCTCGAGCAGCCTGAACACGTCCGGTAGATCGATGCCGACGCCTGCCAGCTCGTCGAAGATGGCCTGGGCGGCGTCCGCGGTCCCGGTCACCGTGTCGCCGGTGATGACGCCGTGATCGGCCACCGCGTCAATCGTCTTCTCCGGCATGGTGTTCACGGTGTTGGGCGCGACCAGTTCGGTCACGTACAGCGTGTCGGAGTACTCCGGGTTCTTGACGCCGGTGGACGCCCACAGCGGCCGCTGCACCCGCGCACCGTCTGACTTGAGTGCCTCATAACGCGAGCCGCCGACGAAGACCTCTTCGTAGGCCGCGTACGCCAGCCGCGCATTGGCCACACCGGCCTTGCCGCGCAACGCCAACGCCTCCTCGCTGCCGAGCTTGTCCAGCCGCTTGTCGATCTCGGTGTCCACGCGGGAGACGAAGAACGAGGCCACGGAGTGGATCTTGGACAGATCGTGGCCCGCTTCCTTGGCCTTCTCCAGGCCAGCCAGATAGGCGTCCATCACGAGGCGGTGCCGCTCGACGGAGAAGATCAGCGTCACGTTGACCGAAATGCCTTCTGCGATAACGGCGGTGATCGCAGGCAGCCCCGCCATCGTGGCCGGAATCTTGATCAGCAGGTTCGGCCGGTCGACGATCTTCCACAGTTCGATCGCCTGGAGGATCGTCTTGTCGGTGTCGTGCGCCAACCGCGGGTCCACCTCGATGGACACCCGGCCGTCGACGCCGTCGGACTGCTCGTACTGTTTGGCCAGCACGTCACACGCGTTGCGGACGTCGTCGGTGGTGACGGTGCGGATGGTGGCGTCGACGTCGGCGCCACGCTCGGCGAGTTCGGAGACCTGCTCGTCGTAAGCGTGGCCCTTGGACAGCGCGGCCTGGAAGATCGACGGGTTGGTGGTCACGCCGACCACGCTCTTGGTGTCGATCAACTCCTGCAGGTTGCCTGTCTGCAGGCGATCGCGGGACAGGTCGTCCAGCCATACGGAGACACCTGCTGCGGATAGGGCTGCAAGATTGGGATTCTGAGCCATGATCGGTCCTTTTCTCTAGTTGTCCAGTGCCCGTTCCGCGGCGGCCACCACAGCTTCTGGGGTGAAGCCGAACTCGCGGAACAGCGTCTTGTGGTCGGCGGACTCGCCGTAGTGTTCGATCGAGACGATCTCGCCGGTGTCGCCGACCAGCTTGTACCAGCTCTGCGCCACCGCGGCTTCGACGGCGACGCGTGCCGACACGGCCGGGGGAAGCACGCTGTCGCGGTACTCCGCCGGCTGCGATTCGAACCATTCGACGCACGGCATCGAGACCACGGTTGCGGTGATTCCCTTGTCCGCCAAGATCTTCTGTGCGGCCACCGCCAACTGCAACTCGGACCCGGTGCCGATCAAGACCACGTCGGGATTCGCGTCGGGAGTGCCGCCAAGGATGTAGCCGCCCTTGGCCACGCCGTCAGCGCTAGTGCCCTCCAACACCGGGATTCCCTGCCGGGTCAGGACCAAACCGACCGGACCGCTGCTCGCGCCGCGCGCGAGGATGGTGCGCCACGCGTAGGCCGTCTCGTTCGGGTCGCCGGGCCGCACCACCGACAGGTTCGGGATGGCCCGCAGCGCCGCCAGGTGTTCGATCGGCTGGTGGGTGGGGCCGTCCTCGCCGAGTCCGATCGAGTCATGCGTCCAGATGTAAATGGTGTCGATGTTCATCAGCGACGCCAACCGCACCGCGGGCCGCATGTAATCGGAGAACTGCAGGAACGTGCCGCCGAACGCGCGGGTCGGTCCGTGCAGCACGATGCCGGACAGAATCGATCCCATCGCGTGCTCGCGGACGCCGAAGTGCAACACGCGGCCATACGGATCGGCGCTGAACTCCTTGGTGGAGATCGACGACGGGCCGAACGACTTCACGCCCTTGATGGTGGTGTTATTGCTGCCCGCGAGATCCGCTGAGCCGCCCCACAATTCGGGCAACTTCGGGGCCACGTCGTTGAGCACCTGACCGAATGCGGCGCGGGTGGCCAGCGGTTTGGAACCCGGCTCCCAATAGGTCAGGTCGGCATCCCAGCCGTCGGGCAGTTCCTGCGCGATCAGCCGGTCGAGCAGAGCCTTGCGCTCCGGCTCCCGCTGCGCCCACGCGTCGAACTCGCTCTGCCACTTCTCGTGAGCTTCCTTACCGCGGGCCACCAGCTTGCGGGTGTGCTCGATCACTTCGTCGCTGACTTCGAACGACTTGTCAGGGTCGAATCCGAGGATCTTCTTGACGGCCGCGACCTCTTCGGCGCCGAGGTCGGCGCCATGCGCCTTGCCGGTGTTCATCAGATTCGGCGCCGGGTAGCCGATGACGGTGCGCAGCGCGATGAACGACGGCTTGTCGGTGACGGCCTTGGCCTGCTCGATGGCCTCCCGGATGCCGACGACGTTCTCGCCGCCCTCGACCTCCTGCACGTGCCACCCGTAGGCGCGATACCGGGCGGCGGTGTCCTCGCTCAGCGCGATGTTGGTGTCGTCCTCGATCGAGATCTGGTTGTGGTCGTAGAACACGATCAGGTTGCCGAGCTGCTGGGTGCCCGCCAACGACGACGCTTCGCTGGTGACACCTTCCTCGATGTCGCCGTCCGAGGCGATGACGTAGATGTAGTGGTCGAACGGACTGGTGCCCGGTGCGGCGTCGGGATCGAACAGACCACGCTCGTAGCGCGACGCCATCGCCATGCCGACCGCCGACGCCAGGCCCTGGCCGAGCGGTCCCGTGGTGATCTCAACGCCCCTGGTGTGGCGGAACTCCGGGTGCCCGGGCGTCTTGGACTTGAAGGTGCGCAGCGACTCGATGTCGGACAGCTCGAGTCCGAACCCGCCCAGGTACAGCTGGATGTACAACGTCAGGCTGGAATGCCCGCAGGACAGCACGAAGCGGTCGCGGCCCAGCCAGTGCACATCGCTGGGGTCGTGGCGCATCTCCCGTTGGAACAGGGTGTACGCCAGGGGAGCGAGACTCATGGCCGTGCCGGGGTGGCCGTTGCCGACCTTGTGTACCGCGTCCGCGGCCAACACTCTGACGGTGTCCACTGCCCGCGAGTCCAGCTCGGTCCAGTCGTGGGGGTGATTCGGCCGGGTCAGGACAGAGATCTCGTCGAGAGTGGTCACGTGGCGAACTCCTTGTCGAGGATGGGGCTCCGCTAGCTGCTTGTCTAGAAAACACCCTAGTGCGGCAGAGCCATCCGGTGCAGCGGCGCGGGGGACGATTAGGAAGGCGTTTAGGCGCGGTCTACCATCGTCTGTAGTAGACGCCGCGTGCGGCGGCGACGCTGAGGAGTAACTGCGTGAGAATTCGCGAAGGCAGCCTTGTCGAAGGGTCGCCGAATCGAATCCGCAACAAGTTCCTCGGCTACCTCGCATTGACCAAGCCCAGGGTTATCGAGCTGCTGCTCGTCACCACGATTCCGGCGATGCTGCTGGCCCACCGCGGCTCGGTCGATCCGCTGCTGATCGCCAACACGCTGTTCGGCGGGCTGCTGGCAGCCGCGGGAGCCAACACGCTGAACTGCGTGGCCGACGCCGACATCGACAAGAAGATGAAGCGGACCTCGCGTCGGCCGCTGGCCAGGGACACCGTGCCGCGCAGCCACGCGCTGGTGTTCGGGCTCGCGCTGTCGGTGGGGTCGTTCTTCTGGTTGTGGTGGACGACGAACATGCTGTCCGCGCATCTGGCGGGCGCCACCATCGCGTTCTACGTGCTGGTCTACACGCTGCTGCTGAAGCGGCGCACGTCGCAGAACGTGGTGTGGGGCGGCGCCGCGGGCTGCATGCCGGTGATGATCGGCTGGTCGGCGGTCACCGGAACCATCCAGTGGCCCGCGCTGGTGATGTTCGCGATCATCTTCTTCTGGACTCCGCCGCACACCTGGGCGCTGGCTATGCGCTACAAGGAAGACTACCAGGCGGCCGGCGTGCCAATGCTGCCCGCCGTGGCCACCGAGCGGCAGGTCACCAAGCAGATCCTGGTTTACACCTGGCTGACCGTGCTGGCGACGTTGGCGTTGGCGTTGGCGACGGGTTGGCTGTATGCGTCGGTGGCCATCCTGGCGGGTGCCTGGTTCCTGGTGATGGCGCATCAGTTGTACGCCGGCGTGCGTCGCGGTGAGCCGGTGAAGCCGCTGCGGCTGTTCCTGCAGTCCAACAACTATCTCGCCGTCATCTTCCTGGCGCTCGCAGTGGATTCGGCGCTGGCGCTGCCGAGGCTGTTAGGGCACTAACACCACCGAGCCGACGGTCTTGCGGCCCTGCAGGTCGCGGTGCGCCTGCTCGGCATTCTCCAGCTGGTAGTGCTCGCTGACCGTGATGTCGATGGTGCCTGAGGCGATCGCGTCCAGCAGTTCACCTGCCCGCCAAGCAAATTCGTCGGGTGTGCGGGTGTGGTGGACAAGCGTGGGCCGGGTCAGGAACAGCGAACCGGCCGCGTTGAGCCGCTGCGGGTCGAACGGGGGCACCGGACCGCTGGACGCGCCGAACAGCGCGACCGTGCCGCGGATCCGGCAACTGGCCAGGCTCGCCTCGAACGTGTCCGCGCCGACACCGTCGTAGACCGCCGCGACACCGCCGTCGGTCAGGTCCTTGATCGTGGCGCCGAACGCCTCCGGGTCGTCCGGATAGCCGAGCACCTCGACGGCGCCGGCCTTACGGGACAACTCGCGCTTCTCGGGCGTCGACACCGTGGTGATCACCCGCACGGCGAGGCTGGTGGCCCACTGCGTCAGGATCAGCCCGACACCGCCCGCGCCCGCGTGCACCAGCACGGCGTCGCCCTCCTGCACCGGATACGTCGACTTGATCAGGTAATGCGCCGTCATGCCCTTCAACAGCGACGCTGCGGCCACATCGGCGGTGACGCCGTCGGGCACGTAGGCGCAGAAATCGGCTGGCGCGACACAGTATTCGGCGTACGCACCGACCGCCTGCGCGGTGACGACGCGGTCCCCGACGCTCAACGCCGCGACGTCGTCACCGACCGCCTCGACCGTGCCGCACACCTCGGTGCCGAGCACGAACGGCAGTTCCCGCGGATACAGACCCGACCGGAAGTACGTGTCGATGAAGTTCACCCCGATGGCTTCGGCCTTGATCATTACCTCGCCCGGCCCAGGAGAGGGCTGGTCGGTGTCGACGTAGTTCAGGACTTCGGGTCCGCCGGTCTCGGCGACTTGGATGGCCTTCATGCTGTCTATCCTGCCAAGGTGAAGCTCGCGAAGCCCGACCTGTTCCATCCGCGCGTCGTGCTGGCTGCTTGCCCGGCGTTGCCGGAGGGCGACGGAGACGACGACGGACTGGTCGACGCGCTTCGCCAACGTGGACTGCACGCGCGCTGGCTGTCCTGGGACGACCCGGGCACGCTCGACGCGGATCTGGTGATCCTGCGCGCGGCGTGGGACTACATCGACCGGCTCGACGAATTCCTTCGGTGGACAACGCTCGTGCGCAACCTGCTCAACGCGCCTGAGGTGGTGCGGTGGAACACCGACAAGCGTTATCTCGCCGACCTGGCCGGCGCGGGCGTGCCGACGGTGCCGAGCCGGTTCTACGCGCCGGGGGATCAGGTGGCGTTGCCGGCGGGCGAGGTAGTGGTCAAACCGGCGATCGGCGCGGGTTCGGTTGGGGCGCTGCGATTTACCGATCACGACCAGGCGCGCGGGCATGCTGCGGCCCTGCACGCGGAGGGCCGCACGGTGCTGGTGCAGCCCTATGACACGCGGATCAAGCACGGCGAAGCGGCATTGGTGTTCATCGGCGGCGAGCAGTCGCACGCCTTTACCAAGGGCCCGATCCTGCCGCCGCCCGGCGAGGCGCCGGTGTTCGACGAGTCCGGCACCTACGCCGAGGAGACGCTGACGCCCGCGGATCCCGACTTCGAATTGTGGGAACTCGGGCACGCAGCATTGGCGGCAGCGGCCGATCACCTCGGCATCGCGACCGCAGAGTTCCTGTATGCGCGCGTCGATGTGATCGGGGACCGCCGTGATGCGCACGTCCTCGAGGTCGAGTTGGTCGAGCCGTCGCTGGGCTGGCGCCAGTTGGACCCGGCGACGAGGACGCGACAGCAACGGCAGTTCGCGCTCGGCGTCGAGTCAGCCCTCGAGCGGCTGGGGCTTGGACCGCTCTCGCATCGACGCCCATAGCGCGGCGGTTGCAGCGGTGCAGGCCGCCGCGCCGAGCACGTGCACGGCCACCAGCGCGGCGGGCACACCGGTGAAGAACTGCACGGTGCCGACGAACCCCTGTGCGACGACGAGCGCCAGCAGCACGCCCAACCGCTGCATGACTGGACGCGGCGCGTGCACCGCTAGCAGGCCGAAACCGAGGCCGACCAGCAACGCAAGATAGGCGACGAGCAGCGACGAGTGCGCATGCACCAGCGTGGTGATCTCGATGTGAAGCCGCGGCACCGGCTGGGTGATGCTCTTGTCGCCGGCATGCGGTCCCGCGCCTGTCACCAGCGTGCCGCTGACGAGCTGGGCCGCCAACACCACAGCAGTCAGAACGGTCAACTGCCGCAACGGCTTTGGCGCGACCGGTGTCGAGACGCCATCGTCGGGCTCACCGATCTTGACGTACAGCAGGACTGCCAGCCACACCATCGTCATCGACGCCAGCAGGTGAATGGCCACGGTCCACCACAGCAGCCCGGTCAACACGGTGATGCCGCCGATCACGGCCTGCACCACAGTCGATGCCGGCATCAGCCACGCGTAGATCAGCACCTCGCGGCGACGGCGGGCCCGCGTCACGGCCAACACTGCCAGCACCGCCGTCAACACCACCAGGAACGTGATCATCCGGTTGCCGAACTCGACGGCCTGGTGGACGACCGCGACCTCGGCGTGGGGGACAGGGACGAAACTGCCTGGGAAGCACTGCGGCCAGGTCGGACAGCCGAGACCCGACGCGGTGACGCGCACGATGGCCCCTGTCACCGCAATGCCACCCTGGGTCAGGATCACGGCGGCAGCGATGATGCGCTGGACCCGCAGGCTCGGCATGGGCAGCAGGTCGACCAGTCGCAGAAATGCGCGTCGCACGCCCCGATGGTAGAGGACGGCAACTACAGCTCGTAGTAGCGGGTTGGCCTACCGCCGAAACGCACGTTTTGCAGAAGAAGTTCGAGTAGAGGCCTGCAAAAGGTGCATTTCGCGAGCTCAGGTGAAGCGGAACCAACGTAGCGCGCAGAGCGCCGCGATCGCGCCCCACGTCGCGAGCACCGCGATCCCGAACCAGTCCACAGACAGCGTCATCGCCTGCGACAACGCTTCGGTCAGCGCTCCCGACGGCGTCAACCGGGCCACCCACTGCACGCCGTGCGGCACCATCCCGCCCTCCAGGGTCAGCGCGCCAAGTCCGGCGAAGACGAACCACAACAGGTTCGCGATCGCCAGCACGATCTCCGCCTTGAGCGTGCCGCCGAGCAACAGGCCGAGCGCCGCGAAGCCCGCGGTGCCGAGCGCGATGATCACCGCACCGAGCGCCAGGCCCAGGACGTGTGGCCGCCAACCGAGTGCAAACCCGATGACGCCCAACAGGATTGACTGCAGGAACACCACGGTGACCACGGCCAGCGACTTGCCCGCGATGATGCCCCAGACCGGTAGCGCCGTGGCACCCAGTCGCTTCAGCGCCCCGTAGCGCCGGTCGAACGCCACCGCGATGGCCTGTCCGGTGAACGCCGTCGAAATCACCGCCAGCGCCATGATGGCCGGCGCGAACGTCGCCGCGCGGTTAGGCCCGAACGAGCCGAACGGCAGCAGCGTCAAGCCAACCAGCAGCGTGATCGGGATGAACATGGTGAGCAACAACTGTTCGCCGTTGCGCAGCAACAGCTTGAGCTCGAGGCCGAACTGCGCGGCCAACATCTTCTGCACGGTCGCAGGCCGCGGATCGGGCGAAAACGTTCCTGGCGCAAACAGATTCGTCATGAGCGCAGCTCCCTGCCGGTCAGATCGAGGAAGACGTCCTCCAGGCTGCGTTGCTCGACGCGCATGTCGGTGGCGAGCACGTCGAGCCGCGCGCACCACGCGGTGACCGTCGCAAGCACCTGAGGATCGATGTGGCCCTCGACCAGATATTCGCCTGGCGAGGTCTCCGTCGCCTTGTAGCTCTCCGGCAGCGCCGAAATCAGCAGCGACAGGTCGAGCATCCGTGGTGCGCGGAACCGCAACTGGTTCTCGGCGCCGCTGCGCATCAACTCCTCGGGCGTACCGGTAGCCACCGCGACGCCGTGGTCGATGATCACGATCCGGTCAGCCAACTCCTCGGCCTCGGTCAGCTGGTGCGTGGTCAACACCACCGTGACGCCGTCGCGGCGCAGGCCGTTGATCAGCTCCCACACCACGATTCGCGCGTGCGCGTCCATGCCCGCGGTCGGCTCGTCGAGGAACACCAACTCGGGCCTGCCCACCACCGCGCACGCCAGCGCCAGCCGCTGTTGCTGTCCACCGGAGAGCCGACGGTAGGTGGTGCGGGCCGACTCGGTCAGGCCAAGGGTGTCCATCAGCCACTGCGGGTCCAGCGGGTTGGCCGCGTACGACGCGACCAGGTTCAGCATTTCGCCCGCCCTTGCCGCGGGATATCCGCCGCCGCCCTGCAGCATCACCCCGATGCGCTCACGCACCCGCGCGTTGTCGGCGAATGGGTCCAGTCCGAGGATCTCGATGCTGCCCGCGTCGGGCTTGAGGAAGCCTTCGCACATCTCCACCGTGGTGGTTTTGCCCGCGCCGTTGGGGCCGAGCAACGCCAGCACTTCGGCGGCATTCACGTCGAGGTCGAGTTCGGAGACGGCGGTCGTCGACCCGTACCGCTTGATCACGCCGCGCAGACGCACGGGCACGGTCTGCTCGGAGGTCACGGGGATTCAGCGTAAGCGCCCGGCTTGGCAGCGTGCCCTGCCGGTATTACAGGTTCGACGATTTCAGCTGCCGGTTCCGGCTGCCGGGGGCCCGCATCGGGCAGCTTCCGCCACGGCAGGCGGTAGTAGGTGATACCGATCAAGATCAGCACGATCAATGTGCTGGCGATCACCGCGAGCAGGATCTGGAACAGCGTGAAGCGGTCACCGTTGGCGGTCGGGCCGAAGATGCCGACCACGAGGGTTACGGCGATCGTCGCGGTGCGGAACGGCGGCCGGGTGGCCCACGCGGCCAGCGGGATCACCGCCCACAGCACGTACCACGGCTGCACCACCGGAAACAGCAGCACGGTCATGCCCAGCGCGACACCCAGGCCACCGACCGGGTGCAATCGGCCGCGCAGCACCGCGAGCAGAAGGAACGTGACGACGATCGCGATTGTGAACACGCCGATCGCGCGGGTCAGCCCCAGCACCGCGGTGGTGTGGTCGCCTAGGCCGAGCAGGATGCCGACCTGTCCGGTGCCGAGTGCCAACAACGTCGGCAACGACATCCAACTGCGGACCACGTTGGCGGTGCCGAGCGTGAACAGCCAGCCGAAGCCCAGCCCGCTGGCCCCGCCGATCAACGCCATCACGGCCACCGAGACCGCGGTCAGCGAACCGCCCGCGATCAAAAACGCTTTGACCGTGCCGCCCCAGCGGCAGGCCAACGCCATCGCGACGAAGCCGAGCGCCAGCAGTGACGGCAGTTTCACCTGCGACGACAGGGTGATCAGCATGGTGCCCAGCAGCAGGTTCGCCATCGGCATCCAGCGTGCCCAGCGGTCGCGGCCATGCGGCCAGGCCAGGGGTTTGGGCAGCAGTGGGTTGATCGCGTCGATGCCGCGCAACGCATACTCCGTACCTGCCAGCATCAGCCCCAGCATCAGCGCCTCGTTGTGGATGCCCGCGACCAGATGCATGATCAGCAGCGGATTCGCCGCGCCCAGCCACAGTGCGCTCACCTCGGCGACGCCGCAGCGGCGAGCTAGTCGGGGCACGGCCCACACGATCATGCCCACGCCGAGCAGCACCACGATCCGGTGGCACAGCACCGCCTCGACGATGTTCTCGCCGGTCAACGCCGAGATGCCCTGGCCGATCCACAGGAACAACGGCCCGTACGGCGCCGGGGTGTCGCGCCACATGTTCGGCACGGACAGCGTGAACACATGGTCCAGGCCGAGGCCCGGTGCGGGTCCGACGCGATACGGGTTGAGGCCCTGCAGCGAGATCTCACTCTGCGCCAGATACGAGTAGACGTCCCTGCTGTACATCGGCGGCGCGATGAGCAGCGGCAGCACCCACAGCAGCAACGTGCGGTCGAGTTGGCTGCGCGTCATCCGCCGGTCGCCGAGGGTGAAGCGACCGAGCATCAGCCAGGCCAGCGCCATCATCACCGCACCCGTGGTGGTCATCGTCAGCGACACCGTCTGGATGCGCGACGGCAGGTTCAGCAGCCGGACCCCGAACGTCGGATCCTGCACCACCGGTCGAGCACCGACGCCGAGCGCGCCGATGGCCATCAACACCGTGCCGGTGGCCCCGAACAGCCGGGTGCGCCGGAAGGCGATCAACTCGGCGTCGTTGAGCGGGGAACCGACAGCGCGTTCGTCGCCGTGCCATCCGGCAATCGACGTGCTGAGGGACCGCAGGCGCCACGCCATCCCAGCAGCGTAACCGCCACGGATATGGTTCCCGTCACCGTAAGGGGACCCTTGCTTTACCGGGTTTCGGAATTCCGTCACAATAGTGTTGTGAAATTCGGTCCAGAAGCTGATGGAGCCGCGAAGGCGGCGACATCCAGCGATCGCCGCACCCGTGGCGCGATCGTCCAGCTTTTGCTGGAATCCGGACCCATCACCGCCGGTGAGATCGGCGACCGTCTCGGCATCTCCGCGGCAGGGGTGCGCAGGCACCTGGACGCCTTGATGGAGGCCGGTGACGCGCAATCCAGCGCGGCGGCGGCCTGGCAGCATCACGGACGTGGCAGGCCGGCCAAACGGTACCGGCTGACGGCCGAGGGCAGGGCCAAGCTCGAACACAGCTACGACGACCTTGCGGTGGCCGCCATCCGCCAGTTGCGGGAACTGGGTGGCGACGATGCGGTACGGACGTTCGCGCGCCGCCGGATCGACAGCATCCTGTCGGGAGTAACCGACGGCCCAGCGGACGTTGAAGCCAAGGCCGACAAGGTCGCGACGGCGCTGACCAAGGCCGGCTATGTGACGTCGGTGACGCCCGTCGACGGGCCGATCCACGGCATCCAGCTGTGCCAGCATCACTGCCCGGTCTCGCACGTCGCGGAGGAGTTTCCCGAGCTGTGCGAGACGGAGCGGGAAGCGTTCGCCGAGATCCTCGGCACCCACGTGCAGCGGCTGGCGACCATCGTCAACGGCGACTGCGCATGCACCACCCACGTCCCGCTGACACCAGAGAAGCCAACACCGATCCGGCGCACAGCCCGCGTCGGAAAAACCACGAGCAAGCAAGGAGCGTCGACATGACGACCACCCCCGAGGTCCACAAGGTGGGCGAACCGCTCAGCCAAGACGAGGCCATCGCCTCGCTGAGCCGGTACGGCTACGGCTGGGTGGACTCCGACGCCGCGGGTGCCAGCGCACAGCGCGGATTGTCCGAAGCGGTGGTGCGCGACATCTCGGCCAAGAAGAGCGAGCCGGAGTGGATGCTCGAGACCCGGCTGCGCGCCCTGCGTACGTTCGACAAGAAGCCGATGCCGCACTGGGGTTCCAACCTCGAGGGCATCGACTTCGACAACATCAAGTACTTCGTGCGCTCCACCGAGAAGCAGGCCGCATCGTGGGAGGACCTGCCCGAAGACATCCGCAACACCTACGACCGGCTTGGCATACCCGAGGCGGAGAAGCAACGCCTGGTCGCCGGTGTCGCTGCGCAGTACGAGTCCGAGGTGGTCTACCACCAGATCCGCGAGGATCTCGAGGCGCAAGGGGTCATCTTCCTCGACACCGATACCGGTCTGAAGGAACACCCGGAGATCTTCAAGCAGTACTTCGGCACCGTGATCCCGGCGGGTGACAACAAGTTCTCCGCACTGAACACCGCGGTGTGGTCGGGTGGATCGTTCATCTATGTGCCACCCGGTGTGCACGTCGACATCCCGCTGCAGGCCTACTTCCGGATCAATACCGAGAACATGGGCCAGTTCGAGCGGACACTGATCATTGTCGACGAAAACGCCTACGTGCACTACGTCGAGGGTTGTACCGCGCCGATCTACAAGAGCGATTCGCTGCACTCCGCGGTGGTCGAGATCATCGTCAAGCCGGGCGGCCGGTGCCGCTACACCACTATCCAGAACTGGTCGAACAACGTCTACAACCTGGTCACCAAGCGCGCCAGGGCCGAGGCGGGCGCCACCATGGAGTGGGTCGACGGCAACATCGGCTCGAAGGTCACCATGAAGTACCCCGCGGTGTGGATGACCGGTGAGCACGCCAAGGGTGAGGTGCTCTCGGTCGCGTTCGCGGGCGAGGGGCAGCACCAGGACACCGGCGCCAAGATGCTGCACCTGGCGCCGAACACGTCGAGCAACATCGTGTCCAAGTCGGTGGCCCGCGCAGGCGGCCGCGCGTCCTACCGCGGCCTGGTTCAGGTCAACAAGGGAGCGCACGGTTCCCGGTCGAGCGTGAAATGCGATGCGCTGCTGGTGGATACGATCAGCCGCAGCGACACCTATCCGTACGTCGACATCCGTGAGGACGACGTGACGATGGGCCACGAGGCGACGGTGTCGAAGGTCAGCGAGGATCAGCTGTTCTATCTGATGAGCCGCGGCATGACCGAGGACGAGGCGATGGCCATGGTGGTGCGCGGCTTCGTCGAGCCGATCGCCAAGGAGCTTCCGATGGAGTACGCGCTGGAGCTCAACCGGCTGATCGAACTGCAGATGGAAGGCGCGGTCGGATAGTGGCAGACCTGACTACTGCGGTCGAGGGAGTCGCTCAGGCCGGATCGTTGGCTGACGCCAACAAGGGCGAGCTGTTCACGTCGTTCGACGTCGACGCCTTCGAGGTGCCGCACGGCCGCGACGAGATCTGGCGGTTCACGCCACTGCGCAGGCTGCGCGGGCTGCACGACGGTTCCGCTGTCGCCACCGGCGCCGCGACCATCGACGTGCAGACACCGGACGGCGTCCGGGTCGACACGACCACCCGCGACGACGCCCGGTTGGGCCAAGCCGGCGTGCCCGCCGACCGCGTTGCGGCACAGGCGTATTCGTCGTTCGAGTCCGCGACGCTGATCGAGATACCCAAGGACACCGTGATCCGCGACGAGATCCAGGTGACGGTCACCGGGCCGGGGGAGGACAAGGTCGCCTACGGACATCTGCAGATCCGGGTCGGCGAACTGGCCGAAGCGGTGGTCGTCATCGACCAGCGCGGCAGCGGAACCTACGCGGACAACGTCGAATTCGTCGTCGGCGACGCCGCGCGGTTGACGGTCGTCTCGATCGCCGATTGGGCGGACGACGCGGTGTACGTCAGCACCCATCACGCCTCGCTCGGCAAGGATGCGGTGCTGCGCCACGTCGCGGTAACGCTCGGCGGTGACCTGGTCCGGTTGACGGCGCGGACGCGGTTCTGTGCGCCCGGCGGAGATGCAGAGATGCTCGGCTTGTACTTCGCCGACGACGGCCAACACTTCGAATCGCGACTGCTGGTCGACCACGCCCAGCCGAACTGCCGCTCGCACGTCACGTACAAGGGTGCGCTGCAAGGTGATCCGGCGTCGAAGAAGCCCGACGCGCACACCGTGTGGATCGGCGACGTGCTGATCCGCGCCGAGGCCACCGGGACCGACACCTTCGAGACCAACCGCAACCTCGTGCTGACCGACGGCGCGCGCGCCGACTCGGTGCCCAACCTGGAGATCGAGACCGGCGAGATCGTCGGCGCTGGACACGCCAGTGCCACCGGGCGCTTCGACGACGAGCAACTGTTCTATCTGCAAGCCCGCGGCATCCCACAAGATCAGGCCCGCCGCCTGGTCGTGCGCGGCTTCTTCGGCGAGATCATCGCCAAGATCGCCGTGCCCGCGGTGCGCGAACGGCTCACCGGGGCAATCGAACACGAACTTGAGCTAACCGAAGGAAACACTGCGAAATGACCACACTGGAAGTCAAGGATCTGCACGTCAGCGTCGTCTCCGCTGAAGACGGCGCCGATATCCCGATCCTCAAGGGTGTCGACCTCACCGTGAAATCGGGGGAGACCCATGCGCTGATGGGGCCTAACGGATCCGGCAAGTCCACCCTGTCATACGCGATCGCCGGACACCCGAAATACACGGTCACCTCCGGATCGATCACGCTGGACGGCCAGGACGTGCTCGACATGACGGTGGACGAGCGCGCCCGCGCCGGCCTGTTCCTGGCCATGCAGTACCCCGTCGAGGTGCCGGGTGTGTCGATGTCGAACTTCCTGCGCACGGCGGCCACCGCGGTGCGCGGTGAGGCGCCGAAGCTGCGGCACTGGGTCAAAGAGGTCAAGGCCGCGATGGAGGGCCTCGAGATCGACCCGTCGTTTTCGGAACGCAGTGTCAACGAAGGCTTTTCGGGTGGCGAGAAGAAGCGCCACGAGATCCTGCAGCTGTCGCTGCTGAAGCCGAAGATCGCGATTCTGGACGAGACCGACTCCGGCCTCGACGTCGACGCGCTGCGCGTCGTCAGCGAGGGCGTCAACCGGTACGCCGAAGCGGAGCACGGCGGCGTCCTCCTGATCACGCACTACACCCGCATCCTTCGCTACATCAGGCCGCAGTTCGTGCACGTCTTCGTCGGCGGACGCATCGTCGAGTCCGGCGGTCCCGAACTGGCCGACGAGCTCGAGGAGAACGGGTACGTGCGCTTCACCCAGGCGGTTGGAGCCTGACAATGACCGCTGTGGACACCGCCAGAATCCGGTCGGACTTTCCGATCCTCAAGCGGGTGATGCGCGGCGGAAGCCAGTTGGCGTACCTCGATTCCGGTGCGACGTCGCAACGGCCGATTCAGGTGCTCGACACCGAGCGTGATTTTCTGACCACGTCCAACGGCGCGGTGCACCGCGGTGCGCACCAACTGATGGAAGAGGCCACCGACGCCTACGAGCAGGGTCGCGCCGACATCGCGACGTTTGTCGGCGCCGATCCTGACGAGCTGGTGTTCACCAAGAATGCCACCGAGGCGATCAACCTGGTCGCCTATGTGCTCGGCGACGAGCGGTTCGAGCACGCGGTCCGGCCTGGTGACGTCATCGTCACCACCGAGTTGGAGCACCACGCGAACCTGATCCCGTGGCAGGAACTGGCCCGTCGCACCGGTGCCACGCTGCGGTGGTATAGCGTGACCGACGACGGCCGCATCGATCTGGACTCTTTGGCTCTGGATGAACGCGTGAAAGTGGTTGCGTTCAGCCACCATTCGAACGTCACCGGTGCGGTCGCCCCAGTGGCCGAGCTGGTCGCCCGCGCCAAGGCGGTCGGAGCGCTGACCCTGCTGGACGCCTGCCAGTCGGTGCCGCACCAGCCGGTCGACTTCCACGCGCTCGGGGTCGACTTCGCCGCGTTCTCCGGCCACAAGATGCTGGGCCCAAACGGGATCGGTGTGCTGTACGGCCGCGGCGAGTTGCTCAACGCGATGCCGCCGTTCATCACCGGCGGTTCGATGATCGAGACGGTCACGATGGAGCAGACCACCTACGCGCCTGCGCCGCAACGGTTCGAGGCGGGCACCCCGATGACGTCGCAGGTGGTCGGATTGGCCGCCGCTGCCCGGTATCTGCAGGACATCGGGATGGAGGCCGTCGAAGCCCACGAGAACGAGTTGGTGGCCGCCGCGCTCGCCGGACTGTCCGATATCGACGGCGTACGCATCATCGGCCCCACCGTCCTCGAAAACCGCGGTTCGCCAGTGTCTTTCGTGGTCGAAGGCGTGCACGCCCACGACGTCGGCCAGGTGCTCGACGACGACGGGGTGGCGGTGCGCGTTGGGCATCACTGCGCCTGGCCGCTGCATCGCCGGTTCGGCATCGCCGCGACCGCGCGGGCCTCGTTCGCCGTCTACAACACCGTCGACGAGGTGGACCGGTTGGTGGCAGGCGTGAAGCGGGCCGTGGAGTTCTTCGCGTGAGGCTGGAGCAGATCTACCAGGAAGTGATCCTGGATCACTACAAGCACCCGCACCACCGCGGGCTGCGGGAACCGTTCGGCGCCGAGTCCTACCAGGTGAACCCGACCTGCGGTGACGAAGTCAGGCTGCGGGTGGCGCTCAGCGGCGACGGCGAACGAATCGACGACGTGTCCTATGACGGCCAGGGCTGCTCGATCAGCCAGGCCTCGACGTCCGTGCTCACCGATCAGGTGATCGGCCAGAGCGTCGGAGACGCCCTGGCGACCGTCGCGGCGTTCACCGAGATGGTGGCCTCGCGCGGCACGGTCGAGGGCGACGAGGACGTGATCGGAGACGGCATCGCATTCGCCGGTGTCGCGAAGTACCCGGCGCGGGTGAAATGCGCGCTGCTGGGGTGGATGGCTTTCAAGGATGCGCTTTCGCAGGCATCGGAAGGATTTCAGGAGGCAGGATGAGCGACACCGCAGTGCCCAACGACGAACTGCTCGCCGACCTCGAGGAGGCGATGCGCGACGTCGTCGACCCGGAACTCGGCATCAACGTCGTCGATCTGGGCCTCGTGTACGACCTGAACGTCGAGAAGGGCGAGCAGGGCAACGTCGCGTTGATCGACATGACGCTGACGTCGGCAGCCTGTCCGCTGACAGATGTCATCGAGGATCAGTCGCGGACGGCGCTCGTGGGCGCCGGACTCGTCGACGAGATCCGGATCAACTGGGTGTGGAATCCGCCGTGGGGGCCGGACAAGATCACCGAAGACGGCCGCGAACAGTTGCGGGCGTTGGGATTCACCGTCTAGCAACCGCTGCGTGGGTCACAATCGACCCATGGTCACGGTGCCCGCGTTCGTCTGGCGGGGCGGTTTCGCTCGCCGCGCGGTGATCCTCGGCGGTGGCACCGCCATCGTGTTGGCCGCCCTCGCGTGGCTCGACTCGGGAATGCTGCTGCCCGCGGTCATCGTGCTAGTCGTCATCGGGCTGGTCTACGGCATCTGGCTGCCGCGCCGGATGGCACGGTATTGGCCTGGCGCACAGCAACTTTCCGGTGACGACCGGGTGCGGGTAGCGCGCACCGTGCGGGGCGGCGACCAGATCGACGACCCCCGCCTGGCGCAGCCGGTCGTCGACTACAACGCGGGTCTGCACAAGGCGGCAGAGCAATTGCGGCCGTTCCGCTGGGTGGTGCCACTCGTTCTCGTGGTCGGGGTGGCGACCACGGCCTGGGATGCCGTCTACGGTTCGTGGAACAACCTGCTCGCGTCGGTCATCTATCTGGTGGCGCTGTTGTTCGAGTGCTTCTGGTGGCCCAAGCGCCGCGACGAGTTGCTCGCCAACGGCGACCGGGCCTCAGACGCCGCCGCGGTCACCCTTGCGAACCAGGGCACGAACCCTTCCGCGCAGGCCTGACCGCGATCGACGCTGCCTGCAACGCACCGCCGCTGTCCTTCGTCCCGAAGGCGGACAGGCATTCGCCCTGGCTGATCGCCTGAGCATCGGCGGCAAGTCGCCTGCCGTATCGGGTCTTGTCGCTGACCGACACCGACGTCTGCGCCGCAGTACCGCTCGCCGCGATCGTGAACGTGTTGTTGTTGACGGTGCCGACCGCACCTGCGACCTGCCGACCGCCGCGCAGACCTGGGCACTGGCCATTCGACGACGGAACGATCTGCACGGCCGCAGCGGTCACGGTTCCGCTACCGGCGTTGCTGTCGCGGGTCGGGCGGACAAAGACACAGGTGCCGGCAGCGACGTCGGACAACTGAGCGCGGGCGAACGACCAGATCTTGGTGGAGCTGGTGAAATCGACTGTCGCGCTTCCATTTTGCTGCGTGACCTGAATGGTGTTGCCGGACAACGACGAGACCAGACCCGCGACGTGATCTCTGGACTTCGCCGGCGCGGATGAGGTGGGGGTCGACGCCGACGACGAAGTACCGGAGGCCGCCGGTGTCCCGGTCGTCGACGAACCGCAGGCGGCGACGGACAGCGCAACGGTGGCGGCCAGGGCGCAGAGGATAAATCGCATGGTTGACACGATCGACGGCCGGTCTGGTGCCGACCTCGCAGGCGAGTGGGAAAAGCCTGTGGTCACCGCACTGATCTCTGACTAAAGTCAGAGAAGTGACGGCGGAGATGGTCGCGCAGGTGAGGCGGTTCAATCGCACCGTCACGCAGCGGATCGGGGTGCTCAACGAGAACTACCTGGCCAGTGATCGGTCGCTGGGCCAGAACCGGCTGTTGTGGGAGATCGGCGTCGACGGGTGCGACGTCCGATCGCTGCGGGAACGCCTCGACCTCGACTCCGGCTACGTCAGCAGGCTGCTGCGCGCGTTGCAGACCGCAGGCCACGTCGTCGTCGAGCCCAGCCCGGCCGACGGCCGCGTCCGGATCGCGCGACTCACCGAAGGCGGGCGCCGCGAACTGGCCGCCCTGGACCGGCGCTCCGACGACGCGGCGGCGGCCATCCTGCAACCGCTCAATTCTCGGCAGCGCGCCAAACTCGTCTCGGCCATGGCGGAAGTCGAGCGCCTGCTGATCGCCTCCACAGTCGAGGTGCGCGAATGCGATCCGCGCCATCGCGACGCGCGGCACTGCCTGCAGACCTACTACGGTGAGCTCGCCGTCCGGTTCAGCGACGGGTACGACCCGGCCGTCAGCCCGGTTGCCGACATCGAAATGACCCCGCCCGCAGGGCTTTTGCTCGTCGCCTCGTTACACGGTGAGCCCGTCGGCTGCGGGGCCCTGATCTTTCACGCCGACGCCGTCGGCATGGTGAAGCGGATGTGGGTGGCCCCCGCCGTCCGCGGTCTCGGGCTGGGCCGCAGGCTGCTCTACGAGCTGGAGAACCGTGCACGCGCCGCGGGTGTCCGGTTGATGCGTCTGGAGACGCGTGACGAGTTGCCCGAAGCCATCCAGATGTACGAGACGTCCGGGTACCGGGAAGTCGAGCCGTTCAACGACGAGCCGTATGCGCATCACTGGTTCGAAAAGCCGGTGGAGTAGTAGTTCTCTTCTGAGATCACAGGCTCGACCTTCGGCGCCTCGGTGCCCAGTGCCCGGCGGCGCGCCGAGAACAACGCGCCCCGCGCCGACCGAGTCGGCGCAAACCTCGCCATGCCGATCGGGTGGTCGAGGTCGTCGTAGATCGCTTCGATTCCTCCACCCATCAGATATGTCTCGTGCCAGAAGCCGGTCCCGCCGGAGTCTCTCAAAAAGTCACGCCACCAGCGCTGGTGGGGCTCCGATCGGGTCCAGCGCTCCAGGCTGTCGAGATCGCGCCAGTACTGGCGCATACCGACATGCGGTGGGACCACCGACCAGATGAGGTCTTCGTGCAGCAGCAGGCCATCCGGCTCCTGTTTCCACGACTTCCTGATCTGGGGTCCGAGCCCGAACAACCGCAAGATTCCGCGCGGTCGTCGCACCCGCATGCCCAGGTAGATTACGACAAGGTCGGGGAATGCGGTCAGATCCACGGTTTGTCGGTCGACGGACATGGGGCCTCCCCTCCGGTAGGCCGACGGTAGACCGCTCAGGAAGAGGATTTCGTGTAACGCTGAAACTCGGTTCGCCCACAACAGAGAAGACAGAGGGGAGCCTTGATGGTCGACGCGTCCGACGCGGTGTACGTCGAGACCCGCCGCCAATTGCGCGGCGTCGCCGAGAGCCTGATCGCAGGACCTCAATACCGCGCTGCAGGCACCATCCGACTGGCGGTGCGTCCCGACGGCTTTGCAGGGGTTGCAGTGCCGTTGTCCGTCCGCGGCACCCAGCTCGTCTGGCCCAACGGCGCGGCCAACCTCAATGGCCGCGTCGATGAGTTGGCCAAGGCCGCCGACATCACCGCCGGACCACCGGACGGCGTGTACGAGATCGTCGACCCGCTTTCCGCCGACACCCTGCTCGACATCGACGCCGCGGCGGCCGACTGGGTCTACCGGAGTCACTACGCGGGCGGGCACGCGATCAAGAACGCCTTGCCCGAGGGGCATCCGGTGCTGTGGCCCGAGCACTTCGACGTCGCCGCCACCGACGACGAGGTGAACTACGGCGTGTCCGCGGGTGACGATTACCACCAGACGCCCTACGCGTACGTCGGGCCGTGGACCCAGCGCAGCGGTACGTTCTGGAACGCGCCATTCGGGGCCTTCTACCCGCTCGATCCCGCGCACGACGTCGACACGCTCGCGTCGCGCATCGCCGACTTCTTCCGCCGCGGCCAAGAGCACTTGTGACGCGACCATGAGCTCAGCCGTCGACGAAACCACCCTCATCACCGCGCTGCGGGCCGGCGACGAGACAGCGTTCGCGCGGCTGGTCGACCAGCACACGCCTGCCATGTTGCGGATCGCCCGCGGATATGTGCCCAGCCGCGAGATCGCCGAAGACGTGGTCCAGGAGACGTGGATCGCGTTACTGAAAGGCATCGACAACTTCGAAGGCCGATCCTCCTTGCGCACATGGCTTTTCACGGTGTTGATCAACATCGCCAAGGCCCGCGGGGTGCGGGAGCGCCGCGATGCCGATGCGGCGGTCGCCGCATACACCGGCGGCACGGTCGACCCGGCCCGCTTCCGCGCCTCCGACGATGCCTACCCCGGGCACTGGAAACAGGGCCACGAGCCTGCGCCGTTCCCGGAGACCCCGGAAGACTCGCTGCTCGGCAACGAACTCGTCGACGTCGCACGCCGGGAACTCGACAAGCTGCCGCACCGGCAGAGGATCGTGGTGACACTCCGCGACATGCTCGGGTTCGACTCCGCCGAGGTGTGTCAACTGCTCGACATCAGCATGGCCAACCAACGGGTGCTGCTGCACCGCGGCAGGGCCGTGGTCAGACAAGTTCTCGAGGACTATTTGAAGGACGCCTCATGACAGGCCGCGACGCAATGGACTGCAACGAACTGGTCGAGTTGGTCACGGCCTACCTCGACGGGTCTCTGGACCCGGAGACCCGCGCGAGATTCGACATGCATCTGCTCGACTGCGATGGCTGCGACAACTATCTCCAACAGTTCCGCGAAACCGTGCGCACGGTCGGCAAGATCTCCGACGATCAGCTCGACCCGGCCTTTCGCAGCCGGCTGCTCGATGCGTTCAAAGACTTCCGCTGATGGGTGCCTAGCGGTTTCTGCCGCCCACATCGTGGGAACATCCTGATTTACCCCAGCGTTAGGAACATCGTGGCTACGCGAGACATCACCGCCGAACAGTTCAACGACACCATCAACGACAACGAAATCGTGCTGGTGGATTTCTGGGCGTCGTGGTGTGGCCCATGTCGGGCGTTCGCGCCCACTTTCGCGGCGTCGTCGGAGGAACACCCCGACGTCGTGTACGCGAAGGTCGACACCGAGGCCGAGCAGCAGTTGGCTGCCGCCGCCGACATTCGTTCCATCCCGACGCTGATGGCGTTCAAGAAGGGCAAGCTGGTGTTCAACCAGCCCGGCGCGCTTCCGCCTGCGGCGCTCGAGGAACTGGTGCAACGGGTCAAGGAGTTCGATATCGACGCCGCGATCGCGGCGCAGGACAACGGCGAAGCAAAGTAGCTCCTGGCACGCGATAGCGTGCACGAGTGAACTTTGTCCTAGTAGATAAGCCGCGCCCGCACGTGGCGCTGGTGACGCTGAATCGGCCCGAGCGAATGAACTCGATGGCGTTCGACGTCATGGTTCCGCTCAAGAAAGTGCTCGACGAGCTCAGCTACGACAACGACATCCGGGTGATTGTGCTCACAGGGGCGGGCCGCGGGTTCTCGTCCGGTGCCGACCACAAATCGGCCGGAGCCGTACCGCACATCGAGGGGCTGACCCGGCCGACGTTCGCGCTGCGGTCGATGGAGGTACTCGACGAGGTGATCCTGGCGCTGCGCAAGATGCACCAACCGGTGATCGCCGCGGTGAACGGCGCGGCGATCGGCGGCGGGTTGTGCCTGGCGCTCGCCTGCGACATCCGAATCGCAGCTGCCGGGGCATATTTCCGCGCGGCGGGCATCAACAACGGCCTGACCGCCAGCGAACTCGGGCTGTCGTATCTGCTGCCGCGCGCGATCGGGACGTCGAGGGCGTTCGAGCTGATGCTGACCGGCCGCGACGTCGACGCCGACGAGGCCGAACGTATCGGTCTCGTGTCGCGCACGGTTCCCGACGAAGAGCTGCTCGACGTTTGCTATCAACTCGGTGAGCGGATCGCGGGGTTCTCCCGGCCAGGAATCGAGTTGACCAAGCGCACACTTTGGAGTGGACTGGACGCCGCTAGCCTGGAGGGGCACATGCAGGCCGAGGGCCTGGGACAGCTCTTCGTCCGTTTGCTCACCGGCAACTTCGAAGAAGCCGTCGCCGCGCGCACCGAGAAGCGTGCGCCCATCTTCACCGACGACAAGTAAGTAGGGGAGTAGTAGCAGCGTGGAGTGGCGGCCATGATCACCGCAACAGACCTCGAGGTCCGCGCAGGGGCGCGCACGCTGCTGTCCACCGATGGCACGGCGCTGCGGGTGCAGCCCGGTGACCGGATCGGACTTGTCGGCCGCAACGGCGCAGGCAAGACCACGACCATGCGCATCCTCGCGGGCGAGGGCGAGCCGTATGCGGGCACGATCGCCCGCAGCGGGGAAATCGGCTACCTGCCACAGGATCCCAAGGAGGGCAACCTCGAGGTGCTGGCCCGCGACCGGGTGCTCTCGGCACGAGGCCTGGACACCTTGCTGGCTGATCTGGAGAAGCAGCAGGCGCTGATGGCCGAGGTGGCCGACGACGCCACCCGCGATCGCGCGGTGCGCCGCTACGGCCAACTGGAGGAACGGTTCGCAGCGCTCGGCGGCTACGCCGCCGAAAGCGAGGCGGGCCGCATCTGCGCGAGTCTCGGTTTGCCGGAACGTGTTCTGACCCAACCGCTTCGCACCCTTTCGGGTGGCCAGCGCCGCCGGGTCGAACTGTCCCGCATCCTGTTCGCGGCGAGTGACACGGGTGCGGGCTCGGCCACTACGTTGTTGCTCGACGAGCCGACCAACCACCTCGACGCCGACTCGCTGGGTTGGCTGCGCGACTTCCTGCGCGGGCACACCGGCGGCCTCGTGGTGATCAGCCACAACGTTGAACTGCTCGCCGACGTCGTCAACCGGGTGTGGTTCCTCGACGCCGTCCGCGGCGAGGTCGACGTCTACAACATGGGCTGGCAGAAGTACCTCGACGCGCGGGCCACCGACGAACAACGCAGGCGCCGCGAACGCGCCAACGCCGAACGCAAGGCCTCCGCGTTGCGGGCCCAGGCCGCCAAGATGGGCGCGAAGGCCACCAAAGCCGTTGCCGCACAGAACATGCTGCGTCGCGCCGACCGGATGATGGCCGCCCTTGACGAGGAACGGGTGGCCGACAAGGTGGCCAGAATCAAGTTCCCGACCCCGGCGCCGTGTGGCCGCACGCCGTTGGTGGCGAAGGGCCTGACGAAGAACTACGGCTCGCTCGAGGTGTTCACCGGCGTCGACCTAGCGATCGATCGTGGTTCACGCGTCGTGGTGCTCGGGCTCAACGGCGCGGGCAAAACCACTCTGTTGCGGTTGCTGGCAGGCGTCGAGACACCGGACTCCGGGGCGCTGGAACCCGGCCATGGAATGAAGATCGGCTACTTCGCGCAGGAGCACGACACGCTCGACAACATGGCGACGGTGTGGGAGAACATCCGCCATGCCGCGCCCGACACCGGCGAGCAGGACCTGCGGGGGCTATTGGGCGCGTTCATGTTCAGCGGTGCGCAACTAGATCAACCCGCTGGCACGCTGTCCGGTGGTGAGAAGACACGGCTGGCACTTGCGGGCCTCGTCGCGTCGACCGCGAATGTGCTGCTGCTCGACGAGCCGACCAACAACCTCGACCCGGCGTCGCGCGAGCAAGTGCTCGACGCGCTGCGCAGCTACGCGGGCGCGGTCGTGTTGGTCACGCACGATCCCGGCGCCGCCGAAGCGCTCGACCCGCAACGCGTTGTGTTGCTGCCGGACGGCACAGAGGACTTCTGGTCTGACGAATATCGGGATCTCATCGAACTGGCCTGAGCGCGCCGCTGTGCGAATTGCGAACCGTTTCACCAATTTCGCCCGATGTGTGTGAAGCCTTCCTACGCTGGGTATGAGTCGGGGCATCCACAGCGGGGAGACGTCGATGAAGAAAATGAACCAGTCCCGGGACGAAGTGCTGAACGAATTGCGCAGCGCCTACGAGGGGGGTGCGAGCATACGTTCGTTGGTGGCGACCACCGGCCGCTCGTACGGGTCGATCCACAGCATGCTGCGTGAGTCGGGCACCACGATGCGCAGCCGCGGCGGCCCCAACCATCGCAGTCGGAAAGCCAGTTAGGACGGCTGTCTTACTGACGCTTCGACGAGGTCCAGTACGGCGCTGAGCTTTTCGGGGTCGTCGCCGGAAGCCAGCCGCGCCACCAGCCCATCCAGCACCAGGTCCAGGTACGTTTGCAGCACCGCGCTCGGCACGTCGTCACGTAGGCGCCCTGCCTGCTTCTGTCTGCGCAACCGCGCGTTGGTGGCGGCCGACAATTCGGCCGACCGCTCCGACCAGCCGCGATTGAACTCCGGGTCGTTGCGTAACTTCCGCGCGATCTCCAACCGGGTGGCCAGCCAGTCGAACTGGTCGGGCGCGGCCAGCATGTCGCGCATCACCTGAATCAAACCCTCGCGGGACGCGACGTCGGCCATTCGTTCCGCGTCCTCGCGCGCCAACTCGAAGAACAGTGTGTCCTTGTCGCGGAAGTGGTGGAAGATGGCGCCGCGCGACAGCCCGATCGTCTGCTCGAGCCGCCGCACGGTCGCCTTGTCGTATCCGTATTCCGCGAAGCACCGCCTGGCGCCGTCAAGGATCTGGCGTCGACGCGCCGCCAGATGGTCATCGGTCACCCGGGGCATGGAAGTCCTTACGACTTCAACATGTTGCGCAGCACGTACTGCAGGATGCCGCCGTTGCGGTAGTAGTCCGCCTCACCTGGTGTGTCGATGCGGACCACCGCGTCGAACTCGACTTTCGAACCGTCTTCCTTGGTGGCCGTGACGTGCACGGTCTTCGGTGTCTTGCCGCCGTCTTCCCCGTCGCTTCGCTCGCCCTGGTCATTGAGCGCCTCGATGCCGGTGATGTCGAACGTCTCGGTGCCGTCGAGCTTCAACGACGCCGCCGACTCACCCTCGGGGAACTGCAACGGGATGACACCCATGCCGATCAAGTTGGAGCGGTGGATGCGCTCGAAGGACTCGGTGATGACCGCGCGCACCCCCAGCAGGCTGGTGCCTTTGGCCGCCCAGTCGCGTGACGAACCAGACCCGTATTCCTTGCCGCCCAACACCACCAGCGGAATGTCCTGCGCCGCATAGTTTTGCGCTGCGTCGTAGATGAACGCCTGCTCGCCGCCGTTGGTGAAGTCGCGGGTGTAGCCGCCGGACACGTCGTCGAGCAGTTGGTTGCGCAACCTGATGTTGGCGAACGTGCCGCGGATCATCACCTCGTGATTGCCACGCCGTGAGCCGTAGGAGTTGTAGTCCTTCTTGTCGACCCCGTGCGAGTCGAGGTACTGCGCCGCAGGCGTGCCTGGCTTGATGCTGCCGGCCGGGGAGATGTGGTCGGTGGTCACCGAATCACCCAGCAGCGCAAGCACCCTGGCGCCCGTGATGTCGGTCACCGGCTGCGGCTCGGCGGGCATCCCGTCGAAGTACGGAGGTTTGCGCACGTACGTCGAGTTGCTGTCCCACTCGAAGGTGTTGCCCGACGGCGTCGGAAGGTTGCGCCACCGGTCGTCGCCCTTGAACACGTCGGAGTAGTTCTTGACGAACATCTCGGTGTTGATCGCATCGGCGATCGTGGCGTTGATGTCCTGCTGTGACGGCCAGATGTCCTTCAGGAACACCTCGTTGCCGTCGGTGTCTTTGCCGAGCGGCTCGCTCTCGAAGTCGAAATCCATGGTGCCCGCCAACGCGTAGGCGATCACCAGCGGAGGCGACGCGAGGTAGTTCATCTTCACGTCGGGGTTGATGCGGCCCTCGAAGTTGCGGTTACCTGACAGCACCGCGCTGACCGACAGGTCACAGTCGTTGATCGCCTTGCTGATCTCGTCGGGCAGCGGTCCCGAGTTGCCGATGCACGTGGTGCAGCCGTAGCCGACGAGATAGAAACCGAGCTTCTCGAGGTAGGGCCACAGGCCGGCCTTCTCGTAGTAGTCGGTGACGACCTGCGAGCCAGGCGCCATCGTGGTCTTCACCCACGGCTTGGAGGTCAGGCCCTTCTCGACCGCGTTGCGAGCCAACAGCGCCGCACCGAGCATCACCTCGGGATTGGAGGTGTTGGTGCACGACGTGATCGCCGCGATCACCACCGCGCCGTGGTCGAGCACGAACTCGCCGCGACCCTCGCATTTCACCTCGACCGGATTGGTCGGCCTGCCGTTGGCGCCCACGGCGGCCGACGGCACGATGGCGTCGTCGTCGGCGAACGCCAGGCTGGACGCCGGGTCGCTCGCCGGGAACGTCTCTTCGACGGCCTCATCGAGCTTGGTGTGCTCGGTGGGCATGTTGTCTTCGACGTAGTTGTGAATGTCCTTGCGGAAGGCGGACTTTGCGTCGGAGAGCGCGATACGGTCCTGCGGCCGCTTCGGCCCGGCGATCGATGCGACGACATCCGACAGGTCCAACTCGAGGTACTCGGAGTACTTCGGCTCCCGCTTCGGGTCGTGCCACATTCCTTGTTCCTTGGCATACGCCTCGACGAGTGCCAGCTGCTCCTCGTTGCGGCCCGTCATCTTCAGATAGTCGATGGTGACCTGGTCGATCGGGAAAATCGCTGCGGTAGAACCGAATTCGGGGCTCATGTTGCCCAGCGTCGCGCGGTTGGCCAGCGGCACTTCGGCCACGCCTTCGCCGTAGAACTCGACGAACTTGCCGACCACGCCGTGCTTGCGCAGCATCTCGGTGACGGTGAGGACCACGTCGGTGGCGGTCACACCCGGCCGCCGCTCACCGGACAGCTTGAAGCCGACGACGCGGGGGATCAGCATTGACACCGGCTGGCCCAGCATGGCCGCCTCGGCCTCGATACCGCCGACGCCCCAGCCCAGGACCCCCAGACCGTTCTCCATCGTGGTGTGGCTGTCGGTGCCGACGCAGGTGTCGGGGTACGCGACACCGTCTCGGTTCATCACGACGCTGGCCAGGTATTCGATGTTGACCTGGTGCACGATGCCGGTGCCGGGCGGCACCACCTTGAAGTCGTTGAACGCGCCCTGCCCCCAGCGCAGGAACTGGTAGCGCTCGCCGTTGCGCTCGTACTCGATCTCGACGTTGCGCTCGAACGCGTCCGGGCGGCCGAACAGGTCGGCGATCACCGAGTGGTCGATGACCAGGTCCGCGGGCGCCAGCGGGTTCACCTTCTCCGGATCGCCGCCGAGATCGCCGATCGCCTCACGCATGGTGGCCAGGTCGACGATGCACGGGACGCCGGTGAAGTCCTGCATGATCACCCGCGCGGGCGTGAACTGGATCTCGACGCTCGGGTCGGCCGACGGATCCCAGTTGGCGATGGCTTCGATGTGGTCCTTGGTGATGTTGGCGCCGTCCTCGGTGCGCAGCAGATTCTCCGCGAGCACCTTGAGGCTGTAGGGAAGTTTCTCGGTACCGGGAACCGCGTCGAGGCGGTAGATCTCATAGCTCTTGTCCCCGACCTTCAACGTGTCGCGGGCCTTAAAAGAGTTCAAGGACGAATTTCCGTTATTGCCTTTGCTCACATCAACTCCCGGCTAGATACCGCCGCGACGGGCTGTGTCGTCGGCGCCCACAACTCTAACAGTACGCTTGTCCTGCAACGCACCCTAGTGGTCCTCTCAGTCTGGTCTCCGCGAGCGCGTGCTGTCACCCGCATACCCACTCATCGCGTACCGTGCCCGTGTGACCGGACCGCACGTGATTCCGTTCCCGCCGACGTACATCCCGCCGCAGGTGTGCGCGACAGTGGGGAAGGACGCCTCGACGCCACCGGACGCCTGCATGGACCTCGTGCTCGCCGACGTCCGCGACGACGGTGCGAGCGCCTCGGCCACCCAGGACAGGACCGGACTGAGTGGCGTCGTCGCCGACGCCAAGCAGAAGGGCATCGACCTCAAGATCGTGGTGCTCGACCAGAGCCCGCCGATCGACACCCCGTTGCGCGATATCGCCACCGAGGTGGGCAAGGCGTATCCGGGTTCGACCGTGTTGGTGATCAGTCCGGGGTGGGCTGGCACCTACAGCACGACCTTCGACCGGGTCACGCTCGAGGCGGGTCAGGACATCGCGAAGACCCCGGATGCCGTGCAGTCGTCGAAGAATTTCGTCAGTGAGTTGACGACGCCGCATTTCCCGTGGACGCCATTCACCATTGTCGTCGTGCTGGCCGTGATTGCTGCGGTTGTCGGCACCCGTGTGCTGCAGGTCAAGGCGAAACGCGCGGCTGCCCACGAGCAGGCCTGAACCCGCACATTTGTGCGATTTGGCGTCCGCCGGCAAATGAAAATGTCACGGCCGGATAACGCTTAATTCAATTACAAACTTGTAATTTGTTACTAAAGTTTCCTTAGCGTCAGATGTGACGTAGCGTGCATTCGGTGGCAGATGATGCAGTTGTGAATTGTGTGACTGCACACAGCTGTCCTCACAAGATGTGCCGACACGTTCGCGTGTGAGCCATAGGAGACACGAGCCGAATGAGACGCACCCCTCGGGTCAGCGCGGTGACGCTTGCCATCGGCATGCTGCTCGCGACCCCCGGCCTCGCCGTTGCGCAACCGGGTAGTCCCGACTCCCTCGGTGCGCTCGTCGCGGCGGTCGCCAACGCCAACCAGAAGCTGCAGGAGCTCGGAGCAGCCATTCAGGCGCAACAAGAAAGCGTCAACAAGGCAATCGTCGACGTGCAGACGGCGAGGGACAACGCCGCGGTCGCCCAGCAGGAAGTCGACGCCAGCGCGCGGCGGGTTGCCGACGCCAACACCGCGATCGCGGCGGCGCAGCAGCGCTTCGACATCTTCGCTGCCGCAACGTATGTCAACGGACCGTCGAACTCGTACCTGACCGCAGCCGATCCGGCGGACATGCTCAACACGGCCGCCGCGGGCCAGACTCTGTCGGCCAGCGCCCAGCAGGTGATGACCAACCTGCAGCGGGCACGCACCGAGCAGGTGAACAAGGAATCGGCGGCGCGACTGGCCAAGCAGAACGCCGACAAGGCCGTCGCCGACGCCGAGGCCAGGCAACAGGACGCGGTGACAGCGCTGACCAATGCGCAGCAGACGTTCAAGAGTCAGCAGACGGATCTGGATCGGTTGACGGCCGAACGCGCGGCCGCCAAGGCCAAACTCGACGAGGCGCGCAACTGGTCGGCGCAGGCCGCCGGTAAGCCGCCCGCTGCGCCCGCCGCCGCGGCCGTCGGTGACGCGAACGCCAACTGGGACCGCGCACCTGGCGCCCGTGCCGGTGCGGGCAATTGGGACTCGCTGTGGGATCCGACACTGCCTGCGATCCCGAGCGCGTTCGTCAGCGGCGACCCGATCGCGATCATCAACACGATCCTCGGCTACATGTCCACCTCGGCGCAGGTGACCCAGCAGATGGGGCGCAACTTCCTGCAGTCGATCGGCCTGCTGCCGACCCCGAGCGGCTATACCAACGGCGCGATCCCGCGGGTGTACGGCAGGCAGGCAACCGAATACGTGATCAACCGCGGCCTCGCGGTGCGCGGCACGCCGTACTCGTGGGGTGGCGGCAACGCCGCGGGCGCGAGCCGCGGTATCGACTCCGGCGCCAACACAGTCGGTTTCGACTGTTCCGGGTTGATGCTCTACATGTTCGCCGGTGTCGGCATCAAGCTCGACCACTACTCGGGCTCCCAATACAACGCGGGCCGCAAGGTGCCGTCCTCGCAGATGCGCAGGGGCGACATGATCTTCTACGGCCCCAACGCTAGCCAGCACGTCGCGATGTACCTGGGCAACGGCCAGATGCTCGAGGCCCCGTACACGGGGTCCGTGGTGAAGGTCTCGCCCGTGCGCACCAGCGGTATGACGCCGTACGTGACCCGAATGATCGAATGGTGATTCTCCTGCGCCGCTTAACAATTGGACTATTGATTTCCGTCGCGCTGCTGCTCGGCCTTGCGATACCCGCAGTGGCGGCCCCCGACGACGGGCAATGGGACCCGACCCTGCCGAAGATCATCAGCTCGGGTGCCCCCGGCGATCCGGTGGCGGCGGCCAACGCCGCATTCTCGGTGAGCCAGTTGGCCATTCAGACCACGCAGAACCTCGGCCAGCAGTTCCTGGCCAGCATCGGCCTCGGCGGCAGTCCCGCCACCGCGGCCATGCCCGCCGGTGGACGCGTGCGCGGCCCGCAGGCCATCGAGTACATGATCCGCCGCGCCGGTTCGCAGATCGGTGTGCCCTACTCGTGGGGCGGCGGATCGTTGACAGGGCCGAGCGAAGGGGTGGACCAGGACGCGGGCAAGGTCGGCTACGACTGTTCGGGGCTGACCCGATTCGCCTTCGCGGGTGTCGGCGTGCAGATCCCGAAGTATTCGGGCGACCAGTACAACACCGGCCGCCCCATCCCGCCGTCCCAGGCCAAGCGCGGCGACCTGATCTTCTACGGGCCCGGCGGTAGCCAGCACGTCGCGATCTTCCTGGGCGGCGGCAAGATGCTCGAAGCGTCCAGCGCGGCGGGGCACGTCACGATCAGCCCGGTGCGCACCGCTGGTATGTCGCCCCATCTGTCCCGCATGATCGATTCCTGAGCGTGGCCTGAGTTAAACCTGAGCACTCCTGATGAATGCTCGGCGGGGCGCCGACACTTCGTCGGGCAACGTCGACGGAATCCGGACCGCCTGGAATAGTTGACGACGAGCGTGTGGCCAACTCCGGCCGACGCCGCTGCGACCAGCGTCTTAATTGATGTGGAAGGACCGTTGATGACGTCACCGAGTGGGCCACCGCAGGGCGCTGGGGGTTATTCCGGACAGGCGCCGACCCAGGCCTACAACCCCGGGACCCCCGGCACGCATGCAGCGCCGCCGACCAACGGAGGTCTGCAACAAGAGGTCCACACCCTCGAGCGCGCCATCTTCGAGGTCAAGCGGATCATCGTCGGCCAGGACCAGTTGGTCGAGCGAATGCTGGTCGGCCTGCTCGCCAAGGGGCACGTGCTGCTCGAAGGTGTGCCCGGCGTGGCCAAGACGCTGGCCGTCGAAACATTCGCCAAGGTGGTCGGCGGAACCTTCGCCCGCATCCAGTTCACCCCGGACCTGGTGCCCACCGACATCATCGGCACCCGCATCTATCGGCAGGGCAAAGAGGAGTTCGACATCGAACTCGGCCCTGTGGTGGTCAACTTCCTGCTCGCCGACGAGATCAACCGCGCACCCGCCAAGGTGCAGTCGGCGCTGCTCGAGGTGATGGCCGAGCGCAAGATCTCGATCGGCGGCAAGACCTTCCCGCTGCCGGCGCCGTTCCTGGTGATGGCCACGCAGAACCCCATCGAGCAGGAGGGTGTCTACGCGCTGCCAGAAGCCCAGCGGGATCGCTTCCTGTTCAAGCTCAACATCGACTACCCGTCGCCGGAAGAGGAGCGCGAGATCGTCTACCGGATGGGCGTCAAGCCGCCGGAACCCAAGCAGATCCTGGCGCCCGGTGACCTGCTGCGCCTTCAAGACGTGGCGGCCAACACCTTCGTGCATCACGCGCTCGTTGATTACGTGGTGCGCGTCGTCACCGCGACCCGCGCGCCGGAGAAGTTCGGCATGCCCGACGCCAAGGCGTGGATCGCCTACGGCGCCTCACCGCGTGCGTCGCTCGGCATCATCGCGGCATCCCGCGCGCTGGCGTTGGTGCGTGGCCGCGACTACGTGATCCCCCAAGACGTCGTCGAGGTCATCCCCGACGTGCTGCGCCACCGCCTCGTGCTGACCTACGACGCGCTGGCTGACGAGATCTCCGCGGAGACCGTGATCAACCGGATCCTGCAGACCGTCGCGCTGCCTCAGGTGAACGCCATTCCGCAGCAAGGACATTCGGTGCCGCCGGTGATGCCCACCGCAGCGGCCGCCGCCGGTAATCGGTGACTACCTCGAGGCGAGGGGTCGATCTTCCGTCGCTCAAGCGCGGGGAGATCCGTGATCCCGCGCTGACGGCAGCTCTGAGAAAACTCGAGCTGACCGTGCGCCGCAAACTCGACGGGGTGCTGCACGGTGACCACCTCGGGCTGTTGCCCGGCCCGGGTTCGGAGCCGGGGGAGTCGCGGCTGTATCAACCCGGCGACGACGTCCGGCGGATGGACTGGTCGGTGACCGCGCGCACGACGCACCCGCACGTGCGTCAGATGATCGCCGACCGTGAGCTCGAGACGTGGCTGGTGGTCGACATGTCCGCCAGCCTGGACTTCGGCACCACCGGCTGCGAGAAGCGCGATCTGGCGGTGGCTGCGGCGGCCGCCATCACCTTCCTCAACAGCGGCGGCGGCAACCGGATCGGCGCCATCATCGCCAACGGCGACTCGGTGCGCCGGGTGCCCGCGTTGTCGGGGCGCATGCACGAGCAGGAACTGCTGCGCACGATCGCCACGATGCCCAAGGCGCCGCCCGGGGTCCGTGGCGACCTGGCCGCCGCCATCGATGCGCTGCGCAGGCCGGAGCGCCGACGCGGCATGGCGGTGATCATCAGCGACTTCCTCGGCCCGATCAACTGGATGCGCCCGCTGCGGGCGATCGCGGGCAGGCACGAGGTGCTCGGCATCGAAGTTCTCGACCCGCGCGACGTCGAACTGCCACCCGTCGGCGACGTCATCCTGCAGGACACCGAGACCGGGGTCACCCGCGAGTTCACCATCGACGAGCAGCTGCGCGACGACTTCGAGAAGGCGGCGGCGGCGCATCGTGCCGAGGTCGCCCGCACGCTGCGGCGCTGTGACGCCCCGCTGCTGTCGCTCCGCACCGACAGGGACTGGATTGCCGACGTCGTCCGGTTCGTCGCCAACCGCCGCCGCGGAGCGCTTGCCGGGCTGGGTTAAACCAACGAAATGACAACTGGCGCATGACATTACCGTTGCTCGGTCCGATGACGCTGTCGGGATTCGAACACGCCTGGTTTTTCCTGTTCCTGATCGCCGTCGCCGCAATCGTCGCGCTGTACGTGCTGGTGCAGGTGGCCAGGCACCGGCGGATGCTGCGGTTCGCTAACATGGAGTTGCTGGAAAGCGTTGCGCCCAAACGGCCTTCGCGCTGGCGACATCTGCCTGCGATCCTGTTGGTGGCCGCACTGCTGATGTTCACCGTGGCGATGGCGGGGCCGACGCACGACGTCCGGATTCCGCGCAACCGCGCGGTGGTGATGTTGGTGATCGACGTGTCGCAGTCGATGCGGGCAACCGACGTGTCCCCGAACCGTCTCGCCGCGGCGCAGGAGGCCGCCAAGCAATTCGCCGATCAACTCACGCCAGGCATCAATCTGGGGTTGATCGCGTACGCGGGCACGGCGACCGTGCTGGTATCGCCGACGACAAACCGGGAGGCGTCGAAGGCTGCGATCGACAAGCTCCAACTGGCCGACCGCACCGCGACGGGGGAAGGCATCTTCACCGCGCTGCAGGCCATCGCCACCGTCGGCGCGGTGATCGGCGGCGGTGACGAACCGCCGCCCGCCCGCATCGTGCTGATGTCCGACGGCAAGGAGACGGTGCCGTCGAACCCGGACAACCCGAAGGGCGCCTACACCGCCGCGCGCACCGCCAAGGACCAGGGGGTGCCGATCTCGACGGTGTCGTTCGGCACGCCGTACGGCTACGTCGAGATCAACGATCAGCGGCAGCCGGTGCCGGTTGACGACGAGATGCTCAAGAGAATCGCCGAACTGTCCGGTGGCGAGGCCTACACCGCGTCGAGCCTGGAGCAACTCAAGGAGGTCTTCACCAACCTGCAGGAGCAGATCGGCTACGAAACCCGCAAGGGTGACGCGAGCGCGGGCTGGCTGCGGCTGGGCGCGCTGGTGCTGGCGCTCTCAGCGCTGGCGGCCATGCTGATCAACCGCCGACTACCCAACTGAGGCCCATGACACTTCCATTGCTCGGACCGATGACGCTGACGGGCTTCGACCACGTCTGGTACTTCCTGTTCCTGTTCGTGGTGGCCGGACTCGTCGTGCTGTACCTCGCGATGCAGCGCTCGCGGCGCAAGCGACTGCAGCAGTTCGCCAACACCGAGTTGCTGGAAAGCGTTGCGCCCAAACGGCCTTCGCGCTGGCGCCATCTGGCGACGGTGCTGCTGATCGTGTCGCTGGTGTCGTTCACCATCGCGATGGCCGGGCCGACGCACGACGTCCGGATTCCGCGCAACCGCGCCGTGGTGATGTTGGTGATCGACGTGTCGCAGTCGATGCGGGCCACCGACATCGAGCCGAGCCGGATGGCCGCCGCCCAGGAGGCGGCCAAGCAGTTCGTCGACCAGATGACGCCCGGCATCAACCTCGGGCTCATCTCCTATGCGGGCACGGCGACCGTGCTGGTGTCGCCGACCACCAACCGCGACGCGTCCAAGAACGCGATCGACAAGCTGCAGGTGGCCGACCGCACCGCGACCGGCGAGGCGATCTTCACCGCACTGCAGGCCATCAACACCGTCGGCGCGGTGATCGGCGGCGGTGACACGCCGCCGCCCGCCCGCATCGTGCTGATGTCCGACGGCAAAGAGACCGTGCCGTCGAACCCGGACAATCCCAAGGGCGCCTACACCGCCGCGCGCACCGCGAAAGATCAAGGCGTCGGCATTTCCACGGTCGCCTTCGGCACCCCGTACGGCTACGTCGAGATGAACGATCAGCGCACCCCCGTGCCGGTGGACGACGAGATGCTCAAGAAGATCGCCCAGCTGTCGAACGGCCAGTCCTACACCGCGGACAGCCTCGAACAGCTCAAGGAGGTCTTCACCAACCTGCAGGAGCAGATCGGCTATGAGACCCGCAAGGGCGATGCCAGCGCGGGCTGGCTGCGACTGGGTGCGTTCGTGTTGGCGCTGGCCGCGGTTGCGGCGCTGCTGATCAACCGCAGGCTGCCGAACTAAGGCGATTTCTTAAGAATGTGCCCCAGGCACTAAGTTGGCCTGCATGCCCGAATTCGTGTCGCGCTCCGTGCTGGTGACCGGTGGAAACCGTGGCATCGGACTGGCCATTTCCCAACGGCTTGCCGCCGACGGTCACAAGGTCGCGGTCACCCACCGTGGCTCCGGTGCGCCCGAGGGGCTGTTCGGTGTCGAGTGTGACGTCACCGACAACGCCGCCGTGGACCGCGCTTTCTCCGAGGTCGAGGCGCACCAGGGGGCGGTCGAGGTGCTGGTGTCCAACGCCGGTATCTCCAAGGATGCGTTCCTGATCCGGATGACCGAGGAGCGGTTCGAAGAGGTCATCAACGCCAACCTCACCGGCGCTTTCCGGGTGGCGCAGCGGGCGTCGCGCAGCATGCAGCGCAAGCGCTTCGGTCGGATCATCTTCATCGGATCGGTGTCGGGCATGTGGGGCATCGGCAATCAGGCCAACTACGCGGCCGCCAAGGCCGGGCTGATCGGCATGGCCCGCTCGATCTCCAGGGAGCTGTCCAAGGCCGGAGTGACCGCCAATGTGGTGGCGCCCGGCTACATCGACACGGAGATGACGCGCGCGCTGGACGAACGGATCCAGCAGGGCGCATTGGAGTTCATCCCTGCCAAGCGGGTCGGCACCGCCGAGGAGGTCGCCGGGGCGGTCAGCTTCCTGGCGTCCGAGGACGCCAGCTACATCGCAGGCGCGGTGATCCCGGTCGACGGCGGCATGGGCATGGGCCACTAGAAAGGAAACCAGGACATGGCAGGACTTCTTGAAGGCAAGCGCATCCTCGTCACGGGGATCATCACCGACTCGTCGATCGCGTTCCACATCGCGAAGGTGGCGCAGGAGGCCGGCGCCGAACTGGTGCTCACCGGTTTCGACCGGATGAAGCTCATCCAACGCATCGCCGACCGCCTCCCGGAGAAGGCGCCGCTGCTGGAACTCGACGTGCAGAACGACGAGCACCTCAATTCGCTCGCCGACCGGGTGCTCGAGGTGATCGGGCAGGGCAACAAGCTCGACGGCGTGGTGCACTCGATCGGCTACATGCCGCAGACCGGGATGGGCATCAACCCGTTCTTCGATGCGCCTTATGAGGACGTCGCCAAGGGCATCCACATCTCCGCGTACTCCTACGCCTCACTGGCGAAAGCGCTGCTGCCCATCATGAATCCCGGTGGCGGCATCGTCGGAATGGACTTCGACCCGACCCGCGCGATGCCCGCCTACAACTGGATGACCGTGGCCAAGAGCGCGCTGGAGTCGGTGAACCGGTTCGTCGCACGGGAAGCCGGCAAGTACGGTGTGCGGTCGAATCTCGTTGCAGCAGGGCCGATCCGGACCCTGGCGATGAGCGCGATCGTCGGTGGGGCGCTCGGCGAGGAAGCCGGTGCCCAGATGCAGCTGCTCGAAGAGGGCTGGGACCAGCGCGCCCCGATCGGCTGGAACATGAAGGATCCGACGCCGGTGGCCAAGACGGTGTGCGCACTGTTGTCCGACTGGCTGCCCGCCACCACCGGCACCGTCGTCTACGCCGACGGCGGCGCCAGCACGCAGCTGCTCTAGATGGAGGCCGATGAGCGCTCGCGCGAAGAGCATTGACCTTGACGCGCTTCTGCTCCTGTCGTTCGGCGGGCCGGAGGCGCCCGAACACGTGATGCCGTTCCTGGAGAACGTCACCCGGGGCCGCGGCATCCCCCGCGAACGACTGCAATCGGTCGCCGAGCACTACCTGCACTTCGGTGGTGTCTCGCCGATCAACGGCATCAACCGCGAACTGATCGCCGCGATCGAAGCCGAGATCGACCTGCCGGTGTACTTCGGTAATCGGAACTGGGAACCCTACGTCGAGGACACGGTTGTTGCCATGCGCGACAACGGGGTTCGCCGCGCCGCGGTGTTCGCGACCTCAGCGTGGGGTGGCTACTCCAGTTGCACGCAGTACGTCGAGGACATCGCCCGAGCCAGGGCCGCAGCGGGTGACGGGGCACCGGAGTTGGTGAAGCTGCGTCAGTTCTTCGACCATCCGTTGTTCGTGGAGATGTTCGCCGAGGGCATCGCATCGTCCAAGCAGACGATGCCCGACGACGCGCGCCTGGTGTTCACGGCGCATTCCATTCCGCTGGCGGCCCGAAACCGTTGTGGCGCAGACCTGTACAGCCGTCAGGTGGGCTATGCGTCGGGTCTGGTGGCCGCCGCCGCGGGCTACGACGACTACGACCAGGTATGGCAGTCGCGCTCGGGCCCGCCACAGGTGCCCTGGCTGGAACCCGACATCGGCGATCACCTGTCGGCACTGGCGGAAAGCGGCACCACGGCGGTGATCGTCTGTCCGATCGGTTTTGTCTCCGACCACATCGAGGTGGTGTGGGACCTGGACCACGAGTCGGCACAGCAGGCGGCCGACCTCGGCATCGCATTTGCGAGGGCAGCGACCCCGAACGCAGATCCGCGGTTCGCTCGGCTAGTTGCCGACTTGATCGACGAGGTGGCCGCAGGCCGAGAACCGTCGAGGGTGCCGGGACCGGATGCGCCGCCGCTACAGGGCTTTTCGGTCGACGGCGTGGTTTGCACGTCGAACTGCAGCTAGCGAATTTCGGCCAGCCCGACCGGGCGGAGCAATCTATCGGCCTTTGCGCACAGACCGGCGATCACCATACCCACGCAACATCGCGGTCGGTTGCTGGATTTTTGCGACGACAACGAAATCCCTTTATTTCGTTTCTTCGGCCAGCCGACAAAGATTGCGCAGTCATCGTGTCGCGTATTTGTCGTTTCGAACGTCGCGGTAGGGATATGCCGAAACAGCTAATTATTTTCCGCGTCAATTACTTGACTGCGCAATTATCTATGCACTTACGGCTCAGGAGTGCGGGGGATTCCGCCGACCCACAGCAGATTTTCAGCTACTTTCTGGCACATCGTCAGTTAACTTCTGTCCGGGGGTCATCATGCAACTCAGCCTCAAGCCGTACGTCACGAATGGCATCGTCATTGCTGGTGCAGCCGCCCTAGTCGCCGCACCCATCACCATTTCGCCGCCCGATATCAGCCAGCCCCTCGCCATCGCTGAGCGAACGATAGCCGTCGAGCAGAAGGCGTTTGTCAACGATTTGCTCGACGCGTTCGCGCTCGTGGCGGACGCCACCGGCGAGACCATTAGCAACGCGATTTACTTTGTCGGGGTGGAGCCCAACTTCGAGGCTCGCTGGGCGCAGGCGCTGATTCAGAACCCGGGATTGGTGGCGAGTATTGCAAGTGGCGTCGTCACGCTGGAACTGCTCGACCTCCTGGGCATACCGTCTCCCTTGATCGGTGCGCTCACCAGTTTGCTCCCGGCGCAGTTGGGTCAACCCATCGCGGACGCATACGACGCGTTGTTCGAATTCATCGATCCGGGTCGATTGGGCGGCCTGCTGCCGGATCCGACCGACGGGATCAATGCCATCAACGCGGCGCTGCTCCCGCCGCTCGTCGACAGTTTCACGAACGGAATCGTTACCGCGTTCGACAGCGTCGGCGTATCGATCTGGGGCGGCTTGGGATTCGTCGGCCAGGCGCCCAACGCGCTGCTGAGTGTCGCGCAATCGGCCATCGCCGACCCCGGCGATATTCCCGGGCTGGCCAGCTTCCTCGCGTACAGCTTGATAAACCCCTTCTCGAACCCCGTTCCGATCGACTCGGTCTACTCGCTCGCGATCGAGCCTCTCATCGACGGCGTGATCAACACCGCCGTGCCGCCCATCGGTGGTCTTGTCGCTGCCGTCAAGAACGGGCTCGACGGCGCATTGACGGCCGTGCTGAATGCGCTGCCCGCGCCCGTGGCCCCGTCGCCGTTCGTCTCGCCGTTGCGGGCGCCGGCGAATGACGTGTCGAGCGCCGAAGTGGTCCCGGCGGACAACGCTCGGGTGGTCAACGTTGCGGTCGCCGACACATCAGTCGCGGACCCCGAAAAGGATTATGTCAAGGATCCCGGCGATACCGGCGGCGACGTGAAAGCCGCGTCGGCGCAACAGGATCCGCCCGAGGCCGATGATCCGGGCACAACGACGAACAAAGCGCGCGCCAACGGGCATGTGCGACTGAACGTGAAGAAGGTCAACCCGTTGGTCGGCAAGCTCGATGACACGAAGACGGTCAGTGCGGATCCGTCGAATCAGGCGGACTCCGACACGCCCGAAATCGTGAGCCCGGTGAACGCGGGCGCCGGCAGCCCGGACACCGAAGGCGCACCGGACAACAGCGTCGACGGCGAGCACACCACCGAGAATGCCGACGCCGGCCAGGACGCCAAATAGCGCTACTGCCAGGCTGAGTACAGGATCGCGGTGATCGCGGCCATCCGCGCCTCGCGCACCACCGAGGACAGCGGGCGCAGCGCGTCACTGGCGATCTGAACCTCTGACGACGTCTGCAGCCCGATCGGGATCAGGCCCGAACTGACGGTGATGATCGCGTCGATGTGGGCGGCGTTCTCGAGCACGCGCACCGCGCGCGACGGTGCATGATCGGGCACCCGGTGCCCGCGGTTGCTCTCCAGCACCTGCTCGACGAGACCGCGGGGATCGGCCACGTCACTGCCGGCGGCGCGGATGGCCCCGAGCGCATCGGCGGCTGAGCGCACGGCATTTCGCAGCGTGAGTTCCGCGTCACCGAGGTCGTGGTATTCGTCGGGCACCGGCGCGGACACCGAGTACACCGTCCACGACAACGACGTCGGTTCCGGTTCGTACTCGGACTCGTCGTCGAGTTCGTCGTATTCGAATTCCGGCACCAGACCCACCGCGGTCGACGCGTCACGCCCGATGATGACGGCCTCACCCGCTGTCACTGCGTCACGCTGGAATTGGGTGCCTGCAGGAAGCCCGCGCACGTCGCCGGGCACCGGCAACGCCACGCCGATGGCGGGCGCCGACAATCCCGTTCCCGCGCTCGTGCGCACCGTCTGCAACAGCGACACCGCGCCCGCGTCGTTCAGATCGGGCCATGGCAAACCGGTGCGACCTGCCGCAACGGAGTCGTAGGCCGTTACCGAATGCCTTGGTGCCCATTGCGATAACGCATCGAGCACATCGTCAGGCGCGGCTGCGCCTGCGAGCCAGGCGTTGGCCCACACAGAGAGAGAGACACTAGGGCACCACATGATGCTCGCAGTGTAGTTGTTAGCCGCTCATTGAGTCGGCTACGCGCTAGGCTGACGGCATGCCCGTCCCGCTGATCTGGCTAATCGCCGCACTGGGTCTTGCCGGGGCCGAAGCGCTCACCGGCGACCTGTTTCTGCTCATGCTCGGCGGCGGTGCGCTGGCCGCGGCCGGGTCCAGTCTGATCTTCGACGACCTGTGGGTGCACGGCGCTGTTTTCCTCGTTGTCTCAGTGCTCCTGCTGGTGCTGGTGCGGCCCGCGCTGAAGCGACACTTCATGTCGGGCAGGGGGCTGCCCGAACCGGTGAAGGCACTCGAGGGCAAGAGCGCTCTCGTGCTCGACCGGGTGGCGCGCCATGAGGGACAGGTGAAACTCGACGGCGAAATCTGGACGGCGCGCCCGTACAACCAGGACGATGTCTACGAACCTGGCGACCACGTCACCGTCGTGCACATTGACGGCGCGACCGCGGTCGTCCAAAAGGTCATCTAGAGAACACTGGGCAAACGAGGGGAAGGAACCCGCATGGAAGGTGCCGTCGCCGGCCTCATTCTGGTCGGGGTGTTGGTGGTGTTCGCCGCCATCATCGTCGCGAAGTCGATAGCGCTGATCCCGCAGGCTGAAGCCGCGGTGATCGAACGGCTCGGCCGCTACAGCAAGACGGTGTCCGGCCAACTGACGCTGTTGCTGCCGTTCATCGACAAGATCCGTGCCAGGGTGGACCTGCGTGAGCGGGTGGTGTCCTTCCCGCCGCAGCCGGTGATCACCGAGGACAACCTGACGGTGAACATCGATACGGTGGTCTACTTCCAGGTCACCAACCCGCAGGCCGCGGTGTACCAGATCAGCAACTACATCGTCGGCGTCGAGCAGTTGACCACCACCACGCTGCGCAATGTGGTGGGCGGTATGACGCTGGAGCAGACACTGACCTCACGCGACCAGATCAACGCGCAATTGCGGGGCGTGCTCGACGAGGCAACCGGCCGTTGGGGATTGCGTGTCGCGCGCGTCGAATTGCGCAGCATCGATCCGCCGCCGTCGATCCAGGACTCGATGGAAAAGCAGATGCGCGCCGACCGCGAGAAGCGCGCGATGATCCTGACCGCGGAGGGCACCCGGGAGGCGTCGATCAAACAGGCCGAAGGCCAGAAGCAGTCGCAGATCCTGGCGGCCGAGGGCGCCAAACAAGCGGCGATCCTGGCCGCCGAGGCTGACCGGCAGTCCCGGATCCTGCGCGCCCAGGGTGAGCGCGCCGCCCAGTATTTGCAGGCGCAGGGCCAAGCCAAGGCCATCGAGAAGACGTTCGCGGCGATCAAGGCGGGCAGGCCGACGCCGGAGATGCTGGCCTACCAGTATCTGCAGACGCTGCCCCAAATGGCCAAGGGTGAGGCCAACAAGGTGTGGGTGGTGCCGAGCGACTTCGGTTCGGCGCTACAGGGTTTCACCAAGTTGCTCGGCGCGCCGGGCGAAGACGGCGTGTTCCGCTACGCGCCGTCACCGGTCGAGGAGAACCTGCCGAAGCCCGAGGACGATTCCGAAGAGGTGGCCGACTGGTTCTCGACGCAGACGGATCCGGCGATCGCCCAGGCCGTCGCCAAGGCCGAGGCCGAAGCGCGCACGCCCGTAGCGGGCCCTGCCTATTCGCCTTCGCCGTCGTTGAATGCGCCGCCTCCCGGCGCGACCGCGCCGGTCATCCGTGACGGCGGTGGCGGCGCGCACTCGCTGTAGTCGGCCAGGTGCTGCTGGTGGTGACGCCGGTGGGTGCGGATCTCGTAGATCAGGCCTGCGATGCCGATGCTCGCCGTGCACAGCGACACCACGAACAGCAGCGGACTGACATTGCCGGTCAGCGCGTCGCCAAGGATGACCACGGCTGCCGTGCCCGGCAGCAGGCCGACCAGGGTGGCCAGCGTGTACGGCAGCACCCGCACCGCCGACGCACCGCATGCGTAGTTGACCACCGAGAACGGCATCGCGGGGATCATCCGCATCGAGATCACGGTGGGCCAGCCACGCTGGCGAAGGCGCGCGTCGACGGATTCCACCCGGTCGTGTTTGACCAGTCGGCTCAACTGCCAACCCGCGGCGCGCACCAACAGCAAGGCGATCACCGCGCTCACTGTGCTGGCCAGCACCGCCAACGGAACGCCGAGGTAGGGGCCGAAAAGCAGGCCTGCGGTCAGCGTGAACACCGTGCGCGGAAACGGAAACACCGTCACCAGGATGTGGGCGGCGAGGAAGGCCAGCGGGAACCAGGGGCCGACCGACTTCGCCCAATCACGCATCTGAAGAGCCGTCGGCAACGGAATCAGCACCGCAACTGCGATCAGAATCACAATTGCTGTGAGGATCGTGATGAACCGGAGGGGCGACACCGAGGATGCCGTCGAGATCACCGCGGCACGCAGCGCGCGAAGGGTGTTGACGACGGGTTTCACGCCTCCCAAGACTACGGGCAGCGCGCCGCGGACACGCTCTGGGCGCCGGTGTGAGTTGGCCGACCAGCAGGCGATCTTGTGATGGCGATCAATTAGCCTGATGGCCGTGCAGAAACGCGGCGTTGCGGATTCCGATATCGCGAGGTGGCGCGCGGCGGTCGCCGGCGTGCTGGCCAAGAGCACCAGGCGCGAACCGGCGGATTTGCCCGCCGAGCCCGAGCGGCTGCTCGATTCGCCGACCTACGAAGGATTTGTGGTCCGCCCGCTGTACACGTCACTCGACGCGTTGCCGGAAGCTGCGCTGCCGGGGCAGTGGCCGTTCGTCAGGGGCGGTGACGCGCTGCGCGACGTCAAGTCCGGATGGCGGGTGGCCGAGGCGTTCCCCGCGAACGGGTCGGCCGCTGCGGACGCCAACGGCGCGGTACTGCTGGCGCTGACCGAGGGAGTCAGCGCGCTGGTGCTGCGCGTCGAGGGTGCGGCGATGCACCTCGACCGGTTGCTCGACGGGGTCTTCCTCGACCTCGTCCCTGTCGTCCTGGACGCCGGTGCCGACTACGCGGCCACGTCGGATGCGTTGCTCGCGCTGTTGACCGACCTGGACAGCGACCAGCGGTCGAGGCTGTCGGTGGATCTGGGCGCCGACCCGCTCACCGCGCCGTTGAGTGGGCAATCAGCACCCGGCGTCGCCGATGTCGTCGCGGTGGCGGGCAAGGTGACCGGGTACGACGGCGGCGTGCGTGCCATCACGGTCGACGGTCCCGCCTTCCACAATCTCGGCGCGAGCGCCTCGTGGGAACTCGCAGCGGCCATCGCCGCCGCGGTCAGCTATCTGCGCGTGCTCGCCGACGGCGGGCTGGCGACGCGGGATGCGCTGCGGCAGATCAGTTTCCGTTTCGCCGCCGACGACGACCAGTTCATGACCATCGCCAAACTGCGTGCGGCGCGGCAACTCTGGGCGCGGATGGCCGAGGTGGTGGGGGAGCCCGACGCGGGAGCGGCGCGTCTGCATGCGGTCACGTCGCTGCCGATGATGGCGCAACGGGATCCGTGGGTGAACATGCTGCGCACCACGGTGGCGGCGTTTTCCGCAGGCGCCGGTGGTGCGGATACCGTGCTGGTCCATCCGTTCGACGTGGCGATCCCCGGCGGATTCCCCGGCACCGCGCCGAGTTTCGCGCGACGCATCGCCCGCAACACCCAACTGCTGCTGCTCGAGGAGTCGCACATCGGGCGCGTGCTCGACCCCGCGGGCGGATCGTGGTTCGTCGAGGACCTCACCGAGCGCCTGGCCGAACAGACGTGGAAACACTTCCAGGACATCGAGGCCCGCGGCGGCTTCGAGGCCGCCCGCGACTATGTCGTCGATCAGATCAGAGAAGTCGCCGACCGCCGCGCCGACGACATCGCCCACCGGCGCACATCGCTCACCGGCGTCAACGAGTACCCGAATCTCGCGGAACCGCCACTCCCGCGAGGCGATGCCCTCGAGACGGTGGTGCGCTACGCCGCCGGGTTCGAGGCCCTGCGCAACCGGTCGGATGCCTTCCTTGAGAAGACAGGGTCACGGCCGAAGGTGTTGCTGCTGCCACTCGGCCCGCTGGCCGAGCACAACGTCCGCGCCACGTTCGCGACCAACCTGCTGGCGTCCGGTGGCATCGAGGCGGTATCGGAGGACATCAAAGACGCTGCCGCCGAAATCGCGGTGATCTGCGGCACCGACGCCCGCTACGCGACCGAGGCGTCCGCCGCGGTCGACGCGGCACGCAAAGCGGGGATCTCACACGTTCTGCTGGCAGGTCCGGAAAAGGCAGTGGCCGAAGCGGATTCGAAACCTGATGACTACCTGACCGCCAAGATCGACGCGGTCAAGGCGCTCTCGGACCTGCTCAGCCGATTGGGGGCATGACATGACTGCGACTACAGGCATCGGGAGTTTCGCCGACGTTCCGTTGCACGGCGAGCACAATAGCGCACCGGCGACCGACGTTGCCGTCGCGAAAGCGGTCGAAGCCGCGGCGGCCGCCCATGGCTACTCGTCCGACCAACTGGTCTGGGCCACGCCGGAGGGTATCGACGTCAAACCGGTCTACATCGGCGCCGACCGTGATGCCGTCGCCGACGCCGGCTATCCGCTGGACAGCCTCCCCGGCGCCCCGCCGTACACCCGCGGTCCCTACCCGACCATGTACGTCAACCAGCCGTGGACCATCCGCCAGTACGCCGGTTTCTCGACCGCCGCCGAGTCCAACGCGTTCTACCGCCGCAACCTCGCGGCCGGTCAGAAGGGTCTGTCGGTGGCCTTCGATCTGGCCACCCACCGCGGCTACGACTCCGACCATCCGCGCGTGCAGGGCGACGTCGGAATGGCAGGCGTGGCAATCGATTCCATCCTCGACATGCGCCAACTGTTCGACGGTATCGACCTGTCCACGGTGTCGGTGTCCATGACCATGAACGGCGCGGTGCTGCCGATCCTGGCGCTGTACGTGGTGGCGGCCGAGGAACAGGGTGTGCCGCCGGAGAAGCTGGCCGGGACCATTCAGAACGACATCCTCAAAGAGTTCATGGTCCGCAACACCTACATCTATCCGCCCAAGGCGTCGATGCGGATCATCTCCGACATCTTCGGCTACACCAGCGCCAAGATGCCGAAGTTCAACTCGATCTCGATCTCCGGCTATCACATCCAAGAAGCCGGTGCGACAGCCGATTTGGAGCTGGCGTACACGCTGGCCGACGGGGTCGAGTACATCAAGGCGGGCCTGGACGCCGGCCTGGACATCGACAAGTTCGCACCCCGGCTGTCGTTCTTCTGGGGCATCGGGATGAACTTCTTCATGGAGGTCGCCAAGCTGCGGGCGGGTCGGCTGCTGTGGAGTGAGCTGGTCGCGGAGTTCGGCCCGAAGGACGCGAAATCCCTTTCGCTGCGCACACATTCGCAAACCTCGGGCTGGTCGCTGACGGCGCAGGATCCGTTCAACAACGTCGCGAGGACCTGCATCGAGGCGATGGCCGCGACCCAGGGACACACCCAGTCGCTGCACACCAATGCGCTCGACGAGGCGCTGGCCCTGCCCACCGACTTCTCGGCCCGCATCGCACGCAACACGCAGCTGCTGCTGCAGCAGGAGTCGGGGACCACGCGGCCGATCGATCCGTGGGGCGGCTCGTATTACGTCGAGTGGCTGACCCATCAGCTGGCGCAGCGGGTGCGCACGCACATCAAGGAAGTCAACGAACACGGCGGGATGGCGCAGGCCATCAGTGACGGAATCCCCAAGATGCGCATCGAAGAGGCTGCGGCACGCACCCAGGCGCGCATCGACTCCGGCCAGCAGCCCGTGATCGGCGTGAACAAGTACCAGGTTGACGAGGACCACGAGATCGAGGTGCTCAAGGTCGACAACAGCAGGGTACGGGCCGAGCAGATCGCCAAGCTCGAGCAGTTGCGCGCCGACCGTGACCCGAACGCCGTCGAGGCTGCCCTTGCAGAGCTGAGTCGTGCTGCAGACGGGACAGGCAATCTGCTCGAACTGGCCATCAACGCGGCGCGGGCCAAGGCCACCGTCGGCGAGATCTCCGATGCCCTCGAGAAGGTTTGGGGACGCCATCAGGCTGAGATCCGTACCATCGCCGGGGTCTACCGCGACGAAGTCGGAAAGGTCAGCAACATCGCCAGCGCGACAGAGCTCGTCGAGAAGTTCGCCGAGGCCGACGGCCGCAGGCCCCGCATCCTGGTCGCCAAGATGGGCCAGGACGGGCACGATCGCGGTCAGAAGGTGATCGCAACGGCGTTCGCGGACATCGGCTTTGACGTCGACGTCGGCTCGCTGTTCTCCACCCCGCAGGAGGTCGCGCGTCAAGCCGCCGACAACGACGTGCACGTGGTCGGGGTGTCGTCACTGGCGGCGGGGCACCTGACGCTGGTGCCCGCGCTGCGCGACGCGCTCGTCGAAGTGGGCAGGGAAGACATCATGATCGTGGTCGGTGGTGTCATCCCGCCCGGCGACTTCGACGAGCTGTACGCCGCGGGCGCGAACGCGATCTTCCCGCCGGGCACGGTGATCGCCGATGCCGCTATCGGCCTGCTGCAGAAGCTGGCCGAGCGACTCGGCTACGACCTGAGCTAGATGGCCAGCTCGGTCGAGGAACTGGCGGCCGCCGTCCGCGCCGGCGACCGTGCCGCGCTGCCGAAGGCCATCACGCTGGTCGAGTCGACGCGGGCCGATCACCGGAAGCAGGCCCAGCAGCTGCTGCTCGAGCTGACGGGTGACGCCGACTGCGCCGAGGCCATGCATGTCGGCATCACCGGGGTGCCCGGCGTCGGCAAGTCGACCACCATCGAGGCGCTCGGCATGCATCTGATCGAGCAGGGGCACCGGGTGGCCGTGCTGGCCGTCGACCCGTCGTCGACCCGCACCGGCGGCTCGATACTCGGCGACAAGACGCGGATGGCGAAACTCGCGGTGCACCCGGACGCCTACATCCGGCCGTCGCCCACCTCAGGGACGCTCGGCGGGGTGGCCAGAGCCACTCGTGAGACGATCGTGCTGCTCGAGGCGGCCGGCTTCGACGTCATCCTGGTGGAGACCGTCGGCGTCGGGCAGTCCGAGGTGACGGTCGCGAACATGGTCGACACATTCGTGTTCCTGACCCTCGCGCGCACCGGCGACCAGCTGCAGGGCATCAAGAAGGGCGTGCTCGAACTCGCCGACATCGTGGTGGTCAACAAAGCCGACGGTGAGCATGCGGCCGAAGCCAAGAAGGCGGCCCGCGAACTCACCGGCGCCATCCGTCTCATCTATCCGCGCGAAACCCTCTGGCGCCCACCGGTTTTGACGATGAGCGCGATGGAGGGCCGCGGATTGACGGAGCTGTGGGACACCGTGGAAAAACATCGGCAGGTGCTCACCGAGGCGGGGGAGTTCGAGGCGCGCCGGCGTGCGCAGCGGGTGGAGTGGACCTGGTCGATGGTCCGCGACGCGGTGCTGGACCGGGTGCTGTCCCATCCCGGCGTCCGCGAGATTCGCCCCGAGGTGGAACGCAAAGTACGCGATGGGGAACTGACCCCCACGCTTGCTGCACAACAGCTGCTGGACGCCGCTGACGTTCCGAGACCTAACTAATTGGTAACACTTCGTTTATTTGCCGGGGTTGCAGGTAAATTCAATACATTGTGACGGGTGTCAAAAACGGGGAGCGCAGCGCGGCGCTTCCACACGGCGTACAGGGCGCTGCCGACTCCAGCTTCGCCTGTACGGTCCGCGCGTTTCGACAGCTGTTTCCCGGTAGGCGGTTCGGCGGGGGCGCGTTAGCGGTCTACCTGCACGGTGAGCCCGTCGTCGACGTCTGGACCGGATACGCGGACCGGCGCGGCACGCAGTACTGGACCGCCGACACCGGCGCGATGGTGTGGTCGGTGACCAAGGGCCTGGCCTCGACGGTCATCCACCGGCTGGCCGACCGCGGCCTGGTCGACTACGACACCCCGGTCGCCGAGTACTGGCCGGAGTTCGCAGCCAACGGCAAGAGCCGCATCACCGTTCGCGACGTGATGCGCCACCGGGCCGGCCTGTCTCAGCTCAACGGCGTGAGCAAGGCCGAGTTGATGGACCATCACGCGATGGAGGCCCGCCTCGCGGCCGCGTCGGTGAACAAGGTGCTCTACGGCAAGCCCGCGTACCACGCGCTGACCTACGGCTGGCTGATGTCGGGACTTGCCCGCGCCGTCACCGGCAAGGGCATGCGGGTGCTGATCCGGGAGGAACTGGCCGAGCCGCTGAACACCGATGGGCTGCACCTCGGCCGTCCGCCCATCGAGTCGCCGACGCGGGCCGCGCAGATCCTGGCGCCCCAGGGCACGTTCAGCAATCCGCTGTTCAACTTCGTCGCACCCCGGGTCGCCGCGCTGCAGTACTCCGGCGGCTTCGGCTCGATGTACTTCCCCGGAATGAAGGCCGTTGTGCAGGGCGACACGCCGTTCCTGGACTCCGAGATCCCCGCGGCGAACGGGGTGGCCACCGCTCGCAGCCTGGCCAAGGTGTACGCCGCGCTTGCCAACGGTGGCCGCATCGAGGGCACGCAGTTTCTGTCCGAGGAGCTGACGGCCGGGTTGACCGGCAAGCCCAGCCTGCTGCCCGACCGCAACATCTTCATGCCGTTGAGCTTCCACCTCGGCTACCACTCGCTGCCGATCCCGCCGGGGCTGATGCCTGGCTTCGGACACGCCGGCCTGGCAGGCTCTGTCGGCTGGGCCGATCCGTCGTCCGGGCTGTCCTTCGGGTTCGTGCACAACCGCCTGCTCACCCGCATGGTGCTGGACCAGGCGGTGTTCGCCGGACTGCACGCCCTGATCCGCCGCGACGCGGCACAAGCGCGTAAGCGGGGCTACCAGACCACGCCTGCGTTCGGCGCACCGTACGAGATGCCGAAGCCCGTCGCGGGTTAATTACTGGCGCGGGTGAACCACTTGGTCTTGATCCGCCAGGACTGCGCGGACGTCAGCGCGAATCCGGCGCCGCAACCGCAGGCGAAGATCCAGACCAGCGTGCCGCCCTCGACGGTCTGCAGTGGCGGCACGTAGGCGGTGACGATGCGCACGACGCAGGCGAGGATGCCGCTGGCGGAAGCGACCAGATAGATGTTCGCGATCTTCCGCGACCGCGGGTCCTGGCGCAGGATCAGCAGCGCGCGCGCCCCGTAGGTCAGTAGATAGATCAACATGCCGCAGAGCAGCAGCCAGTACGTGTTGAGCCAGAAGTCGGTCGGTACCTCGAAGAAGTCGGGGCGATAGACGGTGGCGCCGTTACCGATCGAGAATGTCACCAGCAGCAGCGGGATGCACAGCGTGGCCGGCCGCTCCACATATTGCTTGAAGGAGATCTGCATGGCGTGGTCGTCGGCGAGTCTGCCCAACGCGTTGTAGACGACGGCGGAGGCGGCCACGATGTAGGCGTCGTGGCCGATGTAGTCCTCGAGGTTCCACATGCCGGTCAGGGCGTGCAGCCAGTGACCGAGGGTTTCCGAGGCCAGCGGCGACATCAGGATCACCGCGATGCCCTGCAGCGCGATGTTCAGGGTGGCGGCGACTTCCCATCGGCACGACCATGTGACGCGACGGATCCACAGGCTCCACGCGATACACCCGAGGGTGATCGCTATGAGTGTTGCCAGAGCCATGAGAGTTGCCTTCGTACTGAACCTGTCAGCAAAGTGTACGGCCTATCCGTCCTAAAGAGGAGGAGCGTCTGCTCTCGGCTTCATCTCGGACAGTTTCGGCGGCCGGGTCGTCTGCTTGGTTTCCACGGCGTCTTGTACGGCCGTCATCGTGAACGGGGCCGATTCGATGTAGCTCCACACCTCTTGGCGGCTCATCAAGCCGAACTGGATTTGCAGGTCGGGATAGCTGAGCGCGAACCTGTCGGCTACTCGGCGCAGCTCCTCGGCATTGGGATAGTCGGCTTCTTTGATTCGCCGGTAATAGGTGCTGCTGGAGATGCCGAGGGCGTCATAAATGTCTTTGGCATCGATCTCGCCGTCGAGGAGGTAGTCGAGCAACGCCTTGAGCTGTCTGCCGTTCTCATCGGTCCGTGGCATTAATACACCATAAAGCCTGCATCCCGGGTTTGGGTAGCAACGTTCGCAAATAGGAGGGATTAGCCGTTATTGACACTGGCGTCACAGTTTTGGGAGGAGTCTCCCATTTTTGGGAAACGGGTGTACGGTTAGCTACATGGTTGCTCCGTATGTAGCTGATCACACCCGTGACTTGACGTATCCGGTCGACGCCATGGCCTTGCCCACGTTGCGGGTCGCCGACCATGACATTGCCGAAGGGACCGCTCCGGTCCTGGACAAACTGTCCACCGCCCCGTCCGACGAGGTGACCGCGGAAGTTGACGGAGCAACCGAATGGCTGGGGGTGGCCGCCGACGAGATCTTGCTTGCCGCGCTCGGGCGAACGATTGCTCGCACCATCGGTGAGGGTGTCGTCGCCATCGACGTCACTGGCGAACGGCGTTGGCTGTTGCACGCGATCCCGCTGTTGTGCGCGTCCGACCGGCAGGCGAGCCCGACGGACATGCTGCGCGACGTGCACCGCACGCTCAACGCATTACCCGCCCCGTCTGCGCAGCTGTCGTCGGAGCTCTTCCTCAACTACATCGGCGACCTGGCCGACGGCACCGACCCGTCGTACGAGACGCCGCCGGGCCTCGGCTACGCGCTCGAACTGCGGGTCTACCGCGTCGACGGGCTGCTGCACCTGGACTGGTGGTACGACACCACCCGGTTCGACCGCTACACCATCGAAGAGCTCACCGAGCAGTTCGCGCTGGCGCTCTTCCAGATGACGTCGGACGCCGCCGCTCCGGTGTGAGGTCATTGGGCATCTTCGAGGCGGAAGCCGACTTTCAGCGTGACTTGAAAATGCCCGATGGCACCGTCCTCGAGGTGACCGCGGACTGACTGGACCTCGAACCAGTCCAGGCCGCGCATCGTCTCCGAGGCGCGGGATATCCCGTTGCGAATCGCCGCGTCGATACCGTCGGGCGAACTGCCGACGATCTCGATGATTCGGTACGTGTGATCGCTCATGTCGCGACGCTACGCGGTTTAGGGTGCGGCTATGCCGAAGTCGGCGAGCGCGCGCGCCCTGGTGTTGGAACGGCCGCACCGCCTGGTGCTTCGCAAACTGCCACTACCCGATGTCGGCGAGGACGTCGCGCTGGTCTCGGTGCAACCCTGCGGACTGTGCGGCACGGACCACGAGGAGTGCACCGGCCAACTCGCAGGCGTCGTCGTGGCCGGAACCCGCGGATTTGACAGCGGCGCACCGAAATTCAGGCCCGACATGGTGGTGCTGAAGGAGCTTCGTGTGGTTGGGCTCGACGCGGCAGAAGACCTGTTGGCAACGATGGCGGGGAAGCGTGACGACGTCCCGCCGGTACACGGGGTGGTGATGCCATGACCGAAGCTCGTGTTCCGCGCTTGCCGATCGACGAGGCCAAGGCCGCCGCCGACGAGGCGGGCGTGCCCGACTACATGGCCGAATTGTCGATCTTCCAAGTGCTTTTGAACCATCCGACGCTCGCGCGTGCCATCAATGACCTGCTCGCCACGATGCTGTGGCACGGCAGGCTCGCGCCGCGGCTGCGGGAGTTGGTGATCATGCGGATCGGCTGGCTGACCGCGTGCGACTACGAATGGACGCAGCACTGGCGGGTGGCGTGCGGGCTCGGGGTGCCGGCCGACGACCTGCTCGGCGTCCAAGACCCCTCGGCGCACACCGGCTTCGGTGCCGCCGAGCGCGCGGTGTTGGCCGCCACCGACGACGTGGTCCGCGACGGCGCGGTCGGCGCGCAGACGTGGGAGGTGTGCGAGCGGGAACTCGGCGCCGATCCTGGGGTGTTGATCGAGTTGGTGACCGCGATCGGGGCGTGGCGGATGATCGCCTCGATGCTGCACAGCCTCGAGGTGCCGCTGGAGGACGGGGTCGAGAGCTGGCCGCCGGACGGTCAGCCGCCGAGCCGATAGGTCTGCACCGCGTGCGCGACGACGATGCCGTCGCCGTCGGTCGCGGTGATCTCGGCGAAGGTGAGTTCCTCGGGCCTGCGCACGGTACGGGCATGACAGATCAAGTCTGAGCGTTTCGCGGCGCCGACACAGTTCACCGTCATCGAGAGCGTGCAGGCGCGCGTGCCCTGATCGACCCCCGGTGGCATCCGATGGACCTGCTGACGCTGCTGACCCAGGTCGTGCAGTCGATGGCGGCGAGCGAGACCGTCGTCAGCGGCATCGTCGGATCCGGCCGGGCGGGCGACGCGGCGCCTGGTCAGCCTGATTTGCGGCGCCCACTAGAATCGGGCTAACGGCATCGATCCGGCCATCACCGGGGAGCCTTCGGAAGAACAGCTGAACCAGCCAAGTAGACCCGAACGGGTGGGCCCGTCATCGCCTGCAGTTGAGCGGCGCACAGCAGTGTGCGCAAGCGGGGTGGTACCGCGGCGCTCGCGCACCGGCGCGACGTCGTCCCCGTGCCTGGACATCTCGGCATGGAGACTACGCACCACAGTGACCGCATATCCGAAGCCGACATCCGGAGCCCCGAAGTTCCCGGATCTCGAGTGCGACGTCCTCGACTACTGGGAGAAAGACGACACGTTCCGCGCCAGCGTCGCGCGGCGTGAGGGTGCGCCGGAATACGTCTTCTACGACGGTCCGCCGTTCGCCAACGGCCTGCCGCACTACGGGCATCTGCTGACCGGCTATGTGAAGGACATCGTGCCGCGCTATCGCACGATGCGCGGATACAAGGTGGAGCGCCGGTTCGGGTGGGATACCCACGGCCTGCCCGCCGAACTCGAGGTGCAACGCCAACTCGGCATCGCCGACAAGGCGCAGATCGAAGAGATGGGCATCGAGAAGTTCAACGAAGCCTGCCGCGAGTCGGTGCTCAAATACACCAACGAGTGGCGCGCCTACGTCACCCGCCAGGCCCGCTGGGTCGACTTCGACAACGACTACAAGACACTGGATCTCGGCTTCATGGAGTCGGTGATCTGGGCGTTCAAGCAGCTGTGGGACAAAGGCCTTGCCTACGAAGGCAATCGGGTGCTGCCGTACTGCTGGAACGACGAGACGCCGCTGTCCAACCACGAACTGCGGATGGACGACGACGTCTACCAGAGCCGTCAGGACCCGGCGATCACGGTCGGCTTCAAGGTCAGCGAGGGCCCACTCGAGGGCGCCTACCTGTTGATCTGGACGACGACACCGTGGACGCTGCCGTCGAACCAGGCCGTCGCGGTGGGCCGCGACGTCACCTACGTGTTGGTGGCGGGTCCCGACGACCGGCGTTACGTGCTGGCGCAGGCTCGGCTTGCGGCCTATGCGCGCGAACTGGGCGAGGAACCGGAGGTGCTGGCCACCTACACCGGCCGCGATCTGCTGGAAACCCGGTATCTGCCGCCGTTCCCGTATTTCATGGACGCGCCGAACTCGTTCCGGGTGTTGGCCGCCGATTTCGTCAGCACCGGGGACGGCACCGGCATCGTGCACATGTCGCCGGCGTACGGCGAGGACGACATGGCGACAACTCAGCCCGCGGGCATCACCGCGGTCACGCCGGTCGACGCCAAGGGCCGCTTCGACAACACCGTCCCGGACTACGCCGGCCAGCACGTGTTCGACGCGAACCCGCAGATCATCCGCGACCTGAAGAACCAGGGTCGCGCGGCGGCGGCCAACGGCGCGGTGCTGTTGCGCCACGAGACCTACGAACACTCCTACCCGCACTGCTGGCGGTGCCGAAACCCGTTGATCTACCGGGCGGTGTCGTCGTGGTTCATCAAGGTCAGCGACTTCAAGGACCGGATGGTCGAACTCAACCAGGACATCACCTGGTATCCCGAGCACGTCAAGGACGGCCAGTTCGGCAAGTGGCTGGCAGGCGCGCGGGACTGGTCGATCTCGCGAAACCGATACTGGGGCAGCCCGATTCCGGTGTGGAAGTCCGACAACCCGGATTACCCGCGGATCGACGTGTACGGCAGCCTCGACGAACTCGAGCGCGACTTCGGGGTGCGGCCGGACAATCTGCACCGGCCGTACATCGATGAGCTGACCCGACCCAATCCCGATGATCCGACCGGGCGCTCGACGATGCGGCGCATCGAGGACGTGTTCGACGTGTGGTTCGACTCCGGGTCCATGCCCTACGGGCAGGTGCACTACCCGTTCGAGAACCAGGACTGGTTCGACACGCATTTCCCCGGCGACTTCATCGTCGAGTACATCGGTCAGACCCGCGGCTGGTTCTACACACTGCACGTGCTCGCCACGGCGCTGTTCGACCGGCCAGCGTTCAAAACCTGTGTGGCACACGGCATCGTGCTGGGCAACGACGGCCAGAAGATGAGCAAGTCGCTGCGCAATTACCCCGACGTGACCGAGGTGTTCGACCGCGACGGCTCCGACGCGATGCGGTGGTTTCTGATGGCCTCGCCGATCCTGCGCGGCGGCAACCTGATCGTCACCGAGCAGGGCATCCGCGAGGGTGTGCGGCAGGTGCTGCTGCCGTTGTGGAACGCGTATACGTTTCTGGCGCTGTACGCGCCGAAGAAGGGCACCTGGCGCACCGACTCGCCGCATGTGCTGGACCGCTACATCCTGGCCAAGCTCGCCGAGTTGCGTGACGACCTGACCGCGTCGCTGGACGTGTGCGACATCTTCGGCGCATGCGATCAGTTGCGGCAGTTCACCGAGGCGTTGACGAATTGGTATGTGCGACGGTCGCGTCAGCGGTTCTGGGAGGAGGACGCCGACGCGATCGACACGCTGCATACGGTGCTCGAGGTGACCGGCAGGCTGGCGGCGCCGCTGCTCCCGCTGATCACCGAGGTCATCTGGCGCGGCGTCACCGGTGAGCGGTCCGTGCACCTGACGGACTGGCCGGAGGCCGGTGTGGTGCCCACCGACCCTGACCTGGTGGCCGATATGGACCTGGTCCGCGAGGTCGCATCGGCGGCGTCGTCGCTGCGCAAGGCGAAGAAGCTGCGGGTACGCCTACCGCTGCCGAAACTGACTGTGGCAGTGGACAATCCGCAGCGGCTGGCGCCGTTCGCGGACCTGCTCGCCGATGAGCTCAACGTCAAGGCGGTCGAGTTGACCGACGACATCGACACCTACGGGCGTTTCGAGCTGACCGTCAACGCCAAGGCGGCAGGCCCGCGGCTGGGCAAGGATGTGCAGGCCGCGATCAAGGCCGTCAAGGCGGGCGAAGCGGTGGTCAACGCCGACGGCACCTTGACGGCGGGTCCGGCCCTGCTGCAGCCGGAGGAGTACAGCTCGCGGTTGGTGGCCGCCGACCCGGAGTACACCAGCGCACTGCCCGACGGTGCCGGACTGGTGGTCCTCGACGGCACCGTGACCGAAGAACTGGAGGCCGAGGGCTGGGCCCGCGACCTGATCCGTGAGCTGCAGGATCTGCGCAAGTCGACCGGTCTCGACGTGTCGGACCGGATCCGCGTCACCATCGCGGTGCCCTCCGAACGCGAGCAGTGGGCCCGGACGCACGCCGATCTGATCGCTGGCGAGATCCTCGCGACCAGTTTCCAGTTCGCCGAGCCCGTCGACGGCGCGAAGTTGAGCGGCGGCGTGCGGGTAGCGATCGCGCAGGCCTGACCCGCCAAGGGGCCGTAACGGACCGGTCAGCCGACCCGTGCACTGCGGCCGTCGAACGACACGGTGTCGCCGGAACGAAGCTGCCTGCCCCTGCGGCGCTCGATCTCGTCGTTCACGATGACCAGCCCGTCGGCGATGACGGCTTTGGCGTCTGCCCCGCTGTCGATCAGGCCAGCCAGTTTCAGGAACTGACCCAACCGGATCGTCTCGTCGCGAATCGGCACGTCGTGCATTCCCGTCACGCTAGCCCCCTAGCATCGGCGCCATGGATCGTTGGGTGCTGCACTTCGACATGGATGCGTTCTTCGCATCCGTCGAGCAGTTGACCCGGCCCACGCTGCGGGGCAGGCCAGTGCTCGTCGGCGGTCTCGGCGGACGCGGCGTGGTGGCGGGCGCCAGCTACGAGTCGCGGGTGTACGGCGCGCGCTCCGCCATGCCGATGCACCAGGCCCGCCGCCTGGTCGGCGCCGCCGCCGTCGTGCTGCCGCCGCGCGGCGTGGTCTACGGCGTGGCCAGTCGCCGCGTGTTCGAAACGGTCCGAACCCTCGTGCCGGTCCTCGAGCAGTTGTCGTTCGACGAGGCGTTCGGCGAACCCCCGGAACTGGCGGGTGCGAGTGCCGACGACGTCGAGGCGTTCTGCAGGCACCTGAAGGCCAGGATCCGCGACGAGACCGGGCTGGTCGCGTCCGTCGGTGCCGGCTCAGGCAAACAGATCGCCAAGATCGCCTCCGACCTGGCCAAGCCCGACGGCATCCGGGTGGTGCGCCGCGACGAGGAAACCGTTCTGCTGCACGGCCTTCCGGTGCGTCGGTTGTGGGGCATCGGGCCGGTGGCCGAGGAGAAGCTGCATCGGCTCGGCATCGAGACCATCGGCCAACTCGCCGCGCTGTCCGACGCCGAGGCCGCGAACATCCTCGGCACGGCCGTCGGCGCCGCGCTGCACCGGCTCGCGCAGGGCATCGACGACCGGCCCGTCGCCGAGAACGCCCCCGCCAAACAGATCAGCGCCGAATCCACCTTCGCCGAAGACCTGACCACGCTCGATCAGCTGCGGGAGGCGTTGGGGCCCATCGGCGAACACGCCCACGCACGGTTGGAGAAGGACGGTCGCGGAGCGCGCACCGTCACCGTCAAGCTGAAGAAATCCGATATGAGCATCCTCACGCGGTCCGCGACCCTTCCGTACGCCACCACCGATGCGTCGACGCTGACCGCGATGGCGCGGCGGCTGCTGCTCGACCCCCTCGAGATCGGCCCGATTCGCCTTGTCGGCGTCGGGTTTTCGGGATTGACCGACGTACGCCAGGAATCGTTGTTCCCCGACTTGGAATTGGCGGCCGAGGACGTGTCGAACACCAGCGTGGGCCCGACCGTCACCGAACTTGCGGCCACTGGGCCCGCGTGGCGGATCGGCGACGATGTAGTGCACACCGACTACGGCCACGGCTGGATTCAAGGGGCGGGACATGGCGTGATGACCGTGCGGTTCGAGACGCGCGGCACGGGCCCAGGCCCGGCGCGCACGTTTCCCGACGACGAGCCGCGGATTGCGCGGGCCAACCCCGTCGACAGCCTCGACTGGCCGGACTACGTCGACGAGCTGAGCCGTTACCAGAGTTCGCCGTAGGAGGGGGCCAGCAGGAAGCCGTGGCTGTTGTACGTCTCGCAGCGCACCGCCCCGTCGCCCACGACAGCGCAACTCACACCCCAGTTCTCCAGCCGCTGCCCCGCCGGGAGGACGGCGACGTCACGGGTGAACGACGCGGTGTCCGAGTGGCGGTATTCCGCGGGCGCCCAGCTGTTGACGACGGTCTGGTTGGTGTCCGGCGGCGCATCGGTGGGCACGGCGTCGCAGCCCACCGGGCCGCCGTTCGGCCCGATGCCGCATGATCGGCCGTCTGGTGTCCTGAAGAAGACGTAGTAGAAGTCGTTCGGCGTGGTGTAGTTGCCCTGCGCGATCGGGTAGGCGCGAATGTCGTCGGCAGGCGGTTCGGCGCCCGCGGGCGGTGCGGCGGCCAGCGCCAGACCGGCGATCGCGGCCGCGGTCCACCTCGACTCCATCATTTGGTTCTATCAGCCCCAGCGGGCGACGACGTCGCCGACGGGTGAGCCGGCCGCCAGCGCGGCCATCACCAACACCCTCGCCTGCGCGGCGGGCAGTTGGGGTACCACGACGGCCCCGGCGTCCACCAACTCGCGGCCCGGCCCGTAGCCGGCGTTGACGTGCCCGCCGGGCACCCGCGTCGACACCGCCACCGTGACGCCGTCGCGGCAGTGCCGCCGCACCCCGTCGACCACGGCCGCGCCTGCATTGCCCGAACCGACGGCCTGCAGCACGATGCCGCGGGCGCCTGCCGCCACATAGGCATCCATCGCGACCGCGTCGGACCCCGCGTACACCGCGACGGTGTCTACCCGGGGCGCCTGCGCCGCCGACAGCGGCCCCAGATACGGCCGCGCCTTGTCGCGCTGCGGCAGATACCGGCCGTCGACCATGGTGCCGAGCACGTCGCCGGTGAACCCGCGCAGGTCACCAGTCGCGGTCTTCTGCAGGCCCAGCGGTTGCCACACCGTGCCCGCCAGGCTCACCAGCACGCCGAGGCCGCGGGCATCCGGGCTGCCCGCCAGCGCGAGCGCGTCGCGCAGGTTCGCGGGCCCGTCGGCGTCCGGTACGTCGGCGCTGTGCAGCGCGCCGGTAACCACTACGGGCGCCGCGCCGTCGTAGGTCAGCTCCAGCCAGAGCGCCGTTTCCTCCATGGTGTCGGTGCCGTGCGTGACCACGATGCCGTCGGCGCCCGCATCCTTACAGGCGGTCAGCACCGCGTCGCGAATTCGGTCCCAATGCGCCGGTGTCAGCTGCGAGCTGTCAACCGACATCAGATCGACCACGTCGACGTCGAGGCCTGCGGTCAGATCGGCGCCGCTGCGGGTCGGCCGCTTGATCCCGTGCTCGTCGCTGCTGGTGGCGATGGTGCCTCCGGTGGTGACGACGACCAGGCGACCCATGGGGGAAATCATCGCAAAACGACTCTCCTGCGATGATGGGGGAGTGACCGATGAATCCCCGGGGACGGCCGAACCCGTGACTGACGAGGCGGCCCCGTCCGAGCCTGCACCGAAGCGGCTGCGCCTGCTGCTCGGCGTCGCGGCGGTGGTCCTCATACTGGACATCGTCACCAAGGTGCTCGCGGTCCGGTTGTTGACCCCCGGCCAGCCGGTGTCCATCGTCGGCGACACCATCACGTGGACGTTGGTGCGCAACTCCGGTGCGGCGTTCTCGATGGCGACCGGCTACACCTGGGTGCTGACCTTGATCGCCACCGGGGTGGTGATCGGCATCATCTGGATGGGCAGGCGACTGGTCTCGCCCTGGTGGGCGATCGGGCTGGGCATGATCCTGGGCGGCGCGATGGGCAACCTGGTCGACAGGTTCTTCCGTTCACCGGGTCCGCTGCGCGGGCACGTGGTGGACTTCCTGTCGATCGGGTGGTGGCCGGTGTTCAACGTGGCGGACCCGTCGGTGGTCGGCGGTGCGATCCTGCTGGTTGCGTTGTCGCTGTTCGGTTTTGACTTCGACACGGTCGGCCGTCGCAAGGCTGACTCGTCCGAGTGACGACGCGGTCGATGCCAGTCCCCGAGGGACTGGCCGGTATGCGTGTCGACGCCGGTCTCGCGCGGCTGCTCGGGTTGTCGCGGACCGCTGCGGCGGCGCTGGCTGAAGACGGCGGCGTCGAGGTGGACGGTGCGCTAGCGGGCAAGTCCGACAAGCTGACGGCGGGCGCCTGGTTGGAGGTGCGGCTACCGGAAGCGCCTGCGCCGGTGGAGAACACGCCCGTCGACATTGAGGGCATGGCGATCCTGTACTCCGACTCCGACATCGTCGCCGTCGACAAGCCGCCCGGGGTGGCCGCGCATGCGACGGTCGGGTGGCACGGCCCGACGGTGCTCGGCGGCCTTGCCGCGGCGGGTTTCCGCATCAGCACCTCGGGCATTCACGAGCGGCAGGGCATCGTGCATCGCCTCGACGTCGGCACCTCCGGCGTCATGGTGGTGGCGCTGTCCGAGCGCGCTTACACGGTGCTGAAGCGGGCGTTCAAGCAGCGAACCGTCGAAAAGCGTTACCACGCACTGGTTCAGGGGCACCCGGATCCGTCGAGCGGAACCATCGACGCCCCGATTGGCAGGCACCGCGGGCACGACTGGAAGTTCGCGGTGACCGAACACGGCAGGCACAGCGTCACGCATTACGACACGCTGGAAGCGCACCAGGCGGCGAGCCTGCTCGACATCGAACTGGAGACCGGGCGCACGCATCAGATCCGGGTGCACTTCGCCGCACTACACCACCCGTGTGCCGGGGATCTGACCTACGGCGCCGACCCGACCTTGGCGAAAAAGCTTGGCCTGGAACGGCAATGGCTGCACGCACGGTCGCTGGCGTTCGCTCATCCCGCCGACGGTCGTCGCGTCGAGATCAGCAGCCCATATCCTGACGATCTGCAACACGCGCTGGACGTGTTGCGTAACCACGAACTGTGAGCGAGCGGCGTAGAGCGGGGTTGTTGTTCGGGGTCGGCGCGTACGCGTCGTGGGGACTGTTTCCCGCGTTCTTCCCGCTGCTGGAACCCGCGGGGCCGTTCGAAATCCTGGCGCACCGCATCGTGTGGTGTTTCGCCTTGATGGTCGTGGTCATCGCGGCGGTGCGCCGACTCTGCGACATTCGCGCGATGTCGGGACGCACCTGGCTGTTGCTGGCGTTCGCTTCGGCGCTCATCTCCGCCAACTGGCTCATCTACATCTACGCCGTGAACAACGGCCACGTCGTCGACGCCGCCCTCGGCTACTTCATCAACCCGCTCGCCACTGTCGCGCTGGGCCTGCTGATCTTTCGTGAGCGGCTCAACCGCGCCCAGTTCGCGGCGCTGGCGGTCGCGGTGGTGGCAGTGGTGGTGCTGACGGTCGAGGTGGGTCAGCCACCGCTGATAGGGCTGGGGCTGGCGCTGTCGTTCAGCTCCTACGGCGCGGTGAAGAAGGTGGTCCCGGTCGATCCGCGGGTCAGCGTCGGCATCGAGGCCGCTATCGCGACGCCGCCGGCACTGGCGTTCCTCGTCGTCATCGAGGTGACCGGCCGCGCGACGTTCACCGGCCTGGGCGCAGGCCACATCGCGCTGATGGTGATGTCCGGCGTGTTGACCGCGGTTCCGCTGCTGCTGTTCGCGGCCGCCGCGCAGCGGCTGCCACTGGTCACGATGGGGCTGCTGTTCTACCTGACCCCAGCCATGCAGTTGACCTGGGGCGTGGTGGTCGGGCACGAGCCGATGCCGCCCGCGAGGTGGCTCGGCTTCGGGCTGATCTGGGTGGCGCTGGCCGTTTTCAGCGCCGACGCGCTGTGGCGGGCAAGTGTCGATCGGCGCTCACTCGAATCGTCATCTCTGTGATGACACCATCGAGTCAGGAGGGAACCAGACATGCGCTACGGCCTGTTGATGCACTACCAGGAGGGCTCTGAGATCGGGTTGACGGAAGAGGACATGGCACCGGCCATGGCCGCCTTCCAGCAATACGCCGACGACCTGTCGGCCGCGGGCGTGCTCGTCAGCACCGACGTGTTCGAGTCCGTCGTCGCCACCACCACCGTCACCGCCCAGAGCGGCACCCTCGAGATACAGGACGGGCCGTTCGCCGACACCAAGGAGAAGCTCGGCGGCATCTTCGTCATCGAGGTCGACAACCTGGACGAGGCGCTGAAGTGGGCGCAGCGCAACCCCGCCAACAGCTGGGGCTGGGTCGAGATTCGCCCGGTGGGGCGGACCTACGCCGCGGACCGCGGGTGGTACACCCCTGAATGAGCCTGCCGACGTACGAGCCCGGGTGGCCGCTCTCACCCGGGACTCCTACGGCAAGCTGCTCGCCGTGCTGGCGGCGCCGACCCGCGACATCGCCGCGGCCGAGGACGCGCTGGCCGATGCGCTGGAACGCGCGCTGGTCCGCTGGCCCGACGACGGCGTCCCGACCAACCCGGAAGGCTGGGTGCTGACGGTAGCGCGCAATCGACTGCGGGACCTGTGGAAGTCTGCGGGGCACCGGATGACTGAATCGCTGAGTGAAAACGACTACGCTGCAACAGTTTTCGATGAGTCCCTGTCCGCCATCCCGGACCGGAGGCTGGAGCTCATGCTGGTCTGCGCGCATCCGGCGATCGCGCCGAACATCCGGACGCCGCTGATGCTGCAGTGTGTGCTCGGCGTCGAGGCCGCCGCCATCGCCACCGCGTTCGCGGTCGCGCCTGCGACGATGGCGCAGCGACTGGTGCGCGCCAAGAAGCGCATCCGCGACGCGGGCATCCCGTTCGTGCTGCCGGAGCGCGAGGATCTGGCGCGGCGACTACCCGCCGTGCTGGAGGCGGTCTACGGCGCCTATGCGATCGACTGGCAATTCGCACCGCAACGCGCATCCGTCGAATCCTTGGCGGCCGAGGCGCTGCACCTGGCGCTGGTGCTCGCTGAGTCGCTGCCCGACGATCCGGAGGTGCTCGGCCTCGCGGCGCTGGTGTGCCTGTCGGAGGCGCGCAGACCGGCCAGGCGGACCGCTGACGGCTGCTTCGTCCCGCTCGACGAACAGGACAGCCGACTGTGGGATCCGGCGTTGATCACGCGCGGCGAAGCGCTGCTGCGGCGGGCGCATCGATACGGCGCCCCTGGGCGGTTTCAGTACGAGGCGGCGATCCAGTCAGCTCATTGCGCGCGGGCGGTGCGCGGCGCTATCGACCTCACCGCGCTGCGGAAACTGCATCGTGCTGTGCTGCGGGTGGCACCGTCGCTCGGCGCGGCCGTCGCCGCGGCGGCCGTCGACGGCCAGATCGACGGCGCGCACGCAGGACTGCGCGCGCTGGACGAAATCGACGACCAAGCCGTGGCACGGTTCCAGCCGTACTGGACGACGCGGGCGCATCTGCTCGCCGAGGCGGCACGCCCTGCCGAGGCCGCGGACGCCTTCCGCAGAGCGATTGCACTCACCGCCGACGCAGGCGTGGCCGATTACCTTTTGCAGTGTTTGCGCACGATCACCGGTTGACCGGCCGATAGCTATGCCATAACGTTTGCTCGTGGAGTCTGACGCGGAACCGCTGCCTGCTGCAAGGGGGCGGGGCCGCCCAGTAGGTGCCGATTCGGCCGAGACACGTGCGCGCATCCTTCGCGCGGCCCGCGATGTGATCAACGAGCGGGGGTTCGAAGGCGCCAATTTCCAGGCCATCGCCTCCCGCGCCGGCATCAGCAGGCCGACCATGCACTACTACTTCCACGCCCGCGAAGAGATCTTCGAATGCTTGATCGCGGAGTCTTATTCGATTGTCGCCGACTGCATTGCGCAAGCGAAAGGCGAAGACACCCTGTTGAATCAGCTGTCGAAGTTCGTCATCGCGATGCACCGGTCGGGGCTCACAGACCGGTCGATGCTGCAGTTCGCGATCACCGCCAGGTTGGAATCCCGGCGCCGCTTCAGCCTGCGCGAGCAACCAAGCCCGGTGGTGTCGGCGGTGCACGGCTTCTACACCGCGATCGTCGAGCAGGCCGTCGCCCGTGGCGAGATCGCCGCAGACACTGACGTCGGCGCTGTGGTGAACTTGCTGCTTGCTTTGTTCCTCGGGATGGGTTTCTACGCCGGATTCATTGCCGATGAAAACGACATGCTAACCGTTGCCAAGCAACTTCATCGGCTGATAACGCGCGGATTGCTGGATCACCACAGGAACGGCCGTCCCCTTATCATTGCGCCGCCGGTTTCCGCCGGAACAGGCGTCGACGCGCTGCGACACACCTGGCCGGAACTGACGGGCTGACGACTCGCGGCAATCTTCTTTTCGAGGGAAACACCCGATTTCTTTCTGCTCCGGCCGCAATACCTTTCTGGGCATGGTTGGGATCTGGTTCGCAATCCTCGTCGCGGCGTTCATCGCGGCCGGGATTCTCACCCAAGTCGGCTGGGAACTGCGCCCAATGCCCACGGTGAAACGGGTGTTTCGGCGCGGACGCACGCGCGTCGATCAACCGTAGAGACACGCACCGCGACACGCCGGGATCTGTCGGGCCACGGTCATAGACTGGCCTCCCTATGAACTCTTCCTCCTTCGTGCACCTGCACAATCACACCGAGTACTCGATGTTGGACGGTGCGGCGAAGGTCAAGCCGATGCTCGCCGAGGCCCAGCGGCTGCAGATGCCCGCGATCGGGATGACCGACCACGGAAACATGTTCGGCGCCAGCGAGTTCTACAACGCCGCCACGGAAGTGGGCATCAAGCCGATCATCGGCATCGAGGCCTACATCGCGCCGGGTTCGCGCTTCGAGACGAAGCGCGTCCTGTGGGGCGATCCCAGTCAGAAGGCTGACGACGTCTCCGGCAGTGGGTCCTACACCCACATGACCATGGTCGCCGAGAACGCGACGGGATTGCGCAACCTCTTCAGGCTGTCCTCGCTGGCCTCGTTCGAGGGTCAGCTGGGCAAGTGGGCGCGCATGGATGCCGAACTCATCGCCGAGCACGCCGAGGGCATCATCGCCACCACCGGCTGCCCGTCCGGCGAGGTGCAGACCCGGCTGCGGCTCGGCCACGACCGCGAAGCGTTGGAGTCGGCGGCGAAATGGCGTGAGATCTTCGGTGCCGACAACTATTTCCTCGAGCTGATGGACCATGGCCTCGACATCGAGCGCCGGGTCCGCGAGGGGCTGCTGGAGATCGGCCGCAAGCTCGGCATCCCGCCGCTGGCCACCAACGACTGCCACTACGTCACCCGCGACGCCGCCCACAACCACGAGGCGCTGCTGTGTGTGCAGACCGGCAAGACGCTGTCGGATCCCACCCGGTTCAAGTTCGACGGCGACGGCTACTACCTCAAGTCCGCCGCCGAGATGCGGCAGATCTGGGACAACGACATCCCCGGCGCGTGTGACTCCACCCTGCTGATCGCCGAACGGGTGCAGTCCTACGCCGACGTGTGGGAACTGCGCGACCGGATGCCGATCTTCCCGGTGCCGGAAGGACACGATCAGGCGTCGTGGCTGCGTCACGAGGTCGACGCTGGCCTCGCGCGTCGTTTTCCCGACGGTGTGCCGCAGGAGTACATCGACCGCGCGGCCTACGAGATCGAAGTCATCTGCGCCAAGGGCTACCCGTCCTACTTCCTGATCGTGGCCGACCTGGTGGGCTACGCCCGGTCGGTCGACATCCGGGTCGGGCCGGGCCGCGGTTCGGCCGCCGGGTCACTGGTCGCCTACGCGCTGCGGATCACCGACATCGACCCGATCGAGCACGGACTCCTGTTCGAGCGGTTCCTGAACCCCGAACGCGCGTCGATGCCCGATATCGATATCGACTTCGACGACCGCCGCCGCGGTGAGATGGTGCGCTACGCCGCCGACAAGTGGGGCAGCGACCGGGTCGCCCAGGTCATCACCTTCGGCACCATCAAAACCAAAGCGGCGCTGAAGGATTCGGCCCGCATCCACTACGGCCAGCCCGGCTTCGCGATCGCCGACCGGATCACCAAAGCGCTGCCGCCGCCCATCATGGCCAAGGACATCCCGCTGTCCGGTATCACCGACGCCAACCACGAGCGGTACAAGGAGGCCGCCGAGGTTCGCGGGCTGATCGACACCGATCCCGATGTCCGCACCATCTACGAGACCGCCCGCGGTCTCGAGGGTCTGATCCGCAACGCCGGGGTGCACGCCTGCGCGGTGATCATGAGTAGCGAGCCGCTGACCGAAGCCATCCCGCTGTGGAAGCGGCCGCAGGACGGCGCGATCATCACCGGCTGGGACTACCCGTCGTGTGAGGCCATCGGCCTGTTGAAGATGGACTTCCTCGGCCTGCGCAACCTGACGATCATCGGTGACGCGCTGGAGAACATCAAGGCCAACAGGGGAATCGAGCTCGATCTGGAGTCGGTTCCGCTCGATGACCCCGCCACCTACCAACTGCTCGGCCGCGGTGACACGCTCGGCGTGTTCCAGCTCGACGGCGGGCCGATGCGTGACCTGCTGCGCCGCATGCAGCCCACCGGTTTCGAGGACGTCGTCGCCGTCATCGCGCTGTATCGGCCCGGGCCGATGGGCATGAACGCGCACAACGACTACGCCGACCGCAAGAACGGCAAGCAGGCCATCAAGCCGATCCATCCCGAACTCGAGGAGCCGCTGCGCGAGATCCTGGCGGAGACGTACGGCCTGATCGTCTACCAAGAGCAGATCATGCGCATCGCGCAGAAGGTGGCCAGCTACTCGCTCGCCCGAGCAGACATTCTGCGAAAAGCCATGGGCAAGAAGAAGCGTGAGGTGCTCGACAAGGAGTACGAGGGCTTTTCAGAGGGCATGAAGGCCAACGGGTTCTCGGCGGCCGCCATCAAGGCGCTGTGGGACACGGTGCTCCCGTTCGCCGACTACGCGTTCAACAAATCGCATGCCGCCGGCTACGGGCTGGTGTCGTACTGGACGGCCTATCTGAAGGCGAACTACCCGGCGGAGTACATGGCGGGCCTGCTGACATCGGTCGGCGACGACAAGGACAAGGCCGCGGTGTACCTCGCCGACTGCCGTCGGTTGGGCATCACGGTGCTGCCGCCCGACGTCAACGAGTCGAGCCTGAACTTCACCTCGGTCGGCGAAGACATCCGCTACGGCCTCGGGGCGGTGCGCAACGTCGGCGCGAATGTCGTTTCCTCCCTTGTCGCGACGCGCACCGCTAAGGGCAAGTACATCGACTTCTCGGACTACCTCAACAAGATCGACATCGGCCCCTGCAACAAAAAGGTGACCGAATCGCTGATCAAGGCGGGGGCGTTCGACTCGCTGGGACATCCGCGCAAGGGGTTGTTCCTGATTCACACCGACGCGGTCGACTCGGTACTGGGCACCAAGAAGGCCGAGGCGATGGGCCAGTTCGACCTCTTCGGCGGCGCGGACACCGCGACCGACGCGGTGTTCACCATCAAGGTGCCCGACGAGGAGTGGGAGGACAAGCACAAGCTGGCGCTCGAGCGCGAGATGCTGGGCCTCTACGTGTCGGGGCATCCGCTGAACGGCGTCGCGCACCTGCTGGCCATGCAGGTCGACACGCAGATCCCGGCCATCCTCGACGGTGACGTCGCCAACGACGCCCAGGTGGTGGTCGGCGGCATCCTCGCGTCGGTGAACCGCCGGGTCAACAAGAACGGTTTACCCTGGGCATCAGCGCAATTGGAGGACCTGACCGGCGGCATCGAGGTGTTGTTCTTCCCACAGACCTACTCGATGTACGGCGGTGAGATCACCGACGACGCGGTCGTGCTGGTCAAGGCGAAGGTGGCCGCGCGCGACGACCGGATCGCGCTGATCGCGCATGAACTCGTGGTGCCGGACTTCTCCAGCGCGCAGGTCGACCGACCGCTGGCGGTGAGCCTGCCGACGCGGCAGTGCACCGTCGACAAAGTGTCGGCGCTCAAACAGGTGTTGGCGCGGCATCCCGGCACGTCGCAGGTGCATCTGCGACTGATCAGCGGTGAGCGGATCACCACGCTGGAACTGGACGCCTCGCTGCGGGTGACACCGTCGTCGGCGTTGATGGGCGACCTGAAGGCGCTGCTGGGTCCCGGCTGTCTGGGCGGCTAGAACACGTAGCGCAGGATTCGGGCCTTGCGCGCGCCGGTCTTGCTCTTGCCGGTCAGTTTCGTCGCCACCCTGACCCAGCCCGGAAAGAGGTCGACCTCGGGCGCGTGGGTCAGGCTGGCCTCCTCGACCAACGTCATCCGCGGGTTCCACGTCTCGGGATGGTGCGCGTCCTTGAATCCTGCATAACCCCACTGGCTTCCGACATCTTTGAACATCTTTTGCGGGGCGACCTTGATGGCCAGCTCGCTGAACCACCCGATGCGACCGTAGTCGTTGAACGCCAACTCGCCGGTGCGGAAGTGCTCGGTGATCCGCCGGAACACGTCGACGATGACCGCTTCTGGAAGGAAGGCGAACAACCCGTCGGCGATCAGGATCGCCGGGCGATCCGCCGGAATCGTTTCCGGCCAACGCTTTTCGGTCAGCGACACCGGCACCGAATGCGAATGTGGGTCGGTGGGAAGTACCTCGTCGCGCAGCGCCATGATGCCGGGCAGGTCGACGCTGTACCAGTCCACTGAGGCCGGTGGCTGCACGCGGTAGAAGCCGCTGTCCAGGCCGGCGCCCAGGTCAACGACGACGGCGTCCGGATGCCGACGGATGAACGCGCGGACCCGGTCGTCGAGCATCTTTGCGCGCAGCGCGGTCTGGCAGATCACGCTGGTCTGCACGCCCAACCCGGCGAAGTCGTAGTCGATCTTGCCGACGACGTCGTCGGCGAGTGTGTCGTCGAGAATCGGTCGCGCCCAGCGACTGTCCAACGCTCTGGCGTATTCGGTGAGAAATGCGGTCTGTTCGACGGGTGTCAGCTCGGCGGTTGCGATTCGCATGACAGTGAACGTACTCCCGTTTCTCGGCTGAACGATCAGCCCAAAACGTTCACCGCCCTTGCGATTACGAGTCCAGCGGTGGTCAGTGCGACCATCGCCTGCACCGTCATCATCATCTTCGCCCACCGCGACAGCGGCATGGTGTCGGTCGGCGAGAACGCCACCACGTTGGTGAAGCTGACGTAGAGGTAGTCGATGAACGTCGGGCGCCACCCTGGCCTGGCCAGCTTTGCGGTGTCGGGATCCATCTGAGGGAACATGAAATCGGGGTACGGACGCGTCCCCGCGCGGCGCGCGAACGGGCCGCCGCGGTCCAGTTCCCAGTACCAGATGCCGAACACGATGATGTTGGTGACGAATATCGCCGAGCCGCTGCCCAGCAGCAGGGCGGCGTCATTGCTCACCGCGCCGGTGATGATGCGGGCGTCCAACACGATCGCCGACAGCGTGTTGTCCAACGTGATGGCGCCCAGCAACACCCAGGTCGCGTACTTGCCGAGCAGCGTCGAACGGGTCAGTCGCAGCGGGTTGAGCGCCACCAGCACGACCAGCAGGAGCACCTCGGCGATGACCAGCGGCCAGCGGGGAACCAGCACATAGCTCTTCGAGATCACCATCTGCAGCGTGATCGCGGCGATCAACGCGGCCAGCACCGGCAGCCGGCTCTCCGGATCACCCGGTCGAAGCCACGACGGGATGTGGCGTTCGGTGTGCGAGGCAAGCAGTTCGGCGCGCTTCACGAACTCGTCGACCGCCTTCGACGGTTCCGGTGTGGTGTCCATCAGGTCAGTGTGTGCGCCACGATGGACAGATGGAGTCGCGACACGTCAGCACATGGATCGAAGCCGGACCGGGAACCGTCTACGAATTCGCCGCCGACCCGCAGACCTGGCCGAGATGGGCGGCCGGGTTGGCCGAGGGCGGGCTGCGGCAGAGCGCCGACGGCTGGGTGGCCGACTCGCCGATGGGACAGGTCACCGTCGAGTTCACGCCGGCCAACGCGTTCGGCGTGCTCGACCATGTGGTGCGACTGCCGAACGGCGAAGCGGTCTACAACCCGATGCGGGTGATTCCGGGCGGAGTCGGTGAGGACCGCTGTGAGGTGCTGTTCAGCGTGCGCCGACGCGACGGTATGACGGAGGAGCAGTTCGACGCCGACGTCGCGGCGGTGGCCGCCGATTTGGAGACGCTGCGGCGGCTGGTGGAGGCCTAGCGGCGCTGGAAGGCGCCGAGCGTCAACCAGACCATGGTGCCTGCGGCCGCGGCGGCCAGTACCGACGGCGCGGCACTACCGGTCGCGACGGCGACGATCACCAGGACGACGAACGCAATGGCAAGCGCGAGCAGCTTGTACACCGGCCAGGCCACGCCGGCGATGCTGACTTCGTCGCGCACGGTCATAATTTGACGATAACTCGCAATCCAGTTTTCGGTCAACCGAAACACGGATCGGGGCGCCGCCTTTCCTAGCGGGTCTAAGCTGGCGAAATGCCACTTTCCGGAGACTACGAACCAAGCCCGTCGGACTGGGTGCGCGAGCACGCCGACAAGATCATGCAAAGCGGTACCACCGACGGTGTCGATATGAAGGGCAAGCCCCTCATCCTGCTGACCACGGTCGGCGCGAAGACCGGGAAGATCCGCAAGACGCCGCTGATGCGGGTTGAGCACGACGGCCAGTACGCGGTGGTGGCTTCTCTGGGTGGATCTCCGAAGAACCCGGTTTGGTACTACAACATCAAGGTCCATCCGCGCGTCGAACTGCAGGACGGCGACGTCACCAAGGACTACGAGGCCCGCGAGGTGGTCGGTGACGAGAAGGCCGTCTGGTGGGAGCGCGCCGTCGAGGCCTGGCCGGACTACGCGGAGTACCAGACGAAGACCGACCGGCAGATTCCGGTCTTCGTGCTCACCCCGATTTCCGGATAACCGCTGGTTGGTGGCACCATTGATCGGTGTCCGCTGAACTGAGCCAGAGCCCCTTGACTGGAGTGTCTATGCCGCTTCGCGCTGCAGACATCGACGAGGCCGCTCAGCGAATTTCCCGGGTGGTGCTGCGCAGCCCGCTGCAGTACAGCGAGCGGCTCTCGGAGGCCACCGGTGCCACGGTCTACCTCAAGCGGGAGGACCTGCAGGCGGTCCGGTCGTACAAGCTGCGCGGCGCACACAACCTGCTGATGCAACTGTCCGACGAGGAGATCGCCGCCGGTGTGGTGTGTTCGTCGGCAGGCAATCACGCCCAGGGCTTCGCTATGGCATGCCGCTCGATGGGCATCCACGGTCGCGTCTACGTGCCGGCGAAGACGCCGAAGCAGAAACGCGACCGCATCCGCTACCACGGACGCGAATTCATCGAGTTGATCGCGATCGGCAAGACCTACGACGAGGCCGCTGCGGCCGCCCTCGACGATGTCGCCAGGACAGGCGCGACGCTGGTGCCGCCGTACGACGATCTGCGCACGATGGCGGGCCAGGGCACCATCGCCGCAGAAATTCTCGCCCAGCTCGACGGCGAACCGGACCTGGTGATCGTCCCGGTGGGCGGCGGCGGGTGCATCTCAGGCATCACCACCTATCTGGCCGAGCGGACGACGAACACGTCGGTGCTCGGCGTGGAACCCGCAGGGGCGGCGGCGATGATCGCGGCGTTGGCCGCGGGGGAGCCGGTGACGCTGGAGCACGTCGACCAGTTCGTCGACGGTGCGGCGGTGAACAGGGCGGGGGCTCGGCCATACGCGGCGTTGGCCGCGGCCGGGGACATGGTGTCGATCACCACGGTCGACGAGGGCGCGGTATGCACCGCGATGCTCGACCTGTACCAGAACGAGGGCATCATCGCCGAACCGGCGGGTGCGCTGTCGGTCGCCGCGTTGATGGAGGCCAACATCGAGCCGGAATCGACTGTGGTGTGCTTGATTTCGGGCGGCAACAACGATGTCTCGCGCTACAACGAGGTGCTCGAACGCTCGCTGGTGCACCTTGGTCTCAAGCACTACTTCCTGGTGGATTTCCCGCAGGAGCCCGGTGCGCTGCGGCGCTTCCTGGACACCGTGCTGGGGCCCAACGACGACATCACGCTGTTCGAGTACGTCAAGCGCAACAACCGCGACACCGGCGAGGCGCTGGTCGGCATCGAGCTTGGCTCGGCCGCCGACTTCGAGGGCCTGCTGGAGCGGATGAAGGCCTCCGACATCCACGTCGAGACGCTGGAGCCCGGTTCGCCGGCTTACCGCTATCTGCTCTAGGGGGTGCAGAGTGACCGGGGGAAAGCCGAAACTGTACATCTTCCCGCATGCCGGGGGATCGGCGCAGTATTACGTCCCTTTCGCGAACACGTTCTCCGACAACGTTCAACGCATCGCGGTGCAGTATCCGGGACAACGCGGGACGCACGATCTCGCATCGTTCACGAGCATTGAGGACCTCGCCGATCAGGCATGCCGGTTGGTTTCGCCGCCGAAAGGCTCTGGCGATCCGGTCGCTTTCTTCGGCCACAGTATGGGCGCCCTGCTGGCGTTCGAGGTCGCGCGCCGTTTCGACGAGGCGGGTACACCGATCTGTGCTCTCTTCGTGTCCGCCTGCGCCGCACCGGGGCGGATCGGATATGACTACATCCCCGAGTCCGACCGCGGCCTGCTCAGTGCGGTCAGCGAGATGACGGGCGCAAACCCGGAGTTCCTCGAGAACGAGGAGTTTGCGGCGAAGATCCTGCCCACACTGCGCGGGCTGAGGGCCATAGCAAACTATGACTGCCCACCCGATGTTGCCTTGTCCTGTCCCATCTCCGCGTATCTGGCCGACAATGACGACGTCGCCACCTACGAGAAGGTGGTGCCGTGGTCGGAGCGCACGACGGCCGAGTTCACCGCCCGGGTATTCACTGGTCACCACTTCTATCTCGATGACCACTTGCCGCAGTTGGTCGGCGACATCGAGGAGAAGATCCTGTCGTGTTGCGATAGCCGATAGCTGGCCGCGCCTACCTGAACTTTTGAATTTATTGACGCGATTGTCAACTCCCTCAAGACCGTGGGCGAATCCGTGTGGCATCGCCTCCGTACCCAAATTGACGGCACCGACATGCCATACCGTCAATCAGCGCGACGTTAATGCCGTTAATCGGCGATCTGGGTAGCGCCGTCGATCGGCGCGCTCGGCCCCGACGACGCCTGCGCCGCTGCAAGACATACATCCAGCTAAAGACCGCGCGGCCGGTCAATGAACGATCATTGTGCGGCGGCTTTGACCATTTGACCGAATAAGATTTTGCCACTGTTGAATTGAATCAACGCTGACGTCAATAACGATTCAAAATACCGCACCATAAATCCGCGTTTTAATATTTAAGCGGCGCTTGCCCCGAATGGGCGGTCGGTAATACGACATCCCATTCCGCAGTTGCAAGGTCCCCGACGTCCCGATTTGGCAAAGTATGAGTCGATCCCGATATTGGGAATGTTGTCGCGATGCCGGGAGAGCGTTAGTCATCCCGAGTCACGAACTGTGGCGTACGGATGAGCCAAACTCGGGATGACTGCGGCGTCGATTGTCTTAACCCGGCGCTTGTGGTGCCAAGCTGCTGGCGGGCGGTGGAGTGGGCAATCTTACCGCAGGCTAAGCAAATGTTACTTGGCAGTTAGTTAAGAGTTTTCTTCGAAGGATGCGCCTAACTGCGCAAAGTTAGCAACAGTGTCTGACCGCGGCGCAGGGAGCGGTGTACGCCGCGCCGCTCCTACGTTATCGCTGCGGAGTACGTTGCGGTCGCATCTGCGAAGGGGTGCGATACGGTGGCGGCCACCCTCCGCGATCGGGTGCACGGCCCGTCTCTCGCGCACCGAGGCGCTTCGCAGCACCATCCGCGACATGGCAGAGACTAGCAAAGATTATGTGCCGCCATGCAGCATCCCGACCCAACGCCGTCAGCACTTTGACCTGCAGCAATTTCGCCTGACATGATCAAATCTCACGGGAGCGCTGCAAAGGCTTCTTGTTCGGCTTTTCACTATGCAAATAAATGGCCCGAACGCGCCTACTTCTACTTCAGAAAATTGGCAACACACATTCGCCAGGGCGTTGTAAAGTGACATTTTCCGTGGCCAGCAATCAGGACGGAAAGGTGTCGCGATGCCGGTGATCGAATCCTCCATCCCCGCTGCACTGCGAGAACAGGCGCGGCGACGACCCGATGCACCTGCTTTCACGTTCGTCGACTACGAACTCGACCCGGCGGGGTTTGCCGAGAGCGTGACCTGGTCTCAGGTGTACCAGCGCGTGCAGTCGCTCGCAGCAGAAATAATTTCGTGCGGCGCGCCGGGTGACCGCGTTGCGATCATCGCGCCGCAAGGTCTTGAATACATCGTCGGATTCCTCGCGGCGATGGAGGCGGGTTACGTCGCGGTCCCGCTGTCCGTCCCGGTGTTCGGCACGCACGACGAACGCGTATCGGCGGCCCTGAGGGACTGTTCGCCGGTCGCGATTCTGACGACGTCAGCTGTCGTCAGTGACGTCATTGCTTCCACTCGTGCCGAGCAAGACCTGGCTACGGTGGCGCTGATCGAGATCGATGCCCTCGACCTGGAGGCGCAGCCGACGCTGAACGTGAACAGGGTCGCGCAAGCCAAAATCGCTCTGCTGCAATACACCTCGGGCTCGACTCGTAAGCCGGCCGGTGTCGTCGTGACGCACAGAAACATCGTCGCGAACCTCGAACAGGTGTTCTCCGACTACTTCGAGGCATTCGGCAGCTTCCCACCTCCCGACATCACACCCGTGTCGTGGCTGCCGTTCTACCACGACATGGGCTTGCTCCTGGGCATCTTCGCGCCGGTCGCGGCTGGGATACACGCGGTAGTGACGAGCCCCATGGCGTTCCTGCAGAAGCCCGCGCGGTGGATCCAGCTGCTGGGTGGGCATACGCGGTCGTTCTCGGCAGCGCCGAACTTCGCGTTCGAACTGGCAGCGCGACGGACGACCGACGACGACATGGCCGGCTGCGACCTGGCCAACGTGCAGGGCATCATAAGTGGCAGCGAACGCATCCACGCGGCGACGATCCGACGGTTCACCGAGCGATTCGCCCGCGTCAACCTTCCCCGCACCGCCCTGCTGCCGTCGTACGGCCTGGCCGAAGCGACCCTGTATGTGACGTCGCTGGCGCCCGACCGCCCCCCGACGACGGCGTGGTTTGACTACGAGAAGTTGTCAGCAGGACATGCGAAGCGATGCAGCAGCGGTGGCGGAGTGGAACTGGTCAGCTACGGTGCACCGAGGGCCACCACGTTGCGGATCGTCGACTCGGAGACACGGGTGGAGAATCCGGCGGGCAAAGTCGGCGAGATCTGGGTACACGGCGACAACGTCGCTGCCGGCTACTGGCATAACCCAGAGGCCTCCGAGCGCACCTTTGGCGGCCAAATAGTAGAGCCTGCGGTAGGTACGCCGCACGGACCCTGGCTGCGGACCGGCGATCTGGGTGTCATATCGGACGGTGAGCTGTTCATCGTCGGCAGGATCAAAGACCTGCTGATAGTCGACGGCCGCAATCACTATCCCGACGACATCGAGGCCACGATCCAGGAGATCACCGGAGGTCGCGTCGCCGCGATATCTGTCCCAGGCGAGCGAAGCGAGCAACTGGTCGCGATCATCGAATTCAAGACACGGGACAGCTCCGCGGACGAGATGCGGGATCGCGTCCGAGACGTCAAACGCAGGGTGGCGTCTGCAATTTCGCGTTCGCACGGCGTGCGGGCCGCAGATCTGGTGTTCGTGCCGCCAGGTTCGATCCCGATCACCACGAGTGGCAAGGTGCGTCGTTCTGCGTGCGTGGAGCGTTATCAACAAGCCGAGTTCAGCCGTATGGATGTCTGCGTATGACGACGGCCGCCGAGTTGGGGGTTCGGCACTAAGTGATCGAGGTTGACGAATATCAGCTATAGGGGGGTGGGTTGAGCGCGATGACTGTTGCGCCGTCGGATCGTCGGGCGATCTTCGCTGAGGCACTTCGCAAGATTGATGATTTGAGTGCGCGTCTGGAGGTTGCCGAAAAGGGTGACGTCGAGCCGATCGCGGTGGTGGGGATGGGGTGTCGGTTTCCTGGTGGGGTGAGCACTCCGGCCCAGTTTTGGCGGTTGTTGCAGGACGGGGCCAGCGGCATCGTGCGGGTGCCGGCCGACCGCTGGGATGCCGATGCCCTCTACTGCGAGGATCACACGGTTGCGGGCACGATTTGTAGTCGGGAGGGGGGTTTTCTGACTTCGTGGCAGCCGGATGAATTCGATGCCGAGTTCTTCGGTATCTCGCCGCGTGAGGCGGCTGGGATGGATCCTCAGCATCGGTTGTTGCTCGAAGTGGCTTGGGAGGCATTGGAAAACGCCGGTATCACCGCGCAGGCGATCCGTGGGACACAGACCGCTGTCTTCGTCGGTTTGACGACCTATGACTATTCCTTGATCTACGTTGGAAGCTCGCGGCCGGAGGATGTTGACCCGTATGTCACGTTCGGGAATGCGGGGAATTTTGCTGCGGGGCGGTTGGCGTATTTCCTGGGTGTGCATGGTCCTGCGGTGGTGATTGATTCTGCGTGTTCGTCGTCGCTGGTGGCGATCCATTTGGCTTGTCAGAGTTTGCGTCGGCGGGAAAGTGATCAGGCGTTGGCTGCTGGGGTCAATCTGATCCTGAGTCCGGAAAACAGTATTGCGTGCTCGCTTTGGGGGATGTTGGCTCCTGACGGGCGCTGCAAAACTTTCGATGCCGACGCGGATGGTTACGTGCGTAGTGAGGGTGCCGGGGTGGTGGTGCTCAAGCGGCTCGGTGATGCGCTGCGTGACGGGGATTCGGTGTTGGCGGTGGTGCGTGGGTCGGCGGTCAATCAGGACGGTCCGAGCAGTGGGCAGACGGTGCCCAATGGTCCGGCCCAGCAGGCGGTGCTGCGTGCGGCGTTGGCGGCTTCGCGGCTAGAGCCGGGTGAGATCGATTATGTCGAGGCCCATGGTACCGGTACCGCGTTGGGTGATCCGATCGAACTGGACGCGTTGAGTCAGGTGTTCGCCGAACGCAATGGTGCGGCGCCGTTGGTGGTGGGGTCGGTCAAGACCAATTTGGGTCATTTGGAGTCGGCGGCCGGTATCGCTGGGTTCATCAAGACGGTGTTGAGCGTGCGTCATGGGCATATTCCGCAGCATTTGCATTTTAATCAGCTGACTCCGCATGCCAGTGCGGGCGTTTCGCGGTTCACCATCGCTGCGCAATCCATGCAGTGGCCGGCGGTGAGGCGGGCGCGTCGGGCGGGGGTGTCGTCGTTCGGGGTCAGTGGCACCAACGCCCATGTGGTGGTTGAGCAGGCCCCGACTCCCGAACCCGTTGCGGTGCAACCGGAGCCGGTGGTGAGCACACTGGTGGTTTCGGGCAAGAGTCCGGCACGGATCGCGTCGATGGCGGGGCTGTTGGCCGAGTGGGTGGCCGGCGAGGGCGCCGCGGTGGGGTTGGCCGATGTCGCCCACACGCTCAGTCATCACCGCACTCGGCACAAGTATTTCGCCGCGGTGTGTGCGCGGGATCGTGCTCAGGCGGTGGCCGGGTTGCGTGCTTTAGCGGCTGGTGAATCGGCGCCGGGAGTGGTCGATCCGCATGAGGGGCCACCCGGGTCGGGCACGGTGTTCGTGTATTCGGGTCAGGGTTCGCAGTGGCCGGGGATGGGTCGGCGGTTGTTGGCCGATGAGCCGGTGTTCGCCGCAGCGGTGGCCGAGTTGGAGCCGGTGTTTGTTGAGCGGGTGGGGTTTTCGCTGCAGCGGCTGCTCGCCATCGGTGCCCCGGTGTGCGGGGATGCGCAGGTGCAGCCGGTGATCATGGGGTTGCAGTTGGCGCTGACGGCGTTGTGGCGCTCGTATGGTGTGGAACCCGATGCGGTGATTGGGCATTCGATGGGGGAGGTGACCGCGGCGGTGGTGGCCGGGGCGTTGAGCCCGGCCGACGGTTTGTCGGTGATCGCCACTCGGTCGCGATTGATGTCGCGGCTGGCCGGTCAGGGCGCGGTGGGCCTGCTGGAAATGGACGCCGAGGCGACCACGGCGTTGATCGCCGACTTTCCTGAGGTGAGTTTGGCGGGCTACCTCTCGCCGCGGCAGACCGTGATCGCCGGGCCGGTGGTGTCGGTGGATGCGGTGATCGCCGCGGTGATGGCGCAGGAGCGGTTCGCGAGGCGGGTGAACATGGAAGTCGCCTCCCACACCGCGCTGATGGATCCCATCTTGGGTGAATTACGTTCGGCGCTGGCGGATCTGGCGCCCAAGGCCCCGACGATTCCGTTTCTGTCCACCATCACCGACACCACCACACCGGCCTTGGATGCCGCTTATTGGGTCGCCAACGTGCGCCAACCGGTGCGACTGCACCGAGCCATCGAAACGGCAGCGCAAAACCACGCCACCTTCATCGAAATCAGCCCACACCCCACACTCACCCACGCCATCTCCGAAACACTGGAATCCACCCCCCACCACAGCATCGGCACGCTGTCGCGCGACGGTGATGACACCGTCAGCTTCCACACCAACCTGAACAGCACCCACATCACTCAACCCCCCCACACGCCGCAACCGCCTGAGCGGCATCCCGTCCTGCCGAACACGCCCTGGCATCACACACAACACTGGTTGACAATCGAGAATCGGGTAACCGCAACGGTATCTGCGCCCAGGCCCGGCACCCTGCTCGGCGAGCACATCGCGGTCGCCACCACACCGCACGCACATCTGTGGCAGGCGCGACTGATGCCCGAGGCCCAGCCGCAGATTTCGACATCCGTGGTGCTAGAGACCCTTTCGGCCGCTGCAGCGGAATGTGACGCATCGATTCTGTCTGACGTCCGATTCGAGAATCCGATCGTCATCGACCAGGCGCGGGTCATCCAGGTGGTCGCTGACGGACAATCCGTCACAGTTTCATCGAGCCCCGCGGCCGAAACTGGTACGCGCCGTTGGGTAAGGCACGTCAGCGCCCGAATCACTTATCGTCACGACGAGCCGGGGCGCAACGGCGCCGACCACGACATCGGCGGCTACGAGACTGTGCCGGTCGACGAGGGTCAGCCGTGCGGGTGGTCGATCGGCTCATGCCGGGCGGCGCCCGGGAGGTTGCGCGCCGACGTGGCGTTGTGCGAAGTGTCGACGGTCGCATTGCTCGACGCCGCCATCCACGTCGGTGGCATGGTGGATGATTCCGACCCGCGGCTGATGTCCCCGCGCGCTGTGGAAAGGGTTTGGTTCGCACGCGAACTCGTCGATGACCATGCTTCCATCGAAATACACCGGTGTGGGGGCAGAGCCGATGAACTGATCGTTGATATCGAGGTGAAGACACCCGACGGCAGTACGTGCATCGACATCCGTTCACTTCGATACGCAGAGGCGGAGCCGGCTCCCGCAGCGGCGGCTCCGCTAGACGTTGACACGGTCCCGTTGGCGCACGCTATCCAGTGGCAACCGTGGGACGATCATACCGACGTGCAACCGGCGCCCGACGCACTGTGCACGCTCGCGGTCCTGGGGCACGACGATGCTGCCCGCACTCTGCGCGATCGGCTCGCCGATGCCGGGTACGTCGCGGCCGATGTCGCCGAGGCGCAATGTGTCCTCTATGTAGCCGACCCCGAGCGGGTGGCCGCCGATGAGACCGACATCGACTGCGCGGTGCGGTTGTCGACAGACGTTGCCGACCTCGTCCGCCGGTTGGCCCACGTGGATGTCAACCCGGCGACACTGTGGATCATCACTCGCGGCGTCCGCGAGGCAGTGTCCGCCGCAGCAGTGCGCCAGAGCAGCCTGTGGGGACTCGCCGGGGTCATCCGGGCGGAGCAGCCCCAGCTGTGGGGCGGCCTCGTGGACATCCCGGGTGAAGGCGACATAGGTGATTACGCGGAGGGGCTGGCCAGCTTGCTGCGAAAGCCGGCCAAGTCCATCCTCGCGCTGCGCGACGGCGAACTGCTCGCGCCCGGGTTGGCACCGGTTTGCGGTCAACCCCAGCGAGAACCGTTGCGGTGCTGTCCCGATGCTGCATACCTCATCACCGGCGGAATGGGCGCTCTCGGGCTACTGATGGCCGGCTGGCTGGCGGACCTGGGAGCACGTCGACTCATACTCGCGGGCCGCACGCCGTTGCCGCCCAGGCGCGACTGGGACAACGACACCAACGACGCAGACGTGCGCCACAAGATCGCCGCGATTCGCGCGTTAGAGAGGCGTGGCGTCTCCGTCGACGCCGTGGCTCTCGATGTCGGATCCCACGGCGCGGTACAGGCTCTGCTCGCCCAGCGCGACCACGACGGTGCGCCGCCTATACGCGGTGTCATACACGCCGCCGGGTTGACCGAAGCCCAACTCCTCACCGAAACAGAGGAGAGCCGTCTTCGGCGCACCATGTGGCCGAAAATCGCCGGCGCACAAGTGCTGCACGAAGCCTTTCCGCCGTGCAGCCTCGACTTCTTCTTCCTGATTGCCTCGGCCGGTACGGTGTTCGGTATACCCGGGCAGGGCGCCTACGCGTCGGCGAACGCCTACCTCGACGGCCTGGCCCGAGCACGTCACCAAAAAGGTTGCCACACTGTCAGTTTGGATTGGGTGGCCTGGCAGGGACTCGGATTCGCCACGGAGGCGCAGGTCGTCTTGCAAGAGCTTGAGCGGCTGGGCTCGCGGCCGGTCACGCCAGGAGAAGCCTTCATCGCCTGGGAGCACCTCGAGCGCTACGACGTCGATCAAGCTGTGATGGCTCCGCTACCGTCGTCCGACGGGACCGCGCCAGACCCGCATAGCAATTCAGTGAAGCTGACGTGGTCACAGATGCCTGCCGAGAACATGATCTGCGAACTCGAGAACGGGCTACGCAGCATTCTGGCCCGCGAACTTCGCATGCCCGAGGCGGAGCTCGATCTGGACCAGCCGTTCGCGGAGCTGGGCCTCAACTCTGTGATGGCAATGTCGGTCCGACGAGAGACAGAGCAGTTGGTCGGCATCGAGCTGTCGGTGACGATGCTGTGGAACCATCCTACGATCGCGACATTAGCGGGCCATCTCGCGAAGAAGCTACTACCACAGGAAGATTCGGACGACGACATCGACTTGCTGCCCGCCTCGGCCGGCAGTGTGCTGAATGAGTTGTTCGACAGTGTCGAATCGGCTCCTGCCGGTAGTGAGAGCGGTATCTGATGAGGACTCAAATCGGCTGTTTGGACGGTGCGGCATGACAGCGGCTTTCGACGAGGAGCGTCTTCGGCACTGGCTGGTCGACTACCTCGTGACGAATATCGGTTGCAGTCCCGACGACATCGACCTCGACGCGTCGATGAACGATCTGGGTGTGGGCTCGCGAGACGCGGTCGTGCTTGCCGGTGAGCTGTCGGAGCTGGTGGGCCGACAAATCTCACCCGTAGAGTTTTGGCAACATCCGAGAATTGGCGAACTGGCGGAGTTTCTCAGCGGTTCCGAGGCCGACACCGACGCCGGGCTGGTGCTCGAGCACGACCGAGGCAGCGGCGACGAGCCGATCGCGGTAATCGGTCTGGGATGTCGTTTGCCAGGCGCAATCGCGGGGCCCGAGGCATTGTGGCAGTTCCTGCGCGAGGGGCGCTCCGCGGTGGACGAGGTGCCGCCGGACCGGTGGGCGCCGTACGACGATGGCTCTCCCGCGGTGGCCGCAGCACTGTCGCAGACCACGCGCTGGGGATCGTTCTTGAGCGACATCGACGCCTTCGACGCGGAATTCTTCGACATCTCTCGTCGCGAAGCGGCGAAGATGGACCCCCAGCAGCGTCTGCTGCTCGAAGTAGCTTGGGAAGCGTTGGAGCATACCGGGATCCGTGCGAGTTCACTGCGCCGCTCGCAAACGGGAGTCTACGTCGGCGCCAGTATCACAGAGTACGGATACCTCGCGTCCACTGATCTGCCGAATGTTGATGCATGGAGTAATCCCGGCGGTGCACTGAGCATCATCGCCAATCGGCTGTCGTATTTTCTGGATCTGCGTGGCCCGTCCGTCACGGTGGACACTGCTTGTTCGTCGTCATTGGTCGCACTGCATCTGGCGTGCCAGGGCCTACGGATGCATGACTCGGATATGGCCATTGCAGCGGGCGTAAACCTGCTGATGTCGCCTGCAGTATTTCGTGGTTTCGACCAATCCGGTGCGTTGTCGCCGACCGGTGCGTGTCATGCGTTCGACGCGGAGGCTGACGGGTTCGTCCGCGGTGAGGGCTGCGGGGTAGTGGTCCTCAAGCGGCTGAGTGATGCAGTGCGCGACGGTGACCGGCTTCTGGCGGTGGTACGGGGTTCAGCGGTCAACCAGGACGGCCGGTCCAACGGCCTGTTGGCTCCTAATCCAGCCGCTCAGATGGCGGTGTTGCGCGCGGCTTACACCAACGCTGGGGTGCCGCCGCATGAAGTCGATTATGTCGAAACCCATGGGACCGGCACTAATCTCGGGGATCCCATCGAGGCGCGTGCCCTCGGCACGGTCTTGGGCCGTGGGCGTGCGGAGCAGTCGCCGCTGCTGATTGGTGCGATCAAGTCGAATCTGGGTCATCTCGAGGCGGCGGCTGGCATCGTGGGTTTCATCAAGGCGGTGTTGGCGGTCGAGCGCGCAAGTATCCCGGCGAACCTGCACTTCCATACCCCAAATCCGCACATTGCTTTCGACCAAATGCGGCTGAAAGTAGTTGCGGAGCAACAGGAGTGGCCGCCTACGCGGCGGCCGCGGCGGGCGGGAGTGTCCTCATTCGGGTTCGGCGGCACCAACGCGCATGTGGTGATCGAGCAGGCTCCTACTTCCGTACCTGTTATCCGCGAGTCCGATCCGGCGGTGACCACGTTGGTGGTGTCAGGTAAATCACCGGAGCGCATTGCGTCGATGGCCGCATCGCTGGCGGAGTGGATGGCTGGAGCTGGTGCGGAGGTGCCGTTGCCCGACGTGGCTCACACTCTCAATCACCACCGGGATCGCCATGCGCAGTTCGCCACTGTGTGCGCCCGCGATCGCGCCGAAGCAGTGACGGGATTGCAGGCGCTGGCCGCCGGCCGATCGGCCGACGGAGTGGTGGGCCCGCATGAGGGATCGTGTCGCGCAGGCACGGTGTTCCTGTACTCGGGTCAGGGATCTCATTGGGCGGGCATGGGGCGGCAATTGCTCGCCGATGAGCCAGTGTTCGCCGCGGCGATCGCAGAATTGGAGCCGGTATTTGTTGAACAAGTGGGGTTTTCGCTGCAGCGGGTGATCGCCGAGGGTGCGCCGGTGAGCGGCGACGCGCGGGTCCAGCCAGTGCTGATGGGGTTGCAACTGGCGCTGACCGAATTGTGGCGCTCCTACGGGGTGCATCCCGATGCAGTGATCGGACATTCGATGGGTGAGGTCTCCGCGGCGGTGGTGGCTGGGGCGCTGAACGTGGCCGACGGCTTGCGGGTGATCGCTACCCGATCCCGCGTCATGTCGCAGCTCACGGGGCAAGGCGCGGTGGCACTACTCAAACTGGACGCCGAGGCCACCGCGACGTTGATCGCAGACTTTCCCGGAGTCAGTCTCGCGGGTTATTTGTCCCCGCGGCAGACCGTGATTGCCGGGCCCGTGGCGCCGGTCGAGGCGGTGATCGCGGCGGTGAGCGCCCAGAACCGTTTTGCTCGGCGGGTCAACATGGAGGTGGCCTCGCATACCGCTTTGATGGATCCGATTCTGCCCGAATTACGTTCGGCACTGGAGGATCTGACCCCGGACATCGTCACCATTCCGTTCTTTTCCACCGTCGCCGAGGCCACCGTGCCGATGCTGGACGCCGAGTATTGGGCCGCCAATGTGCGCCAACCCGCGCGGGTGAGCCAGGCCATCATGGCAGCCGCAGAAGAGCATGCCACCTTTATCGAGATCAGCGCTCATCCGATTCTGGCGCACGCGGTCAGCGACACGCTGGAGACGGTGACCCATCACCACAGTCTGGGGACGCTGTTGCGCGACGGTGATGACACGGTGAGCTTCCACACCAATCTGAACAGGATCCACACGAGCCATCCGCCACAGATTCCGCATCCGCACGAACCGCACCCGGTGCTCCCGACCACTCCATGGCATCACTCCCGGCACTGGTTCAGTCCGACATCGCCGGATTCGGCCAAACGTAACGAGCGGAATGGCGATTCGGGTGTACCGACCGGTAAAGGCGTTCCCGCGGAGTGGTATTGCGAGCTAACCTGGCCAGCTCGTCGGTTGCCCGATGCGCAGACCAACGTAGACAGTTGGTGGCTGGTATTCGGCGACCCCGGACTCGGTGCGGAGATAGGTCGTGTGCTTGGTGACGATTCCCGGGTGACAGTGCTGCCGCCGTCGATGGTGGCCGAACACACCGATAAGACTGCGCTTGCGAAGGCCCTCGCTGGAGTGACCCATGTGCTTTACGCGCCCCAACTGTCGACGTCTGGCTATTTCGACGCTGAACTTGGATATGGCGTGTTCAATTCTGCGCGACGGCTGATGGCAGCGGTGGCCGCGACGTCGTTGCCACCGCGGCTGTATCTACTCACGCGCAACGGTCAGCCGGTACATGAAGGCGATCGGGCCAATCCCGCTCATGCGGTGTTGTGGGGTTTGGGTCGCACGGCGGCACTGGAGCATCCGGAAATATGGGGCGGCATCATCGATGTCGACGCGTCGGTGCCCGAGGGGGTAGCCGCCCGGTATGTGCTGGATGAGGCTGGCGGTGGAGACGAGGATCAGGTCGTTTATCGGGCCGGGACCCGGCGTGTCCCGCGGCTGGGAAAGGGCCTTCCGCCATCGACCAGCCCGGTTGAACTCGACAAGGACAGCAGCCATCTAGTCATCGGCGCGACCGGCAATATCGGCCCGCATCTCATCCGGCAGCTCGCTGACATGGGCGCCGGCACCGTTGTTGCGGTGTCACGCAATCCGGGCTCGCGTCTCGATGAGTTGGCTGCCAGGTTGGCCGCGGCCGGTACGACGTTGGTGACTGTGGCCGCCGATGCGGCGGATGAAAGCGCAATGAACACACTGTTCGACCGCTTCGGTACAGACCTTCCACCGCTGGCCGGTATCTACCTGGCCGCCTTCGGCGGCGGGCCGGTGACACTTCGCGATATGACCGACGACGACGTCGCCGCTATGTTCCGACCGAAACTGAATGTGGCGGCGCTTGTGCACAAACTGTCACTGCGGCACTCAGTGCACCAGTTTGTGCTGTTCACCTCAATCTCCGGAGTGACCGGCTCCCGCTGGCTGGCCCACTACGCGGCGACTACCACTTTCCTGGACGCCTTCGCCTATGCGCGCCGAGCGGCCGGACTTTCGGCCACCGCGATCAACTGGGGCCTGTGGAAGTCGCTGACAGACATCCAATCCGACCAGGAACGCCAGGTGACCCTGGACTCGGGACTTCAGCCCATGCCCGACGAGGTCGCCATCCAAGCACTGGCGTCCCTCACCGGTAAAGACGCCCCCGTCCGCTCCACGATTGTCTCCGCGGACTGGAGCCGACTGGCCACCGCCTATCGCACCCGGGCAGCACTGCACATCGTGGATGACATGATGCCGACCGACGCGCAGAGCGACACTTCATCGGTGCTCAGAACCGAGTTCCGGGAAGCATTGCGCGACTGCGAACCGACGCGGCGCCACCGTCTTCTGGTTGATCATGTGACCGCGCAGGTTGCGGCAGCGATGGGATTGGCGTCGCCGCAGTTGCTCGATCCGTCGGCGGGTTTCTTCCAATCCGGGATGGATTCGCTGATGAGCGTGACACTTCAGCGGTCGCTCGGCGACAGCGTCGGCGAGGCGCTACCGGCGTCTGTCGTGTTCGACTATCCGACCGTCGACGCGCTCGTCGGCTACTTAGCCACAATTCTGCCCGAGCTGATTGAGGTTGCCGAAGACGACAGCGCTGACGACTACGAGGATCTCAGTGATGACGAGTTGCTGCAACAGCTTTCGGAGAGGCTGGGTTGAGCGCGATGACTGTTGCGCCGTCGGATCGTCGGGCGATCTTCGCTGAGGCACTTCGCAAGATTGATGATTTGAGTGCGCGTCTGGAGGTTGCCGAAAAGGGTGACGTCGAGCCGATCGCGGTGGTGGGGATGGGGTGTCGGTTTCCTGGTGGGGTGAGCACTCCGGCCCAGTTTTGGCGGTTGTTGCAGGACGGGGCCAGCGGCATCGTGCGGGTGCCGGCCGACCGCTGGGATGCCGATGCCCTCTACTGCGAGGATCACACGGTTGCGGGCACGATTTGTAGTCGGGAGGGGGGTTTTCTGACTTCGTGGCAGCCGGATGAATTCGATGCCGAGTTCTTCGGTATCTCGCCGCGTGAGGCGGCTGGGATGGATCCTCAGCATCGGTTGTTGCTCGAAGTGGCTTGGGAGGCATTGGAAAACGCCGGTATCACCGCGCAGGCGATCCGTGGGACACAGACCGCTGTCTTCGTCGGTTTGACGACCTATGACTATTCCTTGATCTACGTTGGAAGCTCGCGGCCGGAGGATGTTGACCCGTATGTCACGTTCGGGAATGCGGGGAATTTTGCTGCGGGGCGGTTGGCGTATTTCCTGGGTGTGCATGGTCCTGCGGTGGTGATTGATTCTGCGTGTTCGTCGTCGCTGGTGGCGATCCATTTGGCTTGTCAGAGTTTGCGTCGGCGGGAAAGTGATCAGGCGTTGGCTGCTGGGGTCAATCTGATCCTGAGTCCGGAAAACAGTATTGCGTGCTCGCTTTGGGGGATGTTGGCTCCTGACGGGCGCTGCAAAACTTTCGATGCCGACGCGGATGGTTACGTGCGTAGTGAGGGTGCCGGGGTGGTGGTGCTCAAGCGGCTCGGTGATGCGCTGCGTGACGGGGATTCGGTGTTGGCGGTGGTGCGTGGGTCGGCGGTCAATCAGGACGGTCCGAGCAGTGGGCAGACGGTGCCCAATGGTCCGGCCCAGCAGGCGGTGCTGCGTGCGGCGTTGGCGGCTTCGCGGCTAGAGCCGGGTGAGATCGATTATGTCGAGGCCCATGGTACCGGTACCGCGTTGGGTGATCCGATCGAACTGGACGCGTTGAGTCAGGTGTTCGCCGAACGCAATGGTGCGGCGCCGTTGGTGGTGGGGTCGGTCAAGACCAATTTGGGTCATTTGGAGTCGGCGGCCGGTATCGCTGGGTTCATCAAGACGGTGTTGAGCGTGCGTCATGGGCATATTCCGCAGCATTTGCATTTTAATCAGCTGACTCCGCATGCCAGTGCGGGCGTTTCGCGGTTCACCATCGCTGCGCAATCCATGCAGTGGCCGGCGGTGAGGCGGGCGCGTCGGGCGGGGGTGTCGTCGTTCGGGGTCAGTGGCACCAACGCCCATGTGGTGGTTGAGCAGGCCCCGACTCCCGAACCCGTTGCGGTGCAACCGGAGCCGGTGGTGAGCACACTGGTGGTTTCGGGCAAGAGTCCGGCACGGATCGCGTCGATGGCGGGGCTGTTGGCCGAGTGGGTGGCCGGCGAGGGCGCCGCGGTGGGGTTGGCCGATGTCGCCCACACGCTCAGTCATCACCGCACTCGGCACAAGTATTTCGCCGCGGTGTGTGCGCGGGATCGTGCTCAGGCGGTGGCCGGGTTGCGTGCTTTAGCGGCTGGTGAATCGGCGCCGGGAGTGGTCGATCCGCATGAGGGGCCACCCGGGTCGGGCACGGTGTTCGTGTATTCGGGTCAGGGTTCGCAGTGGCCGGGGATGGGTCGGCGGTTGTTGGCCGATGAGCCGGTGTTCGCCGCAGCGGTGGCCGAGTTGGAGCCGGTGTTTGTTGAGCGGGTGGGGTTTTCGCTGCAGCGGCTGCTCGCCATCGGTGCCCCGGTGTGCGGGGATGCGCAGGTGCAGCCGGTGATCATGGGGTTGCAGTTGGCGCTGACGGCGTTGTGGCGCTCGTATGGTGTGGAACCCGATGCGGTGATTGGGCATTCGATGGGGGAGGTGACCGCGGCGGTGGTGGCCGGGGCGTTGAGCCCGGCCGACGGTTTGTCGGTGATCGCCACTCGGTCGCGATTGATGTCGCGGCTGGCCGGTCAGGGCGCGGTGGGCCTGCTGGAAATGGACGCCGAGGCGACCACGGCGTTGATCGCCGACTTTCCTGAGGTGAGTTTGGCGGGCTACCTCTCGCCGCGGCAGACCGTGATCGCCGGGCCGGTGGTGTCGGTGGATGCGGTGATCGCCGCGGTGATGGCGCAGGAGCGGTTCGCGAGGCGGGTGAACATGGAAGTCGCCTCCCACACCGCGCTGATGGATCCCATCTTGGGTGAATTACGTTCGGCGCTGGCGGATCTGGCGCCCAAGGCCCCGACGATTCCGTTTCTGTCCACCATCACCGACACCACCACACCGGCCTTGGATGCCGCTTATTGGGTCGCCAACGTGCGCCAACCGGTGCGACTGCACCGAGCCATCGAAACGGCAGCGCAAAACCACGCCACCTTCATCGAAATCAGCCCACACCCCACACTCACCCACGCCATCTCCGAAACACTACAGACGACGTCTTCGATTGACAGCGTCCTGGTGACCCCGTCGGTGAAGCACAGCGAGGACGAAACACTGTTCTTCCACACACGGCTTGCTGCAGTTGGTGTGACGCCACCCGGTGGGGACAGCTGCCGACTCGTGGACGTTCCCCCGTCGCCCTGGCTGCATTCGAAGTATTGGGTCCAGGCTCCGTCGCCCACTCAGTGGATGCCAGAAACTCACCCACTGCTGGGGTTCCACGTTGACATGCCGTCGGGCCGAGACCATGTGTGGCAGGTGGAGATCGGAACCCCGACGATGGCGTGGCTGGCTGATCACGTGGATGGGCAGGCTGTTATGCCGATGGCCGGTTTTGCCGAGATGGCGTTGGCTGCCGGCTGCGAAGCTCTTGGCCTGCCTGCTGAGGCCGTCCGGGTCAACGAGCTCAAGGTTGAGCAAATGCCTGTCCTGGATCGTCAGACGCGGTTCACCACGCAGCTCACTCGAAGCAACGACGACGCGATTCACGTTGAGATTTATGCCAATCTCGCCGGCGGGAACTGGCGTCGATGTGCGGCGGCCAGCGTGGACGTCACGCACCGGGACCGTGCGGCCGAGAGGCCCGGGTCGCTGGCCAGCAGTAGTTCAGACACCGAAATCGTACTGCCTGAGCACATTGCGGACCATCCGGGCTACCGCATCCATCCGATGACACTCGCTGCGGCGCTGCAGAATCTCGCCGCCGCCGTACCAGATGAATCCCCGGGTGATTCGACCGATGCCGCATATCTGCCAGTGTCGTTGACGACGATGCGGGTGTTCGCGCATGTCGGTCGACGGGCCAGGTGCCGCACCGAGCTGGTGAATCTCGAGCATGAGGGTGGCAGCCTTCTTGGCCGGGTCACACTCCTGGACGACATCGGTACCCCGACCGCGGAACTCACCGGCATTCGGCTGCGGCGCACAGACCCCAGCATGGTGCCGCTACCCCTGGAGCAGAAGATCTTCAACACCGTATGGGCGGAGAGTTCGACTCCTGAAACCGGCGACGGGATGTCGGCTGCGCGTGCGGGGAGCTGGCTGCTGTTGACCGACGACGACCCCGAAACAACCGCATTGGCCGCGGAATTCACGGCCCGATTCAGCTCGGCCACCCGACGGGTCATCAGTGAAAGAATGTCCGACGAGTCGGCAGTTTCGGAAGCCGTGACGAAAACCGCAGCTGATTCGGAGCTTCCGCCGGTCGGCATGATTGTGTTCGTCGCAAAGCGTACGTTCGATGGCACCGACGCCGATGGTGCACTCCGGCGCGCACGCGAATTGGTCTGGACGATCTCGGTGGCGGCGCGCGCTGCTGCCGTCGGCCGGGTCGGGAAGGCGCCGCGGCTGTGGTTGGTGACCCGCAACGGTCTTACAGTTGCGGACGATGAGCCGGGCGATCCAGCGATCGGCGCTCTCAAAGGCGTCGTCCGTACCTGGCGTTTCCCAGGCGAATTGGCTCGCGTCCTCGCCGACGAGCCGGATCTAGACGCGACTCTCGTCGATCTGGATTCCGCGGATGACGTCGTCGCGGCGTTGATGAGGGAACTCGAGTCGCCGACGAGCGACGATGTGATCGCCTGGCGTGCAGGTCGCCGATACGCTGAACGACTGACGCGTGCGACGCTCGACACAGACAAGCATGACGCGGTCGTTCGCGCAGACAGCTCATACATCGTCACAGGGGGCCTCGGCGGCCTGGGCATGGTCGTCGCGCGCTGGCTCGTCGCCAACGGTGCGGGGCGGCTTGTTCTCAACGGGCGAACCGATCCCGGCGATGCTCAGCGCAGAGACCTCGCTGGCCTTGCGGCCAGTGCCGAAATCGTTTTTGTCCGTGGCGATATCGCTTCGCCGGAAGTAGCGGAGCGACTGGTCGCGGTCGCCGAAGAGACCGGACGGCCACTGCGCGGAGTCCTGCACTCCGCGGGTGTGCTCGACGACGGTCTGGTTGCCGCTGTGAGCAGGGAAGGCCTGGAACGGGTGTGGGCGGCCAAGGCGGCCGGCGCATTGCGGTTGCACCAAGCGACGGCCACTCGCCAACTCGACTGGTGGGTTGGATTCTCATCCATGGCAGCGCTTCTGGGTTTGCCGGGCCAACTTGCGTACGCCACCGCCAACGCATGGCTCGATGGCTTCGTTGCGTGGCGACGCGCATCGGGTCTGCCTGCTACCGCGATCAACTGGGGTCAGTGGTCGGACGTCGGGATCGGCCGCTCGCTGACGCTGAGTGTTCTAGACCCGATCACGCCTGGCGAAGGTATCGAAGCGCTCGAGTCGCTGCTGGGTCGCAACCTCACTCGGGTGGGCGTCGCACGCCTGCGTCTCGATCGCGCAGTCACTGTGACCCCCGAGTTCCGCGAACTCGGCTACTTCGAGAGGGTCGTCCCAGATGTGGACACTCTGAACGGCACGGAGCGCTCGACCGACCGATCCGAAGCGCCTGCGCGGGATTGGTCGCTGATGTCAGCCGAGGAGCTGTGCGCCGAGCTTCGAGTTGGGCTCCGGGCCATCCTGGCCCGCGAACTCCGCATGCCGGCATCAGCGGTCGACGTGAATCAGCCGTTCCCCGAGTTGGGACTCGATTCGATGATGGCGATGACGGTCCTACGAGAGACTCAGCAGTTAGTGGGCACCGACTTGTCGGCGAACATGTTGTTCAATCACCCGACCATCTCGTCACTGACCATGTACTTAGCGGAAATGCTTGCGCCAGAACAGGTGCCGCGGGACGACGCCGATCGGACTGTCGAGTCGGCAAGCAGTGTGTTGGATGAATTGTTCACCAGTGTGGAATCGACTTCAGTAGGTAGTGAGAGATGAAGACGATCTTCAACAGAGTTTCGGCCATGTCCGCCGACCAGCAGAGCGCGTTGAATGAGCAGTTCGTCAAGGCTTCCCGCATCGCGGCCGCGGAGCCAGTGGCGGTGGTGGGGATCGGCTGCCGTTTCCCCGGCGGTGTGGTTGGCCCGGAGGCATACTGGACATTCCTGGCCAACGGCGGGGATGCGATCAGTGAAATCCCGCCGGATCGCTGGAATGCCGACGAATTCTATGATCCGGACACGTTCGCGCCCGGCCGGATGTCGTCGAAATGGGGCGGTTTCATATCTGACGTCGGCGGTTTCGACGCTGATTTCTTCGGGATTTCCCCGCGTGAAGCCGAAGCGATGGACCCGCAGCAGCGGGTGATGTTGGAGGTCGCCTGGGAGGCGTTGGAGCACGCCGGGATCGCGCCGGATCAACTGGCCGGAACCCGCGCCGCAGTGATGATGGGTGTGTACTACACCGAATACCAAGGTATTTCGGCGGCCAACCCCGACAACATCGATGCCTACTCGGCAACTGGTAACGCTCACGCCGTCGCCGTCGGGCGTATCGCGTACCTGCTGGGGTTGCGTGGTCCGGCGATGGCCGTGGATTCGGCATGTTCGTCGTCGTTGGTCACCATTCATCTGGCCTGCCAGAGCCTGCGGCTGCGAGAGAGCGATCTGGCCCTGGCGGGCGGGGTCAGTCTCATATTGCGTCCCGAAACTCAGATCGCGATGGCTAAGTGGGGCATGTTGTCGCCCAGGGGCCGGTGTCACACCTTTGACGCCGGGGCGGACGGGTTCGTGCGGGGAGAGGGTGCCGGAATCGTGGTACTCAAGCGGCTCACCGACGCGATACGCGACGGGGACCAGGTCTTAGCGGTGGTTCGGGGCTCAGCAGTCAATCAGGACGGCCGCTCCAACGGTCTGACCGCGCCGAATACGATCGCGCAGCGGGACGTGATCACCCGGGCGTTGCGCAGCGCCGAGATAACCGGTAACTCGGTGAATTTCATTGAGGCGCACGGCACCGGCACCGCTTTGGGTGATCCGATCGAGTTCGAAGCGTTGGCAGATACCTACGGGCGCGGCGACGGTCCATGCGGGCTGGGCGCCGTGAAAACGAATATCGGCCATCTGGAGGCGGCCGCCGGGATTGCCGGATTCATCAAGGCCGCCCTGGCGGTGCAGCGAGCGCAGATTCCGCCGAACCTTCACTTCTCGCAATGGAATCCGGCGATCGACGCGGCGTCAACACGACTGTTCGTTCCCACCGACCTGATGCCCTGGCCCTCTTCCGAGGGTCCCCGGCGAGCTGCGGTGTCGTCGTTCGGACTAGGCGGGACGAACGCGCATGTGGTGCTCGAGCAGGGGCCGGATCCGGCGCCGTTGGAAAGCCCCGGTTCGGAGATCACCACCTTGGTGGTTTCCGGCAAATCGGACGAGCGGATCGCGGCGTGGGCGACGGTGCTGGCGGACTGGATTGAGGGCGCTGGGGCCGCGGTGCCGCTGGCCGAGGTTGCGTACACGCTCAATCATCACCGTCCGCGGCATGCCAGGTTGGCCGCGGTGTGTGCGGGTGGCCGCACGCAGGCGGTGGCCGGGTTGCGGGCGCTGGCCGAGGGGCGCCCGGCGCCAGGGGTGGTGGCACCACATCCGCACGTGCCTGGGCCCGGCACAGTATTTCTGTTTTCCGGTCAGGGCTCGCAGTGGCCCGGTATGGGTCGCGAGTTGTTGACCACGGAGCCGGCGTTTGCCGCGGCGGTCGCCGAGCTGGAGCCGGTGTTCGTCGAGCAGGTCGGGTTCTCGCTGCGACAAGTGCTGGCCTCCGCTGAGCCGGTGGAGGGTATCGCGCGTATCCAGCCGGTTTTGGTGGGTATGCAGTTGGCGTTGACCGCCTTGTGGCGCTCGTACGGGGTAGAACCCGATGCGGTAATCGGACATTCAATGGGGGAGGTGACCGCTGCGGTGGTGGCCGGGGCGCTGAGCCCGGCTGAGGGGCTGAAAGTGATCGCCACCAGGTCACGGCTGATGTCTCGGCTGGCCGGGCAAGGGGCGATGGCGCTGTTGGAACTGGACGTCGAGGCCACCGAGGCGCTGATTGTCGACTACCCGGATGTGACGGTGGCGGTATACGCCGCACCGCAGCAGACGGTGATCGCCGGACCGCCCGACCAGGTCGACCCGGTGATCGCCGTGGTGGACGCCCGGGGCCGATTGGCGCGGCGCATCGAGGTCGACGTGGCGTCGCATCACCCCACCGTCGATCCGATATTGCCCGAGTTACGAAGCGCGCTCGCCGATTTGGCACCGGGTGCGCCGAAGATCCCACTGATCACCACGGTCAGCCAAACCAACGGCGTGCCGCCGGCGTTTGATGCCGACTATTGGGCGGCCAATCTGCGCAAGCCGGTTCGGTTCAGCCACGCCGTGGCGGCGGCTGCGGAAAACCATGCTACGTTCATCGAGGTCAGCCCGCATCCGCTGCTCGTCCATGCCATAGGCGGGAACCTGGAGTCGGCCAGGCCGCGCGGCGATGTCCAGGTAGTGGCGACGTTGAACCGTGAGAACCCTGAAACACTCGCTTTCCACACCTATCTGGCCACGGTACGACCGCCATCCGCTGCGACCACGCAAACTGTCTGCAGCGCAAGCAGTTTCGCGGATATCCCACCGACACCGTGGCTGCATTCGAAGTACTGGACCGCATCTTCGTCCGCTAACCGACAGCCGGCCGATGTTCATCCGTTGCTGGGAATGCACGTTGAGATGCCATCCGGCCGCGATCATGTGTGGCAGGCGGATGTCGGAACCGAGGTCATCCCTTGGCTGGCGGACCACAAGGTGTATGGACAAGCCGTCATGCCCGCAACAGGCTTCGCCGAGATGGCGCTGGCGGCCGGAAGCGAAGCCCTTGGCTTGCCGGTAGAGGACGTGGCGGTGTACCGGGTCGAGGTCGAACAGATGCTTCGTCTAGAAGGCCGGACCCAGGTGACGACGCAGCTGATGCGAAGCGCAGACGACTCGGTGAACGACATTCGTATCGAGATTCATTCACGCTCGGCCGACGGCAATTGGCGTCGGCATGCGGTTGCAAGTGTCGAGGCAACGCAGCCCGGGATACCGCCTGAACGGATGAGTTCTGTCGACGAAGGCACCGTTGTATCGCCGGCAGATCTCTACGCCGGGCTGCGTCGCACCGGTTTGCATCACGGGCAGGCGTTTGCCGCGTTGACGCGAATCGTTCGAGTGCCCGGCGGTTCTTCGGAGGTGGAGATCGTCCTGCCCGATGAGGCCGCCCCGCACCGGAGTTATCGGGTACATCCGGTGATGCTCGATGCGGCACTGCAGGGCTTGGCTGCCGCCATGCCCGCCGAATCGTTGACAGATTCGAACGAGGCCACCTATCTGCCGGTCTCATTCGAGACGATACGGGTATTCGGCGATGTCGGTCGCCGGGCGCGATGCCGCGCCGAGTTGCTGAATCTCGATACCGACAGCACCGGCAAGGTGGGCCGCGCCATCCTGATGGATGACGCGGGAAATCCAACCGCTGAAATCACCGGAGTCTATTTGCAAAGGGTGCAACGCCGCACAGTGCCGTTGCCGCTGGCGCAGAAGATCTTCGAGACAACTTGGGTTCACACCTCGACGCAGATCAGTTCTGAGCCTTCGGCTGCATCTGATGGCAGCTGGTTGGTGTTGACCGATGGTGCCGAGACCGAGGAGATTGCCAACGATTTTATTGGCCGATTCGGCTCCCCGACCCGGCGAGTGATCAGCGCGGACATTTCGCGTGAGCCTGAGGTGCTGGAAGCCTTCGCCAAAACGGCGGCAGACCCTGACTTGCCGCCGGCCGGGGTGGTCGTGTTCGCCGGGCATCGCCCGTTCGACGGCACTGACTCTGATGACGCGCTGACACGAGGGCGCGAATTAATCTGGGCCATCTCGGCTACGGTGCGTGCGTTGATCGGGGGATGGCACGGGAAGTCGCCGCGGCTGTGGCTGGTGACCCGAAACGGACTGGTGGTGGACGGCGATGAGCCGGGAGATCCAACGATCGGTGCCCTTAAGGGGCTCGTCCGGGTCCTTGCCTACGAGCATCCGGATCTACACACCACCTTGCTTGATCTGGATATGACCGGCGATGCGCTTACGTCCTTGATCACCGAGCTGGGTTCGGCAGGTAAGGACGATGTGATCGCATGGCGCCAAGAGCACAGACATGTCGAACGACTATCGCGCGCGACGCTCGGTGCAGGTAAACAGGACCCGGTCGTTCGATCGGATGGCTCCTACGTCGTCACCGGCGGTCTGGGCGGTATCGGCTTAGTCGTTGCCCGCTGGCTCGTCGACCGCGGCGCCGGGCGCATTGTCCTGAACGGTCGATCCGAGCCCACCGATGAGCAGCGGACGGTCCTCGCAGAGCTGGAAGAACGCTCGCAGATCGCTGTCATCACTGGCGATATCTCCGCACCCGGAGTGGCCGAGCGACTCGTGACGGCCGCCGAAGAGACCGGGCTGGCCTTGCGGGGCATCGTGCACAGCGCAGCCGTGATCGACGATCAGATCGTCGCCGCCCTCAGCAGGGAGAGCCTGGAACGTGTCTGGGCGCCAAAGGCAGCCGGGGCCGTGCGTCTGCACGGTGCCACGGCGCGCCGACAGCTCGACTGGTGGGTTGGGTTCTCTTCGACGTCGTCCCTGCTGGGTTCGCCCGGGCAGGCAGCCTACGCCTGTGCGAGTGCGTGGCTCGATGCTTTGGTCGCGTGGCGACGCGCATCGGGTCTGCCTGCCACCACGATCAATTGGGGCCAGTGGTCCGACGTCGGCGTCGCTCGCTCATTGACCTTCAGTGCTCTCGACCCCATCACTCCTATCGAAGGCATAGAGGCCCTGGAGGCGGTGCTCGCCGGCGACATCGCCCGGGTGGGCGTCGCGCGCCTGCGCCTTGATCGCGGGGCGGCTGCATTTCCGGAGATCCAGCAACTCGGGTATTTCGCAACCCTCGCCGAGGAACTGGACGTCGACACCGACGACGACTGGCCGGGCCCCGATGCGCTTCGCGATATGGAAGCCGCCGAGGCCAACCGGGTCGTCACTGCGCGTCTGGGCGGACGCATCCTCGCGATCATGGGCTACTCGAAAGACAGCGCCATCGACGCGGACCAGCCGTTGACCGAACTGGGAATGGATTCCCTTATGGCCGTGCGGATCCGCAACACCGTTCGCGGCGATTTCGGTGTGGAACCGCCGGTGGCCCTGTTGTTGCAGGGTGCCTCACTTGCCGACCTGACGACCGATCTCCTCCGTCAACTCGGCCTGAGTGGGCACGACAACACCGAGAACGCGAACGATGTTCGCACCCGAGCCCAGCAGCGTGCCGCAGCGCGACAACGAGCCGCGGTGCGGCGAAAGGTAGGAAACCGAGCGTGACGAGCACCAGCGAACCCTTCTCGCCCAACGCGATTGCGGTCGTCGGCATGGCCGGCAGATTTCCCGGCGCCGACTCCGTGTCAGAGTTCTGGGACAACTTGCGGCGCGGTGAGGAGTCGATCGTGACCCTGTCGGAGGAGGACCTTCTTGCTGCCGGAGTCAGCGAGAAAACCCTCGCGAATCATGCGTACGTGCGGCGCGCTGCGCTGATGAACGCGATAGACGAATTCGACGCTGACTTCTTCGGCTTCACACCACAAGCTGCCCGGATGACGGATCCGCAACACCGGCTGTTCTTGCAGTGTGCGTGGCATGCGCTGGAAGACGCCGGCTGCGACCCGGCGGATATCGACGGTTCAGTCGGCGTGTACGCAACCAGCACGACCAGCGGGTATCTACTGCACAACCTGATGTCGCACCACGATCCGAACGAAATCATCGGGCAAGGCGTCACGTTCGAGATGGTCAACCTGTCGTTGCAGAACGACAAAGACTATCTGGCGACGCGGGTGGCGCACCAGTTCGATCTGCGCGGCCCGGCCCTGTCGGTTCAGACGGCGTGCTCGTCGTCCTTGGTCGCACTTCACTTGGCCTGCCAGAGCATTTTGAACGGTGAATCTGACATGGCTCTGGTTGGTGGCGCGTCGCTCCGGATCCCGCACCGCGTCGGGTACTGGCACGAACCCGGTTCGATGGTGTCCGCGACCGGTCACTGCCGGCCGTTCGACGTGCGGTCGGATGGCACCATCTTCGGCAGCGGAGTCGGGGTGGTGGTGCTCAAGGCACTGCAGGACGCCGTCGACGACGGGGACCGCATTCACGCGGTGATCCGGGGGTCGGCGCTCAACAACGACGGATCGACGAAGATGACGTACGCTGCGCCCAATGCGGCCGGTCAGGCAGATGTCATCGCCGAGGCGCATGCGGTCGCGGAGATCGACGCCTCAACCGTGAGCTACGTCGAGACGCACGGAACCGGTACGCCCCTCGGCGATCCGATCGAGATCGAAGGTCTGCGGCAAGCTTTCGGTGTTTCCACGGCCACCAGGCCTGGTCCGTGCTTTGTCGGTTCGGTCAAGTCCAACATCGGTCATCTGGAGTCAGCGGCCGGGATGGCGGGTTTGATCAAGGCGATTCTCTGCCTCAAACACCGGGCAATTCCTGCAACCCTGCATTACACCAGTCCCAACCCCGAATTGCACCTGGACCGAGGACCCTTCGTCGTACGCACCGACTACGGCCCATGGGAATGGGACGGCATACGGCGCGCCGGGGTCAGCTCGTTCGGTGTGGGTGGCACTAACGCGCATGTCGTCTTGGAAGAAGCACCGGCAGAGGCGTCCGTACTCCCAGTCACAGAGCCCGGTCCGCAGGTGCTGTTGTTGTCGGCTCGAACCGCCGAGGCGCTGCAGCAGTCACGCTCCGCGCTGGCCGCCGAATTGTCCGGCTCAGATGAGGTCGCCCTGCCCGATGTCGCGTATACCCTGGCTCGCCGCCGGAAAGAAAACATCCGCATGGCGGCGGTCGTCAACGACGGGCAGCACGCGGCGGCGGTGCTGGCCGCTGAAGAGCACGACAACGTGTTCGTCGGCGAATCAGTTGCGAGCAAACACAATTCGGAGCGAGTTGTTTTCCTGTTTCCGGGCCAGGGCGCCCAGCACATCGGGATGGCGCGTGGCCTCTACGAGTCCGAGCCAGTGTTTGCCGAGCATTTCGATCAGTGCGCCGCAGGGTTCGGTGAAGAGTTGGGTATCGACCTGCGAGCGGAGATATTCGAGGGGACCGCACGAAACCTGGAGCGCACCGACCGGACCCAACCGGCGCTGTTCACGGTGGAATATGCGCTGGCGAAGTTGATCGAGATCTACGGTGTTCGCTCGGCAGCATTGGCGGGGCACAGCATCGGCGAGTATGTCGCTGCCACCATCGCGGGCGTCTTCGACCTCGCGACGGCCGTCAAGGCGGTGTCGATGCGGGCACGCCTGATGCACGCCGCACCGCGGGGCGTCATGGTTGCGGTGGCGCTGAGCCCCAATGCAATCACCGAGTATCTTTCGGCAGACGTCGACCTGGCCACCGTCAACGATCCGGGCGGCTGCGTCGTTGCCGGGTCCGAGGAGAACATCCGCACGTTCCAGAGTCGCCTCGCCGAAGCGGGTATCACCGCCCGCCGGGTCCGCACCTCACACGCCTTCCACTCGCGTTTGATGGAGCCGGTGCTCCCGGAATTCACCGGCTTCCTGTCCCGCCTGGCGCTTCGCGAACCGCGGATACCGTTGCTGTCGAACCTAACCGGGACGTGGTTGGCCGCCGGCGAGGCGACCAACCCCGCGACGTGGGCACGCCAAATACGGGCGACGGTAAGGTTTTCCGACGAGCTCGACGCATTGCTGGCAGATCCGGACCGGGTTTTCGTCGAGGTCGGTCCCGGCGGCACCCTGACGGCCTCCGCTATGCGTCACCCGAAGTGGTCGGAAGGTCATCGTGCCGTTCGGCTCATGCGCCACCATGCCCAGAACCGAAGCGATCGTGACACCTTCCTGGTGGCGCTGGGGCAACTCTGGTCGGCGGGGATCGACGTCGACTGGACACCCCTGCGTGGCGGTCGTCGTCCGCAACTCGTCTCGCTTCCTGGCTACGCCTTTGAACGCCAACGGCATTGGGTAGACCACAATGCCGCCGCAAAGTGGGTGGACGGTGCCCCTGCGACGAAGGGGGCGGCGGCCTCGCCGTCGGCTGGCGCCGCTGCCCCAACCCATACAGCCGCCAACGGTAGTTCGCCGATGGAAGCGGCGTTGCAGCGCATCTGGGCGCAGTGCCTCGGTGTCGGCTCGATTGACCGGAACACCAATTTCTTCGACCTCGGCGGCGACTCACTGGTCGCCATCAGCGTGGCGATGGCCGCCTCCCACGAAGGACTGGACCTCACACCACAGGACTTGTACGACAACCCGACCGTGGCCGGGCTGGCCAAGGCTCTTGCGGCTCGGTATGCGGCCGGCGGGCTGGCCCGCCAGGCGCCGGGTGAAGTCGTGCATCCGCCCGTTCCGCCGAACATCACGTACTTCCTCGAGCAGGGCGTTCGCGAGCGCGGCCACTGGCGGGTTCCCGTGATCCTGAAACTTCGGCCCGATGTGTCGGTCGAGGACGTCCGTTCGGTGCTGACCGCCGTGACCAACCACCACGACGCGCTGCGCCTGCGGATAGTGCAGCGCGCGGGAACATGGGAACAGCACGTGGAAGAACCGCGGGAATTCGCCGAGTTGGCCACCCGGTCGCTTCCCAACGGCATCGCGCCAGGAAGCCTCCAGGAGCGCGAAGCGGTGTTCGGCATCCTGAAAGAGCAGATCCGCGAACAGGATTTGTCGAGCCCACCCCTGGCCGCCACTTATGTCCGCGGCGAACCGGGCGGTCTGTGCTATCTCGCGATCAGTGTGCACGCGATCGTGGGCGACGACGCGTCGCGCGACATCCTGCTCACCGACATCTTCACCGCGTTCGGACAACGGTTGGCGGGCGAAGACATTGCGCTGCAACCGGTTACCACACCGTGGGCTGAGTGGTCCCAGCGTTGCGCCGCGCTCGCCACGCATCCCGCGGTGGTGGAAAGCCGCGATTTCTGGCTAGAGACCGAGATTTCAGCGGATCTGCGCGTGGTCGATTCGGAAGTCTCGGAACCCCCGGAGGTAGCCGACCTGGTGAGAGTGTCTTCGTCGCTGACTGTGTCGGAAACAAGCGAGGTGGACGACGCGCGGCGCCGGCTGAGGCTGCCGATCGACCAAATCCTGCTGGCCGCGCTGAGCCGGACGATCGCGGCCACGGTCGGTGACGGCGCCGTCGCCGTTGACCTCGGGGGGCCGGGGCGGTCGGTGCTCAGACCCGATGTCGACTTGCGCCGGACGGTTGGTTGGTTCACCACCCTCTATCCTGTCGCTCTGCGGTGCGCTAAGGGCGAAGACATGAGTGCCCGGCAGCTGTTGGACGGCGTGTACGAGACGCTGAACGCCGTCCCGCACTACGGAATCGGGTACGGGCTGTTGCGTTACCTTTACGCACCGACGGCGCGATTGCTCGGACCTGCCCGTCACGCCGACGTTCTCTTCTCGTATATGGGCACGATTCCTGACCTGCCATCTGTGTCATCCGACGACGCACCCGTCCAATTGGACGCCGACACCGCCATGCCGGTGCGCGAGGCGATCCCGGGCTTGGGGCACGCCGTGGAGCTTCGGGTGTACCGCTGCGCTGGCGAGCTACACCTCGATTGGTGGTATGACGCGCGCCGAGTCGAGCCGGCCGCGGCTGAGTCGCTTGCCGACGTTTTCGCCAGAGCAGTAATGGATTTGATCCAGGAAGCGGTGGCTGAAGATGAACTGGATGCGGGCAGCGACGAACTGACGCTGGTGGACCTGTCGTCTACTCAGGCATAAGAGAGAGCCGGAAAGTGTTTCCCACGTCGGTCATTCGGAAGCTGGCGAACAGCGAGGAGATGCTCGCTGAGACCCATAATTTTGTGGGTCTGGCCGCGCATGTGACGGGCCCGATCGATATCGATGTCCTGTCGGCTGCCTATGATGCGCTGCTCGAAGCCCATCCAGTTCTCACCGCTCACCTCGAACGTCTCCCCGACGGACGGCACCAGTTCGTCACCGATGACCTGCTGCCGGCCGGAATCGAGGTGGTGGAATTCGATGATCCGGCCGCCGAAGCCCCTCCACTGCATTTCGACCAGAACGAGGCGCTGGTCGCCTTGCGAGTGACCATCCGCGATGGGCAAGCACAGCCGACGCTCTACGTCCACCATGCTCTGGCGGATGGTCATCACATGTACGTCCTCATCGAGGAACTGCTGTCGTACTACACCGACCTGGTCTGCAATGGCCGCATTGGTGCGGTCGGCGTCGAGCCCGCGCCGGAATCGATCGAGGCGGTGCTCGCCGACCGAGGCGTGCAGAAACAGAAGCGCTCAGGCATCGAGCGGTTCATGCCGGCGATGTTCGCCTACGACCTTCCGCCCACCCGGCGTGCCGCCACCGACGTCAAACCGGCGTCACCGGTGCGTGTTCCGATGGTGTCGTGTCGGTTGAGCGAGCGCGAGACCGACGACGTCGTTGCCTTCGGTAGGGCACATGACCTCAGCTTGCACGCCGTGCTCTCTGCTGCTGTCCTGATAGCGGAGTGGCGGCTGCGGGGCGAGCTGAACATCCCGGTTCCCTACGTCTACACCGTGGATTTGCGCTATTTCCTCTCACCACCGGTGTCGGCGACCGGGTGCACCAACCCGATCGGGCTGGCGACCTACCTCGCCGAAATTGACCACAACACCGCTGTGGTCGACCTCGCCCGCGACATCGCCGACACCTTTCAGGCAGACCTGTCCGAGGGTGTGATCCAACAGTCCCGGCTGCACTTCAGCCCGCAATACGTCGGGAACCCGCCGGGACTGCCCGATGTCGTCGTGCTGTCCAATAATGGCCTGGTCCCCCCGGTGCGGACACCACCGGGGACGGAGGTGACCGCCACCCATGGCGAGTTGTATTTCGCGGTCAGCGCCGGAATCGATATTTACTTCACCCAGATCTTCAACGGGCAGTTGAACATCGAGTACCACTCGCATGGGCCGGCGCCGGAAAAATCGGTCGAGGCAATACGTTCACTGCTGCGCAGCATCGCCGAGCAGCACGCGGGTGTCAGTTGACAGGGCCGAAGGCGTAGCGGTGGTACTGCAGCATGTGGCGCAGCGGCGGAACCGCACGAGCCAGACGGCTGCCGTGCCGGAAGCCAGCCGGTACCCGGCTGAACGTGCTGGCGTCGAACAACGTCGTGGCGGTCAGCAGCCGAACCCCCGACACCCGATCCAGGATGTCGCGCGGGCTGTTGACCCCCCAATACAGCGTCGAACCGGACTGCCGCTGCAACCGGTGCGTCTTCTGCGACTTGATGCCCAGCCAGTTGTAGAAGTCGATCTGCAGTTCGCCGGTGGTGAAGCGGTCGACGACGCGTTGAAGCAGCGCGACACCGTCGCGCTCGGTCAGGTACATGCTGATGCCTTCGGCCAGCAGCAGCACCGGGCGGTCGGCGGGAATTTGGTCCAGCCAGGACGGATCGGTTGCCGACGTCGCGACCAGGTGGCACTGTGGGCGGGTCGGAAAAATCTTCTCGCGCAACGCGATAACGTCCGGATAGTCGACGTCATACCATTCCACGTCTGGCCCCGGATCCAGCCGAAACACCCGGCTGTCCAGACCGCATCCGAGATGGACGACGGTCGCGTGCGGATGAACCGCCAGGAATTGGCGCGCCCAGATGTCGTACTGGGCGCTGCGCACTGTGACCAGCGGTGCCCACCTGCCGGGCGCCTCGAGTACGTCCCAGTCGAAATCGATTCGGTCGACCGTGTCTTTCGCGTACCGGTCGCCCAAAACGGGCCGGTCAAAATCGGCGTCCAACGCCTTGAGATACAAGGTCGTCAACATTGTTTGAGCGGCGCCGTGGAGGTCGACGGAAACTTTGTCGGTCACGTCGCCCAGCCTAAACGCCGGGCGGGCCATGGATGCAGCAGAAGTTTGAATAAGGAGGCGCGATGACGGACACGACCAGCGATGGGCGCAACGGAAGTCCGCCCGGAGTCTTGCTGCTGTACTACAGCTACACGGGGCAGTCGCTCAAAGTGCTTGAGGCCGCGGGAAAGGTTTTCGCCGAGCGCGGTTGCGAGGTACACAAGGCGCCGATCGAGTTCACCGATCCGCGGTATTCCGAACGGTTTTCGCGTTTTCCGATGCAACGTGTATGGCCCGATATGCTCGGCGTTCTGCCGGCCCAGAAGCGCGGCGCCACTGGGGAGATCCGAACCCCGGATACAGTGCGAAACGGCGACTACGACCTGATCTGTATCGGCTCACCGACCTGGTGGCAGACCGTGAGTATGCCGATGCGCTCCTTCCTGAAGTCGGACGAGGCGCGAAAATTACTGTCCGGCAAGCCCTTCGCGGTGTTCGTCGTGTGCCGTCAGTATTGGCTGGAAAACCTCACGGCGGTGCGCGAGCTCGCCGAGCAGCAGGGCGGCAAATTCGTCGACGAGGTTCACTTCACCTATCCCGGCGACACGCTGCGTTCGATGCTGTCGCTGACCAGCTATCTGGGCTCAGGCGAGTACCGCGAAAAGTACCTGGGTGTGCGTATTCCGCCGACCAACATTCAGCCCGAGCAGCTGCAGCAGACCCGAACCTTCGCCGCTGGCCTCGCGGATCGACTGTTCGGCAAGTAGAGGTAGCTACTTATGCCCCGCTCATTCGACGTGTCGTTCGAATCGGCTGCCACCGTCGAAGAAGTCCATTCAGCGTTCGGCGCACTGGATTACTGGCTGGCCCGGCTCGCCGCCTTCGGCGGCGCCAAGACGCTGGACTCGTTGGTCGTCGACCCCGACGGCACGGTAACCGTGACCGTTACCGACGACCTGCGCCGGGGTGGGCTGCCCAGAATGCTCGCCACGTTGTATCGAGGTGACCTGCACATCGTGAGCACGGAGAAGTGGCGCCCGGCGGCTGATAGTCGGCTCGGCGGGGAGATCAGCGTCGCGGTGATCGGCGCGCCGGGATCCGGACGTGGTGCGGCCGTGCTGGCGCCGTCGGGAGACGGCTCAAGGCTGAATCTGTCTGCGACGGTGGAGTTCAACGTCCCGTTGGTCGGCGGCAAGATCGAGAGCTACGTCGCGGGCCAGTTCGCCAATGGCTTCGCTGAAATTCACCGCTTCACCACGAACTGGATTACCGAGCATGCCTGATACCGGACAACGGCTGCCTGATCCGTCGGACGGTACGTCCGTGGCGGTGCCGACCACTGCCGAGGCGCTGGCGCGTCTGGACATGCCGTTGCTCGAGGCGATGATGACCCAGCGCGCGGTGCGGCGCGTGCTTCCCGATCCGGTCGATGACGAGGTGGTGCTGAAATGCATCGAGTTGGCCTTGCGCGCACCGACCGGTAACGACGGGCAGAACTGGGAATTCATCGTCGTCAAAGACCGCCGGGTCAAGGAGAAGCTCGCCAAGCGTTATCGCCAGGCATGGAAGATCCAACGCGGCGTAGTGCTGCGGCGCGCGGTTGCCCACGACGAGTCGATGGCCAAGATCGCGCGCGCCATTCAGTGGCAGATCGACCACTTCACCGAGATCCCTGTCCTGGTGGTGGCCTGCCTGCGCCTCGGTGCCCGCGAGGGACGGCTGCCGTTCGTGCGGATGCCGCATGTGGCCGAGTCGGCATACTGGGGATCGATCTATCCCAGCGTGCAGAACCTGTTACTGGCCGCGCGTGCCATCGGCCTGGGCGCCTCCCTGATCACCTTGCCGCTGTGGAGCCAGACGGCGGCGCGAAGAGCCCTCGGCCTACCGCACGCAGTAACGCCGTGCTGCATTGTGCCGCTGGGGTGGCCGCGCGGACGCTACGGGGTGGCCACCCGCAAACCGGTCGAACAGGTGGCGCATCGCGATGCTTACGGCAACCGGGTCTGGTTCGACACGCACGAGCGACCCGCCCGGTGAGCTTCGCAACTGGCTGGGATCCGACGGTTACACGGATTCTCTTGCCGCGCAGCGGCCTTCGGGATGCGACCCTAGCCGCTGAGGCCCTTCATCATGACCCGGTCCCACATCCGATCGGTCAGCAGCAGACGAGCCAGCACGGAGGCCTTTCCTGACACCCCCACGATGTAGCGGGGTTTGGGGTTTTTGGCCTCGACCGCCCGGACCACCGCGCGGGCGACCGTGTCCGCATCGACCGTGACGACCGGTTTCTCGGCCAGCGCGGACGTCATCTCGACGTAGCGCCGCTTGAACTCGCGGTACACATCGTCGGAGGCCTCCGACGGCATTGCCGTCTGTCGCGCTTCGGTGAACCTGGTGTTGCGTACCCCGGTGGGTTCGATCAACACCACCCGCACCCCGAACGGCCGCACTTCCGCCCCAAGGACCTGTGAGAGGGCCGCGACGCCGTATTTGCTGATGTGGTATGCGCCTGCGCCGGGTGACGTCCACCGTCCGGCGGTGCTACCGATGTTGACAATAGTGCCCGCTCCCCGGGCGCGCATAGCGGGTAACACAGCCTGCGAAAGGTGAAGCATCGCAACAACATTGGTCTCGAAGATGCTTCGCAGGTCGGGTAACGCCACCTGCTCGAGTGGGCTGGCAAGCCCGAATCCGGCGTTGTTGACGAGGACGTCCACGCCGCCGTGGTCGGTGTTGATCTCCTCGACAAGCCGGGCCACGGCGTGCTCATCGGTGACGTCGAGGGCGCGGGCTGCCAAGCCCCGCGACCGCAGCGCTTCGAGGGCCGTTGGATTGCGGCCAGCGGCGAACACCAGATAACCCCGGGCGTGCAGCCGGTGAGCGGTGGCCTCACCAATGCCACTCGTCGCCCCGGTGACCACGGCAATCGGCTTGGTGTTCATCGGGTCAGGTGCTCAGGAAAAGGCTAGTCCAGCGCGTGCCGAGTTCGTCCCAGACGAACGCACGGCGGCCTGCATGTACCCTCCGATTTTCGCGCTAACGGCTGCGCTGAACCTACCGTGAGAACACCTCAGCGTCGAGATCGGTAGGCCACCCCCGCGTGATACGTTGCGATGGCTCCAGAACGGAATCTTCACCGGGAAAGGGCTGAGGCGTGCACGGTGCTTGAGGTGATCGACAAGGGGTGCGTCAGTGAGGCCCACTCGGTCCCACTGCTCTTTGTCCATGGGGCCTGGCATGCCGCCTGGTGTTGGGACGAAAACTTCCTCGGCTTCTTCGCGGACAGGGGTTATCGCGCGCTTGCGGTGAGTTTCCGCGGACACGGCAACAGTCCGTCCGACAAGCCGCTGCGGCGCTGTTCGGTTGCCGACTATGTCGAGGACGTCGGCGTAGTTGCCGACAGCCTGCCCACCAGACCGGTAGTCATCGGTCACTCCATGGGCGGTTTCATCGTGCAAAAGTATCTGGAGTCGCACGACGCCCCTGCCGGCGTTTTGATGACGTCCATGCCTCCGCACGGCAACCTGGGATCCGCCCTACGCTGGATACGACATCGCCCATGGCATTTCGCCAAAATGGTGAGCACCGGGAAGTCGTTGCCGTACGTCAGCACTGTGCAACTCGCGCGGGAGAGATTCTTCTCCGCACACACGCCCGAACCCCAAGTCGTGGCCTACGCGGCACGGCTGCAAGAAGAGAGCGCGCGAATCGGCATCGACTGCGCGGTGCTGAGGCTGCCGCGGCCTAAACGGGTGACGACGCCGTTATTGGTCCTGGGGGCCGAGGAGGATGGCGCGCATACACGCAAAGAAGTACTCGCCACCGCACGCGCCTACCGCACCGAAGCGGAATTCTTTCCCAATATGGGACACGACATGATGCTCGAGCCTGGTTGGGCTGCCGTCGCTGAACGAATCCACACCTGGCTAGGCACTCGCGGCCTGTAATGCTCACGCCGGTGACGGCCGCTGCCGGGCACATACGCCTGTCTCGTTGGAGCTCAAGAACGCGATAGAACCGCGAGCCGGCCGCCACGGCGAATTCGCGGCCGAAGCGAAACAAGATGCGCAGACGGCATGGCAGTTAACCGCGGACGGACCGGGAATAGGTGGAGTAGCGTCCGTAGGTTATGGGAACCCAGCAAATCGACGCGGTCATCGTGGGGGCGGGTTTCGGTGGAATCGGCGCGGCGATCCAGTTGAAGCGCCTGGGCTACGACAACATCCTGATCGTCGACCGAGAGGATGACCTGGGCGGTACGTGGCATGTCAACCACTATCCGGGCCTGTCCGTCGATCAACCGTCGACCACGTATTCCTACTGGTTCGAACCCAACCCGTACTGGTCGCGGCTGTTCGCGCCGGGCGCCGAACTGAAACGCTACGCCGAGCATGTGGCCGATAAGTACGACGTGCGTCGCCACATGCGGTTCAACACCACCGTCGATGGCGCCCGGTGGGACGACGATGCCCGGCTCTGGCGGGTGGCGCTTGCCGGTGGTGAGGTTCTGAACACGCGGTTCCTGATCGCCGCGACCGGCTTCCTATCCCAGCCGCGGACCCCGGATATTCCCGGTATCGAGACGTTCAAAGGTCGCATCATCCACACCGCCGCCTGGGATGACAGCTACTCGTTGACCGGACGTCGGGCGGCGATCATCGGAACCGGTTCCACCGGTATTCAGGTCATTCCCGAGCTGGCCAAGGAAGTCTCCGAGTTGACCGTCTATCAGCGCACGCCGATCCTGGTGCTGCCCAAGTCCGACGTCGTATTCCCGGCCGCCGTCCAACGGCTCTTCGCCCGGGTGCCGCTTACTCAACGGATCTTGCGGTGGTTCACCGATACCGGTACGGACTTCATGATGGTCATCACGATGTGGAAATACCGCCGTTTCAAGGTGGTCAACAAGGCCATGTCGGGACTGTCCAAAATCCATCGGTTGCTGTCGGTGCGCGACTCGGAACTATCACGCAAGCTGGACCCGAATTTCGACTTCGGCTGCAAGCGACCGACGATTTCCAATGACTATTACCCGACGTTTACCAGGCAGCACGTGCACCTGGAAACCAGTGGGATCGAGCGGATCGAGCCCGACGGCATCGTCGGGCGCGACGGCACCAAGCGGTTTATTGACACCCTGGTGCTGGCAACCGGGTTCGACGTGTGGGACGCCAACCTGCCGGCGATTGAGGTGATCGGGCGGGAGGGCCGGAACCTCGGAAAATGGTGGCGGGAAACCAGGTTCCAGGCGTATCAAGGCATCTCGGTGCCGTACTTCCCGAACCTCTTGACCATGGCCAGCCCGTTTTCGTGGGTAGGGCTGTCGTGGTTCAACACGGTGGAATACCAGATGCGGCACATGAATCGGCTGTTCGGCGAACTGCAGCGTCGCGATGCTCGCACCTTCGAGGTCACCGAAGACGCCAATGCCCGCTTCCTGGAGCGGATGACCAAGCTGCTCGACGATTCGGTGTTTCACCTCGGCAGCTGCGCAACCTCACGCTCATATTGGTTCAACCACCACACCGGGGAAGCACCGCTTTTTCGTCCGACGTCAGTGCGCAACGCCGTCCAGGAACAGGACCGGTTCCCGATGACGGACTACGCGATATCGTGACGCCGAAAGTCGCCGATGATCGGTGTGGGGGTGGCCGGCGTCGAGCAAACCCACGGCGTCAAAACCGCATCGGGACGGACCTGCCGAGCTGTGGGTCATTGGGACGGGACCATCGGCATGATTCCGGGCGGGGCGGATTTATGTGACTACCGGGACACCGCGTGCCGGCGGCAACTACCGTGCACCAGTGGGAGCGGTTGAGGGGGATGACGATTGCCAGAGTTCTTGCTCGTGTGTGGTTACCGCTGGTTGTTTTGCTGGTAATCGGATGTGGGGTGTTCATCGTGTCGCGGGTTCACGGCATTTTCGGCTCGGAAAAGCGCCCGTCGTATACCGATGGTCACATTACGGACACCAAGCTGCTCAAGCCTAAGCGGGTGATATACGAGGTCTTCGGCCCAGCGGGGACCGTGGTAGATCTCAGCTATTTCAATGCCGATTCGCAGCCCCAGCGAGTCGATGGAGTGCGCTTGCCGTGGTCGTTGACGATGACGATCGACTCGTCGGCAGTCGTAGCCAGCCTCGTGGCGCAGGGTGACAGTCACAGTATTGGCTGTCGCATCGTCGTCGACGGTGAGGTCAAAACCGAAAGAGTTTCGAACGGAGTTAACGCCTTTACTCATTGCCTGGTACAGGGCCCATGAGCACCCAGCACAGAAGCCACGACAGACTGGTCGTCGCGAGAACGGTCCGTCGTTTTGCGGTGCCTGTCATTCTTGGGTGGTTGGTGATCACTCTTCTGGTGAGTATCGGCGTACCAGCGCTAGAGCAGGTCGCGAAAGAGCATGCTGTATCGCTGAGCGCCCAAGACGCGCCGTCGCTAAAGGCGATGAAGCGCATCGGCGAATTATTCAGGGAATCAGGCACTGACGGTATTGCGATGATCGTCTTGGAGGGCGAGCAACCCCTCGGTGACGATGCCCGCCAGTATTACGGCCAATTAATTCGTCAGTTGACCGCCGACACGAAGCACGTGCAGCACATCCAGGATTTCTGGGGGGACCCGCTGACCGCGCCGGCAGCGCAAAGCGCGGACGGCAAGGCCGCGTATGTTCAACTGAATCTCGCCGGGAACCAAGGCGAGGCGCTGGCGAACGAATCCGTCGAGGCTGTTCGGAATATCGTGCAGCGAACTCCCGCGCCGGTTGGGGTGAAGGCCTATGTCACGGGCCCGACGCCGCTCCTAACGGATCTGGCCGCCACCGGTGACCGCGCGACCGTGAAAATCACGGTGGCCACTGTCGTGGTGATCTTTATCATGTTGCTTCTGGTGTATCGGTCGATCACGACGGTGCTCCTAGTGTTAGCCATGGTTGGGGTCCAACTAGCGGCGGTCCGGGGAATCGTCGCCTTTCTCAGCGACGTCGGCGTTATCAGAATTTCAACCTTTGCTATCAGCATTCTTATATGCCTAGTGATTGCCGCGGGAACGGACTACGCGATATTTCTCATCGGGCGCTATCACGAAGCGCGCCAAGCCGGCGAAGATAGGGAGACGGCCTACTACACCGCTTACCGCGGGGTGGCTCACGTGATCTTGGCCTCCGGTTTGACTGTCGCGGGGGCGACGTTTTGCCTGAGTTTCACCCGGCTGCCGACTTTCCAAACCATGGGCGCCCCGTGCGCGGTGGGCGTGCTGGTCGTCGTTGCGATTGCGCTAACGCTGGTTCCCGCCGTTCTCACCGTTGCCGGCCGTTTCGGTCTCCTCGAACCCAAGCGCACGATGTCGGTTCGTGGCTGGCGGCGGGTGGGAACGGCAGTCGTGCGCTGGCCCGTACCCATCTTTGTAGCTTCGTGCGCGTTGGCGCTTGTTGGCCTGCTGGCACTGGCGGGCTACAAGGTCAACTACGAAGACCGGCCGTACCTACCTCAGGACAGCCCCGCGAATATCGGGTGGGCGGCTGCTGAGCGCCATTTCTCCGAGGGGAGGATGAGGCCCGAAGTCTTGATGATCGAGTCCGATCACGATATGCGCAATCCAGCGGACTTTCTGGTGTTGAACAAACTGGCCAAGGGCATCTTCGGCGTTGAAGGGATTGCCATGGTGCAGGGCGCAACTCGGCCCGAAGGCGAGCCGCTCCAGCATACGTCGATTCCATTCTTGCTTAGCATCCAAAACGCCGGACTGATGCAAAATATGGCCTTTGTGAAAGACCGGCTGGAGGACATGCGTAAGCAGGCCGACGAGCTTGGCGGAACCACTGCGACGCTGGAGCGAACGTATGCACTTTTGCAACAGCTTACCGACAACACACACCATTCGGTCGGCGCCACGAAAGACCTTGCCGACGCCACTCACCACGCAATTGGCGTCACGAAGGAAACGGTGGATATCACTAAGGAAATACGGGACCAAATTGCCAATTTCGACGACTTCTTCAGACCTATACGCAATTATTTCTATTGGGAACCGCACTGCGAGAACATCCCGATCTGCGGGGCGCTGAGGTCTGCATATGATGCATCGGATGGTGTGGACAGGATCAGTGACAAGCTGGACGAGCTCACGCCAGATCTGGACAAAATCGACACGGTCATGCGGGACGAAGTCGTGCCAGATCTGGAGAATATCGACACGGTGATGCCGCAGCTTCTCGCGCTGTTACCCGCGCAGATCGCTACCGTACAAAGCGTACAGACCACGCTACTGACGACGTACAGCACGATGTCCGGAATCATTGAGCAAACGGAGGAGGTTAGCGGCGAAACGGCTGCCATGGGGCAGGATTTCGACGCCGCCCAAAACGACGATTCCTTCTACCTGCCTCGAGGAGTATTCGACAATCCGGAGTTCCAGCGCGTCATGAAGCTGTTCCTGTCACCGGACGGGAAGGCGGCGCGCTTCATCATTACGCATAGGGAGAATCCCGCCTCGGAAGAGGGCATTGAACGCATCGACCCCATAAAGACGGCTGCTGAGGAGTCCCTCAAGGGGACGCCGTTGGCGGACGCCAAGATCTACGTGGCGGGCACCGCGGCAGTCTTGAAAGACCTGAAAGAAGGTTCGAAATACGACCTGGTGATCGCAGGGATCACATCGCTTTGCATCATCTTCATCATCATGTTGATCATCACGCGAAGCCTTATTGCCGCGCTGGTGATCGTGGGGACAGTAGTGGGCTCATTGGGGGCCTCGTTTGGGCTGTCGGTGCTGGTCTGGCAGTACATTCTTGGCTTCAACCTGCACTGGATGGTCCTGTTGATGTCGATCATCATTCTTTTGGCGGTGGGAGCTGATTACAATTTGCTGCTGGTCGCCCGGTTCAAGGAGGAAATTGGCGCCGGGCTGAAAACAGGCATCATCCGTGCGATGGGCGGCACCGGTAAGGTCGTGACCACGGCCGGCCTGGTGTTCGCGTTCACGATGGCCTCGATGGTGGTCAGCGACCTGCGAATCGTCGGTCAGGTGGGCACCACGATTGGTCTCGGTCTGCTGTTCGACACCCTGGTGGTGCGGTCGTTCATGATGCCGTCCGCCGCCGCGCTGCTGGGACCCTGGTTCTGGTGGCCCACAAAGGTTCGGTCGCGTCCGCCCCGCGTCAGAAGCCATGGCTCCCCGCCCCGCGTTGCGCAGCAGCCGGTTGCACCCGACCTTCACTCCGAGGATCTGCCGACAGCCAAGTTGCCGCCATTGGCTTAAGAAGGGTTCAGGCCTTGAGCAGGTGCTGCACAGCCCTGATCGCCGCGTGACGACGCCATTGCTGGCCTTGCGGGCCGATGACGACGACGCGCACGCCCGCAAAGAAGTACGCGCAACGGCGCGTGCACTCCCAGGCTTTAAGGCAGGCCCGCTTCAGTCCTTGGTGAGGCAGTAGGTGCGGTAATGAATTTCGCCGCGCTCGAGGTCTTTGTAGAACATCGAGCCATCGACGACCGCGAATTCGCGGCCGAAGCGGCGCAGGAAGGGCGGCGAATAACGATTGATCAGTTCGTTTGACCGGGGTGAATTCTTGCGCAAGCCGCGCAGAACTTGGTCGTTGATGATCTTCTCGGAGATTAGCCGCAGTGGGGGCTGAGTCAGTCCTGCTTCCCAGGCGGGGAAGTTGTCGCGGTTGCGGAAATCGGCGTGAAGAAAATGCCCGCCGGGGCGCAGGACGCGCACCACTTCGCGTACGAAACGGTCGAAGTCGGGGTAGATGTGAGAAGCCTCGACGTTGATCACCGCATCGAAGGATTCGTCGGGGAACGGCAGGCTCTGGGCGTCGCCCTGCACGAAATCCAGGCCGGGCAGATTGTGCCTCTTTCGGCAGAACTCGATGGCCGCCGAATTGAAGTCCAGCGCGGTGTAGGAGTCGGGATGCAGTGTGCGCATCAGGTAGGAGGCTCCGCCACCGTGGCCGCAGCTGACTTCCAGCACTTTTTTGCCGCTGAGATCGATTTGGGTTGCGGTCTGGTGGTACAGCTGAATGCTGTAGCGGTTGGGCTCGTCGGACTCATCAAGTGGCAGACCCATCGGCGGATCTTCTTCGTAGCCCCAGTTCAGGAACACGACATCCTCGTGCCCGACAAGCCGACGCGTCATGAAGGGATACCAGTACTTGAAGACCTTCTTATAGGTCGCGGTGGACCCGATGCGGTACACGAGGCCAACGCCGATTCTGTCCAAGGTTTGCAGCGGGCTGCGACTCATGCAGGGCAGTATCGCAGGCAGGGCTCGATAGTGGGCGGGTATCGGGCGGCAGTCCAGACCGGTCGGCGGCCCGGGTCGGGCACGGGCGCGCGATGTTGTCACACCGAATGCGGGCACTCCGTCCGGATACATCGTGCGGACCGCGTCCGAGGCGTTGGCCGGCCTCCACATGTCGCTGTCCGACGCGATGATGATGCAGCGCGCGCAGCGCAGTGGCAGGCCGACAACTTCACCGAGATCCTGGTCCTGGCGGTGGCCTATCGGCGCCGTAAACCCTTGCTGGGTCCTAGCCTGCGGTTGGCCGCGCGGACGCTACCCGCCGACGACGCGCAAACCGGTCGAGCGGCATCCGGCCTTGGCACGACGCCCTTGGCCACGCAAGCATTGGCCAGGGTTGACGCAGAGGCGAGCGGCGTCCTAGCCTCAGTTGAGCAAACGTCCGGCGAGTCGGGGGAGATTCGACGTCGGGTTCGCTGCGTCGCCACTAGTACATCAGTGGAAGGGGGGACGCATGGGTATAGCTGTGCGTCGACATGTTGCAGCCGGCGTCGCACTTGCAGGGGCGTGCGCCATCGCCCTCACTCCGGTCGCACCGCCAACGCCGCCCGCCATCGTCGCACCGCCAACGCCGCCCGCCATCCACGCCGCCAAGCTCGATGTGTGGCTGGCCGCCGCGGTCACCAGTGCCGCCGGGACGATTCCCACGAGCGCCGAGGTCGATGAAGCCATCGCGAATGGCGACGTCAGGAACATTCCACTCAACCTGCTCTATGCCCTGGCCAACGTTTCGTTCAACGAGACTACGGCCATAAACCAGCTAGCGGCATCGCTGCTTTACACCGGAAACTGGTTTGTCCCCAGCGGCACGAACGTGTGGGGCGAGGATCCGGCAGACCCGGGGCATTTCGAGTCGATCATCAACGTGTTCAATCCGTTCCCGGCGATGTCCAACATCATGGGTTTTCAAGTTGCCATGATCGCGGCCGCCTTGCTCCCCGCGAGCGTGTCCTGTGACGCGGAGGGCTGCTCTCCGCTGACTCCGGTGGTACCTCTGACCGGTATCACCTCGCTCGACCGGCTCATCTACTCCGTGGAGATCATCGCCGGGCTGAGGAAGTTTCCCCTCCTAAACCAATGGTTTAGTCAGCAAGCCTTCGCTGGCCTGACCTCGGCGGCCGGGTACACCTTCCCCAACGGCCTCTACCCAAGCGTGTCTCCGGGGGTGGGCGAAAACGGGGCAATACCAACCCAGACCTTCACGGACAGCATGGGTAATGAGTTCACGTTCGTGGGTACGAAGGTGGACGAAAACGGCCAGACCGTGATGCCGTGGGCCGGCACGACATTTGTCTGGGATCCGCTCCTGCCCTGGAAAGCGTTCTACGCCAGCCTGGTTTCCACGCCGGACACCACCGGCGTCTACGGCACCGGCATCCATGTCGCCAGCCCCCAGGACGTCATCTATTCCTTCCAGGCCCTGCTCGCGGGCTTGGTCGTTGACTTCAACCCATTCGTTCCCGGAAGCCCCTTTTGCCCGGGGGCATGCAATACGACCCTGGGTATCACCACCCCGGTGATCGTCAAATGGATCTCAGACCTCTACCCGGGAAATCCGATTCTCGAGAAATGGCTGGAATTGGAGGCGGCCGGCCAGGCCAACGGCCCAACGCAAGAGCAAATCGACACTTCCATAAAGATCTTGCAAACAGGGTTCTTCACGTTTGATCCGGCCACGACAGCGGCGATCAACACCTGGCTGGCTGGAATCCATCCCGAACTGGTGGACATCGCCCGCGACAGCGGACTGCTAGGCGGCTACAACGCCAATGCACTGCTCCAGGACATCGGCGTCCTCACAGGCATCAGCGCAGGGCTCGCGGACATCGGCAATCGGCTGGGAATCGACCAGACGCTGCAGGAAATCGGCGGACAGCTGCAGGTCCTCGACGCAACGCTGAAGGACGTCGGCGCAAGGGTAAACGCAACGCTGACGGATCTTAATGCGAGGCTGAACGCAGCGCTGATCGACATCGGGCACCAACTGGGCGTCGACGAAGTGCTCAAGACAGTCAACGCGGCGCTGTGGGGCGTAGGCGCACTGCTGAACAGAATCGGCTCGTACCCCACGCCCCCCTCCACTGAAAATCGCCTACCTTCGCGGACGCTGGATGTTTCGGCAACGTCGGTCCCCGCGCTAACCGCGGACTCCGCAACGACGGACGGGACGGCGGCCCTCGCCGCGCCGGACAGCCAACTGACCAATACGGTTGTCGGCCAAGTCGAGCGCAAGATCCGGCCCGTCACCGAGGCTGCCGTCGACATTGAGGCGCTGCCAAGCAATGCGGATCCCGAAGCCAGCCAGGCACCGGCTCCCGTGAGGAAGCCGGTCGAAGCGCCCGAGCCGACGACTGCCACGTCAACCGACGCGACGTCAACTGGCCTGACCGTTGATCGCAAGAAGGCAGTACCCGACAAAGCCGACGGCGGCAAGGCTGACAATCCCGGCGGCGGCAAGGCTGACAATGCCGGCGGCGGCAAAGCTGACAATGCCGGCGGCGGCAAAGCTGACAATGCCGGTGGCAAGCACCGGGCTGACAATGCCGGTGGCAAGCACCGGGCTGCGTAAGGAGCGGTAGCGCCCGGGCGTACAGCGGTCCGATTCGCTCGTTTGCTCGGCGGGTTTCGACGGCATCGGAGCAGCGAGATCCCGTCGCGAGGTCGGACTGTCCGCCCTGTTGCATCACGACAGAAGTGAGAGTGGCGACACATGGGGATCGCGCTTCCGGAGTTCACACCGGCACAAGAAAGCTTGTTCCTCACGCTGGGCAGCAGGGCACTCGACAGTCGCCTGCCGCGCCCGTTCCTGGGCGACGTTATGGCCGACGAGATCATCAAGACCATCGGTTACGGTCTCGACAAGTTCCCCCAACTGAACACGAAATTCCTCGACCGACGTTCCAAGGTGTTCGACGTGGCGGTGCGGGCCAAGATACTTGACGGGATGGTGCGCCGGTTCATAGTCGGTCAACCGGACGCGGTCGTGCTAGATCTTGGCGCGGGCCTGGACGGCAGAGTCTCCCGGGTCAACCCGCCGCCCACCGTCGAGTGGTATGACGTCGACTTCCCCGAGGTGGTTGCCCTCCGGCGTAAACTGTTGCCGCAGCGCGCCAATGCCCACAACGTCGGCGCGGACCTGACTGATCCGGACTGGTTGCAAGACATCCCCAGAAACCGGCCAGCGATGATCGTCGCCGACGGGCTCATCCTCTTCCTCGGACAGGATGACTTCGTGTCGCTGCTGAACCGGCTTACCGCCCACTTCCCCAGCGGGGAGCTGGCATTCAACGCCTACACCACATACGCCATGTGGACGTTCAAACACTCCCGCGCTATGCGGGCGATCGCGGGCGGCATGGCCAATCCCGGTATCAACGACCCCCGGCTGCTCGAACATTGGGTCGATGGGCTGGCCCTGCTTGACGAAATCTTTCTCACCCGAGCACCTGAGGTTGCCGAGTTGCCGCTGATCGGCAGGTTGGCATCCCGGCTGGCAGCCAGGAGCGCGAAGCTGTCTCGACTAATGGCAACCGTTGTGTTGCGCTACCGCTTCTAGCTCGTTGATGACCGTGAAGTCGGCTTCGCCTCTGACTGGCGAGCGGCGGGGCTGGTCAAGCGGTCGTCGCGCTCAGGCTGAGTGAATGGTTGCGACTGTCACGGTCGAGGAATGTGCTCGACAGTCAGGTGGGGTTGGATATCGAGTCCCCGCTCCGCTACCCGCTTACCGGCGAGGGACTACGGTTTGCCATCTTCTACACCGAAGTCGATCACCGGCTGCGGCGCCCGCTGCCGACCAGCTACCCGCCCCGGTGATACTCCGAAATGCGTTGTGCATTATCCACATTCACACAACACAAACCATCGACCGGCTCGTCTCGTGCCAAAGACAGGCCGAAAACTCAAGACACCGTCAAAGCTCCCTCTTGCGTCCCAGGTAGCTGGCAATTGAGTGAATTGAGGTAATTCCTAGGGGGAGCAGGACTTCGGATCGGTTCCCGCGGGCCTGAGCGAGCGTCATACCGCCGATCTGTGCCGCGCTGGGTTCGATCCGCATTAGCGGTGGTTCGAGTTCACCGCACGGCATCTGTAGATGCCGAGTTGAAGTTGACGCGGCACACCCATAGTTCGGCTCTTCACTCTTGACTTCCAAGACACGTGAAAAGCGAACTCGGCGCCGCTTTTTGGTGGCGGGACGCCGCTCAATTCTTGGTGAAGCAATACATTCGGTACTCGATTTGCCCGCTCTGGATATCGCGGTATATCCACCCGCCCGGCACACCGGCGAACCAGCGGCCTATGGGGCGCAGAAACGCCGGCAGCACACCGATCAGGTCGAGTGACCGCTGCGCATTTTTCTCCAGCCCGCGCAGAACCTCCGCATTGATGATGCGTTCCGAAACCTGCCGCATCTGGCTGTCGACCAGCGCTGCCTCCCAATCGGAAAAATCCTTGCGGTCGCGGAAATCAGCGTAGAGGAAACGCCCTCCGGGGCGGAGGACGCGCACCACTTCGGCGAGGAAGCGGGGAAGCCGAGGATAGGCGTGTGAGGCTTCGATATTGATCACCGCGTCGAAGGATTGGTCGGCAAACGGCAGGCGTTCGGCGTCACCGTGCACGAAATCCAGCGCGGCCAGGTTATGCCTCCTTCGGCAGAAGGCGATGCCGTCTGCGTTGAAGTCCAGCCCCGTGTAGGAAGCCGGGCGCAACGCGCGCACAAGATACGAGGCTCCACCGCCATGGCCGCAGCTGACCTCCAGTACCTGTTTGCCGTCGAGATCCGCCTGGGTCGCCACGCGGTGGTAGAGCTGGAGACCGCACCGGTTGGGCTCATCGGACGCCGCCAACGGCAAGGCCATCGGCGGGTCTTCTTCGTAGCCGTAGTTGAGGCACGTGAGGTCTTCCTCATTGAGCCGACGGGTCAGAAAGGGATACCAATAGTGGTTCATCAAAGCTTTGATGAACCTGACCTTGATGTCGGTGATGTAGCCCGTGCGCATGGCCATGGCGGGATTACGCCAGAGGATGCGCCGCGCAGAGGGGCGCGGCGCGGTCATGGTGGGCCGTCGCGGTTAGCCGCGCCGAACACGTCCGATAGATCAGGTCGGAGCTTGCTTTTGGCGACGCGCACAGCCGTTTGACTCGAAAGCGTAACACCATCACAGCTGCTCGCCGCGGCCGTTCTGCGGTAAACCACCGCGCGTGCGCCCCGTGCCGGCGCGATCGAAACACCGCGGTTCTTATGCCGTTCTCCGGGTGCATCGGTTGGCGCGAACCGGAATTCGCGTAGCAGCGTGCGCAGGGCGACGTCCATCTCCATGGCCGCGAACCCCGCACCAAGGCAGCGGTTTACGCCGCCACCGAACGGAATAAACGTGAATGGCTTCGGGCTGGCGCCGACGAATCGGTCTGGGTTGAACGAGGCCGCGTCGGGGAAGTTCTCTGCTGACTCATGCACTAGTTGGAAATCAATTTGCACAGTGGTGTCCGCCGGAAGAACCCAGTCGCCCAGGCGAACTCGCTTCTTCGTGCGCCGCATCGAGCCCAAAATATTCGGCCGGGTGCGCTGCACTTCGAAGATCGTTGCGTGCCGCAACTCTGATCCCCCGGCGTCCACTTCGTCAGCAAGCCGCGACATCAGCTCTGGATGCCGGCGCAACCGCTCCACCGTCCAGGCCAATTGCGAGGCGGTTGTCTCGTGACCGGCGGCGACCAAGGTCAGCAGCTCATCGGCGATATGCCGATCGGGAATCGGCTCACCGTCTTCGTAGCGGGCCCGCAACAAGACCGCGAGCACGTCGCTGCGCTCTTCGAAGGCCGGGTCGGCCCGCGCCTCGGCGATGAGCGAGTCGATGACGGTGTCAAACCGGCGCCGCAGCCGCAATAACCGCCCACCTGGACTCCACCGACCGTAGTCGCGCTGCACTATTGACGGCATCAAGCGTAGGTAGGAGCCAACTGTGACCAGGACCGGCATCACGCTGCGAAGTTCGTCCAGTGCTTCTTCCTCTTCGCCGAACACGGCACGCAGAATCGCGTTGAGGGTCAGGCGGCCCATCGTCGGAAGCGTTTCGAACTCGCGGCCCTCGGGCCAGTTCGCGGTTTCGTTCATTACCTCTTCTTCGACGATATGCTCGTAGCTTCTCACCGCCTTCCCGTGGAACGCCGGGAGCACCAATCGGCGGCGCTTCAGCTGTTCTTTACCCGTGAGGCTGAATGTCGATCCAGGGCCGAATACCGGGCCGAGGAGGAAAGTAGGACGTTCGAGCAGATCGTCGCTGGCGCTCCAGATGTCTTTGATCAGGATTGGGTCGCTGATGAAAACGGTCTTGCCGAAATACGGCAAACTCATGGTGAACGTGCCGCCGTAATGTCGACCCAGAACGGGCACCCACCGATGCTGCAGTGCGGTCAAGATCACGACGGCTGGGACTATCTTCGGCATCCGCGGCCCCGGCGGTAGCCGTTCCGGCTCTGTTGTCGCCGTCGCCATGTCGTCCCCTCTCCCTACCGGGTACCTTAAGGTAATTCGTGCCGGCTTGCTGAGAGTGCCCGAGATCAGTCTCAATCCCGTGCCGCATCGTGCCATTCGGTCTGCTGAAGAGACGTTACGGACCCACGATCCGCAAACTGGTTGCCAGGTCGACGCACCTCTGCGCCTACGGGAACCGCGCTCGGATCGAGAATAGTTGCCGCTGTCTCCAGAAGTCGGGGCTGACACCGCGATCACACGATTGACGCCCCATTTAGCAAATTTCCCAAAGTTAGCAAACGCGACCTAATCCCGATCTCAACCGCAGTCGACGATGTAGGCCACTGACCTGTTAGCAAATTAGGCGAGGATCTTGCCCACGGGGCCGCCTGCTGCTGCAGGTTCAGGGGCTGCATGTCCGCAGCCGGCTGTTACCGAGCGCATCACCGCAAACCTCGGCGTGCGAGCCGACCGGGTATAGATGGAAGCGGTGGCGCAACAGCCCGTTCTGCGCGTCCACATGTCGCGGCGGCAGGTGTAGCAACCGTTGAGGACGAGCTGGACAACGCACCCAATGTGACGCGCGATCAGCCGCAATCATCGAATCCCGAGAGCCGCAGCCGTCCAACTGGGGCGGCAGCCTGATGGCTACTTCGCAGTGCGCAGGATCGCGAACGACTGCGCTTTCAGGCGAGTGGTCGCCCCATCGGCGACGGGTTCATCCCAACCGAATACGACCTGGCCGGACACGGGAACGCTGACCGTCTGCTGTCCGAGGTTGCATACGATCGTGAGCGAGCGGCGATGCATCACGATCCATCGGGCATCCTCGTCGTAATCGACGGTCATGTCGTCCAGCCACGGGTCGGCCATATCGGGTTCGTTGTGCCGCAACGCGATAAGTTGCCGGTAGAGCTGCCGCAACCGACCGTGGTCGCCGTCGTCGATCTCGGCCCAGTTGAGCTTGGACCGTTCGAAGGTCGCCGGGTCCTGCGGGTCTGGAATCTCGTCGGCGTCCCAACCGTGCTCGGCGAACTCACGCTTGCGACCCTCGGCCGTGGCCCTGGCCAACTCGGGTTCCGGGTGGGAGCTGAAGAACTGGAACGGCGAGGAGGAGCCCCATTCCTCACCCATGAAAAGCATTGCGGTGTAAGGCGACCCGAGAGCAAGCGCCGCCTTTACGGCTAGCTGCCCGAAGCTCAGATTTTGCGACGGCCGATCGCCGATGGCTCGGTTGCCGACCTGGTCATGCGTCAACGTGTACGCCAGCAGTCGCGTCGCCGGGATGCTCGCGGTATCCAGCGGACGGCCGTGTCGCCTGTGCCGGAACGACGAGTACGTGCCCGCATGGAAGTATCCGTGTTTCAACGTCTGCGCCAGTGCTTCGAGCGATCCGAAATCCGCGTAATAACCCTGCCGTTCGCCGGAGACCGCCGAGTGGATCGCGTGGTGGATGTCGTCGTCCCACTGCGCCGTCATCCCGTAACCGCCGCGATCACGCGGAGTGATCAACCGCGGGTCGTTGAGGTCGCTTTCGGCGATCAGCGACAACGGTCGTCCCAGTTCGGCTGCCAGTGCGTCTGTTTCGGCGGACAGTTCTTCGAGAATGTGGATCGCAGTGGTGTCGACCAGTGCATGCACTGCGTCGAGGCGCAGCCCGTCGGCGTGGAAGTCGCGCATCCACCGCAGTGCGCAGTCGATGATGTAGCGGCGCACCTCGTCGGCATCGGCATCGGAAATGTTGATCGATTCGCCCCACGGATTGCTGCCCGTCGACAGGTATGGCCCGAACTTCGGCAGATAGTTGCCCGACGGGCCGAGGTGGTTGAACACCGCATCGATAAGTACGCCGAGGCCGCGACGGTGACAGGCGTCGATGAATCGGACCAGACCGTCGGGGCCCCCGTAGGGTTCGTGCACCGCGTACCAGAGCACGCCGTCGTAGCCCCAGCCGTATGTCCCGCCGAATGCGTTGACGGGCATCAGCTCGACGAAGTCGACACCCAGATCGACCAGATAGTCCAGTTTCTCGATGGCCGAGTCGAAGGTGCCCTGCGGGGTGAAGGTGCCGACGTGTAGCTCGTAGATCACCCGGCCCTCGATCGAGCGGCCTGCCCAGTCGTCGTCGGTCCACGCATCGGTGGCGGGCTGCCACAGCTGCGACCGTTCGTGCACACCGTCGGGTTGGCGAGCCGACCGCGGATCGGGTAGCACCTTCGGGTCGTCGTCGAGGACGAAGCCGTACCGCGCGTCGGGCGCCGCGTCGACGGAGGCTCGCCACCAGTCGTCGTCGGACCGGTCCATCGGGTACAGGGTGCCGTCGACGTCGAGGCGTACCCGCTGCGGCCGCGGCGCCCACACTGCGAAGTCAGTCATCGGTTCGCTCCAACAATGCGACCGGAGCTGCTGCGAAGAGGTCGGGTGCCGCGACGCGTCCTGACCACCGGTTGCCGGTGATGCGGTCGGTCCATTCACCGTCGGGCAGCACCAATGTGGTATCGCCCCAGCCGGTTTCGGCCAGTCGCACCGAATGCCGGGTCACCGCAGTCACCACGTCGTCGCCGCGGAGGAAGGCGACGAGGTGTTCGGCGCCCGCGCCATTGGGCAGCAGCGGCGTATAACCTCCGTCGACGAATGTGTCGGGACGGTCGCGGCGGAGCCGCAGGGCGGCGCGCGTCACCGTCAGCTTTGGATGTTGCGAAGCCTGCTGTCGCACAGGGTAATCCACTGGCCGCCGGTTGTCGGGGTCAACGAGGCTGTCCTCCCACAACTCGGTGCCCTGATAAACGTCAGGTATCCCTGGCGCGGTCAGTGCGATCAATTTCTGGCCGAGGCTGTCGTTGTGTGCGTGCTCATCGAGTCGGCGGGTGAGGGACGTGAGTCCGGCCCCGATCTGACCGTCCATGACGGCGTCCAGCCACTCGTGCACGGCGCTCTCGAACGCGGTGTCGGGGTCGTTCCACGACGTGTGTGCCGCGGCTTCCCGGATAGCCTTCTCGGCATAACCGTGCAGCCGGTCGCGAAGGCCCTGGGTCACCGCACCGTCGGCCGGCCATACGCCGAACATGTTCTGCAACAGGAAAAGCGCGGTCGCCGGGTCCGGCGGCGGTATCTCGAGAACCCATTTGCCGACCAGTTCCGCCCACAATGACGGCACCTGCGACAGCACCCCGATACGGGCCCGCACGTCTTCACCACGTTTGGTGTCGTGGGTGGTCAACGCCACCATGGCATGCGGCCACAGCTTGGCCCTTGTCGCAGCGCGCTCGTGAAACTCCGCGATGCTGACCCCGAACCGGGCGGGCTCTCCGCCCACCTCGTTAAGCGACACCAACCGGGCGTCCCGGTAGAACAGGCAGTCCTCCATCGACTTCGCGGTTGCCGCGCCACACAACTGCTGCAGCCGCACCGCCGACTCGACGCTGGTCGACAGCGCCGACGCCACGATGGTCAAAGGTTCCGCCAAATCTGGAATGGCCGTGATGGTTTCGGCTAGCGCTTCGGACAACACCAACGACAGCGAGCGGTAGTCGCAGCGGTAGACAGGCACTCGGCTGATCAGCTCGGCGACCGCCTTAGAGATTTCCGGATGGTCGGTGCCGGTTGCTGACTTGATCGTTCGGTGCAGCCGAGCCAATTCGCTTCCGAGCGTGTCGGTGACCGCGCCCGCCTTGAGCCTGCGGGCCAACACCGGCATCTCGTCGTAGTCGAAGCCGGTCGAGTTGACCAGCGCGGTGAGCGGATCGGCGCCTGCGGGATCGAGAAACAGCCCACCGATTTCGCGCAACGCGTCGTAGCCGGTCGTTCCAGCTACGGGCAGCGTTGTCTCCAGTGGCTCGTCGACGGCCAGGATCTTTTCGATGACGATCCACGCATCCGGTCCGACCAGTTCCCGCAGCCATTCGAGATAGCCTGCGGGATCGGATAGTCCATCGGGGTGATCGATTCGGATGCCGTCGACCAGGCCGTCGGTGAACCAGCGCTTGACTTCGACGTGGGTGGCGTCGAACACCGCACGGTCTTCCTGACGCAGTCCCGCCAGTGACGTGATGGAGAAGAACCGCCGGTAGCCGCAGATGCCGTTGCGCCACCCGATCGGGCGGTAGTGCGTCTGGTCGGCGGGATAGTTCGGCGGAGCGTCGTCGCCGTCGGAACCCAGTATGGGTAACACGACTCGGCCTTGCGGGTCGATGTCCCAGTCGATGTCGAAATACGACGCGTACGGCGACGCGCGGCCCTTTTCGAGAACGTCCAGCCACCAACGGTTCTGAGTCGGATCGTCGACGCCGACGTGGTTCGGCACGATGTCTACGATCAACCCCATTCCGCGTTCCTTCGCCGCGGCGGAGAGTCGCGCTAGTCCGTCCGTGCCGCCGAGGGCGGGGGAGACGGTGGTGGGGTCGGTGACGTCGTAGCCGTGTGTCGAACCCTCGGCGGCCGTCAGGATCGGCGACAGGTACAGGTGAGACACGCCGAGGTCGTCGAGATAGTCGAGCACGGAGATGGCGTCGTCAAAGGTGAAGCAGTCACCACGCATCTGGAGGCGGTACGTCGAGAGCACACGAGAAGTCATGCGTCAGGCGGTCTTACGCAGCACAAGCAGGGACCTCGAGTGCAGCGAGATCTTCTTGCCCGCCGTGACGACAAGTTCGGTGGATCCCGTCGCATCGGCGGTGTCGAGCACGGCGGTCCACTCCTTGGCGTAATTGCCCTTCGGCGTCACGAAGTCCTGCGGTTTGTCGTGTGCGTTGAAGCACAACAGAAATGACTCGTCGACGACCCGCTCGCCGCGCGCGTTGGGGGTCGGGATGGCCTCGCCGTTGAGGAACACCGCGACGCACTTGCCCAACCCGGTGCCCCAGTCCTCGGGCGCCATCTCCTTGCCCGCCGGTGTCAGCCATGCGATGTCGCGGACCTGGTCGCCGGTGCGGATCGGCTTGCCCTCGAAGAAGCGCCGCCTGCGGAAGACGGGATGGTCGTGCCGCAGCTTGGTGACGCGACGGGTGAAGTCGAGCAGGTCGGCGTTCGCCTCGCACATCGACCAGTCCATCCAGGAAATTTCCGAGTCCTGGCAGTAGACGTTGTTGTTGCCCCGTTGGGTGCGCCCGATCTCGTCGCCGTGCGAGATCATCGGGGTGCCCTGGGAGATCATCAGCGTGCCCATGATGTTGCGCATCTGCTTGGCGCGCAACGCCAGAATCTCGGGATCGTCGGTCGGGCCTTCCACGCCGCAGTTCCACGACCGGTTGTGGCTTTCGCCGTCGCGGTTGTCCTCGCCGTTGGCCTCGTTGTGCTTCTCGTTGTAGGACACCAGATCGGCCAACGTGAAGCCGTCGTGGCAGGTGACAAAGTTGATGCTCGCGCCGGGACGACGGCCGGTGGCCTCGTAGAGATCCGAGGAACCGGTCAGCCGCGAGGCGAACTCGCCGAGGGTTGCGGGCTCGCCCCGCCAATAATCGCGCACAGTGTCGCGATACTTCCCGTTCCATTCGGTCCACAAACCTGGAAAATTGCCGACTTGATAGCCGCCCTCGCCGACGTCCCACGGTTCTGCGATCAGCTTCACCTGGCTGACCACCGGATCCTGCTGCACCAGATCGAAGAACGCGCTCAATCGGTCGACTTCGTAGAACTCGCGGGCGAGCGCCGCCGCGAGGTCGAAACGGAAGCCGTCGACGTGCATCTCCAGCACCCAGTACCGCAGTGAGTCCATGATCAACTGCAGCGTGTGCGGGTGGCGTGCGTTGAGGCTGTTGCCGGTACCGGTGAAATCCCGGTAGAACCGCGGGTCGGCGTCCTCGAGTCGGTAGTAGGCGGCGTTGTCGATGCCCCGGAAGTTGATGGTGGGGCCGAGGTGGTTGCCCTCGGCGGTGTGGTTGTAGACGACATCGAGGATCACCTCGATGCCCGCTTCGTGGAACGACCGCACCATGGTCTTGAACTCGGCCACCGCACCGCCTGCGTGCTTGTTCGCCGCGTACTGGTAATGCGGCGCGAAGAACCCGAAGGTGTTGTAGCCCCAGTAATTTCGCAACCCGAGATCGATCAGCCGGTGGTCGTGCAGGAACTGGTGCACCGGCATCAGCTCGATCGCGGTGACGTTCAACGACTTGAGGTGGTCGATGATCACCGGATGGCCCAGCCCCGCGTAGGTACCGCGGAGTTCCTCCGGAATACCCGGGTGGGTCTGCGTCATGCCCTTGACGTGAGCCTCGTAGATGATCGTCTCGTGATACGGCGTGCGCGGCGCGCGATCCGATCCCCACTGGAAGAACGGGTTGATCACCACGCTGGTCATCGTGTGCCCCAGCGAGTCGATCCGCGGCGGCGTGCCACCCGACGCCAGGTCGTCGGCCTGCAGGTCGTAGGAGAACAGCGCCTGACTGAAGTCGAAGTCGCCGTGAAATGACTTGCCGTACGGGTCGAGCAGCAGCTTGCTCGGATCGCATCGATGGCCGGCCGACGGATCCCACGGGCCGTAGACGCGGTAGCCGTAGCGCTGGCCGGGAGTGACCGTCGGCAGATAGCAGTGCCAAACGTACCCGTCGACCTCGTCGAGATTGATGCGCTGCTCGCTGCCGTCCTTGGCGATCAGGCACAGCTCAACCCGCTCGGCCACCTCGGAGAACAACGAGAAGTTGGTGCCTGCGCCGTCGTAGGTGGCTCCAAGTGGGTAGGCCTCACCCGGCCAAACGGTCGGCACCGACGAAGGCCCCGGCGACGACATCAGGGCTGCCACCAGCCGGTGGCCAGGCCGATCTGGCGTCCCAGTTCGTTGGACATGGTGCGCATGTAGGTGGTCGAGATGTGGTGGGAGTCGCGATACAGCAACACATTCCCCTCCACGGCGCGGCAGATGTCCTTCCGACACACCGCATCGCTCATGTCGAGCGGCTTCAGCAACGGAAACCGCCTTACGAAATCCAACGTCTGGTTGTGCTCTGACAGTACGTCGGATCGCTTCATGCCGCAGGAGTTCGCGTTGCCGCCGCGGGCCAGGCAGTCGGCCGGGAAGAACGGCTTGTTGTTACGGACCATCCACGGCGTATCGCGCATGGCCAGGATCGGAATGTTGTTGTCCGACAACGCTTGCCAGATGCCGATGTAAAACGACGGCATCACGTCGCCCGGTTTGATGTTCCACGGCCGTGTGGACGTCGTGAACACGAAGTCGGGACGATCGGCGATCAACTTCGGCATCACCCGGTTGTTCCACACCCGACAGCCCGGATACGGGCGGTTGTCGCCCATCACCAACGGCAACTGTTCGGTGGTCAGCGGGCAACCCATCTTCAGGTAGGTGACGACTCTGAAGTGGTGCATCTGACCGAGCAGGTCCAGCGCGGTGATCCAGTGCTCGGCATGCGAACTGCCCGCCAGCGCGATGGTGCGGGTGGCTTCCTTGTCGCCGAAGGTGCAGTCGACGACGTCACTGTTGTCGAAGTCGCTGATGCAGCCGTCGAGCGTGGTTTCCGGCAGATCGTCCTTGGCCTCGAGCACTGTCGGGCGCATCGGCAGCTTGGGCACCTTCGCGTGGTTGATCAACGCGGTGGCGCCGGGATAGTCGCGCAGCGAAAGGTTCGCGAGTTCTTTGCCGTTCGCGCGTTGCACGGTGAGGTGTTCGCGCCATCCGAACGCGGTCGCCGTCAATGCGACGCCCAGCAGTCCGACGATCGAACCCATCACGATCGTCGGGCGGCGCAACCGGGTCCACAGCGGCACCGCAGGCGATGGCTTTGCCGCTTTCGCCGAGGCGCGGTACCGCAGCGGAGTCTCCACGTACCGCAGCGTCAGCCACGCGAGCAGACCGGAGACCAGTAACACCGCGGCGCCCTCGACGAAGTCGACCTTCGGCTCACCGGTGTGCGACAGCCAGAAGATCAGCAGCGGCCAGTGCCACAGGTACAGCGAGTACGCCATGCCGCCGAGCGTCACGAATGGGGCGGTGGCCAGCAACCGGTTCGGGGCGGGCAGGCGGTCCGCGGTCTTCGGATCGGACTGCCGATTGGCCGCCGACATGATGAACAGCATGGTGGCGCCGACGGGCACCAGCGCCAGCGGACCGGGGAACTCCTTCACCCCGTCGATCAGCGCGCCGCACGACAGAATCGCCGCCAACGACACCACGGCGACCGCCGTGCGTAGCCACATCGGCCAGCGCACATACGGCACCACGGCGCCCAGCAGCGCGCCGAGGAGCAACTCCCACGCCCTGGCGAAACTGTTGTAATAGGCAGTCGCCTGATCGGCGTTGTGAGCAAATATCGCGTAGACGAACGACGCGATGGTCAATGCGCTCAGCAGAAGCACAAACGAAATCCGCATGTACCTGCCGAGCCTGCGACGCAACAGATGGGCGAACCCGAAGATCAGCGCCAGGAAGCCGATGTAGAACTGCCCCTGCACCGACATCGACCAGATGTGTTGCAGCGGGCTGACCGCCTCACCGGCGCGAAGGTAGTCCGCAGCGGTGTTGGCAAGCTCCCAGTTCTGGAAGTAGCCGAGGCTGGCCAGGCTCTGGTCAGCAAACGTCTCCCAGCGCGTCTCCGGCTGCACCAGGATGGTGAGCACCGCCGCGGCGGCGAGCACCACGACGAGGGCGGGCAACAGCCGGCGTACGAGTCGGGTCACCTCCGGGACGGGTGACAGCGACGTGCCGGGGGTCAGCGCGGTGCGCAGCAGGCGGCCACCGAAGAAGAAGCCGGACAACGCCAAAAAGACGTCGACGCCGCCGGAAACCCGGCCAAACCACACGTGGAACACCGCGACGAGCGCGATGGCGATGCCGCGCAGGCCGTCCAAATCGTGGCGGTAGAAACCCGATTCGCGCGTCCCCATGGCGATGCGCGAGTCGGAACCCGGATCGGTGACGGCCGCAGGCCGGGCAGGAGCGAGGGTCATCATGGTCGACGGTTAATCTACCCAAGGTCGGCTGCCGCCTCATGCCGCAGCCGACCGGACGCAGCCACCGAGCAAAGGATCAGGGTGGTTCCACAGATGACGTTGACCCCCGCGGAGATCAGCGCGATCGACGCCGCGCACGTCTGGCATCCGTACAGCGCCATCGGTGCCGAAGCGCTGGCTCCGGTGGTGGCGGTCGGCGCGAAGGGCGCCTGGTTGACACTGATCGACAACGGTGAGCGGATCGAGGTGCTCGACGCGATGGCGTCCTGGTGGACCGCGATCCACGGCCACGGACATCCCGCGCTCGACGAGGCGATCACCCGCCAACTGGCGACGATGAACCACGTCATGTTCGGCGGATTGACGCACGAACCGGCCGCCCGGTTGGCCGAGCTGCTGGTGCAGATCACGCCCGACGGGCTCGACACGGTGTTCTTCAGTGACTCCGGTTCGGTGTCGGTGGAAGTCGCGGTCAAGATGGCGCTGCAGTACTGGCGCAGCATCGGACGTGGCGACAAACATCGGCTGATGACGTGGCGCGGTGGCTACCACGGCGACACGTTCACACCGATGAGCGTGTGCGACCCGGACGGCGGCATGCATCAGCTGTGGACCGACATTCTGGCCCGCCAAGAGTTCGCGCCCCAGGTGCCCGCCGACTACGACGAGGACTACGTCGCGGCGTTCGAGCAGCAGTTGGCCGAACACGCCGACGAACTGGCCGCGGTGATCGTCGAACCCGTCGTGCAGGGCGCGGGCGGGATGCGGTTTCACGACCCCCGGTATCTGGTCGATATGCGCGCGATCTGCGACCGCCACGGTGTGCTGCTGATCTTCGACGAGATCGCCACCGGCTTCGGCCGTACGGGCGAACTGTTCGCGGCCGATCATGCGGGGGTGCGGCCCGACATCATGTGTGTCGGCAAGGCGATCACCGGCGGCTACATCACGCTGGCCGCGACGCTGTGCACCCGCGACATCGCGCACACGATCAGCACGCGTGAGCCCGGCGCGCTGATGCACGGTCCGACATTCATGGCCAACGCGTTGGCGTGCGCTGTCGGTGTGGCCGCAGTTGAGCTGCTCCTCGAACAGGATTGGCGGGCAAGGGTTTCCGCGATCGAGGCCGGGTTGCGGCAGGGGCTGGCTGGGGCGGCGGACCTGCCCGGGGTCGCCGACGTGCGGGTGCTCGGGGCGGTCGGCGTGCTCGAGATGACTGCGCCGGTCGACTTGCGGATCGCGACGCCTGCGGCGCTGCGGCACGGCGTCTGGCTGCGCCCATTCCGCAATTTGATCTACGTGATGCCGCCCTACATCTGTACCGATGCCGAGATCGCGCAGATCACCTCGGCGATGGTCGGCGTCGCGCGCGCGGTCACCTAACCGGCGATTTGTGTGCATCGACGCGCGGTCAGCGCGCATAAATCGGCGAGTTGTGCCCGCCAGGACCGGTGCCCTAACCTGAACACCGTTCAAGTGCTGGAGGTGCCTGGTGACTCGCGTCGGTCTTTCCCCGCTGGCCTGGCTCGATGACGTCGAGCAGCAGCGCCGCGCGGCCGGGCTTCGTCGCTCCCTGCGTACCCGTCCGCCGGTCGGCGCCGACCTCGACCTGGCCTCCAACGACTACCTCGGGCTGTCGCAACACCCCGCGGTGATCGACGGCGGCGTCGACGCGCTGCGCACCTGGGGCGCCGGTTCGACCGGGTCGCGACTGGTCACCGGCAACACCGAACTGCACGAAGGTTTCGAGGCCGCGCTCGCGGGGTTCGTCGGCGCCGAATCGGCGCTCTTGTTCTCGTCGGGCTACACCGCCAACCTCGGTGCGGTGGTGTCACTGTCCGGGGCGGGGTCGCTGTTGGTATCGGACGCGCTGACCCATGCGTCGCTGGTGGACGCCTGCCGGTTGTCGCGGGCCCGCGTCGTGGTGACGCCGCACCGCGACCTCGCGGCGGTGGAGGCGGCGCTGGCGGGGCGTGATGAAGAGCGCGCCGCCGTGGTGACGGACTCGGTGTTCTCCGCTGACGGCGTGCTGGCGCCGCTGCGCGCCCTGCACGACGCGTGCCGCAGGCACGGCGCATTGCTGATCGTCGACGAGGCGCACGGTCTCGGCGTGCGTGGCAGCGGAGGGCGAGGCCTGCTGCACGAGGTCGGCCTCGCCGGTGCGCCCGATGTCGTGATGACGACGACGCTGTCCAAGGCGCTGGGCAGCCAGGGTGGGGTGGTGCTCGGGCCCGCCGCGGTGCGGGCGCATCTGGTGGACGCGGCACGACCCTTCATCTTCGACACCGGTTTGGCGCCCGCCGCGGTCGGCGCCGCGTGGGCCGCGCTGCGCGTGCTGATCGACGACCCGTGGCGAGCTACGGCGGTGCTCGATCACGCGGCCGCGCTCGCCGAGATGTGCGGTGTGGTCGAGCGTCCGGAATCGGCGGTGGTGTCGGTGATCCTCGGCGAGCCCGAGGTGGCGCTGGCCGCCGCGGCGGCCTGCCTGGAGCGTGGGGTGCGCGTCGGCTGCTTCCGCCCGCCGACCGTCCCTGCGGGGACGTCACGGCTGCGGCTGACGGCGCGGGCGTCGCTGTCCGACGACGAAATGGCTTTGGCGCGAGAGGTTCTCACCGAAGTGCTCGCAGATCTGCTGTGAGCACGCTTGTCGTCACGGGCACCGACACCGGGGTCGGCAAGACGGTGGCGACTGCCGCGCTCGCGTGTGCGGCCCGACAGGCCGGTGTCGATGTCGCGGTGTGCAAACCCGTGCAGACCGGTAGCCCCCGAGACGACGACCTCGCCGACGTCGCCCGACTGGCGGGCGTGACTGCGCTCTACGGCACGTGGCGGTATCCCGAACCGCTGGCACCGGCCGCCGCCGCCGAGCGGGCGGGCATGGCGCTGCCGACCCGCGACGAGCTGGTGGGGTCGGTGACGGCGGTCGATGCAAAGCTGACGTTGGTCGAGGGCGCGGGCGGTCTGCTCGTCGAACTAGGCCAGGGCGGGGTGACGCTGCGCGACATCGCACGCGACCTGGCCGCCCAGGTGCTGATCGTCGTCTCACCCGGTCTCGGCACGCTCAACCACACTGCGCTCACACTGGAAGCGCTTGCCGCGCAGAATATTCCGTGCGCCGGCCTGGTGATCGGGGCTTGGCCGCGCGATCCGGACGTCGCCGAGACAGGCAACCGTGACGCGCTGGCGCGGTTGGCTCCGGTGCGCGCGGTGCTGCCTGCGGGTGCCGGAGCCTCGAGCGCCCGCGACTTCGAGTCGATGAGCGCGGCTGCCTTCGACACCCAGTGGGTCACGAGCCTGGCGGGCTGATGGTCCAGTCCGTCGAGGTGGTCTTCGATCCGGATACCGAAGAGGCGGTCCGGCACATCTGGGATGGGTTGCGGGAGGCCGGGATTCCCAGCCAGGCGCCCGCGAGCAGACCGCATTCGACGTTGACCGTCGCTGAGCACATCGACAGCGACGTGGACGCGTTGCTGCAGTCGTTGACGACGCGGTTTCCCCTGCCGTGCCGGATCGGCGCTGCACTGTTGTTCGGCCGGTCGCAGTTCATCCTGACCCGCTTGCTGGTGCCGACGGTCGCGCTGCTCGACCTGCATGCCGAAGTCGGCCGGCGCTGTCTGCCGTTTCAGCGCCCGCAGCCGATGGCGAACTCGCTGCCCGGGCAGTGGACCGCGCACGTGACGTTGGCCCGGCGAGTGCACGCAAACCAACTCGGGCGGGCGCTGCGGATAGCCGGTCGACCGTCGGAGATCGTCGGCGAGGTGATCGGTGTTCGCCGCTGGGACGGCGACGCTAAACGCGAATACCCGATCAGTTGACTTCTGCGGAAACCTTTTTGGGCACGCACATCCGCCATGCATCGATGACGAGTTCGCGCACCTCGTCGAGGTCGATGGCGTCGAGTCGGACGGCGATCCAGTTGTACCGCATGTCCGATTGACGCGGGAGCATGAACTTGTCAGGCTCGGCGGCCACCATCGCCGCCCGTTCCTCCTTGGGGAAGCCGACGCCCATCACCGTCTCATCGCGTGAGAACGCGACGAACACGATCCGCCCGACCCGGAATTTGATCCGGTCACGCACCACCACCTCGTACGCCCGGGGTAGCCCCGCGGTGAGGCGCCGGACGTCGTCCACGGTGATCACGTTTCGAGACGGTAGCGGAGGTTGCGCTGACAACCACAGCAAAACCTGCGATTCTTCTGTACGTGTCGGGGATCGTTAGCCGACCTGACGAAGAACGGGCAGTTGACGACTTCTTGGGCCTGGCGAGTAAAGGCCCGGCGGCGTTGCTGGTGGAGGGTGCAGCCGGGATAGGCAAGACCACGCTGTGCCTGCATGCCCTCGACGCGGCGCGCAAGCGTGAGATGAGGGTGCTCACCACACGTCCAGCGCAGGCCGAATCCGTCGTCGCCTACAGCGCATTGGCCGATCTGCTCGGCGGGACCGAGGCTCGGGTACTCGTGCATCTACCGCAACCCCAGATGAGAGCCGTCGACCAGGTGCTGCTGCGAGCCGACGAAACCGACGGCGTCACCGAACCCCGCGCGGTCGCCGCGGCCTTCCTGGCCCTCGTCGAAGCGCTCGCCGCGGAGACCCCGGTCCTCGTTGCCATCGACGATGTGCAGTGGCTGGACCCGTCGTCGGTGTTCGCAGTGAGTTTCGCCGCGCGCCGGTTCACCGGCAGGGTTGGCGTGCTGGCCACTCGTCGCACAGAGCCCGGTTCGCGGGCGCCGACGGAACTGCTTGCGGTCAGGGACCCGACGGCGATGCGGCAGATCGCGTTGTCTCCGTTCTCGATCGGTGAGTTGTCAGACCTGCTCACCGGTCGCCTGGGAAGGCACTTCACCCGCTCGGAGGTCAGGCGCATACACGAGATCTCCGGTGGCAACCCGTTTTATGCGCTCGAGTTGGGCCGTGTATTCCACGGCGCGACGTCCAATGAAGAGGTTTCGCTTCCGGATTCGCTTTCGGAAGTGGTCGAGGCGCGCATCCGTGGACTGAAGCCGGACACCCGGCGAACCCTGCTGGCAGCCGCATGTCTGTCCACGCCCTCGACCGAGGTCATCGCAGAAGCGATGGGGACCTCGACGGAACGCATCGCGCAACTGCTCGAACCCGCCGAGTCGGACGGAATCGTTCGCCTCAACGGCGGCAGCCTCACGTTCTCTCATCCGCTACTGGCGCACGGCGTCTACGCGGGCTTCGCGCCCGCGGAACGCCGAGAAATGCACCGCGCCATCGCCGAGGTGGTGGAGCAGCCAGAGTTGCGTGCGCGCCACCTCGCTCGCGGGGCAACGAGCGCCGACGAGACGACGCTCGCGGCTCTTGACGCCGCCGCCCAGATGGCGCGCAACCGCGGCGCACCTTCGGCCGCCGCGGAGTTGCTCGACCTCGCGATCGCGCTCGGCGGCGACGATCCCGATCGCCAAGTTCGGTCTGCGACACACCACTTCGAAAGTGGGGCGGCCGAGACGGCGCGGTCGCTTCTCAACGATGCGATCAAGCGGCTCAAACCGGGTCGAACCCGTGCGGCCGCGGCCAGCCTGCTCGCCACCATTGTCATGTACGCCGACGGATTCGGTTCGGCGGCAATCCTTTTGGAGAGTTTCCTGCCGGAAGCCGCTGACGACGCGGTGTTGTCGGTTCAGATGCTGATGGCGCTCGCGTACGTCCTGATGAACATCGGGCGCAAGCGAGACTCCGCGGACCGCATCGACGAAGCGGTCCAGCGCGCCGAGGCGCTCGGTCAGCCCACGTTGGTCAGTCGCGCCCTCGGCCTGCAGGTGGTGTTGCAATTCATGTGCGGCGCCGGGGTAGACGAGGCGAAGCTGCAGCGCGCGTTGGCGCTGGAGGACGACAAATCACCGGCGCAGCTCGCGTTTCGGCCCAAAGTGCAGAACGCGATCCTGCGAGCCTGGACCGGTGAGCTCGCCGTCGCGCGCCGAGAGTTGCGGTCGATACACCAGCAGCGGATCGAGAATGGCGAAGAAAGCGAATCGATCTTCATCTCGTATCACCGCGCGATGGTCGAGATCTGGAGCGGCGAGTTCGACGAGGCCCGGCGCATCTCGGACGACGCGATGGACCGTGCGGCGCACCTCGAGGGCGATGTTCATCTCTTCAGCGCGATCGCAATCCGCTCGTCGCTTGCCGCCTTCGCGGGCGAGGTCGAGGCTGCCCGTCGCGACGCGAGGGTCGCCCTCGACGCGTCCGACCGCAGCGAGGGCCGCGAATTGGGCGGCTGGATGGTGGCCAATCTCGGCTTCCTCGAGACGTCGCTGGGCCGCTACGCGGAAGCCATTGCGGTCATGCAACCGGTCATCGACGGCCTTCTCGCGGATCCGGAGTACTCCGAGATCATCGTGGCGTCCTGCGTCGGCGACGCCGTCGAGTCGATGGTCCAGATGAAGCGACTCGACGAAGCGCAACGCCTGACCGATCTGATGGAGCGCAACGGCACCCGATTGGATCGCGCGTGGATGCTCGCGGTGGCGGGCCGGTGCAGTGGGATGCTGCTCGCCGCCAGGGGTGATCTGGCCGGGGGGATACAAGCCGCAGAAGCGGCAATGAGGCAGCACGACCGTGTCCCGATGCCGTTCGAACGCGCCCGAAGTCAGTTGCTGCTCGGGCAGTTACAGCGCAGGTTGCGAAAGAAACAGTCGGCTTCGGCGTCGCTGCGCGAGGCACTCGACACGTTCGAGCGGCTGGGCACGCCGTTGTGGGCCCACCGCGCACGTGCCGATCTCGCCAGGGTGACGGTCAATGCCGGTGTCGCAGTGCTGACTCCGTCCGAACGACGCGTTGCCGAACTCGCGGCGTCGGGCATGACCAATCGCGCCATCGCCGCCGAACTGTTCATCAGCCCAAAGACCGTCGACACCAACCTCTTTCGCATCTACCGCAAGCTGAGCATCCACTCGCGCGCCGAATTGGCCCGGTGGATGTCCGAGCAACTGGGATGACCTACAGACGGTGGCTTTGCCGCGCTTCGATTCCCGCGAGTAGCAGGCCAATGCCGAACGCGAAGCGATCGGTGTCGTCATCCGACCACATCGACTGCGCCTCCGGCAGTTCGGCGCCCGCCGCGTCCCACTGAAGCCGCGACTGCTCGTCAGCAGTGAAGCCGAGGACGTAGTAGAGGATGGTGCGGGCAGCAAGCCCGGCATGCGCGGATTCCACGCCGGCGTCAGTGACCGCATCGGTCAGCCGCAGCAGGATCTGCGCCATCGCGGTCGACTGTCCTGATGCGAAGCTCGCCGACACCAACTCGGCGCCGTCGGTGTGGGACAACAGCGCGTCACGCAACCGTCCGCAGATCCCAGTCACCCGCTGCCGCCAATCGCCGGGCTGGTCATCGACCGACTCGAGGATCCGGTCCGCGACCGCGCCCAACAACTGCTGCTTGTTGGCGAAATGCCAATACAACGCGCCGGGGGAGACGGCTAGCTCCCGGGCTAGCCGCCGCATCGTCAGGTCGGCGATGCCGTAGGAGTCGAGCAGCGCGGTCGCCGCGTCGAGCACGTCCCGTTTGTGGAGCTGCACACCGGTACCCTAACCTGAACACCGTTCAAGTCACACAGGAGGACCGGTGAGCGAGATTCTGGCGGAGGCCCGCGAGCAGGTACTGGAGCGCGGCGAGGGCCTGACCCAGGAGCAGATACTGGCGGTGCTGCAGCTGCCCGACGACAAACTCGACGAGCTGCTGGAACTGGCCCACGACGTCCGGATGCGCTGGTGCGGGCCCGACGTCGAGGTCGAAGGCATCATCAGCCTCAAGACCGGCGGCTGCCCCGAGGACTGCCACTTCTGTTCGCAGTCCGGGCTTTTCGCATCGCCGGTGCGCAGCGCCTGGCTCGACATCCCCAGTCTGGTCGAGGCCGCCAAGCAGACCGCCAAGACCGGGGCGACCGAGTTCTGCATCGTCGCCGCCGTGCGCGGACCCGACGAGCGGCTGCTGGCTCAGGTCGCCGCCGGCATCGAGGCCATCCGCAACGAGATCGACATCCAGATCGCGTGTTCGCTCGGCATGCTGACCCAAGAGCAGGTGGACCGCCTCAAAGAGATGGGTGTACACCGTTACAACCACAACTTGGAGACCGCGCGGTCGTTCTTCACGAACGTCGTCACCACCCATTCGTGGGAGGAACGCTGGGAGACGCTGCAAATGGTCCGAGAGGCGGGTATGGAGGTGTGCTGCGGCGGCATCCTCGGCATGGGCGAAACCCTGGAGCAGCGCGCCGAATTCGCGGCGAACCTGGCCGAACTCGATCCGCACGAGGTGCCGCTGAACTTCCTCAATCCGCGGCCGGGCACCCCGTTCGGAGACCTCGACGTGCTGCCCGCGTCGGAGGCCCTGAAGGCAGTCGCCGCCTTCCGGCTGGCGTTGCCGCGCACCATGCTGCGCTTCGCGGGCGGCCGCGAGATCACCCTGGGCGACCTCGGCGCCAAGAAGGGCATCCTCGGCGGCATCAACGCCGTGATCGTCGGCAACTACCTGACCACGCTCGGCAGGCCCGCCGAGGCCGATCTGGAACTGCTCGAGGATTTGCAGATGCCGATCAAGGCGCTCAACGCCAGCCTGTAGATGGCTGCCAAGTTCAACGTCTACACTGGCGAGCCCGCGGGCGGAGCCGATCCCACGGCTGCCCAACTCGGTTTGGAGCCACCCCGGTTCTGCGCGGAGTGCGGCAGGCGCATGGTGGTGCAGGTGCGTCCAGACGGCTGGCTGGCGAAGTGCTCGCGCCACGGTGAGCAGGATTCGAAGGACCTAGATGAGCGACGTTGAGGCACCCCGCATTTCGCGATCCAGAGCCGCGCTGACCACGGTTGCGGCGCTGACCGCGTTCGGCGCGGTGGTGGGTGCGCTGTGGGCGTGGCTGGCGCCGCCGATCCACGGCGTCGTGGCGCTGACCAAGAGCGGAAACCGGGTCACGGCGTATCTCGGCAACGAGGGCGATCATTTCTTCATCGCGGCGTTCATGGTGGTGGGGATGATGTCTGCGGTGAGTGTCGTCGCCGCGGTGCTGGTCTGGAAGTGGCGGGCCCACCGAGGTCCGGTGATGACCGCCGCGCTGACGCTCGGTTGCGCCGCGGCGGCGGGCGCCGCAGCGGGTGTCGGTGCGGCGCTTGCACATTGGCGCTACGGCTCGATCGACGTCGCGGCGGCTCCGGTCACGCCGGAGCATCGCGTGCATTACGTCGTCGAGGCGCCCGCGGTGTTCTTCGGCCACGGGCCGCTGCAGATCGCCGCGACGATCCTGTTTCCTGCCGCTGTCGCAGCGCTGGTTTACGCACTGATGGCAGTTTCGACCCAGCGCGACGATCTGGGAGCGTGGCCGCCCGTGGAGGAGCCCGTGATGGCTCCGCTTCCTACAGCGGAGAACGCTCTACCGTCCGCCCAGTGACCACCTTCGCGGCGATCTTGAGCAGCCGCGCCATGCCGACGTAGGTCATCGGATTCAGCAGCGTCGGCCAGGTCGTCCGCATCAGGTGCTCGTCGAGCGGTTTGTCGTTGAAGCGGTCGGTCAGCCAACGCAACGTCATCGGCGCCGACATCGGGTGCAGCAGCATGTGCTCGCTGAACATGTCGCGGTGGTAGGTCACCGACGCGCCGCCGGACTGGTAGATGTGCGTCAGCTCGTCGATGTCGTCGACGGAGACGATTCTGTCGTGCACGGCCTGCACGATGAGCACCGGCGGCGTCGGCACCGCGGTGCCCAACTTGATGCTGTCGAACACATGCTGGACCTCTGGCGTCTGCAGGATCTGCTCGAGCGGTTGATCCACCAGCTTGCCCATGTCCATGCCGACGAAGCGCAGCACCGCATGGGCTGTCGTCATTTTCTCGATCCGGGTCAACATCGCCTTGCCCTGTTCGGTGGCGTGCTCCTGGATGACCTTGTCCAGTTCCGGATAGACATGCGTGAGCGCGGCCACCACCATGCCGGGCAGCCCGGAGTAAATGCTTCCGTTCAGGCGCCGGAACGCATGGCCGAGGTCGGCGACCGGCGACCCGAGCACCGCCCCGACGATGTTGAGCTCGGGCGCATACGACCCGCTGACTTCGGCCGCCCATGCGGTGGCCAGGCCGCCGCCGGAGTAGCCCCAGAGGCCGACCGGCCCGTCCGCGGACAATCCGAGACGGTCGTAGCTCAGCGCGGCGCGGACACCGTCGAGCACGTGATAGCCGGGCTCATACGGCGCGCCCCACAGCCCGCCCGGCCCCTCGTGGTCGGGCACCGACACCGCCCAGCCTTCCGCCAGCGCAGCGGCCACCAGGAAGAACTCGATCTGCGCCAACGCGCCCAGCGCCTTCGCGCCTCGCCGCATCGCGTACGACGGGAAACAGCGGCCCGCCACCGCGTCGATCGCGCACTGGTAGGAGATGAGCGGTATCGGACCCGCTGACGCGCGTTCCGCAGGCACGATCACCGTGGTGGCCGTCGCCTGCGGCAGGTTGTTGAGGTCGGTCGTGCGGTACAGCAACTGGGTGGCGGTGAACCGCTGGGGAACCAGGCCCACGAACGCCAGTTCGACGTCGCGGGAGCGCAGCACCGTGCCGGGGCGGGCATGCTCGAAGCCGGCCGGCGGCTGGTAGAACGGGTCTTTCGCGGGGACGACGGGTCGGGCCTTGCGCTCTAGCTCCTCGTGGAGTGGCTGGCCGATCCATTCGGCGCCGGTCGACCGCGCCGCGCTGCCCAAGTCCATCCGGTCATTCTTACCTTAAGAGGCCATTAAGAATCCAGCCGACTCACCCGGGAGGGCGCAACGCGGCGAACTCGTCGGTCACCCGGTAGTGCGAGTCGGTGAAGCGGTACAGCGCGGCGGGTCGACCGCCGCTGCGACCCGAGCGCGCGGTGGTACCGGTTCGGGTGATGACGTGCCGACGCTCGAGGACGCGTTGCAGGTTGGTGGCATCCACCTGGTAGCCCAATGCGGCGCTGTAGATGTCGCGCAGCGTGGACAGCGCGAATTCCGTTGGCGTCAAACCGAATCCGATGTTCGTGTAGGACAGCTTGGCGACCAGGCGGGTGCGGGCGTGCTCGACCATCGGGGCGTGGTCGAACGCCATCGGCGGCAGATCGCTGACCGGATGCCAGCGGGTGTCCGGCGGGAGTTCAGGCGTTGCGGGGGAGGGCACCAGACCGAGGAAGGTCGACGCGATCGTGCGCACGTCGGGCACGCGCTTCGGGTCGGAGAACACGGCCAACTGCTCGAGGTGAGCAAGTTCACGCAGGTCCACCTTCTCGGCGAGCTGCCTGCGCACCGAGCTGGTCAGATCCTCGTCGACGCCGAGGCGGCCACCAGGAAGCGACCACTTTCCGGCCTCGGGTTCGAGTGCACGCTGCCACAACAGCACGTGAAGTGCGGGTTTCTTGGAGCCGACGTCCCGAACCTGAAACACGACGGCGAGCACCTCATGGGCGGTGCTAGTATGTGACATGTTTTCGATTATAAGTCGAAAACCTCGACGGATTGGAGAGTTGGCTATGACGGTTCTCGACCGTATGGCTGCGAACGATCTCGCGGACCGAATCGTCGCTGGTCCGACCGGATATTCCGGGGTGGACGGCGACGCGAAATGGGCCGCGGAGGTGCGCCGCCTCGCCGACTTGCGAGGTGCGACGCTGCTCGCGCACAACTACCAACTGCCGGCCATCCAGGACGTCGCCGACCATGTCGGCGACTCCTTGGCGCTGTCGCGGATCGCCGCGGACGTAGGCGAGGACACCATCGTGTTCTGCGGTGTGCACTTCATGGCCGAGACGGCCAAGATCCTCAGCCCGGACAAGAAGGTGTTGATCCCTGATCAGCGCGCAGGCTGCTCGCTGGCCGACTCGATCACCGCCGACGAGTTGCGGGCCTGGAAGGCCGAACACCCCGGCGCGGTCGTGGTGTCCTATGTCAACACCACCGCCGCTGTGAAGGCCGAGACCGACATCTGCTGCACGTCGTCGAATGCGGTCGAGGTCGTCGCGTCGATCCCCGAAGACCGTGAGGTGCTGTTCTGCCCTGACCAGTTCCTCGGCGCACACGTGCGTCGCGTGACGGGCCGGAAGAACCTGCACGTGTGGGCGGGCGAATGCCACGTGCACGCCGGGATCAACGGCGACGAACTGGCCGATCAGGCCCGCACCCATCCGGACGCCGAACTGTACGTGCACCCCGAATGTGGTTGCGCCACATCGGCTCTCTACCTGGCAGGCGAAGGCGCCTTCCCCGAGGACCGAGTCAGGATCCTGTCCACCGGCGGCATGCTGGACGCTGCGCGCGAAACGCACGCGCGCCAGGTGCTGGTTGCCACCGAGGTCGGCATGCTGCACCAATTGCGACGCGCCGCACCGGAAGTCGACTTCCGCGCTGTCAACGACCGGGCGTCCTGCAAGTTCATGAAGATGATCACCCCCGCAGCGTTGCTGCGCTGTCTGGTGGAAGGCCGCGACGAGGTCGACGTCGACCCCGAGACCGCCCGCCTGGCGCGCGCCAGCGTCCAGCGGATGATCGAGATCGGTACCCCCGGCGGCGGCGAATGACCGCCTGCGGAGGTCGCGGATACTGGCAGCAGTGTGCCGACGTCGTCATCGTCGGCACCGGCGTCGCCGGTCTGGTCGCGGCGCTGGCCGCGCACCGCAGCGGCCGCAAGGTCATGGTGCTGAGCAAGGCAGGCGACACCGCCACCTTCTACGCCCAGGGCGGCATCGCCGTGGTGCTGCCGGACGCACTGCGCGACGACGGCGATTCGATCGACCGGCATGTGGCCGACACGCTGGCAGCGGGCGCCGGACTATGCGATCCGGTGGCAGTGCGCTCGATCGTGGCCGACGGCCATCGTGCGGTCCGCGAATTAGTCGATGGCGGAGCGCATTTCGACGAGGCCGCACCCGGGAAGTGGGCGCTGACCCGCGAGGGTGGACATTCGCGGCGGCGGATCATCCACGCGGGCGGCGACGCGACGGGCGCCGAAGTCCAGCGCGCACTCGACAACGCGGCTGCGCGGTTGGACATCCGGCGCAATCACGTCGCGCTCGAACTGCTGCACGCCGACGGCGCCGTGACTGGGGTGCTCGTCCTCAACGACGACGGAGTAGGCATCGTGCATGCGTCGTCGGTGATCCTGGCGACCGGGGGACTGGGCCACCTGTACACCGCGACCACCAACCCCGAGGGGTCCACCGGTGACGGGGTCGCGCTGGCGATGTGGGCTGGCCTGCCAGTCAGCGACGTGGAGTTCATCCAGTTCCACCCGACCATGCTGTACGACGGCGACGCCGGCGGCCGGCGGCCGCTGATCACCGAGGCGGTCCGCGGCGAGGGCGCGGTTCTCATTGACGGCCAAGGACGTTCGGTGACTGCAGGTGTTCATCCGATGGGTGATCTGGCGCCACGCGACGTGGTGGCGGCGGCCATCGACGCCCGCCTGGTGGAGACCGGTGACCCGTGTGTGTACCTCGACGCGCGCGGCATCGATGGTTTCCCGGCCCGGTTCCCCACCGTGACCAGTGCCTGCCGCGCTGCCGGTATCGACCCCACCCGCGAACCGATCCCCGTCGTCCCGGGGGCGCACTACAGTTGCGGCGGCGTGGTGACCGATCTGCACGGGCGTACCGAACTCGCCGGATTGTTCGCCGCAGGCGAGGTGGCCCGCACCGGCCTGCACGGCGCGAATCGACTGGCGTCCAACAGCCTTCTCGAGGGCTTGGTTCTCGGTGGCCGCGCGGGCAGGGCCGCCGCTGACCATGCGCTGGCCGCCGGCCCCGCTCGCGCGGTGTACCAGGAACCGTCGAAGCGGCGGGCGTTGCCGCGAGCCGACCTGCAGCGCGCGATGACCCGGTACGCATCCGTGGTGCGCGACGCAGACGGTCTGGAGCGGCTCGCCAAGGAGATCGACACCGCGCGACCGCGAAACATCATGTCCCGCAGCGACTTCGAAGACATCGCGCTGACTACCGTGGCCGGGGCGGTAGCCACGGCGGCGATGGCCCGGGCCGAATCCCGCGGCTGCCACCACCGCGCCGACTTCCCGGACACCGATCCGATCCTTGCCCACAGTCTGCTTCCTGCGGTGGCGTGCTGATGGAACTCAGCGCCGACGAGCTGACGGAAGCTCGAAGGGTGATCGCACGCGCGCTCGAGGAGGACCTGCGCTACGGGCCGGATGTCACCACGTTGTCGACGGTGCCTACCGACGCGACGACCACCGCGTCGATGGTGACGCGCGAGCCGGGCGTCATCGCCGGCGTCGATATCGCGCTGCTGGTGCTCGACGAGGTGATCGGGCCGGACGGCTACCGCATCAAGGACCGGATCGACGACGGGTCGCGGTTGGATGCGGGCGGGGTGCTGCTCGCCGTCGAGGCGCCGACGCAGGGTCTGCTGACAGTCGAGCGCACGATGCTGAACCTGGTGTGTCACCTGTCGGGCATCGCGACGACCACTGCGGCGTGGGTCGCCGCCGTCGAGGGCACCAAGGCGAAGATCCGCGACACCCGCAAGACCCTGCCCGGGCTACGGGTGCTGCAGAAATACGCAGTGCGCGTCGGCGGCGGCGTCAACCATCGGATGGGGCTCGGAGACGCCGCGTTGATCAAGGACAACCACGTGGCCGCAGCGGGTTCGGTGGTGGCGGCGCTGCGCGCCGTTCGCGGAGCCGCGCCGGAGCTGGAGTGCGAGGTGGAGGTCGACTCGCTCGAACAGCTGGACGAGGTGCTCGCCGAGAACGTCGAGCTGGTCCTGTTGGACAACTTCGGCGTCTGGCAGACCCAGGTTGCCGTGCAGCGTCGCAATTCCCGTTCTCCCGCAACAAAACTCGAGTCCTCCGGTGGGCTGTCGCTGGAGACTGCGGCCGAGTACGCGGGCACGGGCGTCGACTTGCTCGCCGTCGGCGCGCTCACCCACTCCGTGCGTGTGCTGGATGTCGGACTAGACGTCTAACCGCCGCCGCCGCCCTCCCCAGAAGTCCCCACTACCGGATGAATTGGCTGACCGCTAAACCAATCTGAGTAACAGATTCGGAAAGGGTGAATGGCTTTTCATCGTGGTAATTGAAATTTGCCTGCAAATTCGGCAGCGAAACCGCCCGCCGCGACTCGCAGGGGGCGACGCGACGCCTGATCGACTACTCGCGCCGTTACTATCGCCTCATGCCGGAGCCATCATCGATCGAGTCCACCGCCGACTACCCCGAATCCGGCGGGTCGCCCTGGACCCGGATTCTTCTTCCCATCACGCTTGTCGTGGCCGTCGCAGCGGTCGTTCTCGCCGGCTGGGCGCTGTACCGCCTTAGCCAAGAGGGCACTCCCGACTCGCCGAATTACTCAGGCGCACAACGGACTGACGCCAAGACAGAGGTCTGCGCCGCGGCGGATGTGGTCCGCAAGGGCGTCTCGTTGAACACCAATCTGCAGCCCCCCGGCGGGCCCGAGGACGTAACAGGCACCTTGGCAGTGGCGGCCAACGCACGCGTCTCGCTGTACGACGGAGGCCAGTATTTGCTCGCCAGGATCGATCCGGCCACGCCGCCGGAGCTCGCCGACGCGGCAAAGAAGTTCGCGAACCTGTTGATGGACATCGGCGCAAACGCCACTGCGGGATCCCAGAATTCGGAGCCCGAACAAGCCGCACGTCTGAAGGACGCGGACGCCAGCAATGCCGCAATCATGCAATTGTGCAAATGATGCTTCCACAATTAACTGAAGTTCAGAATCGCAATTTATCAATCGCCAACGTCAATTTAACTATCTGGTGAATACGGTGTCGTCGGCACACTCAGCTGACTTCTCTTCGGTCACCGTCCGTCAGCTCCCGTCGTGAGCTCCGCGCGCTGGGCTGAGCAGCGTGCGCGCCGCGGCTTTCGCCGCGGTCAGGGATCCGGTGTCGCCTGCGATACGGGACAGTATCAGCGCGCCTTCGAGCAGGGCGATCACCGCGAGCGCGGTCTGCTGCGCGTCGTCGTCCGGCCACCCGTCGGCCTTCAGCCTGTCGGCGACAGCCGCGCACCAGCCCGCGAACACCTTGGCGGACGCATCGCGCACTTGCCGGCTGGCGTTCACCGACTCGGTGGCGATGGGTTCGATAGGGCAGCCGTCGCGGTGATCGGACGACAGCCCGGCGCTCATCAGGTCGATCCACGCGTCGACGATGTCGGCGGCGGGCAGGTCGCTGTCGAGGAATGACCGCAGCCGTCGCTCGATCCCGCTGCCGACGATGTCCACCACTGCCGCGGCGAGCTGTTGCTTACCTTCGGGGAAATGGTGATACAGCGAGCCGGCCTTGACGTCGGCGGATTCCAGGATCTGGTTCACACCCGTGGCGGCGTAGCCCTGCCTGCGAAACAGCAGAGCGGCGCTGTCGAGCAGCGCGGCTCGGCTTCGATCCGGACGAGGCATGCCCTTGACTTTACTTGAATGATCGCTCAACAATACTTGAAAGGTCGCTAAAGAAAGGCCCGTCATGCACCAGTTGATGTCCGAGGCGGCGGGTGAATACGCCTGGCGAGATGCTCCTGACCCGCTGCTCACGGCCGCTGAACAGGCGATCGTCCGACCGGTCGCGGTGGCCTGTTGCGATTTGGACGTGGCAGTCGCAGAGGGCCGGCTGCCGATGCCACCGGGGCACGCCGTCGGCCATGAAGGCGTGGCGGAGGTGGTCGCGGTCGGCGACGCCGTGCGCGACGTGAGAGTCGGCGATCGGGTGATCGTGCCGTTCCAGATCAGCTGCGGCATGTGCGCCGCCTGCCGGCGCGGCGTCACGGGGTCCTGCGCGTCGTTGCCGCTGATGGCGATGTACGGAATGGCGCCGTTGGCCGGTCTGGACGGCGGCGGCTTCATGGCCGACCTGCTGCTGGTGCCGTACGCCGACGCGATGCTGGTGCGGCTTCCCGACGGCGTCGACCTGGTATCCGTCGCGTCGTTGTCCGACAACATCCCCGACGGCTGGCGCGCCGTCGGGCCGTATCGAAGTGAGCTGGATGGGCTCGATCCCTCCGACCGCCGGGTGCTGGTCGCGGGCAGGCTGTCGATCGGCCTGTACGCCGCGGCGTTCGCGGCGGCCTACGGCGCACAGGTCGACTATCTGGACACCAACCCGCAGCGGCTGGCGATGGCCGAAAAGCTGGGCGCCACGGCGCACGACCGGGTCAAGCCCGACAAGTCGTGGGAGCCCTATCCGATCACCGTGCACACCACCGCCGACCCCGCCGTGCTGGCGGCGACGATTCGCGCCACCTGGCCCGACGGCGTGTGCACCGATACCGGCATTTACTACCAGGGCGGCGTCGAGATGCCGCTGCTGTCGATGTACACCAGAGGCCTGCGCTTCGTGACCGGCCGGGTGAACGCGCGCGCGGTCATTCCCGAGATCCTCGAATTACTCACGGCACATTGTGATCTCGCGCCCGCAGTCGAGCGCGTCGTCGCATGGGAGGACGCCCCCGCGGCCTGGCCGGCGATGACGGGTAAGACGGTGTTCACGCGGTGATCGGCCCGCGGCGCACCAGTGACAACACGACGGCCGCGCCTGCGAACAACCCGGAGAACACGCGATTCATGACCGTCTGCTTGCGCGGCGTGTGCAGCCACTTCAACAGGCGCACCGACAGCCCGGTGTAGCAGCCCATCACCACGAGATCGACCGCCACCATCGTCACGCCGACCGCGAGGTATTGCGGCAGCAGCGGTTGGGTGGGCACCACGAATTGCGGCAGCACCGCCAGGAAGAACACCAGCCCCTTGGGGTTGGTCGCGTTCACCAGGAAGCCACGCACCAGCAGCACGACGCGGCCGCCGTCCATCGCCTTGCCGACCTGCTCACGCAGGTCGATGGTCGCCGTACGCCATTGGCGCACAGCCAGATACACCAGATACGCCACACCGATCCACTTGATTATGTTGAACGCGAGAATCGAGTTGGCCACCGCGGCACCGAGACCGATCGCGACGAGCGCGAGTTGCAGCATCAACCCGATCTCGAGTCCGAGGATGCTCCAGTAGCCGCGCCGCACACCGTGTGTCAGGCCGGTTGCCATCGACTGGATGGCGCCCGCGCCCGGTGACACGCTGATCGCAATCGCCGCACCGAAGAACGTCAGCCAGACTTCCCACGCCATGGGGTCAGTCTGTCAGCACGGTCAAGCGATATCGGCGACGAAGATGGCCATGTTCTTCACCTGCGCGCGGGCCATGAACGGCAACCCGTCGGCGCTGCCGCCCGCGGGCACGATGCGCGGGTTGGTGAGGTGCACCTCGCGGCGGATGAACTTCAGGTCGGCCTCACCGGCCGCCAACACGTTCTTCACCCAGTCGGTTTTGCCGTGGCCCAGTGCGATCGCGACGAGGTTTCCTTTGCGATACGCGGTGACGATGGTCTCGTACGGCTTGCCCGACTTGCGGCCGCGGTGCTTGATCGTCGCCATTCCGGGCAGGAACCGGGCGACCGGCTTGATGATCGGGTTGAAGTACTTGACCTGGAAGTTCTCCACCGCGACCGGGAACACCATCGGCACACCGGGCGCGTTATTGGGGTGATCTTTACGAGATACGGCGGACATGGTCATGAAAGTAATGGATTTTTGTTCGCGTAGGCCGATCAGGGACAATTGAGCCGATGACCCCGATCACGATGACCCGCGTCGACCTGCGCAACCGCACGCTGAGCGCAGCGCAACTCCGGGCCGCGCTGCCACGCGGCGGCGTGGACGTGGACGCGGTGATGCCCAGGGTGCGACCCATCGTCGACGCGGTCGCCGAACGAGGCGCCGCCGCCGCCCTCGAGTACGGCGAATCGTTCGACGGGGTGCGGCCCGCGACCGTCCGGGTGCCCACCTCCCAATTGGAGGCGGCGCTGGAGGCCCTCGACGTCGACGTCCGCGCGGCCCTGCAGGTGGCCATCGACCGGGCCCGCGCCGTTCACGCCGACCAACGCCGCACCGACACCACGACCACGCTGGCGCCGGGTGCCACCGTCACCGAACGCTGGGTACCGGTCGAGCGGGTGGGCCTCTATGTGCCCGGCGGCAACGCCGTCTACCCGTCCAGCGTGGTGATGAACGTGGTGCCGGCACAGCTGGCGGGCGTCGACTCGCTGGTGATCGCCAGCCCGCCGCAGGCGGACTTCGGCGGCCTGCCGCATCCGACCATCCTGGCCGCCGCCCGGCTGCTCGGCGTCGACGAGGTGTGGGCCGTCGGCGGCGCACAGTCGGTGGCGCTGCTGGCCCACGGCGGCACGGACACCGACGGCAGCGAGTTGGTGCCGGTCGACATGATCACCGGGCCGGGGAACATCTACGTCACCGCAGCCAAGCGGATCTGCCGTTCGCAGGTGGGCATCGACGCCGAGGCCGGTCCCACCGAGATCGCGATCCTCGCCGACCACACCGCCGACCCGGTGCACGTCGCCGCGGATCTGATCAGCCAGGCCGAGCACGACGAGATGGCCGCCAGCGTGCTCGTGACCGACAGCGTGACGCTGGCCGACGCCACCGACCGGGAACTGGCGAACCAACTGCAGACCACCGTGCACCGTGAGCGGGTGACCGCCGCGTTGACGGGTAAGCAGTCCGCCATCGTGCTGGTCGACGACATCGATGCCGGTGTCCGAACCGTGAACGCCTACGCCGCAGAACATCTGGAGATCCAGACCGTCGACGCGCGCGAGGTAGCCACCCGGATCCGTTCGGCGGGAGCGATATTCGTCGGGGCATACTCGCCGGTGAGCCTCGGCGACTACTGCGCCGGGTCCAACCATGTGCTGCCCACCGCAGGCTGCGCCAGGCACTCCAGCGGCCTGTCGGTGCAGACCTTCCTCAAAGGCATCCACGTCGTCGACTACGACGAAGCCGCGCTCAAAGACGTGTCCGGATACGTGATCACGCTGTCGCAGGCCGAGAATCTGCCCGCCCACGGCGAGGCGGTCCGACGGAGGTTCGAGGCGTGACCATCGGCAAGAACGTGACGCTCGACGACCTGCCCCTGCGCGATGACCTGCGGGGCAAGTCGCCCTACGGCGCACCGCAACTCGACGTCCCGGTGCGGCTGAACACCAACGAGAACCCGCATCCACCGACGCAGGCACTGATCGACGACGTGACGGCCTCCGTGCGTGCGGCGGCGGGGGATCTGCACCGCTACCCGGACCGTGACGCGGTCGCGCTGCGCAGCGACCTGGCCGCCTACATGTCGGCGCAGACCGGTACGCCGCTGAGCGTCGAAAACCTCTGGGCCGCCAATGGTTCCAACGAGATACTGCAGCAATTGCTGCAGGCGTTCGGCGGCCCTGGCCGCAGTGCCATCGGATTCGTGCCGTCGTATTCGATGCACCCGATCATCTCCGACGGCACCCAGACCGCGTGGCTGGTGGCCAACCGGGCCGACGATTTCAGCCTCGACACCGACGTCGCGGTGCAGGCCATCAAGGAGCACACGCCGGACATCGTGTTCGTGGCCAGCCCGAACAACCCGTCAGGTCAAAGTGTCTCGCTCGACGACCTGGATCGTCTGCTCGGCGCCATGGCTGGCGGCATCTTGATCCTCGACGAGGCCTACGGCGAGTTCTCGTCGCAGCCGAGTGCGGTCAAGTTGATCGACGACCATCCGACCAAGCTCGTCGTGACCCGCACCATGAGCAAGGCGTTCGCGTTCGCAGGAGGCCGCCTCGGTTATCTGATCGCCGCGCCTGCCGTCATCGACGCGATGTTGTTGGTGCGACTGCCGTACCACCTGTCCTCGGTAACGCAGGCCGCCGCGCGCGCCGCCCTGCGGCACGCCGACGACACGCTTGGCAGTGTCGCGAAGTTGATCGCCGAGCGCGAGCGGGTCACAGAAGCGTTGACCGGCATGGGTTTCCGGGTCATTCCCAGCGACGCCAATTTCGTGCTGTTCGGTGAGTTCAGCGACGCCCCCGCCACCTGGCAGCGCTACCTCGATGCGGGCATCCTCATCCGCGACGTCGGCATCCCCGGCTATCTGCGGGCCACCACGGGACTGGCCGCCGAGAACGATGCGCTGCTCGAAGCAAGCGCCCGAATAGGAGCACAGTGACCGAAAACCGACGCGCGAAAGTCGAGCGCAAGACCAAGGAATCCGACATCGTCCTCGAACTCGACCTCGACGGCACCGGCGTCGTCGACGTCAGCACCGGGGTGCCGTTCTTCGACCACATGCTGACGTCGCTGGGCAGTCACGCGAGTTTCGACCTGAGCATCAAGGCCACCGGCGACATCGACATCGAGGGCCACCACACCATCGAGGACACCGCCATCGTGTTCGGTCAGGCGCTCGGTCAAGCACTCGGTGACAAGAAGGGCATTCGCCGGTTCGGCGACGCGTGGATCCCGATGGACGAGTCGCTCGCGCATGCCGCCGTCGACGTATCGGGCAGACCGTACTTCGTGCACACCGGGGAACCGGACTTCATGGTGGAGTTCACCATCGCCGGATCCAGCGCGCCGTATCACACGGTGGTCAACCGACACGTGTTCGAGTCGCTGGCCTTCAACGCCCGAATCGCGTTGCACGTCCGCACCCTGTACGGCCGCGACCCACACCACATCACCGAGGCGCAATACAAGGCCGTCGCGCGCGCGTTGCGGCAGGCCGTCGAGTACGACCCGCGGGTCAGCGGCGTGCCATCCACCAAAGGCACTCTGTGACAAGCAAAGTGCATTCGCGGCCCCGCCGCGGTGTCGTCATCCTTGACTACGGCTCGGGCAACCTCCGGTCCGCGCAGCGGGCATTGGCCAGGGTCGGCGCCGACGTCGAGGTGACATCCGATCGCGACGCGGCGATGAACGCCGACGGTTTGGTGGTGCCCGGGGTCGGCGCATTCGAGGCCTGCATGACCGGCTTGCGAAAGATCAGCGGCGACGAGATCATCGCCGACCGCGTGGCGGGAGGCAGACACGTGCTCGGTGTGTGCGTCGGGATGCAGATCATGTTCGCCCGTGGTGTCGAGTTCGGTCAGGAGACCGCGGGCTGCGGACGGTGGCCGGGCGCCGTGGTGCGGCTGGACGCGCCGGTGATTCCGCACATGGGCTGGAACGTCGTCGACGCACCCGCGGGCACGACGCTGTTCAGGGGCATCGACCCCACCACTCGGTTCTACTTCGTGCACTCGTATGCCGCTCAGCAGTGGGAAGGCAACCCGGACGCGCTGCTGACCTGGGCCACCCACAACGTGCCGTTCCTGGCCGCTGTCGAGGACGGGGCGCTGTCGGCCACCCAGTTCCATCCCGAGAAAAGCGGGGACGCCGGTGCCGCATTGCTCAGCAATTGGGTGAAAGCACTAGGTTGAGCCCGTGTCTTTGATTCTGTTGCCCGCTGTCGACGTCGTCGACGGCAAGGCTGTCCGACTGGTGCAGGGCCAGGCGGGCAGTGAAACTGATTACGGCTCAGCGCTTGATGCCGCGATGACCTGGCAGCGCGACGGCGCCGAGTGGATCCACCTCGTCGACCTCGACGCGGCGTTCGGCCGCGGCTCCAACCGCGAGCTGCTGGCCGAGGTGGTCGGCAAGCTCGACGTCGCGGTGGAGTTGTCGGGGGGGATCCGCGACGACGAATCGCTTACCGCGGCGCTGGCCACGGGCTGCGCGCGAGTCAATCTCGGCACCGCGGCGCTGGAGAACCCACAGTGGTGCGCCAAGGTGTGCGCCGAGCACGGCGACAAGATCGCCGTTGGCCTGGACGTGAAGATCGTCGACGGGGAGCACCGACTCCGCGGCCGCGGCTGGGAGACCGACGGCGGCGACCTGTGGGAGACACTCGATCGTCTTGACCGCGAAGGCTGTTCGCGGTTCGTCGTCACCGACGTCACCAAGGACGGCACGCTCAACGGGCCCAACCTCGAATTGCTCACCCAAGTCGCCGAACGCACCGACGCCCCGGTGATCGCCTCCGGCGGGGTGTCCAGCCTGGACGACCTCCGCGCCATCGCCACGCTGACCAGCAGCGGTGTCGAGGGTGCCATCGTCGGGAAAGCCTTGTACGCCGGGCGATTCACACTGCCGCAGGCGCTGGCCGCGGTGGCGCAGTAGGACCCGATGGCCCTCGACGACACCGACCTCGACACCCTGGTCACCGAGGCCGCGGCGATTCTGGACGCGGCCGCAGTGCCGTTCGTCGACGGGCATCGCGCCGACTCCGCGGTGCAGAAGAAGGGCAACGATTTCGCCACCGAGGTTGACCTGGCGATCGAGCGCCAGGTAGTTCAGGCGCTGAACGACAGGACCGGGATCGAGGTGCACGGCGAGGAATTCGGCGGAGCGGACGTCGATTCGCCGCTGGTGTGGGTGCTCGACCCGATCGACGGCACCTTCAACTACGCCGCGGGCTCGCCGATGGCGGCGATCCTGCTCGCCCTGGTGCGTGATGGTGAACCTGTTGCCGGGCTGACGTGGCTGCCGTTCACCGGCGAGCGGTTCACCGCTGTGGTCGGAAAACCGCTGCGCAGCAACGGCGTCGAACAGCCGCGGCTGCAGCCCACCAAACTCTCCGAGGCGATCGTGGGCGTCAGCACGTTCAACGTCGACTCGCGCGGCCCGGTGCCGGGCCGGTACCGGCTCGCGGTGATCGAAACGCTGAGCCGAAAGTGCTCACGGATGCGGATGCACGGCGCCACCGGGGTTGACTTCGCCTACACCGCAGCCGGAATCCTGGGCGGCACAATCAGTTTCGGCGCGCACGTGTGGGACCACGCGGCGGGTGTCGCGCTGGTGCGGGCGGCAGGCGGCGTCGTCACCAACCTCGACGGTAGCGACTGGACGACGAAGTCGCGCTCGGCGCTGGTCGGAGCGCCTGGCGTGCATGCCGAACTGCTGGAATTGCTGAACTCCGTCGGCGATCCGGAGACCTTCTGATGGACCCGAAAGACCTTGCGGTGCGTATTATTCCGTGCCTCGATGTTGACGCAGGCCGGGTGGTCAAGGGGGTCAACTTCGAGAACCTCCGGGATGCAGGCGATCCGGTGGAGCTGGCGGCCCGCTACGACGCGGAGGGCGCTGACGAGCTGACGTTCCTCGACGTGACAGCGTCGTCCTCGGGCCGAGCCACCATGTTGGAGGTCGTCAAGCACACCGCCGAACAGGTGTTCATCCCGTTGACCGTCGGCGGCGGCGTGCGGTCGGTCGCGGACGTCGACGCGCTGCTTCGGGCGGGCGCCGACAAGGTGTCGGTGAACACCGCGGCGATCGCGAGGCCAGAACTGCTGGCCGAGTTGTCGCGCCAATTCGGGTCCCAGTGCATCGTGCTGTCGGTCGACGCGCGCACCGTGCCCGATGGCAATCAGCCGACCGTGTCGGGCTGGGAAGTCACCACGCACGGCGGCAGGCGCGGTACGGGCATCGACGCCATCGAATGGGCTGGCCGCGGAGCCGAACTCGGGGTGGGAGAGATCCTGCTCAACTCCATGGACTACGACGGCACCAAGGCCGGGTTCGACCTGAAGATGCTGCGCGCGGTGCGCGGCGCGGTGTCCGTGCCGGTGATCGCCAGCGGCGGCGCGGGCGCAGTGGAACATTTCGCGGCCGCCGTTGTTGCAGGAGCCGATGCCGTACTGGCGGCCAGCGTGTTCCACTTCGGCGAGCTGACCATCGGCCAGGTGAAGGCGGCGATGGCAGCTGAAGGGATCGTGGTGCGGTGACGACGCTGGACGAAGGCATCGCGTCGCGACTGAAACGCGACGCCAACGGGCTGTTCGCGGCGGTGGCGCAGGAACGCGGCACCGGCAAGGTGCTGATGGTGGCCTGGATGGACGACGAAGCATTGGCGCGCACGCTTCAGACCCGCAGGGCGACGTACTACTCGCGTTCGCGACAACAGCACTGGATCAAAGGGGAGACGTCGGGGCACACCCAGTACGTGCATTCGGTGCGGTTGGACTGCGACGGCGACACCGTGCTGCTCGAGGTGGATCAGGTCGGCGCGGCCTGCCACACCGGTGATCACACCTGCTTCGATGCGGGCCTGTTGCTGGACCCCGAAGCCTAACGGCGGTAAGTTTGCGGTGCCAGACTGCCGTGAGCGCGATCGTCCAGCAGACTGTCACGGTGACCTCCGTTGTCCTGATCACCGGCGCCAGTTCCGGAATCGGCCGCGCCACCGCGCTTCGACTGGCCGGTGACGGCGCGGCCGTGGCGTTGGTCGCGCTGCCTGGCGACGACCTCCACGAGACCGCCGAGGAATGCCGGGCTCTCGGATCGGGTGCGCTGGCCATCCCGGCCGACGTCGCGGATCCCGGGCAGGTGGCCGCGGCGTTCGACCGCGCCGAGACGCTGGGCGCCGTATCGGCGGTGTTCAGCAATGCCGGTATCTCGATTGTCGGTCCCGCAATCGAATTGGCCGACGACGACTGGCTGCGCCAACTGCACGTCAACCTGTCGGGCAGCTTCTACGTGGTGCGAGAGGCCGCCCGCCGGATGATTCCGCGCGGCGGTGGCGCGATCGTCGTCACCGGGTCAGAACTCGGATTGCTCGGCCAGGCTGGATATGTCGGCTACACCGCGACCAAAGGCGGCGTGCTGGCGATGACGCGCGCGTTCGCCGCGGAACTGGCGGTGCACGGCATCCGCGTCAACAGCATCTCGCCGGGCACCACCGAAACCCCAATGTTGCTAGCGGAATTCGCCGCTGCACTCGATCCGGATAGAGAGCGCGCCGAGAACGAGTCGACGATCCCGCTCGGCAGATTCGGTCAACCGGGGGACATCGCGGCGGCGGTTGCGTTCCTGCTGTCGGACGAGGCGCGTTACGTCACCGGAGCGAACCTCGTCGTCGACGGCGGGCGCACATCGTGTTTCACCGCCGGCACCCTGGGCGGTTAAACGTCGATGCGGGTGGCCTTCGCGCGCGCCGACCAGCGGCCGTCGTCGTAGCGCACCTCGACGGGATGCGAGAAAGCGGCCGTGACGTTTTCGGTCGTCACGGTGTCACGAGCGGGCCCGGTGGCCACCGTGCGACCCTCCGCGATCAACAGCGCATGCGTGGTCGTCGTCGGCAGTTCCTCGAGATGATGCGTGACCAGAATCGAGGCCACCTGGGGGTGCGTCTCGTCGAGTGTGTCGATGGTTTCCAGGAGTTGCTCGCGGGCGGCCACGTCGAGACCGGTCGTGGGTTCGTCGAGCAGCAGCAACCGCGGCTCTGAAATCAGTGCGCGCGCAATGAGAGTGCGGCCTCGTTCGCCCTGAGACAGGGTGGGCCAGATGTCATCGGCCTTCCGCGACAGGCCCACCGTCGCGATCATGTCCTCGGCGTGACGGAGTTCGTCGTCGCTTGGCGTCCACCGGTTCGGGATGTCGATCGTCGCGGTGATGCCGGTGAGCACCACGTCACGAACCGTCAGCGGATACTGCAGGCGGTGCCGCGGATTCACGTGGCCGATCGAATGCCGCAGCCGCGACAGGTCGACACGGCCCATCTGCTCGCCGAGGATGCGCACGGTGCCCGACGTCGGGAAGGTGACCGCCGCGCAGAAGCCCAGCAGTGTGCTCTTGCCGGCGCCGTTGGGGCCGAGCAGCGCCCAGTGCTCGCCCTCTTGCACAGTCAACGAGATGCCGTCGATGATCTGCTTGCCGTCGCGGCGGAACGTCACATCGGCGAGCTCGAGGACCGGGGTCACGCTGATTGCCGTTGCCGCAAGGTTTCCAGCGCCTTGTCCGCGTGGCTGTCCATGCTGAACTCGCTGGCGATCACGTCGAGCACGGTGCGGTCGGTGTCGATCACGAAGGTGGTGCGCTTGACCGGCATGAACTTGCCCAGCAGGCCGCGCTTGACGCCGAACTGCGTGGCGACCGTACCGTCGGCGTCGGAGAGCAGCGGGTAGTCGAATTTCTCCTTGTCGGCGAACTGGGCCTGCTTTTCGACCGCATCCGCGCTGATGCCAACAGGGCTTGCGCCGACAGCGGCGAATTCGGGGGCGAGATCGCGGAAGTGGCAGGCTTCCTTGGTGCATCCCGGCGTCATCGCGGCAGGGTAGAAGAACAGCACGATAGGGCCGTCGGCGAGCAATTCGGTCAGGCTTCGCACGGTGCCTGTCTGGTCCGGCAATTCGAACTCGGCAACCCGGTCACCACGTTTCATAGCCCCCCACGCTACGCCCACCGAAAATCGTTGGAGCGCGGCGTCGTTCCTGTGAAAGCGTGCAACAGATGCTGTGTGTGCCCGATATCGACGCCTTCATGGCCGACGGCTTCGTCAGGATCGAGGGGGCCGCTGCCCGTAGCGTCGCGGATGCCGCGCGATCAGCGTTGTGGCGGCAGCTGGGTCTTTCACCGGACAACCGCGACGGTTGGTCGCAACCGGTGCTCTGGGCCTCAGATGTGATGGGCCACGGTCCCTTCGGTGAACTCGTCACCAGTTCCGCGTTGGCAACGGCGCTCGACACCGTCTGCGGCCGCGGCGGTTGGCTCCCGCGCGCCTCGCTGGGCAATATTGCAGTCCGGTTCTCGGTGTCACCGCCCGCCGAGGATCGCGGATGGCACATCGACGCCAACACGCCCCAGGCCGACGGGACATGGGCGGTGACGGGACGTCCGCACACGGTGCTGCTGCTGACGCTGCTGTCGGAAGTCGGCCGCGACGATGCGCCGACCCGGATCCGGGTGGGGTCACATCGCGACGTGGCCCGCGTGTTGGGACCGGACCCGCTGGAACTGGCCGAGATGGGCCGCCTCGTCGACGCCGTCGGCGCCGAACGCGCCGTGGCGTACGCCACCGGTGAACCCGGGGACATGTATCTGCTGCATCCGTTCACCGCGCATGCCGCCGACGAACACCGCGGCAGCAGGCCGCGGTTCATGGCGCAGGCACCCGTCCTGCTGACCAGCCCGCTAACACCGACGTCGTCGTCGCCGTTGGCGCGCGTCTGGGAGAATTGCTGAGTGCAGACGACCGCCAACCTCGTCGGAGCCGCACCGGCGGCGACATCGGGCATGAGCACCACGTCACGCGAGGACTTCCGGGCGCTGGCCGCCGGGCACCGAGTGGTGCCGGTCACCCGCAAGGTGCTCGCCGACAGTGAGACCCCGCTGTCGGCGTACCGGAAGCTAGCCGCCAACCGGCCGGGGACGTTCCTGTTGGAGTCGGCCGAGAACGGTCGGTCGTGGTCACGATGGTCGTTCATCGGTGCGGGCGCGCCGTCGGCGCTGACGGTGCGCGACGGCGAGGCGGTATGGCTGGGCATCACCCCGAAGGACGCCCCGAAAGAGGGCGATCCGATCCGGGCACTGCGCGCGACGCTCGAATTGCTGAAAACCGAACCGGTGCCGGGCTTGCCGCCGTTGTCCAGCGGGCTGGTCGGGTTCTTCGCCTACGACATGGTGCGCCGCCTCGAACGGCTGCCGTCGCTGGCGGTAGACGACCTCGGGTTGCCGGACATGCTGTTGCTGCTGGCCACCGACATCGCCGCAGTCGACCACCACGAGGGCACCATCACGCTGATCGCCAACGCGGTGAACTGGAACGGCACCGACGAGCGGGTGGATTGGGCGTACGACGACGCGGTCGAGCGGCTCGACGTGATGACCGCGGCGCTGTCGGAGCCGTTGCCGTCGACCGTGGCGACGTTCAGCCGCCCGGAGCCGCTGCACCGCTCACAGCGCACGGTGGAGGAGTACACGGCCATCGTCGAGAAGCTCGTCGGCGACATCGAGGCCGGTGAGGCGTTCCAGGTGGTGCCGTCGCAGCGCTTCGAGATGAACACCGACGCCGATCCCCTCGACGTGTACCGCATGCTGCGGGTGACCAACCCCAGCCCGTACATGTATCTGCTGAATGTCCCAAATAGCGTTGGCGGACTGGACTTTTCGATCGTCGGATCCAGCCCGGAGGCGCTGGTGACGGTCAAGAACGGCAGGGCGTCGACGCATCCGATCGCAGGCACGCGTTGGCGTGGCGCCACCGAGGAAGAAGACGTGCTGCTCGAAAAGGAGTTGCTGCACGACGACAAGGAGCGCGCCGAGCACCTGATGCTGGTCGACCTCGGCCGCAACGACCTGGGCCGCGTCTGCCGCCCCGGCACGGTGCGGGTCGAGGACTACAGCCACATAGAGCGCTACAGCCACGTCATGCACATCGTGTCGACGGTGCGCGGCGAGCTGGCCGAGGACAAGACCGCATTGGACGCGGTCACCGCCTGCTTCCCGGCGGGCACCTTGTCGGGCGCGCCCAAGGTGCGGGCGATGGAGCTGATCGAGGAGGTCGAGAAGACGCGCCGCGGGCTGTACGGCGGTGTGCTCGGCTATCTGGACTTCGCGGGAAATGCCGACTTCGCGATTGCGATCCGTACCGCGCTGATGCGCAACGGCACGGCGTATGTGCAAGCAGGCGGGGGAGTCGTGGCCGACTCCAATGGCCCGTACGAGTACAACGAGGCGTCGAACAAGGCCAAGGCCGTGCTGAATGCGATCGCGGCGGCGGAAACGCTGACCGAACCGTGATCCGCCTGGCCCAGGTGCTGCTCCTGGTGTCCGCGGGGGCGCTGTGGGCGGCGTCGCGGATGGTGTGGGTTGACGTGCAGTCGTTCGACGGGCTGGGCCAGCCCAAGACGACCGCGCTGAACGGCGCGGCATGGTCGACGGCGCTGGTGCCGCTCGCGGTGCTCCTGGTGGCTGCTGCGGTGGCGGCGCTGGCGGTGCGAGGTTGGCCGTTGCGGCTGTTCGCGGTGCTGGTCGCCGCCGCCAGCGCGCTGATGGCCTACCTGGCGATCAGCCTGTGGGTGGTCCGCGACGTCGCGGTGCGGGCCGCGCATATCGCAGACGTGCCGATCACGAACCTGGTCAACACCCAGCGGCACTACGGCGGTGCCATCGTCGCGCTGGTGGCGGCGGTGGTGACGCTGGCCGGCGCCGTGCTGCTCGTCCGGTCGGCGGCCAGGGCCAGACCGGAAGCCGCACGCTACGAGCGTCGCGTCACGTCGTCGCCGCAGGAGGCCGCCGCGCCGTCGGAGCGGGCGATCTGGGACGCCCTCGACGAGGGTCGCGACCCGACCGATCCGGACAACAAGGGTCGGTGATCGATGGTGCTGTGGTGGCGACTACCCTTCCCTGAAGATCAAACATGCTCCTAGGAAGGACCGCAGCGGGGATGAGTTCGGCGACTGTGCTCGACTCCATCATCGAGGGAGTTCGTGTCGACGTTGCCGCCCGCGAGGCCGCCGTTCCCCTCGTCGAGATCAAAGCGATGGCCAAGGATGCGCCGCCGCCGCTGGATGTGCTCGCGGCGTTGCGTGCACCGGGCATCGGCGTGATCGCGGAGGTGAAGCGGGCGAGCCCGTCGCGCGGTGCGCTGGCGTCGATTTCGGATCCGGCCGAACTGGCTCGCGCATACGAGGACGGCGGGGCACGCGTCATCAGCGTGCTGACCGAACAGCGCCGGTTCAACGGCTCGCTGGACGATCTCGACGCGGTCCGTGCGGCGGTGTCAATCCCGGTGTTGCGCAAGGACTTCATCGTCGGGCCCTACCAGATTCACGAGGCCCGCGCGCACGGCGCGGACATGCTGCTGCTGATCGTCGCGGCGCTGGAGCAGTCGGTGTTGGAGCCGATGCTGGACCGAACGGAGTCGCTCGGCATGACGGCGCTCGTCGAGGTGCATACCGAGGAGGAGGCCGACCGCGCGCTGCAGGCTGGCGCGAAGGTGATCGGTGTCAACGCCCGCAACCTCAAGACGCTTGAGGTCGACCGTGATTGCTTTGCGCGCATCGCACCCGGGTTGCCGAGCAATGTGATTCGGGTTGCCGAGTCGGGGATCCGTGGCACCGCCGATCTGCTCGCCTATGCGGGAGCGGGCGCCGACGCGGTGCTCGTCGGCGAGGGACTTGTCACCAGCGGCGACCCTCGCAGCGCCGTTGCCGATTTGGTCACTGCAGGTACCCACCCGTCCTGCCCGAAACCCGCGCGCTGAGAAGTGGCGGACATCGCCGGCCCCGAGCTGCCGCGTTCCAGCGCGGCGGTGGCCGAACCCACCGCCCACGACCCTGACGAACGTGGTCATTTCGGCGTCTACGGCGGGCGTTTCGTCGCAGAAGCGTTGATGGCGGTGATCGAGGAAGTCACCGCCGCATACGAAAAGGCTCGTGGTGACCAGGCTTTCCTCGATGAGTTGGACCGGTTACAGCGCCACTACAGCGGCCGGCCGTCACCGCTGTACGAGGCGGAGCGGCTGTCGGACCACGCCGGTGGGGCGCGGATCTTCCTGAAGCGAGAAGACCTCAACCACACCGGATCTCACAAGATCAACAACGTGTTGGGACAGGCGTTGCTGGCGCGCCAGATGGGCAAGACCCGGGTGATCGCCGAGACCGGTGCCGGCCAGCACGGCGTGGCGACGGCGACGGCGTGCGCGCTGTTGGGTCTCGAGTGCGTGATCTACATGGGGGCGGTCGACACCGCACGGCAGGCGCTGAATGTGGCGAGGATGCGGTTGCTCGGCGCGACGGTGGTGTCGGTCGAGGCCGGTTCGAAGACGCTGAAGGACGCGATCAACGAGGCGTTCCGCGATTGGGTGACCAACGCGGACAACACCTATTACTGCTTCGGCACCGCGGCGGGTCCGCACCCCTTCCCGACCATGGTGCGCGATTTTCAACGGGTGATCGGACTGGAAGCCCGTGCGCAGATCGTCGATCAGGCGGGGCGCCTGCCGGATGCGGTGACCGCGTGTGTCGGTGGCGGGTCGAATGCGATCGGCATCTTCCACGCCTTCATCGACGATCCCGGCGTGCGCCTGGTCGGCTTCGAGGCCGCCGGCGATGGGGTCGAGACAGGGCGTCACGCCGCGACATTCACAGGCGGGTCACCTGGTGCGTTCCAAGGGTCGTTCTCTTACCTGTTACAGGACGAGGACGGACAGACGATCGAATCGCATTCGATCTCAGCCGGATTGGATTACCCGGGCGTGGGCCCAGAACATGCTTACCTGAAGGACACCGGTCGGGCGGACTATCGGCCGATCACCGACACCGAGGCGATGGACGCGTTCTCGCTGCTGTGCCGCACCGAGGGCATCATCCCTGCGATCGAATCCGCGCACGCGGTCGCCGGTGCGCTGAAGCTGGGCGCCGAGTTGGGCCGCGGGTCAATCGTGTTGGTGAACCTGTCGGGCCGCGGCGACAAGGATGTCGAGACCGCGGCGAAGTGGTTCGGGTTGTTGGACGGTGCGTCGTGAGCCGGCTTGGTCCATTGTTCTCCGCTTGTCGGGAGGAAGGCCGGTCGGCGCTGATCGGGTATCTGCCCACGGGCTTCCCCGATGTGCCGACGTCGATCTCGGCGATGACGGCGATGGTCGAATCCGGTTGCGACATCATCGAAGTAGGCATCGCATATTCGGATCCCGGAATGGATGGCCCGGTGATCGCGGCCGCGACAGAGGTGGCGTTGCGAGGCGGGGTTCGGGTGCGCGACGCACTGGCCGCGGTGGACGCGATCAGCAATGCCGGCGGCCGGGCCGTGGTAATGACGTATTGGAATCCGGTGCTGCGGTGGGGCGTTGAGGCGTTTGCGCGTGACCTGGCGTCTGCGGGCGGGCTCGGGATGATCACGCCGGATTTGATCCCCGATGAAGCGTCGGAATGGCTCGAGGTTTCCGAAGCGCACGATTTGGACCGGATCTTCCTGGTGGCACCGTCGTCGACGCCGGAGCGGTTGGCGGCGACGATCGACGCTTCACGCGGGTTCGTCTACGCCGCGTCGACGATGGGTGTCACGGGTGCGCGCGATGCGGTGTCGGTGGCGGCGCCGGAACTGGTGCGCAGGGTGAAAGCGTTGTCGGACATTCCCGTTGGGGTCGGCCTGGGTGTGCGATCGCGTGAACAGGCAGCGGAGATCGGCGCATACGCGGACGGGGTCATCGTGGGGTCGGCATTGGTATCGGCGCTCAAGGACGGAGTTCCGGCGGTGCGTGCCTTGACCGAAGAACTCGCCGATGGAGTGCGGCAGAGGATCACTGCGTGACGACGACTTACCTGGCCTACATACCAAGTCCTTCGCAAGGCGTCTGGCATATCGGCCCAGTGCCACTTCGGGCGTACGCGTTGTTCATCATCGTCGGGATCATCGCGGCGTTGGTGCTTGGTGATCGGCGATGGGTGGCCCGCGGCGGCCAACAGGGCGTCATCTACGACATCGCATTGTGGGCAGTGCCGTTCGGTCTGATCGGTGGCCGGCTGTATCACGTGATGACCGACTGGCGGACGTACTTCGGTGAAGACGGCGCGGGAGTGGCGGGTGCCCTGCGGATCTGGGACGGCGGTCTCGGCATCTGGGGTGCGGTCGCACTGGGGGCGGTCGGTGCGTGGATCGGTTGCAGGCAGAAGGAGATTCCGCTTTCCGCGTTCGGTGACGCGATCGCGCCAGGAATCGTTCTGGCCCAGGCCATCGGACGACTGGGTAACTACTTCAACCAAGAGTTGTATGGCAGGCCGACAACGCTGCCGTGGGGGCTGGAGATCTACGAGCGCCGCGACGCCAGTGGAGCGCTGGACACCCTGAACGGGGTATCGACCGGTCAGCTGATCGAGGTCGTCCACCCGACGTTCTTGTACGAATTGTTGTGGAACCTCTTGGTTTTCGCAGCGTTGCTGTGGATCGATAAACGGTTCAAGATCGGCCACGGCCGGCTGTTCGCGATGTATGTGGCGGGCTACTGTGTCGGCCGGTTCTGGGTCGAGTTGATGCGCAGCGACGTGGCCACGCACATCGCAGGTATCCGGATCAATTCGTTCACATCGACGTTCGTGTTCATCGGCGCGGTGGTGTACATCATGGTCGCGCCGAAGGGCAGAGAAGATCCGGCGTCGCTTGTGGGTAAACCGGAAGACGATCATGCGGTGCTGGCGAAAGAGCTGACGACTGTCGCAGCGACGACGGGCGTGGTGGCTGCCGCCAAGGCTGCGGGTGACGTCGAGGCCGAAGACGCGAAGGCTGCCGCTGAGCCCGAGACAGTAGACGCCGAAGCCCTTGGGGCCGACGTGGCAGGTGTGCCCGCAGACTCCGTCGAGGACGCCGAGAAGTTCGCGGCGGAGGGCGAGGACGAGGAGCCCGCGGCGGGCCTGGGTGCGGTCGAGGGCGAGGACGTCGCCGACGCCGTCGACGCCGCGCCGGAGGTGAATGAGGCCGAGGTAGAAGCCGCCGATGAGGCCGAGGCTGTCGCTGATGAAGCTGCCGCGGGAGCCGAAGACGAAGAGGCCGAGGCTGTCGCCGATGAAGCTGCCGCGGAAGCCGAAGTGGAGCCCGAAGCGCCGAGCGACGAGGGCGAGGTAGAGGCCGCCGATCAGGCCGAGGCTGTCGGTGATGAAGCCTCGGCAGACCCCGAGGCGGAGCCCGAAGAGGTCGAAGCCGCCGATGAGACTGTGGCTGCCGCCGACGAGCCCGCTGCAGGCCTTGGTGCGGTCGAGGGTCAGGAAATCGCCGATGCGGTGGATGCTGCGCCCGAGGTTCACGACGCCGAGGTAGAAGCTGCTGACGAGGTAGAGGCCGTCGCGGATCAGGTAGCCGCGGCAGAACCCGCAGCCGACGACGAACCTTTGTCGGAGGCGGCGGCCGAAGCCGAGGAACTCGCCGAGGAAGTTATCGAGGCGCCTGACGAGGAAATCGAGGCGGCAGCCGAGTTCGCCGCCGCGTTCTCCGAAGCCGATGCGGTCGAATCCGACGACTCCGAGCCGGACGAACACGAGACCGAGGCCGCCGAGGCCGCAGTCGAAGAGACTGAAAGCGAGCCCTCCGAGGAAGAGAAGGAAGCGGTTGTCGACGAAGCCGCCTCCGCCGCTGACGACGAACCCAAGACCGGTGTTTTGGAGCAGGCGAACCCCGAGCCTCCGAAACAGCCCGGGCCTGCTGCTGGGCGACTGAGCCGCTTGTTCCGTCGCAATCGCTGACGGACGTCCTATACCAGAAGCTGCGGCTCACCGACGAAGTGATCCCCAGGCACGAATTCATCCACAGCCTGCACAGATGTGGTGGCGACTGGTCGGGGTGGCTGAATATTGTCGAAAGTATGTTCGAATCTTTGGTTGCGGCTGCGGTGGGTGCCTCGGGTGCCGGCGCGGTGGGGGCGTGGGCGCGGGTGGAAAACGCCGCCTGCGCGCGACGTCTGGCAGCCAGCGCCGACATCCTGGAGGCGCGGTTGTCGGCCGTTGGGTCCGCCGAGCGCGACCAGTGGTGTCTGGACAACTGGGACGCCGTCAGTGCCGAGGTGGCCGCCGAGCAGAACGTCTCCCACGGAGTGGCCTCCCATCAGTTGTTGGTGGCGATATCACTGCGTGAGCGGCTGCCGCGGGTGGCCGAGGTGTTCGCCACCGGGGCGCTGTCCTATCGGCTGGTGGCCGCGATCGTGTCACGCACCCGGTTGGTACGTGATCCGCAGGCCCGCGCGGCGCTGGATGCCGCGATCGCCGCCGAGGCGCAAAGCTGGACCAGATTGTCGGCGGCCAAAACCGAGACCGCCATCGACGCGCTGATCGATCGGATCGATCCGGGCGCGTTGCGGCGCACCGAGCGCAGCGCGCGTGGCCGGCATCTGGACATCGTGGCCGGCGACGACGGCAGCGGCCTGGACAGCATCGAGGGCACACTGCTGGCCCCGCACAGCGCCGCGCTCAACGAGCGGCTGCGCACGCTGATCGGCTCGGTGTGCCGCAATGATCCGCGCACCATCGATCAGTTGCGTGCCGATGCGATGGGGGCGATGGCCACTTATGCCGAGAAGCTGGGCTGTGAGTGTGGTGATCCGCACTGCCCGGCCTCGACCGCGGCGGCCGGGTCGGCGTCTGGTGGAGCGGTGATTCATGTGATCGCCGAGCAATCCAGCATGGCCGATGACACACCGGTGCACCTCGACGGTGAAGCACCGCCATCGTTCAAATCGGATAAACCGTTGCGCGAACACACGATTGCCGAGCTGAGCGCCCCGGAACCGATGCCAGGGCCGGCGCACACCAACCCGGCGGCGATCATCGGCGGTGGGATCCTGCCCGCGCCGTTGTTGGCGGCCAAACTGGCGGCCAAAGCGGTCATTCGGCCGCTGATTCATCCCGGTGACGCGCCGCCTGAACCGCGCTACACCCCGTCGCGCGCGCTGGCCGATTTCGTCCGGTGTCGCGATATGACGTGTCGTTTCCCGGGCTGCGATGAACCGGCCTACCGCTGCGATTTGGACCACACGATCGCCTACCCGGGCGGGCCGACGTGCGCGTCGAATCTGACGTGTCTGTGTCGAAAACATCATCTACTCAAGACTTTTTGGGGTTGGTCGGCGCGGCAACTGGCCGACGGCACCCTCGTCTGGTCCGCGCCCAACGGGCGGACCTACACCACCTATCCGGGTGCCCGGTTGCTCTTCCCGCAACTGTGCGCACCGACCGCGCCCGTCAGAACACCCACGGTCGCGCCGCCCAAGGCCACCGGGCTGACTATGCCGCGGCGCACACACACCCGCGAACAGCAACGCCAACACAGCATCGAAGCCGAACGCTGCCTCAACGACCCCTATGTCGCCGAACGCAACAAACCCCCACCGTTCTAGAGGCACGCCCGATAGTTGGCGGGTTTTCCTTACTTACGACCAGCCGTGTTGCTCTGGCATGCTGGGTGCCATGACCGAGCCGCAGTTCAGTGGCAGTGAAAGCGGCGGCCCGTTCCCGCCGCCCCCGCAGCAGCCGGGCTACCTGCCGCCGCAATCGGACCAGTACCCGCCACCTCCCGGGCAGTACCCGCCGCCCCCGGGTCAGTACCCGCCGCCGGTCGGCACCTACCCGCCGGCGTACTTGGATCCCGCTGCCCCCTATGGCAGGCATCCGCTGACCGGCGAACCGCTCTCGGAGAAGTCGAAGATGATCGCGGGGCTGCTGCAGCTGCTCGGGCTATTCGGGCTGGTCGGCATCGGCCGTATTTACTTGGGCCACACGGCGCTCGGGGTCGCACAGTTGATCGTCGGGATCGTCACATGCGGCATCGGCGCAGTGGTGTGGGGCATCATCGACGCGATTCTGATCCTCACCGACAAGGTCCGCGATCCGCAGGGGCGTCCGCTGCGCGATGGCACCTAGCACTATCAGCCGACGGCAGGTCTACGGGGCAATCGGCGCCGGGGCCGCCCTCACCGGCGCGCTGGCCTACATCGGTCTCGGTGATCCGCACCGCTCGGACTTCGGCTTTCCGCCGTGTCCGTTCAAGGCGCTGACCGGGTGGAACTGCCCGGGTTGCGGCGGTCTGCGCATGACGCACGACGTGCTGCACGGTGACTTTGCCGCCGCCGTCATGGACAACGCCTTCCTCCTGGTCGGTCTGCCGTTGCTGGCGGCCTGGCTGCTCGTTCGCTGGCGGCGCGGCGAATCGTTGATGCCGAAGCCTGCTGTCGTCGTGCTCGTCGTCGCCGCATTTACCTGGACGGTGGTACGAAACCTGCCCGGGTTCCCGCTGGTCCCGACGCTGATAACCGGTTAGCTCCGCAACCCGCTGATACAATCGACAACCGGGCCGGTGCAGTCCCGGACCACGCTTTTCCGGACTGCGAAGGTAGCCTCCGATGCTGTATTCGGCATTTCCTGAACCTCAGGGCTTGTATGACCCTGAGAACGAATCGGATTCCTGCGGTGTCGCCATGGTCGCCGACATTCAGGGCCGTCGCTCGCACGCGATCGTCATTGACGGCCTCATCGCCCTCGAGCACCTCGAACATCGCGGCGCCGCGGGCGCCGAACCCAACAGCGGCGACGGCGCAGGAATCCTCATCCAGTTGCCAATCGAACTTCTGAGTGCCGTCGTGGACTTCGAGTTGCCCGCGGCCACCGACGACGGCTGCAATACCTTCGCCGCCGGGCTGTGCTTCCTGCCGCAGGATCCCCATGCCCGCGCAGCTGCCATCGAACATGTCGAAGGCATCGCCAAAGACGAGGGCCTGGAGATCGTGGGCTGGCGCCCGGTACCCGTCGATCCCGACGGTGCCGAAGTCGGCGTCACCGCGCTCGGCTGTATGCCGTACATGGCACAGCTTTTCGTCACCACCCCGGAAGGCGGCATCGGCGGCATCGACCTCGACCGCCGCGTCTACCCGCTGCGCAAGCGCGCCGAACGCGATGGCGTGTACTTCCCGTCGCTGTCCAGTCGCACCATGGTTTACAAGGGCATGCTCACCACAATGCAGCTGCCGCAATACTTTCCGGACCTGCGCGACGAACGGTGCCGCAGCGCCATCGCGGTCGTGCACAGCCGGTTCTCCACCAACACCTTCCCCTCCTGGCCGTTGGCCCACCCGTTCCGCTTCGTCGCCCACAACGGCGAGATCAACACGGTGCGCGGCAACCGCAACCGCATGCACGCCCGCGAGGCCATGCTCGCCAGTTCGAAGATCCCCGGCGATCTCAGCAGGCTCTCGCCAATCTGCACCCCCGAGGCCTCCGACTCCGCCTCCTTCGACGAGGTACTCGAACTCCTGCACCTCGGCGGCCGCAGTCTGCCGCACGCGGTGCTGATGATGATCCCCGAGGCGTGGGAGAACGCCATCACCATGGACGCCGACGAACGCGCGTTCTGGCAGTTCCACGCCTCTGTGATGGAGCCATGGGACGGGCCCGCCTGCGTCACCTTCACCGACGGCACTCTCGTCGGAGCGGTGTTGGACCGCAACGGATTACGGCCCGGCCGGTGGTGGCGCACCATCGACGACCGCGTCATCCTCGCCAGCGAGAGCGGTGTGCTCGACGTGCCGTCCGCCGAGATCGTCGCCAAGGGGCGCCTTCAGCCCGGCAAGATGTTCTTGATCGACACCGCGCAGGGCCGCATCATTCCCGACGACGAGATCAAAGAGAACCTCAGCAAGCAGGAACCCTACGGTGAATGGCTGCACGCGGGCCTGCTCGATCTCAAGACGCTGCCCGACCGTGTGCGCATCACCCCCAACCACGACTCCGTGGTGCGACGCCAGATCGCCTTCGGCTACACCGAAGAGGATCTCCGCATCCTGCTCACCCCGATGGCCGCATCCGGCGCCGAGCCACTCGGCTCGATGGGCACCGACACGCCGACCGCCGTGCTGTCCCAACGGTCCCGGCTGCTCTACGACTACTTCGTCGAACTCTTCGCACAAGTGACCAACCCGCCACTGGACGCCATCCGCGAAGAGATCGTCACCTCGATGGCCCGCGTCATGGGTCCTGAGCACAACCTGCTCGAGCCCAGTGCTGCATCGGTCCGCCAGATCGTGCTCAAGTGGCCCGTTCTCGACAACGACGAGCTCAACAAGATCGTCCACATCAACGACGACCATGAGCATCCGGGCCTGAAGACCACCGTGCTCAAGGCGCTCTACGACGTCGAACGCGGCGGGGAAGGCCTGGCTGACGCCCTCGACGAACTGCGGCATCGCGCCTGCGACGCGATCGCCAAAGGGGCACGCACACTGGTCATCTCGGATCGTGACTCCGACCACACCAGGGCCCCCATCCCGTCGCTGCTCGCTGTCTCCACCGTTCACCACCACCTGGTCCGCACCAAAGAACGCACCAACGTCGCGCTGGTGGTGGAAAGCGGCGACGCCCGCGAAGTGCACCACATCGCTATGCTCATCGGCTTCGGTGCCGCGGCGGTCAACCCGTACCTCGCGTTCGAGTCCATCGAAGACCTGATCCGCGAGGGCGAACTCACCGGCATCGAACCTGCCGCCGCCGTGCGCAACTACCTCAAAGCGCTCGGCAAGGGCGTGATGAAGGTGATGAGCAAGATGGGCATCTCCACCGTCGCCTCCTACACCTCGGCCCAGGTGTTCGAGGCGGTCGGTATCGACAAGGACGTCATCGACGAGTACTTCACCGGCACTCCAAGCCAATTGGGCGGTGCGGGACTCGACGTGCTCGCCGAAGAGGTCAAGCAACGGCACCGCCGCGCATATCCGGAGAACCCCACCGAACGCGTACACCGCAGGCTCGAAGTCGGCGGTGAGTACGCCTTCCGTCGCGAAGGCGAACTGCACCTGTTCACACCGGAAGTGGTTTTCCTGCTTCAGCATTCGACCCGCACCGGCAGACACGGCATCTTCCAGCAGTACTCCGACGAGGTCAACCGCCTCTCCAAGGAAGGCGGCACCCTTCGCGGGCTGTTCGACTTCAAGAAGACCAGGCCCCCCGTGCCACTGGACGAAGTGGAACCCGTCGAGTCGATCGTCACCCGCTTCAACACCGGCGCGATGAGCTACGGGTCCATCTCCGCCGAAGCACACGAAACCATGGCGATCGCGATGAACAACCTCGGCGGCCGGTCCAACTCCGGTGAGGGCGGCGAGGACACCGAACGCCTCTACGACCCGAAACGGCGCAGCGCCGTCAAGCAGGTCGCGTCCGGCCGCTTCGGCGTCACCAGCGACTACCTTGTCAACGCCACCGACATTCAGATCAAGATGGCGCAGGGCGCCAAACCCGGTGAAGGCGGCCAGCTTCCGGGCTTCAAGGTGTACCCGAACATTGCCAAGACGCGGCACTCGACGCCCGGCGTCGGGCTCATCAGCCCGCCGCCGCACCACGACATCTACTCCATCGAGGATCTCGCCCAGCTGATCCACGACCTCAAGAACGCCAACGACCGGGCCCGCGTCCACGTCAAGCTCGTCAGTTCCATCGGGGTCGGCACCGTCGCAGCCGGGGTGTCCAAGGCACACGCCGACGTCGTGCTGATTTCCGGCCACGACGGCGGCACCGGCGCGGCGCCGCTGACCAGCCTCAAACATGCGGGCGTGCCGTGGGAAATCGGCCTCGCCGACACCCAGCAGACCCTGGTGCTCAACGGGCTTCGGGACCGCATCACCGTGCAGTGCGACGGCGGTATGCGCACCGCCCGCGACGTCATCGTCGCCGCCCTGCTCGGTGCCGAAGAGTACGGTTTCGCCACCGCGCCGCTGGTGGTGTCCGGCTGCATCATGATGCGGGTCTGCCACCTCGACACCTGCCCGGTCGGCGTCGCCACCCAGAACCCGGAACTACGAGCGCGATTCAACGGCAAGCCGGAGTTCGTCGAGAACTTCTTCCGCTTCATCGCCGAGGACATCCGCCGCTACCTTGCCGAGCTTGGCTTCCGCAGCCTCGACGAAGCCATTGGGCACGCCGAACTGCTCGACACCGCAGCAGGTATCTCGCACTGGAAAGCCAAGGGCCTGGACCTGACGAAGGTGTTCGTCGTGCCCGAGAACGCGACCCAACGCCGTCGCACCCGCGACCAGGACCACGGCCTCGACCAGGCGCTGGACCGCACGCTGATCCAGCTCGCCGAGGGCGCATTGGAAGACGCGCATCCCGTGCACCTGGAACTGCCGGTGCGCAACGTCAACCGCACCGTCGGCACCCTGCTCGGCTCCGAGGTCACCCGGCGCTACGGCGCGCAGGGGTTGCCCGAGGGCACCATCCACGTCACGCTCACCGGATCGGCCGGCCAATCCATCGGCGCCTTCCTCCCGCCCGGCATCACGCTCGAGCTCATCGGGGACGCCAACGACTATGTCGGCAAGGGCCTCTCAGGTGGCCGGGTGATCGTCCGGCCGCCCGACGACGTGCTGTTCCTGCCCGAGGACAACGTGATCGCAGGCAATACCCTGCTGTTCGGCGCCACCTCCGGTGAACTGTATCTGCGCGGCAGGGTGGGTGAGCGGTTCGCCGCACGCAACTCCGGCGCACTGACCGTCGTCGAAGGAGTCGGCGACCACGCCTGCGAGTACATGACCGGTGGCCGTGTCGTCGTGCTCGGCAAGACGGGCCGCAACATGGCCGCGGGCATGTCCGGCGGCATCGCGTTCGTGCTGGGCCTTGACCCCGCCCGCGTCAACACCGAGATGGTCGAATTGCAGCGCCTCGAACCCGAGGACCTGACCTGGCTGCACGGCGTCATCGCCAAGCACGCCGGCTACACCGGCAGCACGGTCGCCAAATCGGTGCTGTCCGACTGGCCTAGGCGCAGTGCGCAATTCACCAAGGTCATGCCCACCGATTACCAACGTGTGCTGCAGGCGACGCGGATGGCCAAGGCCGAGGGCCGCGACGTCGACACCGCGATCATGGAGGCCAGCCGTGGCTGATCCGCACGGATTTCTCGAGGTGCCCAAGGTCGAGGCCGCCAAGCGGCCCGTCGACGAACGCGTCGGCGACTGGCGCGAGGTGTACGAACTGCAGAACCCGCACGAGCGGGCAGGCGAGGTGTCCCAACAGGCCCGCCGCTGCATGGACTGCGGAATCCCGTTCTGCCACTCGGGTTCCGCGGGCTGCCCGCTCGGCAACCTGATCCCCGAATGGAACGACCTGGTCCGAAGGGGGCGCTGGGATGCGGCCAGCGACCGGTTGCACGCCACCAACAACTTCCCGGAGTTCACCGGGCGGTTGTGTCCGGCGCCGTGTGAGGCCGCCTGCGTGCTGTCCATCGCCGAAGAGCAGACCGGCGGCAGCGTGACGATCAAACGCATCGAGCAGACCATCGCCGACCAGGCGTGGTTGGACGGCATCGTCGAACCCCAGCCCGCGGCCATCTCGACCGGCAAGAAGGTCGCCGTCGTCGGCTCCGGCCCCGCCGGACTGGCTGCCGCGCAACAACTCACCCGCGCCGGCCACGACGTCACCGTCTACGAGCGCGACGACCGCATCGGCGGCCTGATGCGCTACGGCATCCCCGAGTACAAGCTGGAGAAGCGCACGCTCAACCAGCGGCTCGCTCAGATGCGCGCCGAGGGAACACGTTTCGTCACCGAGACCGAGGTCGGTGTCGACATCACCGTCGAGCAACTCCGAAAGCAATACGACGCCGTCGTGCTCGCAGTCGGTGCGCTGCGGGCACGCGACAACGAGGTCGAGGGTCGGCACCTGCAGGGCGTCCACCTCGCGATGGAACACCTGGTGCCCGCCAACAAGGAGTGCGAGGGCGACGGGCCCAGCGCGATCTCCGCCAAGGGCAAACATGTGGTGATCATCGGCGGCGGCGACACCGGCGCCGACTGCCTCGGCACCGCGCACCGGCAGGGCGCCGCGTCGGTGACCCAACTGGACTACAACCCCGAACCGCCGGAGTACCGCGACGAATCACGCTCGCCGTGGCCGATGTGGCCGATCGTGTTGCGCACCCGGCTTTCGCCCGCGCATGCCGAAGGCGGTCACCGCAAGTACGAGGTTGCGGTCCAGCGCTTCGTCGGCGACGACCGCGGCCACGTGCGGGCCATCGAGATCGCCGAGGTGAAAGTCGAACGCGACCCCGAGGGCCACCGGCGCATCACACCGGTTGGGGAGTCTCTTGAGATTCCCTGTGAGTTGGCGCTGCTGGCGATCGGCTTCGACGGTGTCGAACACATGCCGCTGTTGGACGGCCTCGGGCTGACACTGAACCGGCGCGGCAGTTTGCCGTGCGGATCGGATTGGCAGACAGCCGCGCCAGGCGTGTTTGTCTGCGGCGACGCACACCGCGGCGCATCGCTGATCGTCTGGGCGATCGCGGAGGGCCGCAGCGCCGCGCACGCCGTCGACGCCTACCTGATGGGGGAGTCGGATCTCCCCGCGCCTGTCCGCCCGGGGGCCCTACCTCTCGCCGTCATCTGAACCGATTCACGACTATGCTTCTCGGCGTGAATCGACGCGGAAAAATCGTCTGTACGCTGGGCCCGGCCACCGCAACCGACGAAGCAGTGAAGGCGCTGGTCGAGGCGGGAATGGATGTCGCGCGGCTCAACTTCAGCCACGGCGACTACAGCGACCACGAGGCCAACTACAAGCGGGTGCGCACCGCCTCCGATCTGACAGGGCACGCGGTCGGCATTCTCGCCGACCTGCAGGGCCCCAAGATCCGGCTCGGCCGGTTCAAGGACGGCCCGACGTTCTGGGCGAACGGCGAAACCGTGCGCATCACCGTCGATGATTGCGAAGGCACACACGACCGGGTGTCCACCACCTACAAGCGACTGGCCGAGGACGCCACGCCGGGCGACCGGGTGCTCGTCGACGACGGCAACGTGGGTCTGCTCGTCGAGAGCATCGACGGCAACGACGTCGTCTGCACGGTCACCGAGGGCGGCACGGTCAGCAACAACAAGGGCATGTCGCTGCCCGGTATGAACGTCTCCGCGCCCGCGCTGTCGGAGAAGGACATCGAGGACCTCGAGTTCTCACTGAAACTCGGCGTCGACCTGCTCGCACTTTCGTTCGTCCGCTCACCCGCCGACATCGAGTTGGTGCACGAGATCATGGACCGCGTCGGCAGGCGGGTGCCCGTCATCGCCAAACTCGAAAAGCCGGAAGCCATCGACAATCTCGAGGCGATCGTGCTGGCATTCGACGCGATCATGGTGGCCCGCGGCGACCTCGGCGTCGAGTTGCCGCTCGAAGAAGTGCCGCTGGTGCAGAAGCGCGCGATCCAAATGGCAAGGGAGAACGCCAAACCCGTCATTGTCGCCACCCAGATGCTGGAGTCGATGATCGAGAATTCGCGGCCGACCCGGGCCGAGGCCTCGGACGTCGCAAACGCGGTGCTCGACGGCGCCGACGCGGTGATGCTGTCCGGTGAGACGTCGGTGGGCAAGTACCCGCTCGAGGCCGTCAAGACGATGGCGCGCATCATCTCAGCGGTCGAGGAAAACTCCGTCGCCGCACCGCCTCTCGCGCATGTGCCGCGCACCAAACGTGGAGTCATCTCCTATGCCGCCCGTGACATCGGTGAGCGGCTGGACGCCAAGGCGCTCGTCGCGTTCACCCAGTCGGGTGACACCGTGCGCAGGCTCGCTCGACTGCACACCCCGCTTCCCGTGCTGGCGTTCACCGCGCTGCCGGAGGTGCGCAGCCAGTTGGCGCTGACCTGGGGGACCGAGACGTTCATCGTGCCCCACATGACCAGCACCGATCAGATGATCCGGCAGGTGGACAAGTCACTGCTGGAACTCGGCCGCTACAAGCGGGGCGAACTGGTGGTCATCGTCGCAGGCGCTCCGCCGGGCACAGTAGGCTCCACCAATCTGATCCACGTGCACCGGATCGGCGAGGAAGACGTCTAACTGAGAGGAGGTCGAGTGTCGACGGCGGATTTCCAAGAGCTGCTGGCGGTACTCGACCTCAACCGCACCGACGACAATCTGTTCGTCGGTGTGCACCCGAGCAAGAACCCGGTGCGCACCTTCGGCGGCCAGATGCTGGCACAGGCCTTCGTCGCGGGCAGCCGCACCGTGTCGGAAAAGCTGCCGCCCGCGAGCATTTCGGCGCACTTCATCGCGGGCGGTGATCCGGGCAAGGACCTCGAGTTCCACGTGGCGCGGCTTCGTGACGAGCGCCGCTTCGCCAACCGCAGGGTCGACGTGATGCAGGACGGCCAACTGCTGACCACCGCGATGATCGCCTACCTGTCCGGCGGGCGCAGCCTCGAGCACGGTATCGAAGCGCCGTTGCTGCCCGATCCCGAGTCGGTGCCGCCCGTCGACGATCTGCTGCGCGGCTACGAGGACATCGTGCCTCATTTCGTCAATGCACTGCGTCCGATCGACTGGCGCTACACCAACGACCCGACCTGGGTGATGCGCGACAAGGGCGACAAGCTCACCTACAACCGGGTCTGGATGAGGACCGAGGGTGCGATGCCCGACGATCCGGTGGTGAACTGCGCGGCGCTCATCTACTCGTCCGACACCACGGTGCTCGACTCGATCATCACCACGCACGGGTTGTCCTGGGGCTACGACCGGATCTTTGCCGTGACCACGAACCACTCGGTGTGGTTCCACCGCCCGGTGCGATTCGACGAGTGGGTGCTGTACTCGACATCGTCGCCCGTCGCCGCCGACTCGCGTGGCCTCGGTACCGGCCATTTCTTCGACCGGTCGGGCCACCTGTTGGCCACCGTCGTGCAGGAAGGCATCGTCAAGTATTTCCCCGGCGCAAACAGGTAGCGGGCGTAACCTTTTTGCTGTGAGCGATTCGCGCGTCAATATTGCGCCGCGGTTGCGAGCCCGCGAGCGCGTCGTCGTCCATGTCGATTCGCCTGCCGTCCGCTGGATCGGCGCGCTGGCCGTGCTCGGCCTGTTCTGCTGGCTGGTCCTTCTGCTCACCCGTGACCACGACCGCGACTGGCATGCCGCCGGCCGGTTGGCGTGGTCGCTGACCCTGCTCACCGCGGTGGCGCTCATCGCCCGCGGCATCTTTCTCGGCAGACCGGTCACCGCGGCACATGCCTGGCTTTCGCTGGCCGCGGTGTTGGCCGGCCTCGGCGCCCACGTGCTGGTGTTCGATCTGCTCGGCAACTTCCTCATTGTCTGCGCGGGTGCGCTGTTGATGTGGCCAACCACAGCGCAGCCGAATCCCGTTGATCGACAACATATTTGGAAGCTGGTGAATGCGACGACCGGTGATCCGCTTGCGCCTTTCGCGATGCAGGAGAAGAAGTGCTACCACTTCACCGCGGACGGCACCGCGGCCATCGCGTACCGCACCCGGATGGGCTATGCGGTGGTCAGCGGCGATCCGGTCGGCGACGAGACCCGGTACGCCGACCTGGTCGCCGACTTCGCGGTGATGTGCCACGCCCGGGGGTGGCGGATCGTCGTGCTCGGCTGCAGTCAACGCCGGCTGGACCTGTGGGCCGACGGCACGGTGCTCGGCCAGACGCTGCGGGCGGTGCCGATAGGCCGCGACGTGGTCATCGACGTGGCGAGTTTCGACATGGTCGGGCGCAAGTACCGCAACCTGCGTCAGGCGGTGCAGCGCACGCACAACTTCGGCATCACCACCGAGGTGCTACCCGAGCAGGGACTCGATGGCCGCACGCTCGCCGAGTTGACCGACGTGCTGCTGGCGTCGCCGAAGGGTGCGCGCGTCGAGCGCGGGTTCTCGATGTGCCTCGACGGTGCGCTCGAGGGCCGGTATCCCGGGGTGCTATTAGCCGTCGCCCGCGACAGTGACGGGCGGGTGCAGGGCTTCCATCGGTACGCGACGGCCGGACAGGGCAGCGAAGTCTCACTCGACGTGCCGTGGCGACGCCGCGATGCACCCAACGGCATCGACGAGCGGTTGTCGGTGGACATGATCGCGTGGACCCGCGAGAACTGCGGGCAGCGGCTGTCGTTGGCGTTCGCCGCGTTCCCGGAGATCTTCGACGACAAGAACCGCGGCAGGATGTCCAGCCTGATCTACACCGCGATTCATCTCGGCGACGCCTTGATAGCGCTGGAATCGTTGTACCGCTACCTGCGCAAATTCCATGCTCTCGGGGACCGCCGATATGTGATGGCGTCGATGACCCAGATCTTGCCGCTGTTGATCGTGCTGCTGTCGCTGGAGTTTCTCCCCCGTCGGCGCCGGCTCGCCTAGGGGCTGGGGGTGAGCGTCACCGAGAACTGGTCCTCGACGCGTTCCCGGAATTGGTCGGCGCACTTCTGGATTTCCTGCTCGTCGGAGCCGGCCTTGGCGACGCAGTCGACGTAGTCGGAGCCGCCGACCTCTTTGAACATCCCGTACCAGATCGGGATGAATACCAGCGCCAGCACGATTGCCAAGACGCCCAACACGATTCCGGCGGTCGCGACGCCGCCGTTGGTGGCCTGACCGCGTTTGACCCTGCCGCGCGCGACGATGCCGAGGATGACCGCGACCAAGCCGAGGATCACGCCGCCCGCCACCGTCCAGCACAGCACCAGACCGACGATCGCCAGCACCAGCGCGGCGATGCCGAGGCCGTTGCGCGGCGCCGTCGGCGGCGGCATGTAACCGGCGTACGGCTGCGGTGGCGGCGGCGGGTAGCTGCCGGGTGGCGGCGGCGGGTAGTTGCCGGGATACGGCCCCCACTGCGGTGGCGGTGGCGGCGGCGGTTCGCTCATTGTGGTGAGGTTACCCGTCGCGGCTGAGATTCAGGACGGGACAGACAACCCGGTCCGGCAGGTGGTGGGTGGCCACGACAACGGACCGTTCAGCCGGGAAAAGTGCGCCGGGGGTGAGCAGTTCGGTCAGCAGGCGGCCGCCGTCCGACGCGTCCAGGTGTTCGGTCGGCTCGTCGAGCAACACGGTGGGCGCCGTCGAGATCAAGGCCCTGGCCAGCAGCAGGCGCCTACGTTGTCCCGCCGAGACCGCCGCTGCCCCACCGACAAGCACGGTCGACAGGCCCTCGGGTAGCGCATCGAGCCAGTCGCCGAGCCCGACCCTGCGCAGCGCGGTCCGCAATTCGTCATCGTCGGCATCACCGCGGGCGACAAGCAGATTGTCCCGTACGGTGGTCGAGAACACGTGGGCATCCTCTGCGAAAAACGCTTCCTCCGAAGGGTTTTCGGCCATCGCCATCAGCAGCGTGGTCTTGCCGGAACCGCTCGGCCCGACGACCGCGAGCCGGCCACCACTCGGCACGGCAACCGGTGTCGCCAGCGGTCGTGCCCGGCCGCCGCCATCGTCTGAGGTCATGTCGCGCAGTCGCCGGGCCGCCAGTCGGGAGCGGGTGAGTTGTATTGCCGCGGCGGGCAATGCGGCGGTGGCCTCGAACGCCGACAGCGGCAGCAGCATCAGTATCGCGGCGCTCATCGGCGACACGGTGTCGGCGATTCCGATCGCGGCGAGGACGGCGCCCAGCACGCTGACCCCCAGCGCCGCGGTCGGTACGGCGGCGGCCAGCGCAGCTGGCGCGGCGGCCCTGTCGGCGGCACGGCCCCACGCGGTGTGTCTGCGCTCCGCTTCGGCGACGACCTCGTCGAGGCGGTCCGCCACCCGCAACTCAGGCGCGTGCTCGAGGGCCAACATCACCGCGGCGTCACGGTCTGAGTGGTGTTGCGCGGCAACATCTTCTGCGGCGGTGGCGGCGCGGGCGGCCAGCCATGGCGCGGCCAAGCCCGCGATCAGCAGGCACACCGCGAGCACGATCGCCGCGGCGGGCGAGATCACCGCGATCACGGCGACCGCGGCCACCGACAGCACCGCGGCCACCGCGATCGGCAACACGGCGCGCACCAGCACATCGGACAGCTCGTCGACCGATGCGCCGATACGGGCGACCAGTTCACCGCTGTGCAACCGCATCACGACCTCGGCGGGCGCGTCGGCCAGCCTGCGGTACAGCGTTTCACGGGTGTCGGCCGCGGCCCGCAGCGCGGTGTCGTGGGCCGCCAGTCGCTGGCAATACCCGAGCACACCGCGCGAGATCCCGAGCGCACGCACCGCCACCACCGCCACCGAGAGGTCGAGCACGGGCGGCATCTGCCAGGCACGGGTGATCAGCCATGCCGCAACACCGGCCAGCGCCAGCGCGCTGCCCAGCGACAGCACCCCCAGCGCGACGGCGAGCAGTAACCGGGGCAGTCGTGGCCGCAACAACTCAAACATCGACCAGGCTCCCCATGTGCACCACCCGGTCGCCGATCGCCAGCACAGGATCCCGGTGGCCGACCACCAGCACGCTCGCCCCCGCGCGTGCGCGCTCGACGATGGCCTGCAGCACTCGGGCTTCCATCCGGGCGTCCAGATGGGACGTCGGCTCGTCGAGCAGCAGTACCTTGGCCGCAGAACCGAACACCCTCGCCAGGCCGAGCCGTTGGCGTTGACCCAACGACAGGCCGACTCCGTCGCGGCCGATGACCGTGTCGAGACCATCCGGCAGCGTCGCCAGCACCTCGTCGAAACCGGCGGCGCGGCAGGCGGCGTCGATGTCGGACAGCGGACCGAACAACTCGAGGTTGTCGCGCACGCTGCCGGGGACGAGGACGGGACGGTGGGACAGCCACGCCACCTGACTCCACCACGCCTGCTGCTGTGGTGAATCGAGCGCGAGAATGCTGTGCAGCAGCGTGGTTTTGCCGATGCCATTGGGTCCGGTCAACACCGTGACCACCCCTGGCTCGAGCTGCACATCCAGCGATGGTGGTAGCACCGGGCGTGGCTGCAGCTGGTCGAGCAACTCGAATGCCTTGTCGGCGGCGGTCTTTCCGTCCTGCGCGGCGTGGAATTCCATCCCGACGCGACGCAGCGGCCAGAACACCTCGGGCGCCAGCAGCAGTGCGGTCAGGCCGGCGGCCAGCGTCATGTCGCCGAACACCAGGCGCAGGCCCACTCCGACGGCGACGAGCGCGACACCGAGGGTGGCCAGCAGTTCGAGCACCAACGCGGACAGGAACGCGATGCGCAGGGTCGACATCGCCGAGCGTCGGTGAGCCGCACCCAGTTCGGCGATCCGCTGCGCGGACCCGTTCACCCTGCCGAGCGCCCGCAGTGTGGGTATGCCCGCCACCAGATCCATCAGCCGCGACTGCAGCGTGGTCATCGCCGCCAGCGCCGCGGCGGACCTGTCGCGGGTCAGCATGCCGATGAGCACCATGAAGATCGGGATCAGCGGCAGCGCGATCACCACGACCACCGCGGACCGCCAGTCGTAGATGGCGATCGCCACCACCGCGGCCGGGGTCATGATGGCGGCCAAGAACAGCGACGGCAGGTATGCGGTGAAGTACGGGCGCAGCCCGTCGAGTCCCCGGGTGATCAGCGTGGCGGCGGCATCGCGGTGCAGGGCGAGTTCGCGCGGCGGCAGCGCGGTGACACCACGCAGCACTTCGCCTGCCAGGTCGGCGATCACGGCGGTCGCACCGCGTTGCGACAGCCTGCCCTGCAGCCAGTGCGCGACCGTGCGGATCGACCACAGCGCCGCCAGAATCCACAGCGGCCCTGCCCAATGCGTCAGCGTGCGGGTGGCCGGGTCGGTGACCACCCCGGCGACGATGTCCGCCAACACCACGGCCGAGGCGATGGTGGCGCCGCTGATCACCACGCCGCAGGCCACCGATGCGGCAAGGAAGCGCCGCATCGCGGGCGACGCCGTGGTCAGGTTCAGATCGATCGCCTCGCAAGTCCGATGGAAGCGGGTATCGCGTCGGCGGTGATCCGGCGGCGGAACACCCAATAGGTCCAGCCCTGGTAGATCATCACCAGCGGCAGCAGTGTCAGCGACGCCCACGACATGATCTTCAGCGTGTACGGGGTGGAGGACCCGTTGTAGATCGTCACGCTCCAGTCGGGATTCAGTGTGGATGGCAGCAGGTCGGGATACATCGATCCGAACACGAGCGCGGCCACGGCCGCGATCACCGCGACCATCGCCACGAAGGCGAGGCCTTCGCGGCGATGCAACCACATCAGCGTGACCGCGCTCAGCAGTGCGACGACGGCGACCGCCAGCGGCAACCAGGTCCACGTCTTCCCGTGGGCCAGTTGCGTCCACAGCCCGAACCCACCCGCCAGCACCACGACGGGCGCGGACAACAGGCGCGCGAAGCGGAAGGCATCGTCGCGCACCGGACCGGCGGTCTTGAGCGCGATGAACACCGCGCCGTAGAAGGCGAACAACGAGGCGGTGGCCAGCCCGCCGAGCAGCGTGTACGGGTTGAGCACATCGCCGATGGTCAGGTTGACGCGATGGTCGCCATCGATCGGCAAGCCCCGCAACAGAATTGCGAATGCGACGCCCCACAGGATGGCGGGCAGCCACGAGCCGATCGCGATACCCGCGTCGGCCCGCGCCCGCCAGGTCGGGTCGTCGATCTTGCCGCGCCACTCGATGCCGACGATGCGCAGGATCATCGCGAACAGGATCGCAAGCAACGGCAGATACAGGGCCGAGAACAGGGTCGCATACCAGTTGGGAAATGCGGCGAACATCGACGCGCCCGCGGTGATCAGCCACACCTCATTGGCGTCCCAGACCGGGCCGATGGTGTTGAGCACTGCGCGCCTACGGGTTTCGGGGTCATCGTCACCTGCCGCACCGAGCGGTGCCATCAGCATTCCGACGCCGAAATCGAAACCTTCCAGGATCAAGAAACCGAGGAACAGCGCGGCGATGAGCAAGAACCACAGATGTTGAAGTCCCATGATGTCGTCCTCTCAGTACGCGAAGGACAGCGGGGCCACGTCGTCGGACTGCGGCGGGGTGGGTGGCGCCGGTTCGGAGTCGTGCTCGAGCGGCCCCTCGACCACGTAGCGACGCATCAGCCAGAACCAGATCACGGCCAGCACGCCGTAGAGCAACGTGAAGACGGCCAGCGAGAAGAACACCGTGCCCGCCGCGTGGTCGGACACGCCCTGCTGCACCGTCAACCGGACCATCTGGTCGCCGGTCGGATTCGGGGCGACAACCCATGGCTGCCTGCCCATTTCGGTGAACACCCAGCCGGACGAGTTGGCGAGGAACGGTGCGGGAATGGTCAGGATGGCGAACCACGCGAACCACCGCTGATCGGGAATCCGGCCGCGCCGGGTCAGCCAGAGCGCAAGAAGCGCGAAAGCGACTGGGACAGCTAGCAATCCGATCATCGCGCGGAAAGCCCAGTACGTCACGAAAAGATTCGGCCGGTAATCGCCGGGGCCGAACTTCTGCTCGTAGGACTGCTGTAGGTCCTTGACCCCCTGAAGAGTGACCCCCTCGAACTTGCTCTCCGCCAGGAACGGCAGCACGTACGGCACCTCGATGACGTGGGAGACACTGTCACAGTTGTTGTGCGTACCGATCGTCAGGATCGAGAAGTCGGGGTCGGTTTCGGTGTGGCACAACGACTCCGCCGACGCCATCTTCATCGGCTGCTGGACGAACATCAGCTTGCCTTGGAAGTCGCCGGTGAAGAAGAGCCCGCCCGCGGCAGCCAAGACGACCAGGCAGCCGGCGATGGTGGCAGGCCGGTACATGCTGGTTGCCTGCCCTACTTCCGCAGGCCGCCGGTGTGAGCGCACCATCAGCCACGCGGACACACCGGCCACGAATGCGCCCGCGGTGAGAAACGCCCCGGTGACCGCATGCAGGAACGCCCAGATCGCGGTGTTGTTGGTCAGCAGGGCACCGAAGTCGACGAGTTCTGCGCGCCCGGTCTGGGGATTGAACGTAGCGCCGACCGGATGCTGCATGAACGAGTTTGCCGCGATGATGAAGTACGCCGAGGCGTTGACGGCGATCGCGACGACCCAGATGCAGGCGAGGTGCACCAGTCGCGGCAGCCGACTCCACCCGAAGATCCACAGCCCGATGAACGTCGACTCGAAGAAAAAAGCGACCAGTCCCTCGAACGCCAACGGCGCACCGAAGATGTCACCGACGAAGCGCGAGTACTCGCTCCAGTTCATCCCGAACTGGAACTCTTGGACGATCCCGGTGGCCACCCCCATCGCGAAGTTGATCAGGAAAAGTTTCCCGAAGAACCGCGTCAGGCGGTACCAGCCGGTGTTGCCGGTGATCACCCACCCCGTCTGCATCGCCGCGATCAGCGGAGCGAGGCCGATCGTGAGCGGGACAAAGATGAAGTGGTAGACGGTGGTGATGCCGAACTGCCACCGTGAGACATCCAGCGCGTCCATGCGACCCTCTTCCGTGGCTGTAGGCCCAGCCTACGACGGAGAGTAGTAGATCGAAAGGTGTGTTAGCTCACCGTCGAGGCTGGCGGCGCGACCTGCGACGTCGCGTTCTTGCTGGCCTTGCGGATGCCGAATGCGGACACCACTTCGAAGACCCCTAGAACGACCAGCCAGACTCCCACCACCAAGGTCAGGGTCGCGATCGACTCGAACGGCGAGGCCAGCATCACAATGCCCGCAATGAGGCTGATCACGCCGATGAAGATCTCCCACGCCCGACCGGGGAGCGTCGGGTCACTGATCGCCGACACCGCCGTCGCGACGCCGCGGAAGATGAAGCCGACGCCGATCCAGATGGCCAGCAACAGAATCGAATCGGCCAGGCTACGGAAGCACAACACCGCGAGGATGAGTGCCGCCGCGCCACTGAGGAACAGCAGAACTCGTCCACCCGCCGACACGTGCAACGCGAACGCAAATATCACCTGGGCGATACCGTTGACCAACAAGTAGGCGCCGAAGACGATTGCGGCGACGACGATCGTCTTGCCTGGCCACATGAGCGCGAGAACGCCGAGGATCACGGCGAGGATCCCGGACAGCAGCGCGGACTTCCACAGGTGCTGCAGCATCGCGGGAGGAGCAGGACTTTCCATGGCCGAAGTGTGGCACAACGACGCGATAATTGACGCTTGTTTCACCAATTGCCAGGTGTCGTGCAAAGAATGCGAGTGCCTGGCCGCAAATTCAGTGTGGTGCGTTCGTCATTTCGAGAATGCCGTAACGCTATATGGGTTCGCTACGATGACTAGTCGAACTGTTTCGTTCAGCACAGCTGGTCAATCCCCATGGGCAAACAAGGAGTGAGGATGACGAATACGGCGATTCGCCGCACCACATGCGGGCTCGTGGCGGCCTTTTTCGTTGCGGTCGGAGCGGCCGTATCTATTGCGCCAGCGAATGCGGACCCGGTGTACGACGAGAAGTTCCTCGATTACCTCGATGCCAAGGGTGTGCCGTTCGAGAACAAGACCGACATCATTCGGACCGCCAAGCAGTTCTGCCTCGACATGGGACGGCAGGGCGGGTCGACCTGGAAGGTCGGTTACCGACTGATGAACGATCAGGGCTGGACCGAGTCCCAGGCGGAGACCTTCATCCAGGGGGCGGTCCCGACCTATTGCCCACAAGCCTGGGGTTAGTCACAGCTTGATCGCTGGCTTCCGTTCTCCTGCCAGCGCGTTAGGTCTCTACTACTGTTCCGTTACCGGTGCTGCGCGCCGGATCCACGAAGCAGAAAGTAGAGGCAACCGTGTCAGCTGGATGTCAAAGCCGACCCAAGAAGTTGTGGCGTATCGCGGCGGTGTTTGCTGCGACCGGCGCCCTCGCGCTGTCGGGATGCTCGAGTAAAAGCGAAGAGGCCGGGCCTACGACGGCCACGACCGCGGTGAGCGCGGAGAAGGTGGACGCGATCGCGAACACCGTCCCCGAAGCCATCAAGTCGTCGGGGAAGCTGATCGTCGGCGTCAACATCCCGTACGCGCCCAATGAGTTCAAAGACCCCAGCGGCAAGATCGTCGGCTTCGACGTCGACCTGATGAACGCGATCGCTGCGACGCTTGGCTTGCAGGCGGAGTATCGCGAAGCCGATTTCGCCAAGATCATCCCGTCGATCCAGGGCGACACGTTCAACGTCGGCATGTCGTCGTTCACCGACACCAAGGAACGTGAGCAGAGCGTCGACTTCGTGACGTACTTCTCGGCCGGCATCCTGTGGGCCCAAAAGCCCGGCGCGGGCATCGATCCCAACAATGCGTGCGGTAAGAAGGTCGCCGTGCAGGCCACGACGACCGAGGAGACCGAGGAACTGCCTGCCAAGAGCAAGGCCTGCACTGACGCGGGTAAGCCTGCCATCGACATCATCAAGTTCGACGGTCAGGATGCGGCCACCAACGCCGTCGTGCTGGGCCAGGCCGATGCCATGTCGGCCGACTCGCCGGTGACGCTGTACGCGATCAAGCAGAGCAACGGCAAGCTCGAAGCCGCAGGCGAGATCGCCGACGCAGCACCGTACGGCTGGCCGGTGAAGAAGGGCTCGCCGTTGGCGCAGTCGCTCAAGCAGGCACTCGAGCATCTGATCGAGAACGGCCAGTACAAGCAGATCGCCACGAACTGGGGCGTCGACAAGGGCATCATCGACAAGCCGGTGATCAACGGCGCGATCAACTGATTTTGGCAGTGGAGAACTGAAATGACCGTTGTCGACTCGTCGCCATCCACCGGGCCAGCCGCGATTGATGCCGTCCCACTGCGTCATCCGTGGCGGTGGGTGGCGGCGGTCGTCATCGTCATCCTGCTGGGCCTTTTCCTGTATGGGGTGGCCACCAACCCGGCCTACCGATGGCCGATCTTCTTCGAGTACCTCTTCAACGAGCGGATCTTGCTGGGCGTGTCGAACACCCTTCAGCTGACCGTCTATTCGATGGTGCTGGCGATCGTGCTCGGCGTGATCCTCTCGGTGATGAGGCTGTCACCCAACCCGGTCTTTAAGTCGGTGTCCTGGGTGTACTTGTGGATCTTCCGCGGCACGCCGATCTACGTGCAGTTGGCGTTCTGGGGGCTGATCCCGACCATCTACCAGAAGATTCAGCTGGGTGTCCCGTTCGGCCCGACGTTCTTCGAGCTCAACCTCCAGGCGCTGTCTATCCCGTTCCTGCTGGCGACGCTCGGGCTGGCGCTGAACGAGGCCGCCTACATGGCCGAGATCATCCGCGCCGGAATCAATTCGGTGCCTGAGGGGCAGTCGGAGGCATCCACGGCGCTCGGCATGTCGTGGGGTTTGACCATGCGGCGCACGGTGCTTCCGCAGGCGATGCGAGTGATCATCCCGCCGACCGGCAACGAGGTCATCAGCATGCTGAAGACCACGTCGCTGGTCACGGCGGTGCCGTACGCGTTCGACCTGTACAGCATCGCCACCCGTGAAATCGCCGCGCGCACTTTCGAGCCCGTGCCGTTGCTTCTGGTCGCGTCGGCCTGGTACCTCGCGATCACCAGCGTCATGATGGTCGGCCAGTACTACCTGGAGCGGTACTACTCGCGCGGTGCGAGCCGGAAGCTGACCTCCAAACAGCTTGAGGCGCTGGCCAAAGCGCAGATGGGAGAGCCGCATCCATGACCGCGCCCATGGTGAAGGCCGAGGCCGTGTGCAAGGACTTCGGCGCGCTCAAGGTGCTCAAGGGCATCACGCTGGACGTCGGGAAGGGCCAGGTGCTGGTGCTGGTCGGTCCGTCCGGTTCCGGCAAGTCGACCTTCCTGCGCTGCATCAACCATCTGGAGACGGTGACCGCGGGCCGGTTGTACGTCGACGGTGAACTCGTCGGCTATCACGAACGTGGCGGCAAGCTGCATGAGATGAAGCCGCGCGATGTGGCCAGGCAGCGCCGCGACGTCGGAATGGTGTTTCAGCACTTCAATCTTTTCCCGCACCGCACCGCGCTGGAGAACATCATCGAGGCACCGCTGCACGTGAAGAAGGTGAAGAAGAAAGAGGCCGTCGACCGGGCCCGCGACCTCCTTGTCCAGGTCGGGTTGGAGGACAAGGCGAGCGCCTATCCGGCGCAGTTGTCGGGTGGACAACAGCAGCGCGTCGCCATCGCCCGTGCGCTGGCGATGAACCCGAAGCTGATGCTGTTCGACGAGCCGACGTCGGCGCTCGACCCCGAGTTGGTCGGCGAAGTGCTGGGCGTGATGAAAAAGCTTGCCCAAGAAGGCATGACGATGGTGGTGGTGACGCACGAAATGGGCTTCGCCCGCGAGGTCGCCAACGAACTGGTGTTCATGGACGGCGGTGTCGTCGTCGAACGCGGGGTCCCGCGTGAGGTGCTCAGCAATCCGCAACACGAACGCACGAAAGCATTTCTGTCCAAGGTGCTTTAACGGTGCGTGACCGCGATCCAGCCACCCCGCTGTGGCGGGCCGCGCAGGTGTTCCGGTTGTTGAGTTGCCTGTACGCGCTGGGGTTTCAGATCGCGATAAACGACGATCTCGATCACCCGGCCGTCGGCTGGCTGTTGTTCGCGGTGCTCATCGGGTGGAGCGCGGCGTGCGCGGTCGCGTATCTGCAGGGGTTCGGGCGCAGGCTCGCGTGGGTGCTCGCCGAGATCGTGGTCGTGGTGGCACTGATCCTCTCCACCGTGTTCGTCGCCTCCGAACAATGGGCGCTGGACAACCAGTCGTGGCCGACGACGTTGTGGGCCACCAACGCGACGATCTCGGCGGCCATCCTTGGGGGCGCCATTCCCGGCATGCTGGCCGGCGTCGCCGTGATGATCGCATCGACGGTTCTCAAGGGTTCCATCAACTACGACCTCGGCCGCAACGCGACGATCGTCATCGAACTGGCGGTGGGCCTCGCTGTCGGCATGGCCGCACAGACCGCCAGGCGTGCGCATGCGGAACTCGAACGCGCGACCAGGCTCGCGGCCTCGCTCGAGGAACGCGACCGGCTGTCGCGTCAGGTGCACGACGGCGCCATCCAGGTGCTGGCGCTGGTCTCCCGGCGCGGCCGCGAAATCGGCGGAGAAACAGCCGAACTGGCCGAGCTCGCCGGTGAACAGGAACGTGCGCTGCGCCGCCTCGTCAGCTCGTCGGACGTCGAACCGCGGGCCGAGGCCACTGCGGACATCGGGGCGCTGCTGCGGCGCCGCGCCTCCGACCGGGTGTCGGTCAGCGTGCCCGCAGATCCGGTGCTGCTGGACTCGGCGGTCGCCGACGAGTTGTACGCCGCGGCAGCCAACGCGCTGGACAATGTCGCGGCGCACGCGGGGTCCGACGCCCGCGCGTACGTGTTACTGGAGGATCTCGGCGACTCGGTGACGATCAGCATCCGCGACGACGGCGTCGGCATCGCGGAGGGCAGACTGGAGGCGGCTGTCGCGGAGGGTCGCATCGGAGTCGCCAAATCGATTGTGGGACGGCTGGAGTGGCTGGGTGGCAGCGCCAAGCTGACCACCGGGCCGGGATGTGGGGCGGAATGGGAGCTGACGGTACCCCGACGGTGATGGTCGTCGACGACCATCCGATCTGGCGCGACGCCGTGGCCCGCGACCTGGCGGAGGACGGCTTCACCGTGGTCGCGACGGCCGACGGGGTGGCGGCGGCCCGTCGGCGCGCCGCGGTCGTGCACCCCGACGTGGTGGTGATGGACATGAGGCTGTCCGATGGCGACGGTGCGCAGGCCACCGCGGAGGTGCTCGCGGTGTCCCCGTCGTCCCGAATCCTGGTGCTCTCGGCGTCCGACGAGCGCGACGACGTCCTCGACGCGGTAAAGGCAGGCGCCACAGGCTATCTGGTGAAGAGCGCATCGAAACAGGAACTCGGTGATGCGGTGCGCGCGACCGCCGAAGGCCGTGCGGTGTTCACCCCGGGGTTGGCGGGCCTGGTGTTGGGGGAGTACCGCCGCATCGCGCAGGCGCCTGGCGCGGGCGAGAGCACGCCGAGCCTGACCGAACGTGAGACCGAGGTGTTGCGCTACGTTGCAAAAGGCCTGACGGCCAAGCAGATCGCGGCCCGGCTGTCGCTGAGCCACCGCACCGTGGAGAACCACGTGCAGGCCACGTTCCGCAAGTTGCAGGTGGCCAACCGGGTGGAACTGGCGCGGTACGCCATCGAACACGGCTTGGACAAGGACGAGTAGTCCTACTCATCCGAATGCGGCGGCGCGCTGCGACGATTTCTCACATGACTGAACCGCGTGCCGTCATCTCCCGGTTGTCCGCGGACTCCGCTGCGATCTCCCAGTATCTAGCGCGAATGTCCGCCGATCTGAACGAGCTCGACCGTCTGTTGGCCGCACAGCCCCAACCCGTGGCCTATGCGCCGCCGCCCGTGCCGCACTGGCCGCAGTATCCGCCGCCGCAGTACCCGGCCCCCGTCGAGCAGCAGCGGCCGGAACGTTCCGAGAACTGGATCGGGCGGGCTCTGGCAGTCGCCGGTGTCGCCGTCACGCTCGTCGGTGTCGTGCTGTTTTTGGTGCTGGCGGCGCAGGCGGGCATCCTGCGTCCCGAGTTGCGGGTCGCGGGCGGCGCCGTGCTCGCGGCCGGGTTGGTGGCCTGCGGGTGCTGGCTCAGTGCGCGACCCGGCGGCCGGGTGGGCGCCGTCGCCCTGGCCGCCACCGGCATCGGCGCCGCGTACTTGGACGTCATCGCCGTCACGACGATCTACGACTGGGTGCCCGCCGCTGTCGGCCTGGTCATCGCGGCTGTCGTTGGCGGCGGTGGTATGACGTTGGCGCGGCGCTGGGATTCGCAGCATCTTGGCGTGCTGGTGCTGGTGCCGTTGATCTGCCTGGCGCCGGCGATCACCGATGGTGTCACGCTGCTTCTCATCGGTTTCATGCTCGCGCTGTCCGCCGCCTCGCTGCCCGTCCAGCTCGGTAAAGACTGGATCTGGTTACACGCGGCCCGCACCGCCGCCCCCACCGTCCCGTTGTTGATCGCGTTGGTCGCCGTCGCCTTCAGTTCCGATCGTGACCTGTGGCTGGCGGGCGCGTGCGCGGTTGCCGCAGTGCTGGCACTGGCAGGGGCGCTGATCCTGTTGCCGCGCACGGCAAATGGAGCCGCGATGGCGCTGCTGACCGCGGCGGGCGCGCTGCCCGTCCTGTGCGTTCCCCCAGCAGTAGACCGGGTGGTGGCAGCGTTGATGGCGGCGTTGCTGGCCGCGGTCATGCTCGCGATCGTGCTGACCCGCCCGCCCGGCGTGACCGCCGCGGTACGGCAGATCTGGTCGGCGCTGGCGGCGGTGTCGGCGCTGGTTGCGGTGACCGTCGCCTTCGACGGTTACATCGCCGGCCCGGTGCTGCTGGCGATGGCCGCCGTGGTCGCGGTCGCCGGTCGGCGCGATCCCATCGCGCGGTGGGTGGCGATCGGCTTCGGGTTCGTCGGGGGTGGCATCTTCCTGGTCTACGCGCCGCCGACGTCATTCCTCGAGGCCACCGAAATCGCCACTGCAGAAGGCATTTCCACCCTGATCGCCAGTGTCTTGCTGGTGGCGTCCGCGATCGCCATCGCCTGGTCGTGGCGTGACGAACCGGTCGTCTGGGCGAGCTGCGCCGCCGTGGTGATCTATGCCGTGACCGCGTTCACCGTGACGGCAGGTGTTTGGGTCGGCGGCGAGAACGGTGGCTTCTTCGCCGGCCACATGGCCGCCACGATCTGCTGGATCGCGATGGCCGCCGCCCTCTTCGGCTATGCGGCGCGGGCCACCAGAGCCGAGCGGTCAGTGCCGATCGGCGGAGGGCTGACATTGGTCGCCGCGGCGATGGTCAAACTCTTCCTGTTCGACCTGGGCACCCTAGACGGGATCTTCCGGGTGGCGGTGTTCATCGTGGTCGGCCTGGTGCTGCTCGGCATGGGGGCCGGCTACGCGCGCCTGCTTGAACGGCAGGATTCCGCCAAACTGGAATGATTCCAGTTTAGTGTGCGTTGGGCGAGGCATGGGTACCACAGCACGTCGCACAGAAGCAGAAGTACAGGCATTTCAGGCATCGCCGGCTCTCAGCGCGAACCTGCAGCAGGTGCTGGTCGATCTGATCGAATTGCACCTGCAGGGCAAGCAGGCGCACTGGAACGTCGTCGGCAGCAACTTCCGCGACCTACACCTGCAACTCGACGAACTCGTCGACTTCGCACGCGAGGCAAGTGACACCGTCGCCGAGCGGATGCGGGCGCTCGACGCGGTGCCCGACGGCCGGTCCGACACCGTCGCCGGCACTACGTCGCTGCCGGAGTTTCCGGCATTTGAGCGCAGCACGGCCGAGGTTGTGGACCTGATCACCGGTCGCATCTACGCGGCGGTCGGCACCATCCGAGGCGTCCACGACGCTGTCGACGCGGAGGACCCGAGCACCGCGGACATCCTGCACCAGCTGATCGATGGGCTGGAGAAACTGGCCTGGCTGATCAAGTCGGAGAACCGGAAGGTGTGACGGCAGTTCGCCGTTCGACCGCACTGCGGACGGCTTCGTCGTCGCGGCGGCCGACCAGGTACCAGGTGTGCATGACGCCCTTGCCCTTGATGTCGACGTTGCCGCGCTCTTCGAGCACGAATGCGTGATCGAGGCGCTGGTACACGTCGTCGGGTACTTGGATCCGCCCCTCGACGTCGGTGGTCTCCATCCGCGCTGCAACGTTGACCGCGTCGCCCCACACGTCGTAGAAGAACTTGCGCGCACCGACGACGCCTGCCACCACCGGTCCTGCGGCAAGGCCGATGCGTAGCGGAACTTCGCGGCCCTGAGGATCTTTCAGGTCCGCGACGGTTTCGGCCATGTCGAGTGCGAGACACGCGAGAGCCTCGATGTGATCGTCACGCGGTTGAGGAACGCCGCTGACCACCATGTAGGAATCGCCGCTCGTCTTCACCTTCTCAAGGCCGTGCCGGTCTACGAGAGCATCCAGATCGGTGTAAAGCCGGTCGAGGAAACGGACCAAATCTGTTGGGGGAGTGTCACTCGAGCGTTTGGTGTATCCGGCGATGTCGGCGAACAGGACCGATGCATCGTCGTACTTGTCCGCAATGATGTTGCGCGACGGGTCTTTCAGGCGCTCGGCGATGGTCGCTGGCAGGATGTTGGTGAGCAGTCTTTCGGACCGCTCGTACTCGGCCTCCATCGCCAGCCGGGCCCGCCGGATCTCTCGCAGCGCGTACCACGCCACCGCGATCACCATCACAAAAGCCGATATCACCGTGAGGACGAAGCCCGTTTGGTAGGCCCAATCTGGTTGCACGCCAGTGTTATACGGGATGAGTAACTCGAGTGCGATGACGGTCGCGGCGTTGCCCGCTGCCAGTACCGCTGTCAGCACCATGTGATCGGCGCCGAGGATCAGCACCATCAGGGTCGCGGCGAGCAGGTAGTAGAACGGTAATCCCGAACTCGTGCCGAGGTGCCAGCACACCACGGTGATCGACGCGTACGCCACGAAGAAGAACACCAACGGCGCGAGCAACTCGCCGAACCGGTACAGCAAGGGGATCAGCAGGAAGATGGCACCGCTGGCCAGGTTCACCATCGCGATCCACACCACGTCCTGTCCGACGATCAAGCCTTGAATGCCGAAGAAGATGCTGATGACCGCGCCGATGCGGGTGGTGACGGTCAGCACGCGAAGGTGGCGCGCAACGGTTTCGTTTTGATGGCGGGTGCGGGCAGGCACCCGGTTCTCCAGCGCCACGTCGGGCACGCAGACAGGTCGAACCTTGGCCACCACCTCCGAAGCGTAACGCCGCAAGGCATTCCCACCTGCGGGTTTCGGTTCCACGTGGCCCCGCACACGACCCTTTTGCGCTAGCTGCGCCCGTATCCGTCCCGGTTCAACAGTGCGCATTTTGCCGGCGCTCAAATCGCGGTTCATTACTTTGCGCTGCTCGGGTAGCCCCGATCGGGTAGCTGATGTGCGGTGACCGCGTGGCGCCACGGTGGACCCCGCCATGGCGCTCGAACGGGTCGGGATTGCCGTTTCTGCGCAGACCCGGCGGTTTAAGCGACGTGATTATCAAACGCATCTGCATACCGTCCGCGCGATCGGATGCTAAGGACTTCGGGCCAAATTTTGCTTGCTGCGCTCGGCGCAAACGTCTTCGGCCAGGATTCCCGCGTGGCGGGGGAGGAATTGCCGCGTGATGCGACCGTGATCACCTCGATATTCCCAGTTATGGGACACATGCCAGCCATCCGCTGCGTATAACGGCAGTAGTGATAAGGCCTTTGCTGAAACTGTCCAATCGCGCACGACTGTCTTATGCATCGCGGCCGCCGTCACGCCATGCGGGGAAGATGCCTTGCGCCGCCACGCTTTTCGGACCAGAGGTCTTTTTCAATTGGCTGCGCGCTTTTCTGTCCGATGGGCTAATTTGAGTCGACACATGTCTTCGGACTGACAACTGAAACGGGAGTGGCTATGAGCCGGGCCATGAGTCGCCGTATGCGGCGTTACTCGATATTCACTTTGATTGCCGTAGTGCCGATCGCTATCTTGTGCGCCTATGTGACCAATTTGCTCACGCCTACCTCCCCGATACCGCGGTCGGTCAGTGCTGCCGCTTATCACATCGTCGAAACGGCGGCAATAAAAGAGGACTCCGAGACCATCGGCATCGCCGATTCCGATTTGTACAACGCGACTGATGACGAGATTGAAGCCCGCTTCGACGAGATGCAGGCGTTGGGCGTCAACACGGTGCGTGTGGTCATTCCGTGGGCGGCGATCAAGCCTGCACAGCCCGGTTCCCCCCTTGAACAGCTGTTCCCGCCGAACTGGACGAAAATGGACCGCATCATCCAGGAGGCCACCGACCGCGGTTTCTCCGTGCTGGGCGTGTTGAATTCGACGCCCTATTACGGAGGGCAGAACGGCAGCGGATGCCTCGGATGTGTCGGTGTCGCGCCTGATCCGACGGCCTTCGCGGCTTTCGCGGCCGAGGTTGCCCAGCGATACCAAGGTGAAGTGTCGGCCTACGAAGTGTGGAACGAGCCGAACTCCTACAAGACGTGGTCGCCTGCGGTCGATCCGGTGGCCTACACGAATGTGTTGAAGGCCGCGTATACGGCGATCAAGGCGGCCGATCCGAATGCGACTGTCGTGGCCGGTGTCCTCGGCGCCGTTGTCACGGTAGGCGGTTTGACGATGGACCCGGTGACGTTTGTACAAACGATGTACGCAAACGGTGCGAAGGGTTTCTTCGACGCGTTGTCATATCACCCGTACAACTACCAACGGACTTTCGCGGAACAGAACCCGGGATTCCTCTCGCCGCTTCAGATGCTGCTCCAGATGCGGCAGACCATGTTGAACAACGGCGACGACCTGGTGAAGATCTGGGCCACCGAATACGGTCTGCCGACATCGCTCAATGCCGATCAGGCAGCGGCCTACCAGAACCAGCTCAAATTCATCAGCGACTTCCTCACCGTTTGGGGTGAGGGGCTCACGGACGCCCAGATGGCGCAATTGCCGGCACAGTACCGCGAAATCGCGGAGAACTGGGAGGACTGGATCGGTCCTGCGTTCATCTACAGCTTGCGTGACCGGTTGGGTCAGGAACTCACTGAGCAGGGTTCGTTCGGCCTCTATTACTTCGACGAGGCGTCCGGTGAGTGGAAGTTGAAGCCAGCGGGCGAGTGGATCAGGGACATCATCAGAGAGCGGCAGTCCAGCGATCTGGCCGCGGCCTTGGCGGCCTCATTGCAGAAGTTGGTGCAGCAGGTGGCGACCACCTTGCAGAACACCGTCGTGAATCAGGTGGTGCCTGCGGTGCAGCAGACGGTGCAGCAGGTCGGCTCGTCAGTTGCGAACGCGTTGGCGCAAGCACTCGCGGCGTGGGCGGCGTCCTTCAAGAAGACACCGACGACGCCGACCACCGTGGCCGCGATCGAAGCGGTCGACACCGCGGCGGTGGCCCAGCAAGCGGTGACCGAGACGTTCCAAACAACGGCGGCCGCGAAGACACCGGAGACCAGCGACATGACCGAAAAGATCTCCGCGCCGGACGAGCCTGCGACCGACAAGTCAGAGCAGTCGACCACGTCCGACGAGACGAAGGCGGTCAACGAACCGACGCCTGCTGCGCCGACCGCGACGGAGCCCACTACCGAAACGGACACGAAGGCATCCGAGAATCCTTCCGCCGCAACCGATGACACCAAGTCGTCGGACGATCCGAAGGCGACGACTCCGGCCACCCGGAAGGAGAACGACGACGCCAAGGATGGCGACGCCAAGGACGACGGCGACGCCAAGGACGACGGTGACGCCAAGAAGGACGAGGACAAGAAGCCCGGCGGAGACAAGAAGGGTGCGGGCGGCCACTCGGTGACCGGCAAGCACGCAAAGGGCGCGGTGCCCAACGGCAAGTCGGTCGACGAGATCAAATCCAAGCTCGGCGACCACACTGCGAAACCTTCGACGGGTACGCCGAAGCACGCGGCCAGCGAGGAGGCGTCGGCCCCGGCGGCCGGTTAGTCCGACGACATCCGGGCGGCGTCACGAGCCCGCAGGGCCAGCCACAGCTCGTGGCGGTCCTGCGCGGACTCCATGCGCCGCCCGGTTAGTCGTTCCACCGCCTCGATGCGGTTGCGCATCGTGTGCCGGTGAACGCGCAGCGCGGCGGCAGCCGAGCCCCAGTGCCCGTTGTGCTCGAGAAAAGCGGTGAGCCCACGCAGCAGATCGCCTGACCGGTCCATCGCGTCAAGCGGGCCGAGCACCGCGTCGGCGTACGCCTGAAGTGGTTGCGCCCCAACCGTGTTCAGGAGCAGCCGACTGCTGGCGATTTCTTCGGCGTGCATGTGGCGGCCCTGGACGCGGCTCGCCGGCAGCGCCGAGGAGGCCTGGCGCAGGGAAACGACCAGCGAGCCGGGTCGCACCGCGATGCCGATACCCGCAGGCCGACCGCCCGCCAGCGTGCCGAGCGCACCCGGCAGATCGGTGTCGATGGGCACCGCGAGTTCGACCACTTCTCCCACTACGCGCACCAGTGCGTCGGGCAGGCTGGTGAGCAGGTCGGCGGCCAAGTCGTCGGCATCGTGCTGGGCGGCGACCGCGGCGGCCCGCAAGTCGGTGTCTTGCAAGCCGACCGACGCCAGCCAGCGCGCGGCGACGACGTCCTCGACGGAGGCGCGAGCCAACCGGTCCAGCACCTGGGCTCGGCCGCGGCGCTGGGCGGTGGTGAGCCCGTGGCGGCGCTCGAGCTCGAGTGAGAGCAGCGACACCAGATCACCCGAAATCTGATGAGCGGCAGGCAATTCAGCGGGCCCGTCGATCAGCAGCCAGGCACGAAGTCTGCGCGCGCCGAGCGCATGGAGTTCTCGCCTGCGCCCACCGCTGATGTCGGCGGCTGCCGCGTTGAGGCCCTGCTCGCGAACCGACTCCAGCAACCCGGACAGCCGCTCGACCAAATGGGCTGCGTCCGAATCCGATTGGGCGACTATCCGACCGAGCAAGTCGATAACCACGCCCGAGCGGCCGGTGGCGTCGCGGTGAGCGGAAAGGATGCCGAGCAGCCCGCCGGGGGTGACGGCGGCTGCGGTCAAGGCCCGCTGAGTTCGGAGCGCCCACTCCAGGTCCCGCCGTTCGGCGCGCGCCCGGTAGGCGAACACCGCCTTCGTCACCGCGATGAACGGCACCGGATCGGGCACCGTCAACAACGGCACACCGATCTCGTCGGCAGCGCTGACCAGGCGTGCGGGCGCCTTCTGATGAGGCAGTTCGGCACCGAGCCCGATACCGACGGCGCGCACCCCCGCAGCATCCAGGTCGGCGAGATAGGACCGGCAACCCGCCAGGGTCTTCGGCAGCAACAGGCCGATGGTCAACAGCAACTCGCCGCCCTGCAGCCACGGACCGGGATTCACCAGCTCAGAAACCGCGGCGGCCTCGATTTCCCGGTCGGCACCGCTACGCCCTGCGACCAACTGCAGCCCCAGATCGGGGTCCGCGACCAGCTCCGCAACGGTCAGCATGGACATATCGTCGAACAGCTGAAGCGCAATCTCTACAAATTGGCTATATCCGCAGGCGGCCGTTTCGGGGAGCGTTATAGACATGACTTCTGCGCCCCCGATCGGACCGGTCGACGCCACGCGTGTGCCGCGCTACGCGGGTCCGGCTACCTTCGCACGCCTGCCCCGCACCGATGAAGTGACCCACACCGACGTCGCGGTCGTCGGCATCCCGTTCGACTCCGGAGTGTCCTACCGGCCGGGGGCGCGGTTCGGCCCGGGCCACATTCGGGCCTCGTCCAAGCTGCTGCGGCCGTATCACCCGCGGCTGGATGTCGAACCGTTCGCGGTTCAGCAGGTGGCCGACGCCGGTGACATCGCTGTGAACCCGTTCGACATCGCCGAGGCGATCACCACGATCGAGCGCGCGTCGGACGAGTTGCGTGACGGCGGGACGAAGCTGATCACGCTCGGCGGCGACCACACCATCGCGCTGCCGTTGCTTCGCTCGCTGCACCGCGACCATGGCCCGGTCGCTGTACTGCACTTCGACGCCCACCTCGACACCTGGGACACCTACTTCGGTGCGCCGTTCACGCATGGCACGCCGTTCCGGCGGGCAAGCGAGGAGGGCCTGCTTGATCCCGAACACTGCCTGCACGTGGGGATTCGCGGGCCGTTGTATGCGTCCACCGACCTGACCGACGACAAAGTGCTCGGCTTCCAGGTGATCGGAACGGACGATTTTCAGATCGAGGGGCTGGCCGCGGTGATCGAGCGGACGCGGGCACGTCTCGGCGAAGCGCCGGTGTACGTGTCCGTCGACATCGATGTGCTCGACCCCGCCCACGCGCCGGGCACCGGAACCCCGGAAGCCGGCGGCATGACAAGTCGCGAGCTACTGCACTGCCTGCGAAGCCTGGTGGGCGTCAACGTGGTCGGAGCCGACATCGTCGAGGTGGCACCCGCCTACGACCATGCCGAGATCACCGGCATCGCGGCCGCTCACGTCGCGTACGAGCTGATGTCCGTGCTGGCGGCGTCGGCGGGCAGGAGCGAAGCGACCCGGGGGATGGCGTCGGCGGGCAGGAGCGAAGCGACCCGGGGGATGACACAGCCGTGACCACGCATCGCAACGGTGGCGCCGCGGTGGTAGAAAGCCTTGCCGCACAAGGGGTGGACGCCGTGTTCGGCATCCCGGGCACACACAACCTCGAGCTGTACCGCCATTTTCCGGCGACCGGAATCCGCGCCATCACGGCGCGCCATGAGCAGGGAGCTGGATACGCCGCCGAAGCCTACGCCCGAGTCACCGGCAGACCCGGCGTGGTGGTGGCCACCAGCGGGCCCGGCCTGACGAACACGATGACGGCGGCGGCCACCGGCTATGCGGAGTCGCAGCCGATGCTGATCCTGTCGTCCGGGATGCCCACCGACGCCGAGGGCCATGACCTCGGACAGCTGCACGAGGCCAAGAACACCAGCGGAGCAATGGATCAGCTGATCCGCTGGAGCCGCCGGGTACGCACCGCCGACGACGCCGCCGACGCCGTCTCGGACGCGTTCGACTCGTTCGCCGCGGGCCGTCCCCGCCCGGTGCACATCGAGATTCCCGTCGACGTCCTCGAGGCCCAGTGGACGGGCGAGCCCCGTGGGGCGGCCGCCAAACACACTGCGCCACAAGCTGATCCCGATGCGGTACGCACCGCGGCCGAGGCGCTGGCAGCCGCCACCCAGCCGATGATCATCGCAGGCGGGGGAGCGGTCAACGCGCAGCAGGAGCTGACCGCACTGGCCGAGGCGCTCGGCGCACCGGTCGCCACCACAGTCAACGGCAAGGGCGTCGTCGACGAGGGTCATCCGCTGTCAGTTGGCGCATCCGTCCGGCTTCGGGCCGTGCAGAAAGCCGCCGCCGAAAGCGATGCACTGCTTGTGGTCGGCTCCGAACTTGGCGATTCGGACCTATGGGAAGGGCAGATTCGTGCGCGGACGGTGATCCGTTGCGATATCGAACGCGCCCAATTGCAGAAGAACTGCCCGGCCGACCATGCGCTGCTCGGCGACGCCGCGGCCACCGTCGCCGCGCTCCGGGCCGCCCTGCCCGCCGTGACCTCGCGCACCCACGACCGCGCCGCGGCGCTGCGGGCGGCGTGCCGCGAGGAAGCGGCCAAGGACGCGGGCGGCTACGCGGAGATCAATGCCGCAGTGCGCGCGGCCCTGCCTGCCGACGGCGTGCTGACCGGGGACAGTTCGCAGGTCACCTACTTCGGGTCGGTGCATTTCTTCGACATGCCCGCCCCGCGCCGCTTCTGCTATTCGCCCGGGTTCGCCACGCTGGGCTACGGGCTGCCTGCGGGCCTCGGCGCCGCGATCGGACTGCCCGGATCACCGGTGGCGGTGCTGCTCGGCGACGGTGCGCTGATGTTCTCGGTGCAGGAACTGATGACACTTGTCGAACAACAACTTTCGATACCTGTCGTCGTCGTCGACAACGGCGGCTACCGGGAAATCCGGGACCAGGAAGCGGCCAGGGGCATTGCGCCGATCGGCGTCGAGCTGCGCACGCCGGACTTCGCCGCCCTCGCGGTGGCGATGGGAGCACGTGGGGTGCGTACGACCTCGACGGCCGAGTTGACCGAGCTCGTTCGCGGTGCGCTCGACGCCCACGGACCGACTGTCATCCACTTCGACATCCGCTGAGGGGACATCATGGATATCGCGATCGTCGTCATCTACCTGCTGGGCATGATTGCCTTCGGCTTCTGGGGAAAGAGCAGGGCCAAAACGCAATCCGACTTCCTGGTCGCCGGCCGTCGCCTGGGCCCGCTGCTCTACTCCGGCACCATGGCCGCGATCGTGCTTGGCGGCGCGTCGACGATCGGCGGTGTCGGCCTCGGGTACAAATACGGGATCTCGGGCATGTGGCTGGTGTTCTGGATCGGCGTCGGGATTCTGGCGCTGAGCCTGTTGTTCGCGGGCCGGATCCAGCGGCTGCGCGTCTACACCGTCAGCCAGATGCTCGAATTACGTTATGGCCCAGGCTCTTCCGTGCTGTCGGGAATCGTGATGTGGGGCTACACGCTGATGCTGTCGGTGACGTCGACCATCGCGTATTCGACCATCTTCGGCGCGTTGTTCGACATCGCCAAGGTGCCAGCGATCATACTCGGCGGCAGCGTGGTCATCATCTATTCCACGCTGGGCGGGATGTGGTCGATCACGCTGACCGACTTCGTGCAGTTCATGGTCAAGACCATCGGCATCTTCTTCATCCTGCTGCCGGTCGCGCTGTACAAGACCGGAGGCGTCTCCGGGCTGGCCGACAAGCTGCCCGCCGACGCCACATCGCTGACCACCATCGGCGGCGAGACCATCCTGACCTATTTCGTCATCTACACCTTCGGTCTGCTGATCGGCCAGGACATCTGGCAGCGGGTGTTCACCGCGCGCAGTCCCGGGGTGGCCCGCTGGGCAGGTGCGGCGTCCGGGCTGTACTGCCTGCTGTACGCGGTGGCGGGAGCGGTGATCGGGATGGCGGCCAAGGTGCTGCTGCCCGCGCTGGAATCCCGGGACGACGCGTTCGCGCAGTTCGTCGAGCAGCAGTTGCCGCCGGTGCTGGCCGGCCTCGTGCTGGCGGCCGCGCTCGCCGCGGTGATGTCGACGTCGAGCGGTGCGCTGATCGCCACCGCGACGGTGTTCAGCCAGGACATCGTCGCGCGACTGCGGCATCAGGACATCGAGGCGGGCAGCGAGCACGACCACGTCCGCAACAACCGGCTCTATGTGTTCGGTTTCGGCCTTCTGATGGTGCTCATCGCCTGCGTGCTGCAGGACGTGGTGGCCGCGTTGACCGTGGCCTACGACATCCTGGTCGGTGGGTTGTTGGTGCCGATCCTGGGCGGTCTGGTGTGGCGGCGCGGCACCAACGTCGGGGCAGTGGCGGCAATGGCCGTCGGCACCGTCGCGACGCTGGGCACGATGATCTACCTGGGCGACATCTACGCCAACGAGCCGATCTACGTCGGGCTGGTCACCGGGCTGGTGGTCTATGTGGTCGGCAGTCTGACCAGTAAGGCCACCGACCCCGAGGTGCTCGCCGAGTGGGATCGGCGGAGCCGAGGACAAGATGTGGAGCCGGTGCCGACGCCGGCTGCCTAGCCAGGCTAGTTTGCCACGAACCCTAGTGCTGGTTTCTCCACGGTATGCGAAAGCAATCGTATGAACGGACGACAGAACGTATGTCTATTCACCGCGGACGTTAATATAGGCGTTTGCCAGTGATGGGCGCTCCGGCCCCGATTTAGCTGTAGACATGGCGGAACCGGCTGATTCTTTTATTTGCCAACCGCTTCCCACGCTGCCGTTTATGAGTTAATCTCTTTTCGGTAACTACTGGCCCTGGCTAAGGGGGAAACTATGGCGTCACGCCGTCCTTTTGTGCTTCTTGGTTGTTCGCTAGTTAGCGCCGGAGCGATCGCACTCGCTGTTCCCGCCACGTCGTCGGCAGACAATTGCCTGCTGGGGATTCAAGGCCTCGTATGTCAGAGCGGGATCTTGAACAGCAACACCCTCGGCCCGAACATCGGCATCGGTAACAGTGGCGGCTTCAACGGCGGTGTGCTGAACTCCGGTCTGATCAACGGCGGGCTTGTCAACAGCGGAGTGGGGAACTTCGGCGTGCTGAACGGGGGCACGCGCAACTTCGGCATCGGCAATCAAGGGACGGGGAACCAGGGCCTGCTCAACGGCGGCACCAATAATCAGGGCATTCTCAACGTCGGTGGCGGCAGCCTGGTCGGGCTGGCGCCGGGCGGTCATCTGCTCGGAATCGGAGGCTGACGGAGGCTGACGAACGGGCGCAACAGCATGGAGTGACGGGCGGGTTCTTCGGGACTCGCCCATCACTCGTTATGGGTTCGGATCGCGGCGGCGCCTCTGACCGCCTCGACGGTGGCTGGACGGGGATGGTCGCGTAACCTAACCTTGCTTCTTCGCAAGCCCGAGTGGCGAAATGGCAGACGCGGCGGACTCAAAATCCGTTGGTGGCAACACCGTGTGGGTTCGACTCCCTCCTCGGGCACTTCGATGGCGCAGGTCATGGAAATCGGGCTGCGCTGTCGACTGCGCTGGTCAGAAGTTGGGCATGGGCTGGTTTGACGCACCGGAAATGCCCCCCGGTCGCTGATCGCCCGCCGGACCGCCACAATGTGTCCCATGACCGGGTCACCGACCAATGCCGATAGGCCGCGCCGCGTTCTCGTCGCTGAAGACGAAGCGCTCATCCGACTGGACTTGGCCGAAATGCTGCGCGAAGAAGGCTACGAGATCGTGGGGGAGGCCGGCGACGGCCAGGAGGCGGTCGATCTGGCCGAGAGCCTGCGGCCCGATCTGGTGATCATGGACGTCAAGATGCCGCGACGCGATGGCATCGACGCCGCATCCGAGATCGCCAGCAAGCGCATCGCGCCGATCGTCATCCTCACCGCGTTCAGCCAACGGGAACTCGTGGAACGGGCGCGCGACGCAGGTGCCATGGCGTATCTGGTGAAACCGTTCAACATCACCGACCTGATCCCGGCGATCGAGGTGGCGGTGAGCCGGTTCAGCGAGATGACCGCGCTGGAGAACGAGGTCGCGACGTTGTCCGACCGGTTGGAGACGCGCAAGCTCGTCGAACGGGCGAAGGGTTTGCTGCAAACAAAGCAGGGGTTGTCAGAGCCCGAGGCGTTCAAATGGATCCAGCGCGCGGCCATGGATCGCCGCACCACGATGAGGCGGGTCGCCGAGGTGGTGCTCGAAACTCTCGACGCGCCCGAGAAAGCGTAAAAACTGCGTTTCCGACGCGCCGTCGGCCGCGAATTTACGGCCGGTCAGCAGTCCCCGTTTTCCAACATGACGCGACATGGGTTCGCGTTGGCTATGGTCTTCCCGAAGCATCGCCGCCCCAGCAGAGGAGGGCTGGTGCGCCCGATGCCGACAAAAACATTGACGCGGAGGTGAAGTGTGCGCGGAGGCGTGGCACGGAATGCATTTGCTCTCGGTAGTGCCGTCCTGGTCGTGCTCGGTGTTGCCGGGTGCCAACAATCCGAGCCGAGTGGTAACGGAGGCACGGCGCAGGCAGATCTGAAGATCGTCGAGCAGGTTCAGATCGACGAGCAGGGCAAGGAAGTCAAAGCGGATCAGGCTGCCGCGGCCGCCGATCCCGCCGGTGACGGCAAGGCCACCTGTCCGCCGGTGTCGATCGCAATGGCCGGGGCTCTCAACGGGCCGGACGCTGCGCTGGGCATCAACATCAAAAACGGTGTGCAGCTTGCGATCGACAAGCACAACGCGGCCAACAAGGGCTGCCAGGTGCAGCTGAAGCCGTTCGACACCGAAGGTGATCCGCAGAAGGCCACCGCGATCGCGCCGCAGATCGTCGACGACCAGTACACGATCGGACTCGTCGGCCCGGCGTTCTCGGGTGAGACGAAAGCCACCGGCACTGTGTTCGACCAGGCCGGCCTGGTCGCCACCACGGCATCGGCGACCAACCCGACGCTGTCCCAGAACGGGTGGAAGACGTTCTTCCGCGGCCTCGCCAACGATGCCGTGCAGGGCCCGGCCGTCGCCAACTACCTGAAGAACACCTTGAACTACAAGAAGGTCTGCGTCATCGACGACAGCACCGACTACGGTCTCGGCCTGGCCTCGGCGGTCCGCGAGACGCTGGGCCCGGTGGCCGATTCCGGTTGCAACATCTCAGTGAAGAAGGGCGACAAGGACTTCTCCGCCGCGGTGACACAGGTCAAGGGCGTCAACCCGGATGCCGTTTTCTACGGCGGCTACTACTCCGAGGCGGCTCCGCTGACCCAGCAGCTCAAGGACGGCGGCTTCGCCGGAACGTTCGTTTCCGCTGACGGCACAAAGGATCCCGAATACGTCAAGCAGGGCGGCGAAGCCACCAAGGGCGCCATCCTGTCCTGCCCGTGCGGCCCGGCCACCGGATCGTTCGCCGACGAGTACAAGAAGAAGTTCAACACCGATGCAGGCACCTACAGTGCGGAGGGCTACGATCTCGGCACCATCCTGGTGAAGGGCATCGACTCGGGTGCCATCACCCGGCCCGCGCTGCTGGACTTCGTCAAGAACTATAACGGCCAGGGGGTGGCCCGTAAGTACCAGTGGACCCCGACCGGTGAGCTCACCACCAACCTCATCTGGATCTTCAAGGTTCAGTAAGTCGCCAAGGCGAAGCGCGTCCGAGACCGTATGGCTCGGACGCGTTTTCGCTGGCAATGCGTTTGTTGTAAACGACCGATCCGATAGACCACTGTCGCGAGGAGCTGCCCCCGGATGATCCACGAGTGCCTAGATCACGGGGCTCAATACGCCTGTCTGGCCGCCAACATCAACTTCAACCTGGAAGGCCTGCGAATCGGCTTCTGGCAGTTGACGATCGACGGTCTGTCCTGGGGGGCCATCTATGCGTTGGTGGCAGTCGGATACACGCTGGTGTTCGGCGTGCTGCGACTGATCAACTTCGCGCATTCCGAGATCTTCATGCTCGGCATGTTCGGCGCGTACTTCGCGCTCGACATGATCGTGGGCTTCACGCCGAGCGGCAACGCGTACAGCAAGGGCGTCGGGCTGACGATCCTGTATCTGGGCGTGGCGATGTTGTTCGCGATGCTCATCTCCGGTTCGGCGGCCGTAGGGCTGGAGTTCATCGCATATCGGCCGCTGCGAAAACGGGGCGCCCGGTCCCTGACATTCCTGATCACCGCAATCGGTATGTCGTTCGTGCTGCAGGAGTTTGTCCACTTCGTCTTGCCGAAGCTGCTGAAAGGATACGGCGGCAGCAACGCGCAGCAGCCGATCATTCTGGTGCAGCCCAAGACGCAGTTCACCGTCTTCGGTGCGACGGTTTCCAACATCACCATCGTGATCATCGTCGCTGCGCTGATCTTCGCCGTGCTGACCGATTTCGCGATCAACCGGACCAAGTTCGGCCGCGGTATTCGCGCGGTCGCCCAGGACCCGACGACCGCGACGCTGATGGGGGTGTCGCGCGAACGCATCATCATGACGACGTTTTTGATCGGCGGTCTGCTCGCGGGCGCGGCGGCGCTGCTCTACACGCTGAAAGTGCCGCAGGGCATCATCTACTCCGGCGGATTCCTATTGGGCATCAAGGCTTTCTCTGCTGCGGTGCTCGGCGGCATCGGCAACCTGCGGGGCGCGCTGCTCGGCGGTCTACTGCTCGGCATCATGGAGAACTACGGTCAGGCCGTGTTCGGCACGCAGTGGCGCGACGTCGTCGCGTTCGTGCTGCTGGTTCTGGTGCTGTTGTTCCGGCCGACGGGCATACTCGGTGAGAGCCTCGGGAAGGCACGCGCATGAAGGGCAAGCGAGGAGCCGAAGGCGGATCGCGCTTTAAGGCGAAGCGAGGAGCCGAAGGCGGATCGCGCTTTAAGGCGAAGCGAGGAGCCGAAGGCGGATCGCGCATTACGTCTGTGTTGGCCCCGGGCGACGGCCTGCGCAACTGGTGGGACGGATTGTCGCGGGCGCAGAAGTGGATTTTCGGCGCCCTGCTGTTCGGTGCACTCGCCCTGTTACCGCTCTACACGCCGCCGTTCTTCAACACACCGGGCATCAGCTTCGGCGGCACCATGGCGCAGTTCGCGATGGTGGCGATCATCGCGATCGGCCTCAATGTCGTCGTCGGCCAGGCTGGTCTGCTCGACTTGGGCTACGTCGGGTTCTACGCGGTCGGCGCGTACACGGTCGCCTTGCTCACCAGCCCGGACAGCCCGTGGAACAAGGTAGGGCCCGACGGTTGGTTCAGTGCGCCGTGGGCCTGGTTGGCGTGCGTGCCGCTGGCGATGGCTATGACGGCGCTGGCAGGTTTGATTCTCGGCACCCCGACGCTGCGGTTGCGCGGTGACTATCTGGCCATCGTGACGCTGGGCTTCGGCGAGATCATCCGACTGATGGCCGACAACCTTTCCGACATCACCAACGGCCCACGCGGTCTGAACGAGGTTGCCTACCCGCGGTTGGGGGAGAGCGAGAGGCTGCCCGAAGGCGTGTTCTCCAACGGCAACTCCACGGGCGCCGCCAACTACGGAACCTGGTGGTTCTGGCTCGGGCTGGTGCTGATAGTGGTGATTCTGCTGTTGGTCGGCAACCTGGAACGCAGCAGGGTAGGCCGCGCGTGGGTGGCGATCCGTGAGGACGAGGACGCCGCAGAAGTGATGGGCGTCAACACGTTCCGCTTCAAACTGTGGGCGTTCGTGATGGGTGCGGCGATTGGCGGGCTGTCCGGCGCGCTGTACGCGGGCCAGGTGCAGTACGTCGCGCCCCCGACGTTCAACATCATCAACTCGATGCTGTTCCTGTGTGCGGTGGTGCTCGGCGGCCAGGGCAACAAGTTGGGCGTGATCTTCGGCGCGTTCATCATCGTGTACCTGCCGAACCGGTTGCTCGGCGTGCACTTCCTCGGCATCAACCTCGGCGACTTGAAGTATTTGTTCTTCGGATTGGCGTTGGTGGTCATGATGATCTTCCGGCCGGAGGGGCTGTTCCCCGTCCGCCAGCAGTTGTTGGCGTATGGCAAGGCGGCACGAGAGTTGCTGAGAACCCCGCCCGGTGAGAAGGAGCCGGCCCAATGACGATCGAGGACCTGGCGGGCGTCCACCGCGAAATTCACGCCGCCGAAGGCGAAACACTCCTGGAGACACTGGAGTTGACCGTGAAATTCGGCGGTCTGGTCGCGCTTGATTCGGTCAGTTTCAACATCAAACGCGGTGAGATCCTCGGGCTGATCGGTCCGAACGGCGCGGGCAAGACCACCTGCTTCAACGCGATCACCGGGGTGTACCGCCCGAGTTCGGGCTCGGTGATCTTCGACGGGGCGCCGCTGGGGCGGATCAAACGTCACCAGATCACCCGCAAGGGCATCGCCCGCACCTTCCAGAACATCCGGTTGTGGGGCGAGATGACCGCGCTCGAAAACGTCGTCGTTGCAACCGATGCGCGGCACAAGACGTCGGTGCCCGGCGCGCTCGTGCGGACCCCGCGGCATCGGCGCGAAGAGAAGACCGCGATCGAACGCGCCGCGGCGCTACTGCACTTTGTCGGCATCGCCCATCGCGGCGAGGAGAAAGCCAAGAACCTGCCGTACGGCGACCAGCGCAGGCTCGAGATCGCCCGCGCTTTGGCCACCGAGCCCAAACTGCTGTGCCTCGACGAACCGGCCGCCGGGTTCAACCCGAGCGAGAAGGCGGCGCTGATCGAGTTGATCCGCAAGATCCGCGACGATGGCTACACCGTGCTGCTGATCGAACACGACATGCGGTTGGTGATGGGGGTGACTGACCGGATCGTGGTGCTCGAATTCGGGCGCAAGATCGCCGACGGCCTACCGCACGAGATCCGCGAAGACCCGAAGGTCATCGCCGCCTACCTGGGGGTGCCTGATGACACTATCCACTGAAACATCCCGCCCGGTGCTGCTGGAGGCGCGCGACGTCGTGGTGCACTATGGCCGCATCAAGGCGCTGCACGGCGTGTCCCTGGTGGTGCGTGAAGGCGAACTCGTCACGCTGCTCGGTTCGAACGGCGCGGGCAAAACCACGATGATGCGGGCCATTTCGGGCCTGCGGCCGCTCACCTCGGGCTCGGTGTGGTTCGACGGGCAGGACATCAGCCGGGTCAAGGCGCACAAGCGGGTGAGCGACGGGCTGATCCAGGCGCCGGAGGGCCGCGGCGTCTTTCCCGGTATGACCGTCACTGAGAACATCGAAATGGGTTGCTACGGGCGCAAATTCGGGTCCCGCGCCGAGCACAATGAGCGGCTCGACTGGGTGCTGGAGACATTCCCGAGGCTGGCCGAACGCAAGAATCAGGTCGGCGGCACGCTGTCCGGCGGCGAGCAGCAGATGCTGGCGATCGGGCGCGCGTTGATGGCCCGACCGAAGGTGCTGCTGCTCGACGAACCGTCGATGGGCCTGGCGCCGATGGTGATATCGCAGATCTTCAAGATCATCGCCGAGATCAACTCGCAGGGCACCACGGTGCTGTTGGTCGAGCAGAACGCGCAGCAGGCGCTCAGTAGGTCGGATCGGGCCTACATTCTGGAGACCGGCGAGATCACCAGGGAGGGCAACGCGCGAGACTTGCTGGACGACGACAGTATTCGCGCGGCGTACCTCGGCGTGGCCTAGCCGCTCACCGGGAGATACGAAACCGCTTCAGCCGGCCCGTCACACCGGACACCAGCTCGACGTTTCTGCGCGGAACGCCGAAATGCTCGGCGAGCAGTTTCGTCACGGCCTCGTTCGCCTTACCGTCGACCGCCCGCTCGCGGACATAGATGGTCAGCGCCTCGGGGGCGGTTTCGACGAGCGGGCCCTTCTTGCTGCCGGGTTTGACTCTGACGACAACGGTCTCGGTCACTGCCGGGCCGCGCGCGCTTCGAGTGCGTCCAGCACACCGACTTGCTCGGGCGGCACGCCGATGTGCATGACCACATCGTCACCGAGCGGCTCGAACTGGAACGTGAAGAAGGAGCAGCATTCGTTCTCGCGGCGGGCCAGGTCTCGTGCGGGTGCCTCGACGATGCGCCGCAGGACCAACTCCAAAAGCGTGGGCGCGCGGCGGTCGGCGCGCACGACGAACGTGAACAGCTCATCGAACTCCGCGACCCGCAGCGGACGGTCGCTCGTCGGCAGCGTGCACGCGTCCGGCGCCCAATCCTCGGGGACCGTCATGATCTGAGGCTAACTCGATGCACCCAGGGCCAGGTCATCAACGCCCACACGAGCGCCACCAGCGTCCCGGCGACGAAGATGTACCACGGCCATGGGCCCATCACGTCCAGCAGCGACGACGTGGACGGCTTGTGGTTGAGGAAGCCGTAATTGGTTCCCGCGAGGCGGTTGAACACAAAAGTCACCGTCGCCCACACCAGCGTGACAGCGGCGGCGAACCGGTAGCTGTGCCAATCCGGGCGCATCCCGCGGCCCCAGGTGAGATAGATGGCCGCCCAGACCACCAACAGGTGAATCGCCCAGAACGCCAGAAACTGATAGTGCGGAAAGTCGGGGCTCTGCAGCGCAGGCGAGATCAACGCCTGGGTGCTCAACACCAGGCCCCAGTAGTAGGTCAACACATAAGCCCACTGCTTACGTGACCATAGCGCATACGCGGCGACCATGGTCGCCAGGTCGGTCAACTGCAGCGGCACCGAGTCCAGCGTCGGCGGACTCAGCACGTAGATCAGGATCGCCGCATAGATCAGCGCCGTCACCGCGCCCAGCACGCGGCCGAGTCGGCGCGCCTGCTGCTCGGTCTGCCTGCGCCCCAGCCACACCAACAGCACAACGCCGAGCACAAACACCGCAATGACGACCCAATGTGACGGGCCGTAGGCCGTGAATTTCCCTGCCGCGAGCATCGCGTTCAGGGTGAGCAGGCGCCTGGCACGTCGACGCGCGCCTGCATGATCCAACCGGTGGACTCACCCTTCACGAGTCCCTCGACCGTCGTGTCGTCGATCACCATGTACAGCGTGCGCCCGTCTGCGCCGCCGAGGGCGGGCGCGACCGCCCAACCACGCGCGATCCCGACCCGATGAGTTATGTTGCCGCCGGCGGTGATTCGGAGAAACTCGCCGGAGTCGTAGCAGCCGACCCACACTGCGCCCTCGACATCGACGCAAAGACCGTCAGGATGGCGCTGCGCGCCGAGGTCCGCGAACACCGCCGGGTCGCCGAGGCCGCCGTCGGCCTCGACGGGGAAGGCGAGAATCCGTGAGCCGCCCGTCTCGCTGACGACGAGCGTCGCGCCATCGGGCAACTGCCCGATGCCGTTGGGCACCGTCATCCCAGACGCGACGACCCTCACCTGGCCGCCGGCGTCGAGCAGGCCGATACCGCCCTGCGCCGCGTACAGGTCGACGTATCCGCGACCGTCGGGCGTGATCAGCAGGTCGTTGGTCATCCCCGCGACGCCACTGAGGTCGTACGTGGCGACGATCCGGCCGTCCGGATCGACGTGGTAGACCTTCGCGTCGAACAGCGTTGACACCACCAGCGTTCCGTCGGGCAGCCAGCCCAGGCCCGACGCCCGCGGTACCTCGGCCTCGGCGCGCAGATCGCCTGAATCACCGGCGGAGTACACCTTTCCCGCCGGTCCGTCAGTGAACCAAAGCCGCCCGTCGTGCCATCGAGGTCCTTCGCCGTAGACGATTCCGTCTACGAAGGGGAGCGGTTCGATGACGTGTGTCATTGCCTCACATGCTCGCCGAACGTGAGCTTGCGTGTCAGATTTCTCGAAAATCTCGATCAGAAGTTCACTTTCGGGTGCAGGCTAGCGGGCGACGATCACCGAAGACCCGTGCCCGAACAGACCCTGATTTGCGGTGACGCCGACGGTGGCGCCCTCGACCTGGCGACCGGTGGCCTGACCCTTCAGTTGCCACGTCAGCTCGCACACCTGGGCGATTGCCTGCGCAGGGATCGCCTCCCCGAAACAGGCCAACCCTCCCGACGCGTTGACTGGGATGCGGCCCCCGACCGCTGTTGCGCCACTACGCAACAACTGTTCGGCCTCGCCCTTGGGACACAGGCCGAGGTGCTCATACCAGTCGAGTTCCAACGCGGTGGACAGGTCGTAGACCTCCGCCAACGAGAGGTCCTCGGGGCCGATGCCTGCCTCGGTGTAAGCGGCGTCGAGGATCTGATCCTTGAACACGCGCTCCGGCGCGGCCACTACGGCGGTGGAATCCGTTGCGATATCCGGCAATTCGGGCAGGTGCTGTGGGTACTTCGGCGTCACCGTCGACACCGCGCGCACCGACGGCACACCCTCGAGCGAACCCAGGTGTTTCCTGGTGAACTCCGCGCTGGCCACGATCAACGCGGCCGCGCCGTCCGACGTCGCGCAAATGTCAAGCAGCCGTAGCGGATCCGAAACGACCGGGCTGGCCAGCACGTCCTCGACGGAGGCTTCCTTGCGGTAGCGCGCGTTCGGATTGTTCAGTCCGTGCCGCGAGTTCTTCACCTTCACCGCCGCGAAGTCCTCGAGCGTCGCGCCGTAGAGATCCATCCGGCGACGGGCCAGTAGCGCGAAGTACACGGTGTTGGTCGCACCGATCAGATGGAACCGTTGCCAGTCGGGATCGTTCTTGCGCTCGCCACCGACCGGCGCAAAGAATCCCTTCGGTGTGGTGTCGGCGCCGATCACCAACGCGACGTCACAGAAGCCGGCCAGGATCTGGGCGCGGGCGCTCTGCAACGCCTGAGATCCGCTGGCGCAGGCGGCATATGACGATGACACCGGCACACCGTTCCAGCCCAACTTCTGCGCGAACGTCGACCCGGCGACGAAGCCGGGGTAGCCGTTGCGGATCGTGTCCGCGCCGGCGACCAGTTGGATCTGTCGCCAGTCCAGGCCCGCCTCGGCCAGTGCGGCCCGCGCGGCCACTACGCCGTATTCGGTGAAATCGCGTCCCCACTTGCCCCACGGGTGCATGCCCGCGCCGAGGATGTAAAGCGGCTCAGGCATCAGCGATCCTCCATGCGTGCACGACCCGTTCGACCCCGTCGTCGTCGACGAACAACGCCATGGTGGCAAGTTCCATCTCCATGCCGACCTTCAGGTCGGCCGCGAGCGTGCCCTCCACCACCTTGCCGAGCACGATCAGGCCCTCGTCGGCCAGTTGCACGGCGGCCACGGCGAACGGTTCGAACGGATCCGGCGACGGATACGGCGGCGGCGGGGCGTACCGGTTCTCGGTGTAGCTCCACAGCGTGCCGCGCCGCGAGAGCGGCACCTGCGCAAGCTCGTCGCCGTCACAAGCGGGGTTGGGACAGTTGTTGGCCCGTGGCGGAAAGACGTAGGTGCCGCACAGATGACACTTGCCGCCAATCAAATATGGCTGGCCAGACGCGTCGGTGGCGAACCACCCGTCGATCGCGGGCTGCGTGGAAGCTGACACCCGGTCAGCGTACCGAGTTACGACGCAAAACTGAAACGTGTTCCAGTTCCGACAGATGGGGTAGTCGACTATCCCACCCTTGGCAGCCCGCGTCGCTGACGATTTCTCTGGACTTGGGATCGGTAGTCCCGGCCACCGTCTGTACTGACCGCATATCCGCGACCGAAATGGCCGCCTGAAAGATTCGGAGACATCGATGGGACTGTTCGACAAGGCAAAGAAGGCAGCGCAGCAGGCGCTCGCGCAGCCGCAGCAGGGCGACGGCATGGTGCACGTCAAGGGTGCAGGCGCAATGATGAACCCGGCCATGTTCGGCGGCCCGTCGACGCAGTCGGTGGCCACGGACGACCCGATCTGGCGGCCCATCAACGGTATTTCGCTACAGGACTACGCCGATCTGGCCCGTCAGGCGCAGGCCCGCAAAATCAACAACGAGGCGGACATGATCACGCTGGCGCGTGAGCGCGGGTGGGACCCCGCGGACACCAAGGCCGCGCTCGACGGCTGGGTGCAGCGGATGGGCCAGTCGATGGCCGTCGGTCAGCAGTTCCGCAAGTTGCTCGGCTACTGACGGGGACGAATCGATGCCCAACCCGTTCAAGGACTGGGCGCGGATGTACGGCGCCAACAAGCAGTACCTGGAATCACAGGGTCGTCCGTCGTCGTTCCTCGGCCAGATCGCCGACATTCCCAACCGGATTCATGAAACGGCCGACGCCAGCGAGCTCGGCGTCAAGATGATCCGGCACGCGCAGTTGATGAACGGCGCCGGCCTACCTGCCACCGTCACCGTCGACGGCGTGTGGCAGGTCGGCTCGTATCTGAACACGTCGCCGGTGGTGCGGATGCAGGTGCGGGTCGAGCGCGCCGACGGCACGCCGCCCTACGGCGCGGTCTTCGACGACGTGTCGCGGATATGCACATGGCCCGAATACAGCCGGGCGTAACACTCGCGGTGTACGTCGATCCGCAGGATCCCTTCGACATGACGGTCGACTGGATCCGCACCGGTCAGCTGTAGTCGAGCAGGATTCGCAGCAGATCGTCGGGGCAGTCGCGCATCAGGTTGTGCGCGCCGTCGAGCAGGTGTGTCGTCCACGAGGGGCCGGTGCGCACCCGCGCGAGCGTTGCGGCGAACGGCGATTCGCCATCCCACTGGTTGGCGTACACGTAGGCGCGCCGGTGAGACGGAGACAACTCGCCGCTGAGTCGGACCGGTTGCATCAGCGACGCGAGCGGATGCGCGGTGGCCCGCGAATCGAAGAACGCCAGCGACGGCACGCCGTATCCCGTGTCGTCGACGGCGGCATACCACGCCCGCTGCTCGTCAGTCGTGAGCGTCCAGCACGACTCACCGTCGCGGGGCACGAACGCATCCAGATAAACCAGCGAGTTCACTTGCTGCGGAACGCGATCCGCTACCGAGGTGATGACCGTGCCGCCATAGCTGTGTCCCACGAGCACCGCGTCGGTGACGTCGTGCACGGCCAGTTCCGCCAGCACGTCGGCGATGTGCGTCTCGAGGTTCACCCCCGCGTGCAGCAGGTGGGCCCGTTCGGCGATACCCGTGAGCGTAATGGCCAGCACCCGATGTCCATGCGAGCGCAGCGCGGTGGCCAGCTCATCGAAGCACCATGCGCCGTGACATGCTCCGGGAACCATCACTAGGTCGTCATGTCCGCGCCGTATCTGCTCGAGTGTCCTTGCGGTACTTGCCTGTTACCCGCGCCAGGTCCTCCGGTCGCTGGGTGGTGTCGGTGGTGTGCAGTTCGCGATTGGCCGTTAATACGTCGGCGGTCTGGGTGCGACGAATCTGCTCGTAGGCCAAAAGCCCACCGTCGAAGTCGCGGGCCAACTCGTCGGCCAACACCCGCGCATCGACGATCGCCTGCGAACCACCATTGGCGCCAACGGGATACATCGGATGTGCGGCGTCACCGAGAAGGGTCACCTGGCCCTGCCCCCACCACGGCAGCACGTCTCGGTCGACCATCGGATACTCGAGCACCGGGTCTGTGCGTCGCACCAGGTCGGCGGCGTCCAGAAAGCCGAGACGCCAGTGTTCGAGGTGCTCGAGGATTGTGGAACGGTCGCCGGGTCGGTTCCACTTCGCGTCGCCGGGCAGCGGTCCTGGCTTGCTCTGCGGCATCATCAACACCCAGTTGATCAAGCCGCCCGACGCCGTCGGCGTCCTTGATTCACCTGGCGCCGCGCCCCGAAACATCCGAGTCCCTGACCACAACAGCGGGTCCCGCCGGGGGTGCAGTTGTGCGCGCACCGTTGAATGGATGCCATCCGCGCCGACAAGCGCACTGGCCGTGAATTCACCCGCCGACGTGCTGACCCGCACACCGTCCGCCGTTTCCGTGAAACCGTTCACCGCAGCGCCGGTGCGAACTGCACTGTTGCCCAATCGTTCTCGCAGCGCCGACAGCAACATCATCTGCAACGAGCCGCGGTGCACCGAGTACTGCGGATAGCCGTACCCGCCGTCGATTCCGCGCGGCTCGCGGAACAACAGCTCACCGTCGGTGTCGTAGTAAGTAATCGAGGTGGGCGCGACGGCGCGCCGCTCGAGTTCGTCGCCGAGGCCGAGTCCGTTGAGCACGCTGACCGCGTGCGGCAGCAAGTTGATCCCCACGCCCAGCGGCCGCGACTGCGACGCGCGTTCGAAGACCGTCGATCGGATTCCGCGTGCGTGCAGCGTCAGCGCGGCGGTCAGCCCGCCGATGCCGCCGCCGGCAATCAATACGTCAGTCATGCTGCCAGGCTGGCCGCGCCCATTCTATAAGTCCAATATCAATCTGAGCCAGAAACTATAATCATCGCTTATGGAACTGCGGCAACTCGAGTATCTCGTCGCGGTCGCTGACGAAGCCAACTTCACCCGCGCCGCCGCACGCGTCCACGTCGCCCAGCCCGCTGTCAGCGCCCAGATTCAACGGATGGAGCGCGAGCTGGGCCAACCGCTGCTCGACCGGTCGCGGCGCACGGTGACGTTGACCGCCGCCGGAGAGGCGGCGCTGCCGTACGCCAGGGCGGCGCTTGCGGCCGTCACCGACATCCGGGTCGCCATCGACGAGGTGACCCGGTTGGTCCGCGGCAGCGTCACCATCGGCACCGTCACATCGCACAACGTCGACCTGCCGTCGCTGCTGGCAGATTTCCACGCCGAGCATCCGAACGTCGAAATCACCCTCGGCACAGCAGGTTCCGACGAACTGATCGACAACTTACGCACCGGGCAGTTGGACGCGGCGATCGTCTCCGTCGGTCCCGACGAACAGCCGGAAGGGCTGGACATCGAGGTTGTCACCGACGAGCCGATCGTGGCCGCGGTGTGTCACACCGACGATTTGGCGGCACGCACGACCGTGCGGCTCAAAGATCTGGCGCACCGCCAGCTCATCGCGCTGCCCGCCGGGGCGGGCATTCGGCATCAGTTCGACGTCGCGTGCGCCAACGCAGGGGTGACGCCGAGGATCGCGTTCGAGGCAAGCACCCCGCTCGCGCTCGCTGAGCTGGCCGAGCGCGGGCTGGGTGTGGCGATCGTGCCCGCCTCGGTGCCGCGGGACCGCGACGGGCTGCATGCCCTGCCGATCGTTCCGGAACTGCGCGGCCGGTTGGTGCTGGCATGGCGGTCGGGCGGTCCGATGAGCCCGGCGGCGCGCGTACTGGTGGAGAAGGCGCGGCGGCTTCTACTCACCTAGCTGCTCGCTGTCGGCGGCGGTGCATAGAGTAGGGCCGTGAGCCCAGCCAGTACCGCCACCGACAAGAAGACGGCGTCCGCGGGCGCCGACCAGAAGCCCACTTTGATGCTGCTGGACGGCAATTCGCTGGCGTACCGGGCCTTCTACGCGCTGCCCGCGGAGAACTTCAAAACGCAGGGCGGGTTGACCACCAACGCGGTCTACGGCTTCACCGCGATGCTGATCAATCTGCTGCGCGACGAGCAGCCATCGCACGTCGCCGCCGCCTTCGATGTCTCCCGGCAGACCTTCCGCGTCGAGAAATACCCGGAGTACAAGGCAGGCCGGTCGTCCACTCCCGACGAGTTCCGCGGCCAGATCGACATCACCAAAGAGGTGCTGGTCGCGCTCGGCATCACCGTGCTGGCCGAACCCGGATTCGAGGCCGACGACATCATCGCCACCCTCGCCACCCAGGCCCAGGACGAGGGCTACCGGGTGCTGGTCGTCACCGGTGACCGGGACTCCCTGCAACTGGTCAGCGATGACGTCACGGTGCTGTACCCCCGCAAGGGCGTCAGCGAGCTGACCCGGTTCACCCCGGAGGCGGTGCTCGACAAGTACGGGTTGACCCCGCAGCAGTATCCGGACTTCGCGGCACTGCGCGGAGACCCCAGCGACAACCTGCCCGGCATCCCGGGCGTGGGGGAGAAGACCGCAACCAAGTGGATCGCCGAGTACGGGTCGCTACAGGCGCTTGTCGACCAGGTCGACACTGTCAAGGGCAAGGTCGGCGATGCGCTTCGGGCGCATCTGTCCAGCGTGGTGCTCAACCGTGAGCTCACCGACCTGGTCAAGGATGTGCCGTTGGCGCAGACACCGGACACGCTGCGGATGCAACCGTGGAACCGCGACCAGATTCACCGCCTGTTCGACGACCTGGAGTTCCGGGTCCTGCGCGACCGGCTGTTCGACACTCTGGCCTCGGCCGATCCGGAGGTCGACCAGGGCTTCGACGTCAAGGGCGGAATGCTGGAGGCCGGCGAACTTGCGGGCTGGCTTGCCGAACACACCACAGGCAAGCGGTCCGGCATGGCGGTCGTCGGCACACACCTGGCCTTCGACGCTGACGCCACCGCCCTGGCCATCGTCGCCGCGGACGGCGACGGCCGCTATCTCGACACCGCCACCCTGCACCCCGACGACGAGGCCGCGCTGGCGAAGTGGCTGGCCGACCCGGACCAGCCGAAGGCGCTGCACGAGGCCAAGCTGGCGATGCACGATCTCGAGGGGCGCGGGTGGAAGCTGGCGGGCGTCACCTCCGACACCGCGCTGGCGGCTTATCTGGTCCGCCCCGGGCAGCGCAGCTTCGCGCTCGACGATCTGTCGCTTCGCTACCTGAAACGCGAGCTGCGCGCGGATAACCCCGAGCAGCAACAGCTTTCGCTGCTCGACGACAGCGACGGCGTCGACGATCAGGCCGTTCAAACCGTCATCCTGCGGGCCAGCGCGGTGATGGATCTGGCCGATGCGCTCGACGAGGAACTGGCCCGGATGGAGTGCTCGTCGCTGCTCGGCGACATGGAATTGCCGGTCCAGCGGGCGCTCGCCGAGATGGAATCAGCGGGTATCGCCGTCGACCTCAAGCAATTGGGTGAGCTGCAGAGCGAGTTCGCGGACCTGATTCGTGACGCGGCGGAGGCGGCGTATGCCGTGATCGGCAAGCAGATCAACCTCGGGTCGCCGAAGCAGCTGCAGGTGGTGCTGTTCGACGAGCTGGAGATGCCGAAGACCAAGCGCACGAAGACCGGTTACACCACGGACGCCGACGCGCTGCAGTCGCTGTTCGACAAGACCGGCCACCCGTTCCTGCAGCACCTGCTGGCCCATCGCGACGCCACCAGGCTCAAGGTCACCGTCGACGGGCTGATCAACTCAGTGGCCTCCGACGGTCGGATCCACACCACGTTCAACCAGACCATCGCGGCCACCGGACGGTTGTCCTCCACGGAGCCGAACCTGCAGAACATTCCGATCCGCACCGAGGCGGGCCGCCGCATCCGGGACGCGTTCGTGGTCGGCAAGGGCTACCACGAGTTGATGACGGCCGACTACAGCCAGATCGAGATGCGGATCATGGCGCACCTGTCGAAGGACGCCGGCCTGATCGAGGCGTTCAACACCGGTGAGGACCTGCACTCGTTCGTCGCTTCCAGGGCTTTCTCGGTGCCCATCGACGAGGTCACCGCCGAACTGCGGCGCCGCGTCAAGGCGATGTCGTACGGCCTGGCCTACGGACTGAGCGCGTATGGACTTGCCGCGCAACTGAAGATCTCCACCGAAGAGGCCAAGGTGCAGATGGAGCAGTACTTCGACCGCTTCGGTGGGGTGCGCGATTATCTGCGTGACGTGGTCGACCAGGCGCGCAAGGACGGCTACACCTCGACGGTGTTCGGCAGGCGGCGTTATCTGCCCGAGCTGGACAGCAGCAACCGCAACGTCCGCGAGGCCGCCGAACGCGCGGCGCTCAACGCGCCCATTCAGGGCAGCGCCGCCGACATCATCAAGGTCGCGATGATCAACGTCGACAAGGCGCTCAAGGAGTCGGGCCTCAAGTCGCGCATGCTGCTGCAGGTGCACGACGAACTGCTGTTCGAGGTCGCCGAGGGTGAGCACGACGACCTCGAGAAGCTGGTGCGCGAGCAGATGGGCAATGCCTATCCGCTGGACGTGCCGCTCGAGGTCAGCGTGGGCTTCGGACGAAGCTGGGATGCGGCGGCGCACTGAGCGACGCCTCCCGTCGCCCGGCGGCCAGCGCCAAGTGAGCGAGGCTGCGTAGCAGCCACGGGGTATGTCGGGCTACCGCCGCAACGGCGCGGTCCGACCGGCGCATCGTGGAATGCGCGCTGGGAGTGGGCCGCGACGCCAGTTCCGCCTCAGGAGATTCCCGTACGCCATCGTTGCGATCAACGGCCAGCAATTGCCATGTGCCGGGGATACCGCGCAATTCGGCAGTGCCGCGATCCCGGAAACTGGTCCCCGAGCCGACGACCAGGTCGCGAACCGTGCGGGAGACGAGGATCTCGCTGGCACCGGCGTTGCCCAGTATCCGAGCGGCAATATGAACCGCGATTCCTCCGATGTCGCCCTCGAACAGTTCGCATTCGCCGGTGTGGATGCCCGCGCGGATCTCGATGCCGAGAGTCTCGGCCTCGGCGCGCACCGCCTCGGCGCAGTGGATCGCTTGAGTCGGACCATCGAACGTCATGAGGTGACCGTCGCCGGTGCTTTTCACCACTGTGCCGCCGAAGCGTGCGGCCAGTTCAGTGGCGATGTCGTCGAAGCGCTGCAACACCGCTCGCCACCGTCCATCGCCGCGCGCGACGGCATGTTGGGTCGAGGCGACCATGTCGGTGAACAGCACGGTGCGCAGGGCGCGGTGCGCGTGCGCCGGAGCGGCATGGGTGCCGGTCAGGAACTCCTCGAGTGCCGACAGGATCCGGTCGGGCTCGGTGAACCAGGGAGCGTGGTCAATGCCCTCGACCTCCAGCAGGCGGGCGCCGGGGATGTGATCGGCGAGGTAGCGACCGCACTGCACCGGCACCCCCGGGTCGTGGGTGGCGTGAATGATGAGCGACGGGGCGGTCACCGTCGGCAGGATCGGTCGAATATCGATGCGAAGCAGGGATTCGAGCGCGGCTCGGACCATCCCGGGGCTCGCGCTCATCCGCTCGAACATCGCCAGTTGACGCACCGACTTGATCGATGGGAATGCGGTGCCTGCGGTTCGGCCGTCGCCCCAGCTCGACGTGGCCGCGCGTCCGAACTCCTGGACGCGCGCGATCTGCGCAACCGTCGGGATGTACTCCTTGCTCAGGTCTTCGTCCGCCGCGGCAATCAGCCGCCGATGCACCTCGACCGGGTCGCGGTGCAGATCGTCCCACTCGGTGGCCATGAACGGATACGAGCCGTAGACGACCAGCGCTCGGGTCCGCTCGGGTCGTTTGGCCGCGAAGACCACTGATGCGGTGCCGCCCTCGCTCATCCCGAAGACGACGGCCGATTCGAAGCCGACGGCGTCCATGACGGCTTCGATCTCGTCGGCCCGCTCGTCGAGCGTCCGGACCCTCGGAATCGGGTCGGATAACCCCAGTCCGGCCTTGTCGAACACCGCGATTCGACAAAACGCGCCCAACTGTTCGAAGAACGACTTGTATTCGGGCAGCAACCAGAACAGCTCGATGTGGCCGACCAATGGCCCGACGAACACGAGCTGGACCGGCCCGTCGCCGAAAATCTGATACGCCAGACTGAGGTCACCGCAGGGTGCGTAGAGCGTGTCCCCCACGAATCGAGCGTAACTGACGTCGGCGCTTATTCTCAGCGGTTGACGTACCCGGCGAGCGCCTGCAGGACCGGCGCCGCCGCCCGGGCCGCGTACAGGCGGTAGGCCTCCTCGTTCTGCAGTTCGAACACCCGCTGGTCACCGAAGCCGCGATCGATCCGGTCCCGCACGAAGGCCAGCTCCACCACCTGGTGTGCGAATCGTTTGGCCGCCTTACCCGCGGGCCTTCCGCCCAGTCGGGTCGCCTCGGCGACCGCGGCCTTGCGGGCTTGCAGCGAGCCGAGCCAGGTGGCCTCGTTCGGGCTCACCACACCGGCCGCCACCATTCCCGGCAGCTTGGCGGCGGTGACCCGCTGCTCGCGGCGTCTGCTCTGCACGCCGAGCACGATCACCAGCACGAAGATCGGCATCATCCAGAACAGGTAGATCCCGAAGTAGGCGCCCGCGCCGATCAGCGACGACCCGTTCCACAGCCCGTGCATGAACACCGCCGCGAGGTAGCCGAGCGCGATGCAACCGATTCTGGTCACGGTGTTGCGCCGCTGCAGCGCGAAGTAGACGCCGATGCCGAACATCGTGGTGAACAACGAATGCGCGAACGGACCCATGATCAGCCGTATCGCTGCGGTGAGCAGCGAATCACCGACCGAGGCACCGCCCGAGATGTAGAGGATGTCCTCCAGCCAGGCGAAGCCCGCGCCGACCAGGCCGGCGTAGACCAGGCAATCGGTCAGCGAATTCAACTCATTGCGGCGCCTGCCGGTCATCATGAGCAACAGGAACAACCCCTTGGCCGCCTCCTCGGTCAGCGGCGCCCCGAGGACCACGGAAAACGGGCTGATGTGCTCGGGATCGCCCGGGTTGATCGCCGCCTCGGCGACGATCTGGATCACCGACGCCAGCACCACCGCGACGGATGCCCCCCACAGAAACGCAAAGACGAGCAACCGCGGCGGCTCGGGTTCCCACCGGTCAAGCCAAATGTAGGCCAGCACGACGACGGTCATCGTGATGCTGGACAGCGTGAACCCGATGGCGGTTCCGACCGGGTTGACCGCGGTCAGGCCGATCACGATCAGTCCGGCGACGGTGCCGAGCAGGATGATCACGGCCAGCGGCGCGCCGACCTTGCGCATCTTGCGCCGAAAAGGGGGAGGAAACGCTCGCGGTGGGGGCGGTGCGCCTGCGTAGGACACCTGAGCAGCGTAGCCGTGCGGTGATCATGACTGGCCCACTCTGGAGACCGGGTTTGTCCAGCATGTACACAGTCGAGTAACCTCGACAGGTACCCGGCTGTGGTTTTGCGATCTCTGCTGCGGGTGCACAAAACAAAAGTCCTATGTCCCTACGATCAAACCTGTCCGGAGCAACCCACCACATGCCAAGTCCCTCCGTCACCTCGCCACAAGTAGCCGTCAACGACATTGGCTCGAGCGAGGACTTTCTCGCCGCCATCGACAAAACCATCAAATACTTCAACGATGGCGACATCGTCGAGGGAACCATCGTCAAGGTTGACCGTGACGAGGTCCTACTCGACATCGGTTACAAGACCGAAGGCGTCATCCCTTCCCGTGAGCTCTCCATCAAGCACGACGTCGACCCCAACGAGGTCGTCTCCGTCGGCGATGAGGTCGAAGCTCTGGTCCTCACCAAGGAGGACAAGGAAGGCCGCCTGATTCTGTCCAAGAAGCGCGCTCAGTACGAGCGGGCCTGGGGCACCATCGAAGAGCTCAAAGAGAAGGACGAGGCCGTCAAGGGCACCGTCATCGAGGTCGTCAAGGGCGGCCTGATCCTCGACATCGGCCTGCGCGGCTTCCTGCCCGCGTCGCTGGTCGAGATGCGTCGCGTCCGCGATCTGCAGCCGTACATCGGCAAGGAGATCGAGGCCAAGATCATCGAGTTGGACAAGAACCGCAACAACGTGGTGCTCTCCCGCCGCGCCTGGCTGGAGCAGACCCAGTCCGAGGTGCGCAGCGAGTTCCTCAACCAGCTGCAGAAGGGCGCCATCCGCAAGGGTGTCGTGTCCTCGATCGTCAACTTCGGCGCGTTCGTCGATCTCGGCGGCGTCGACGGCCTGGTGCACGTCTCCGAGCTGTCCTGGAAGCACATCGACCACCCGTCCGAGGTCGTCCAGGTGGGCGACGAGGTCACCGTCGAGGTGCTCGACGTCGACATGGACCGCGAGCGGGTTTCGTTGTCGCTCAAGGCCACTCAGGAAGACCCGTGGCGCCACTTCGCCCGCACCCACGCGATCGGCCAGATCGTGCCCGGCAAGGTCACCAAGCTGGTGCCGTTCGGCGCGTTCGTCCGCGTCGAGGAGGGCATCGAGGGCCTCGTGCACATCTCGGAGCTGTCCGAGCGTCACGTCGAGGTCCCGGATCAGGTGGTCCAGGTCGGCGACGACGCGATGGTCAAGGTCATCGACATCGACCTGGAGCGGCGCCGCATCTCGCTGAGCCTCAAGCAGGCCAACGAGGACTACACCGAGGAGTTCGACCCGTCGAAGTACGGCATGGCCGACAGCTACGACGAGCAGGGCAACTACATCTTCCCCGAGGGCTTCGACGCCGAGACCAACGAATGGCTCGAGGGCTTCGAGAAACAGCGTGAAGAGTGGGAGTCCCGCTACGCCGAGGCCGAGCGCCGGCACAAGATGCACACCGCGCAGATGGAGAAGTTCGCCGCTGCCGAGGCCGAAGAGGCAGCACGGCCGTCGTCTGCAAACGGCGCTTCGCGCGGCGACGAGCCGGCAGCGGGTGGCTCGCTGGCCAGCGACGCCCAGTTGGCGGCGCTGCGGGAGAAGCTGGCCGGCAGCGCCTAACTGGCCTGCTGGATGCTTCGCATCGGCCTGACCGGCGGTATCGGCGCCGGTAAATCGACGGTGTCCGCCGCATTCGCGGAATGCGGCGGCATCATCGTCGACGGCGATGTCATCGCGCGCGAGGTCGTCGAACCCGGCACCGAGGGGCTGGCCGCACTGGTCGACGCGTTCGGCAAGGACATCCTGCGGCCGGACGGTGCGCTCAACCGACCCGCGCTGGCGGCAAGGGCGTTCGTCGACGACGAGAAGCGCGCGAAGCTGAACGGCATCGTGCATCCGCTGGTCGCCCGTCGGCGCGAGGAGATCCTCGACGCAGTGCACGAGGACGCAGTGGTCGTGGAGGATATCCCGCTGCTGGTGGAAACCGGTCTGGCGCCGTTGTTTCCGCTCGTAGTGGTGGTCAGCGCCGACGAGGAAACCCGGGTCGAGCGGCTGATCAAGCGCGGAATGGACGAGGCCGACGCCCGCGCCCGCATCAAAGCCCAGGCCCCCGAGGAGCAGCGGCGTGCGATTGCCGATGTGCTGCTGGACAATTCGGGTTCCGCGGGCGAATTGGTGGAGAGAGCCCGCGACCTCTGGCACCAGCGCGTGCTGCCCTTGGCACACAACATTCGCACGCGGCAGTGCGCGCCACGGGTCTACCAACTGGTGCCGTACGACCCGGCGTGGCCCGACGACGCCCGACGGATCGGCAAGCGCCTCGAAATGGCTTGTGGCGCAAAGGCGTTACGGATAGATCACATCGGCTCCACCGCGGTACCCGGAATGGACGCCAAGGATGTGATCGACATGCAGATCACCGTCGCCTCGCTCGATGTCGCCGACGAGATCGACGACCCGCTGACGAAGGTCGGCTTTCCGCGCATCGAGCACATCACCGTCGACACCCCGCACACCGAGGATGACTCCGTGTGGCGCAAGCGGATTCACTGCGCGGCCGATCCCGGCAGGCCCGCCAACATTCACATCAGGGTCGACGGCTGGCCCGGACAACGGTTCGCGCTGGTGTTCCGGGACTGGCTGGCCGCCAACCCCGGCGTGCAGCAGGAGTATCTGGCCGCCAAGCGCCGCGCGCTGGCGGCCCCTGACTACGCCGAGGCCAAGGAACCATGGTTCGCCGACGTGTACGGCCGCGCCTTGCAATGGGCCGACGCGACCGGGTGGCGGCCCTAGGCGGCAGCAGGCGGGGGAGCCGCGGCAGGCGGAGCAGCCGGTTGCGGTGCCGCCGATTCGACGCCGGCTACCGGTATGTCGAGTGGTGCGCCGCACTGCAGCACACCGTACAGGGGATCGTCTTTCGGGTGGAACAACCGCGGTGCGATGAACTGATCGGCCTGGGCGATGATCTGGTCGTCGACGAGGATCTCACAGTGCAGATTCGACCCGTAGGGCCATTGGATCGACACCTCCATGCCGGCCTGCTTGGGGTCGTCGAGCACGGTGTTCACCTCGAACGTCTGCCCCGGCAGTAGCGTCGGCGTCTCGCTGTTGACGTTGTGATCGTCCATTTTGTACGCGACCACCGCGCCCCGCGACGTCCCGGTGGCGCGGGCCCGGTAGGTGATGTTGTGCTTCAACCCGTCGCCGGGTGCGGGTTGCACCTGGTCGACGGGCGCGGGCGGCGCATCGGTCTGAGGCCCAGGACCCGGATCGGCGACTGCCGTTGCCGGACCCAACTGCGAGTAGGCGCCGACGATCGCGGCGGCCGCAAGCACCCGCCATCCGCGCGTGGTCGAACTCATGACAGCCGACCTTACCGTCGTCGGCTGATTTACAGCGACGTCGATACCGGTCGACCACGGCCGAACAGCGTGATCCCGACTCGCGGACCTGCGGTTATGTGCCATCACAAGATCATCGCGCACGACCGGACGAGCGTTACCCCAGGTCCCCGCTGCTATGGGTGCTGACAGTTGGGGCACCACACTGTGGTCCGGCCCGCGATCCGGTTTCGCCGCAATCGGGTGTGACAGCGCGGACAGGCCGGATCCGGGTGGTCCCGGACACGAGTGAGCCACCGGGGCAATCCGGGCACCCGCCCATGCGGGACCGCTGTCCGCAGCACGCTCTTCATCGCCTTGTGCAGGCGTGGCGCCTCGACGGCGCTGACAGCACACCCGGGGTACACCTTGACTCGCCAGCAGATTTCGTCGACAAGCAGATTGCCGAGACCCGCGATCACCGACTGATCCATCAACGTTGGTTTCAGCGCTCCGCGTCGACCCTCCAACGCGTTGCGGAACGACACCAGATCGAGTCCGAGCGCGTCAGGTCCCTGCTTGCCCATCACTTCGTCTGTCGCGTCCCGGTCGGGGGCCAGCCAGATCCCGCGCAGTTTCCGCAGATCGGCATACCGCAATTCGCCACGGTCCAAACTGATCACGAGTCGTTCGTAGCCCTTCTCGTCCGCGCCGTCGACAGCGAAATACGGTTGCCCGGTCATCCCGCTGTGAACAAGCAACACAGGACCGTCCGTCGGCAAGATCAGCCACTTGCCATGGCGTGCTGGTTCACCGAACGTGTGCTTCACCAAATTGCGTGTCAGTGCACGCGCGGTGGTGTTGCGCAGCACGCCGGCGTCGCGTACGTCGACAGCCTGTATCCGACGCCCAGGCAGCTCATCGGCCAGCGCGCGGCGGAACCCCTCGACATCGGGCAACTCAGGCACGGAGCTTGACCAGACGTTCCGCCGGACGGGTCAACGAGCGGGCGTGCTTGCGCATGTCCGCCCACGGGTCTCCCTGCGTCGCAACACGTTTCAAGACATCACGCAGGCCAAAGCCGTCGGACCGCAGTCCACGCCCCTTGAGTTCGTCCCACTCCAGTGGAGTGGCGACGGGAGCACCGCGGCGTGCCCGCACGCTGTACGGGGCCGCGGCGGTCTGTGCGTACGCATTGCGCATCACGTCAACGTAGATCCGGTCGCCGCGCTTGTCTTTGCGCTGCTCGACGGTCCGGTGCGCGGGATCGTCCGCTGCGATGATCTCGGCGACGTCGCGGGCGAACTGCCTGACAGTGTCGAAGTCCGGTCCGCGGGTCAGCGGCGCGACGATATGCAGTCCCCGCGATCCGGTGGTCTTCAGATACGCCGCAAGGCCGAGGCCGCGCAGCACGTCTGCAGTGGCCTGGGCGGCGGCGCGCACCGGCGCGAAGTCTTCAGTTGACGGATCCAGATCGAAGATGACCTGATCCGGCTCGTCGAGCCGGTCGCACCGCGACAACCACGCATGCACGATGAGGCAGTTCTGATTGGCCAGCCACACCAAGGCGTCGCGGCGATCGACGACGGGGTGCACGACCCTGCCGCCCTCCTTCGTGACCTCTGCAGAGCCCATCCACTCGGGCAGCGTTTCGGAGAAGTCCTGTTGCACGAAGCCGCGTTGACTGATGCCACGGGGGTACCGCCAGAGCGTGAGCGGCCTGTCCTTCAGATGCGGCACCATCACGTCGGCTATTTCGGCGTAATAGTCGACCACGTCGCCCTTGGTGATGCCGTCGTCGGGGAACACGACGCGGTCCGGATGCGTGATCTTGACGGTTCTGGATTTCGAAACCATCAGTGCGTCTCCCTCACCACGTCGTCGGGGCTCTTGTCCGTGCGCAGCCCGAGATACCGGGGGTGGCGCAGCTTGCCGTCACGGGTCCATTCGCCGAATGCCACCTGAGCCACCAGTTGCGGTCGCACCCAGCGCACTGTCGGCTCGCGCACCGACCCTCTCGTGATCGGTGGTGTCGAAAGTTCGGTGCCCGCCAACTGGTCGCGCAAGCTGCGCAGGGTCACGTCGTCGAACCCGGAGCCGACCTTGCCCGCATAGACCAGCTCATGGCCGTCGTAGTAGCCGAGCAACAGCGCGCCCAGCCCCACCCTGGCGCCCTTCGGGGCGGTGTACCCGACGACCACGAACTCCTGATCCCGGGTGCACTTGAACTTCAACCAGTGACGTGAACGGCCGCCCTCGTACGCCGATTCAGCCAACTTGGCGATCACGCCTTCGTCGCCGCGTTCGCAAGCGGCGCGATACGCCGATTCACCGTCCCTGACTCGATGGGTGGTGAAGCGCAGGGCACCGTCGTACCTGAAGCTGTTGCGCAACAAGCGTTTACGCGACAACAGCGGGCGATCAGTGATATCTTGACCGTCCAGATTCAGCAGGTCGAACGCGTAGTAGAAGACAGGAATGCCCGACGCCTCGGCCAGGATGGGGTCCGTGATGCCTGAGCGGCCCTGCAGTCGCGCGAAGCTCGTCCGTCGTCCCTCGAAGGCGACGATTTCGCCATCCATGACGAATTGAGCCGGCGCCTGCCCGGCAAGTGCTTCGACGATCTCCGGATAGGTTTTGTTCAGCGACAGGCGGTTTCGCGATAGCAGCCGTATTTGTCCGTGGTCCCGGAAGACAAGCCCACGCACGCCATCTAGCTTGCGCTCGAAAATCCAGTCGGGGGCGGAGAACCGCTCGTCGGTGAGGGTCGCAAGGGTAGGGGACTGCCAGTCCGGAACCATCACGACAACTCGTCGAGTGCGCGGTATTCCTTCTGCGTCATCTCCACGGCATACCCGCCGCGGAAGAGGGCTATGCCGGGCGCCAGGTGAGCGACATTCCGCTGTCGGACAGCCAACGGTTCAAGTCGTAGTCATGCCGGGACAACCCGTCGATGGCGGACACTGCGGTCTGCACGGCCTGCTCGCCGGTCTCGGGCGACAGCAGACCATGGCGGACGGCGGTCAGCAGTTCGTCCACGTCAGACAGCTTCACGCCTTTGCCGGTGCGGACGATGAGGTCGAGGTAGTGGTCCTCGGCGTGCCAGGCGTCGGGACCGGCCGTATAGCGGCCGACGTCGAGGTAGTAGTCCTGGTCGAGTTCGTAGCCGGGGTTGAAGTGGAACACCGTCGCGCGCAGGTTCAGCGACGGCAGCAGCCATGACTCCATGTAGTGGAACTGCGCGCGGCCAGGCGTCGGCCGCGCCATGTACAGACCCCATGGCTCGACGGTGTAGACGTCGACTGCCCGCACGATGCCCTTCGGATCGGTGTTGGTGCGGGCGGCTAGATCGAATGTCTCGTGCTTGGGTGCGTGAATAGGGTCAGCATAGGCCGCTACGGAGTCAGCGATCGTGCCAGGAGATCGCGGTGCGCAGAGTCGCCTCCAACGCGCGATGCACGTCGCGCAGCGGCCGGATGTCGTGGCGGGCCCGGCACATCAGGATGGCGCCTTCGATGCCCGCGACGACGAGCGTGGCTAACCGTCGGGCGTCGGTGCGGCCGACGCCCGCGCCGAGCAGCGCGTGGGCGATCAGATCCTGCCAACGCGCGAACGCCGCAGCAGCCGCCGCCGTCGCCGTCGTCCCCGCGTCGGCCTCGGCGGCGACAGCAACAACCGGACATCCGGCCCGAAAGTTGCTCTGCTCGAGCACCTCTCGCCACGTGTCCACGAAGATGCCGAGCGTGACGACGGGGTCACCCTGCTCGACCGCACGGGCGATTCGGCGCTCGATGACGCCGGATGCCCAGTCCACCGTGTCGGCGGCCAACTGCTCTTTGCCACCGGGGAAGTGGTGATAGATCGAGCCGCGCGGCGCGCCGCTGTGCTCGATGACGTCTCGAAAACCCGTGCCGCTGTAGCCGTTCTCTCGGAACAGCAAAGCGGCACTGTGGATCATTCGGGTTCGACTGTCACTGGATATGACGATCATCATAGTCTACCGTCAGCTCTATGCCAACTGTCATAGTCGAACCCCGAGACCATGTTCTGCACATGGGGCTGAACCGGCCGGCAAAGCGAAACGCATTCAACGTCGAGATGTTGGAGGATCTCGGACGCGCCTACGAACGCCTCGAACGCGACGACGACCTACGCGCGGGGGTGCTGTACGCCGAAGGGGACAACTTCACCGCAGGCCTCGATCTCGCCGACGTGGCGCCCCGCCTGATGAACGGGTCACTGGACTGGCCCGAAGACGCGCGCAACCCATGGCGCAACGACGGCCGGCCGTGGGCGAAGCCGGTGGTGGCCGCCGCGCACGGCTGGTGCATGACCCTCGGTATCGAACTGCTCCTGGCGGCCGACATCCGCATCGCGGCCACCGACGCCCGCTTCGCCCAACTCGAGGTTCAGCGCGGTATCTATCCGTTCGGCGGCGCCACCACCCGGCTGCCCCGCGATGCCGGCTGGGGCAATGCGATGCGCTGGTTGCTGACCGGAGACGAATTCGACGCCGCCGAGGCCCTGCGGATCGGCCTGGTGCAGGAAGTCGTCGCCCCCGGCGAGCAGGTCGACCGTGCGGTTGAACTCGCCGGACGGATCGCCTCGCGGTCGGCGCCGCTGGCGGTGCGCACCACGCTCGCCGCCGCGCAGCGCGCCAACCGGGAGGGCGAGCAGGCGGCCGAAGACCGCCTCACCGAAGATGTGCTCGCGCTGTTGGGGACCGCCGACGGCGCAGAGGGCGTGCAGGCCTTCATCGAGCGACGTCAACCGCGGTTCGTGGGGGCCTGATCGGCGGGAACATCCGATGTCGGTCCCTGGTTCTACCCTGTGAACATGGCCTTCGCTACCGAACATCCCGTGCTTGCGCACTCGGAGTATCGCGCCGTCGACGAGATCGTGCGGACCGGCGGTCGCTTCGAGGTGGTCAGCCAGTATGCACCCGCGGGTGATCAGCCGGCGGCCATCGACGACCTGGAGCGCCGGATCAAGGCGGGGGAGCGTGACGTGGTGCTGCTGGGCGCCACCGGTACCGGCAAGTCGGCCACCACGGCGTGGCTGATCGAGCGGCTGCAGCGGCCCACCCTGGTGATGGCGCCGAACAAGACGCTGGCCGCGCAGCTCGCCAACGAACTGCGAGAGATGTTGCCACACAACGCTGTCGAGTACTTCGTCTCCTACTACGACTACTACCAGCCCGAGGCATACATCGCGCAGACCGACACATACATCGAAAAGGACAGCTCGATCAACGACGACGTCGAGCGGCTCCGGCACTCGGCGACGTCGAGCCTGCTGTCTCGCCGCGACGTGGTCGTGGTCGCATCGGTGTCGTGCATCTACGGCCTCGGTACCCCGCAGTCATACCTCGACCGCTCGGTCGAACTGCAAGTTGGGCAGGAGGTGCCCCGCGACGCGCTGCTGCGCCTGCTCGTCGACGTCCAGTACACCCGCAACGACATGGCGTTCACCCGCGGTTCTTTCCGCGTCCGGGGCGACACCGTCGAGATCATCCCGTCCTACGAAGAGCTCGCGGTCCGCATCGAGTTCTTCGGTGACGAGGTCGAGGCGCTGTACTACCTGCACCCGCTGACCGGCGACATCGTCCGCAAGGTCGAATCGCTGCGGATTTTCCCGGCCACCCACTACGTGGCGGGTCCCGAGCGGATGGCGCAGGCGATCTCCACCATCGAGACCGAACTCGAAGAGCGGTTGGCCGAACTCGAAGGTCAGGGCAAGCTGCTCGAGGCGCAGCGGCTGCGGATGCGCACCAACTATGACATCGAGATGATGCGCCAAGTCGGCTTCTGCTCGGGCATCGAGAACTACTCGCGCCACATCGACGGCAGGCCGGCGGGTTCCGCCCCTGCCACCCTGCTGGACTATTTCCCCGAGGACTTCCTGCTCGTCATCGACGAGTCGCACGTGACCGTGCCTCAGATCGGCGGCATGTACGAAGGCGACATCTCGCGCAAGCGCAACCTCGTGGACTTCGGTTTCCGGCTGCCGTCGGCCATCGACAACCGCCCGCTGACGTGGGAGGAGTTCGCCGACCGGATCGGGCAGACCGTGTACTTGTCGGCGACGCCAGGGCCGTACGAGCTGAGCCAGGCCGGCGGCGAGTTCGTCGAGCAGGTGATCCGCCCGACCGGCCTAGTCGACCCGAAGGTGGTCGTCAAACCGACCAAGGGCCAGATCGACGACCTGATCGGCGAGATCCGCAAGCGCGCCGACGCCGACGAGCGGGTGCTGGTCACCACGCTGACCAAGAAGATGGCCGAAGACCTGACCGACTACCTGCTCGAGATGGGCATCCGGGTGCGGTATCTGCATTCGGAAGTGGACACGTTGCGCCGCGTCGAGTTGCTGCGTCAGCTGCGGCTCGGTGACTACGACGTGCTGGTCGGCATCAACCTGCTGCGTGAAGGTCTCGACCTGCCCGAGGTGTCGCTGGTGGCGATCCTCGACGCCGACAAGGAAGGGTTCCTGCGGTCGACCCGCAGCCTGATCCAGACCATCGGTCGCGCCGCCCGCAACGTATCGGGCGAGGTGCACATGTACGCCGACAACGTCACCGAGTCGATGCGCGAGGCCATCGATGAGACGGAGCGCCGCCGCGCCAAGCAGATCGCGTACAACGAGGAGCACGGCATCGATCCGAAGCCGTTGCGCAAGAAGATCGCCGACATTCTCGACCAGGTGTACCGCGAGGCCGACGATGTCGAGGTGGGCGGCTCCGGCCGTAACGCTTCGCGCGGCCGTCGCGCGCAGGGGGAGCCGGGCCGGGCGGTCAGCGCGGGCATCGTCGAGGGCCGCGACACTTCGAACATGCCGCGGGCTGAGCTGGCCGACCTGATCAAGGACCTGACCGAGCAGATGATGGCCGCCGCGCGGGACCTGCAGTTCGAGTTGGCCGCCCGCTTCCGGGATGAGATCGCCGACTTGAAGAAGGAACTGCGCGGGATGGACGCCGCGGGTCTCAAATAAGTTGACCTCAACAGCGGTTGAGCTCCTAACGTGAGCGGGGTGACTGACACCGCGCATCCCGTCTTGGGCGCCACGGGGTCCTGGCGTGCGCTGCTCGGCCCGAGGAACCTCGGTGCGTCCACCGTGCTGGCCGGTGGGGTGGCGCTGTACGCCACCAACGAGTTCCTCACCATCAGCCTGATGCCCAGCGCGGTCGCCGACATCGGTGGTCACCGTTACTACGCGTGGGTGACGACGGTGTATCTGGTCGCCTCGGTGGTGGCCGCCACCACCGTGCATTCACTACTGCTGCGGCTGGGCCCGCGGTGGGCATACCTGTTGGGGCTCAGCGTGTTCGGCGCGGGCAGCCTTGCATGCGCGGCGGCTCCCACCATGGAGATACTGCTCGCGGGCCGCGGGGTCCAGGGCGCTGCGGGCGGCCTGTTGGCGGGCCTCGGCTACGCGGTCATCAACACCGCGCTGCCGAGTTCGCTGTGGACCAAGGCGTCGGCGCTGGTGTCGGCGATGTGGGGCGTCGGAACCCTGGTCGGTCCTGCAGCCGGTGGTCTGTTCTCCCAGTTCAGTTCCTGGCGTTGGGCTTTCGGCATGCTGGTGGTGCTCACCGCTGCAATGGCGGTGCTGGTTCCCATCGCGCTGCCCGCTCGGGCCAGCGCCGAAGTGGAACGGGCGCGCACCCCGATTCCGGTGTGGTCTCTGCTTCTGCTTGGCGCCGCCGCACTGGCCGTCAGCGTCGCAGGCATCCCGCACGATTGGCGCGCGACGGCGGCGCTCCTGGCTCTCGGCGCCGTGCTGGTGGTCATCTTCGTCTACGTCGATCGGCGGGCATCCGCGGCGGTGCTGCCTCCGAGCACCTTCAGTTCCGGGCCGTTGAAATGGATCTACCTGACGCTCGGATTGTTGATGGCGGCGACGATGGCCGACATGTACGTGCCGCTGTTCGGTCAGCACCTCGCGCAACTCACGCCGGTGGCGGCGGGGTTCCTCGGGGCCGGCCTCGCGGTCGGATGGACCGTCGGCGAAATCAGCAGCGCGTCACTGCGAAACAACCGGGTGATCGTCCGGACGGTGGCGGTCGCACCGCTGGTGATGGCGACCGGGCTTGCGCTGGCCGCGCTGACGCAATACGACGACGCCTCGACCGCGCTGGTCGCGACATGGGCGGTGGCGCTGTTGATCACGGGGGTCGGCGTGGGCATCGCGTGGCCGCACCTGTCGGCATGGGCGATGAGTCGCGTCGACGACCCTGCCGAAGGGCCCGCGGCGGCCGCGGCCATCAACACCGTCCAACTGATCTGCGGTGCGGTCGGCGCGGGCCTGGCCGGCGTCGTGGTCAACCTGCGGGCCGCGACCGATGCGGCGGCGAGTTCGCTGTTGTTCGGTGTGTTCGCCGTTCTGGCAGGCGTGGGGTGTGTCGCGTCCTACCGCTCGGGCCGTGGCCAGGCGACGGCGGTCTTACCGGCGTCGAGGTAGGTGATCGCGGCGCGAACCCGGCGGTGATCGTCATCGGAGCGCGGGAGGCCAAGCTTCCTGAGAAGGCGATTGATGTACACCCCGACGGTTCCCTAGCGCGGCCCGAGCCGAAGAGGGTAAGAAGGCTCGGGCCGCTCGACTCCTGCGAACGTGGGCGCCAGCAGGAGAAGTTTGGGATAGCGATAATTATTTTAAGTCTGTTGCCATGAGTTGGGCAGCGCCTCACAGGACCTAGTCATCGAAGCGGCAGCAAGTTCGCAATTCAGGGGATCAGCGCTCGTCGTTCACGGCAAGCACATTCCAGCGGCCGGGCACGCCTTTGAGTTCGTGCCATCCGCGGTCGGTGAATGCGATCCCAGATCCGAGCACTAGCGGCGGAACAGCTTCGGACACCAGGATCTCTCCCGGGTCGGCGACGGCCATGATCCGCGCGGCGATGTGCACGGCAATACCGTGTGCGTCTTGTCCGACCATCGCCACCTCACCGGTGTGCATGCCGATACGTATGACGAGTCCGAGTTCTCCCAAAGCGTCGCGAATCGCTCGGGCACACGAAATCGCGCGGGCCGGTCCATCGAACGTGGCAAAGACACCGTCGCCGGTGAACTTGATGATGTTTCCCCTCGTGCTGGTGACATGTGCCTCGACGATGCGGTTGTGTTCGCTCAGCGCTGCGCTCCAGGCTTCATCGCCAAGGCTTGCTGCGAGCGTGGTTGATTCGACTATGTCGGTGAACAGCACGGTCACAAGGACGCGGTCATTGGTGGGTGCTGCTCGGTTTCCGGTGACGAAGGCCTCTATCTCGCCGAGCGCAACTTCGGCGTCGCCGGCGAACCATGCGTGATCCTCCCCATCCAGTGGTACAAGGCGTGCGTTGGGGATACGTTCGGCAAGATAACGGCCATGGTCAGTCGAAATGTGGCGATCGCCCTTTCGGTGCAGGAGAAGCGTTGGCGCTCGGATGCTTTCGAGTACCGGGCGCACATCGCTGCGCATGTACAGGTCGTATATCTGCTTGAAGTATCCCGGGCCACCCGCGAGCCGCTCACTGCGTGACCACCATCGGCGCCTCGGTCCGTCATCGATCCAGCTTGGTGCCAGTACGTCCGCGATGGCGCCGGTGCCGAAGGCCTCGGCGGTGGCATCCACGTACTTGCCCAGTGCGCACTCACGCAGACCGTAGGGATAGCCGGGCCCGCGGGAAAAGCGGGCGAAGGCGCTCCACAGGATCAGGGAACGGACGCGCTCTGGATGGCTTGCGGTCAACAACATTGTCGGAAGCGCCGATTCGGCTGTGGCGAAGACCGATGCGTTCTCACTATCCACAGCGTCGAGCACTGCAATCAGGCCGTCGGTCCAGGATTGCATTGCGGGAAGATCCTTGGTCGGCACTGCGTCGGAACTACCGACGCCGAGGAGATCCGTCACGATCAGACGGCTGAAGGAGGCCAGCCGTCCCAAGTAGGCGGCGACGGTGGGTTCGTCCCAGAGTAGGTCGATCGGATGGCACGCAGTCGGGATGAAGAGCAGATCAGGTCCACGGTCGCCGACGACCTGATAGGCCAGGTGCACATCCCCACTTCGCGCATAGACCGTGTCCGGCTTTCCTGTCACGGCGCGGATCCGTTCCTGAGCGCGATTAGTGCGCCCTGAGATTCTTGCGAAGAATCTTGCCTGCCGCGGACTTGGGGATGGTATCGGTGAACTCGACCGCACGGATCTTCTTGTAGGGTGCGACTTTTGCGGCAACGAACTCCATCACCTCGTCGGCGGTCAATTCGGCCGAGGGGTGGGCGACGACGAAAGCCTTCGGGATTTCCTCGCCCGACATTGAGTCTTTGACTCCGACGACCGCTGCATCCGCGATACCGGGATGCGTCAACAACAGCGCCTCCAGTTCAGCGGGCGCCACCTGATAGCCCTTGTATTTGATGAGCTCCTTGAGGCGGTCCACGATGTAGACGCAGCCGTTCGCGTCGACGCAGGCGAGGTCCCCTGTGTGTAAGAATCCTTCGTCATCGATGATCGCGGCCGTCGCCGCTTCGTTACCCAGATAGCCGACCATCACATTCGGGCCTTTGAAACACAGCTCACCTGTGGCACTACGGCCCTCGTTCGGGACCGCGATCTGCACTCCAGTCTCGGGGTCGACCAACTTGCTGACTGCGTTCGAGATGGTCCATCCGCATGAATCCAGTGGAGCTGGGGTGCCCAGTGAATTCCGGCCGCCGTCGACCGGCATACAATGCCCGACGCCGCTCAGTTCACTCATTCCGAAGCCCTGCAGTACCGTCACGCCGAGTCGCGTGGCCACCGCGTGACCGAGTTCCGCGTCGAGCGGTGCAGCGCCACAGGCGATTACTTCCAACGACGACAGATCATAGGACGACACTATCGGGTGTTTGGCCAACGCAACGGCCACGGGAGGCACGATGAACGCCCTCGTGCACCGGTGTTCCTGAATCGCGGCCAGAAACGTGGCGAGGTCGAACGACGGCATGACGACCAGCGTCGCGCGGGTGAACAGCGACGCGGTGAGCAGAACTGACAAGCCATAGATGTGAAAGAACGGCAGCACCGCAATGACCACCGCTTCGGCATCAATTATGTTCAGCGGCTGAACTTGTGCGGCATTGGAAACCAGATTGCGGTGAGTCAGCATGACACCCTTGGGAAGACCAGTGGTGCCCGAGCTGTACGGCAACACCGCCAGTTGGTTCGCCGGCCGGAAGTCAGCGTGCTCCCGGAAGCGCGCATTGCCCGTGCGGGTGATCGAGGTCTGCAGCACGGATTGGGCACCATCGAGCGCGACCACCGCACCCTGCGCAAGGCCGATCGCCGCGGCCGCGGTCGCGGCCTTCTCGTGCAGGTCGGAGACGGTGATCATCATCCGCGCTTGCGAATCGCGCATTTGTTTGGCGATTTCCGCTGCGGTCGACAGGACGTTGAAAGTCGTCGCGGTCGCACCTGCCCGCAGAATTCCATGAAAAGCGACCGCGAACGCGGTGCTGTTCGGCGCAAGGAGTCCCACGACGTCACCTACGCCGATTCCATGGTCGGACAGCTTCGCGGCGAAGGACTCGATTCGATCGATCAGCTCGCCGTAGGTGGTTGCCGTGCCGGTGTCCGTGTCGAGCAACGCGACACGATCCAGTTCGGTGTCGGCAATGTCACCGAACAGGTAGTCGAAGACCGTCAGATCGGGAATATCGACATCGGAGAAGGGACTGGCGAAACTCATTGTGCTCCCATCGGGTGTACGTACTTTCACGCCATCTCAGAGACCTTGATCGGCCAGCCAGGATTCGATGAAACGTGCGACAACTCTCCACTGGGGTTCGAGCATCATTTGATGACCAGCGTCGGGAAACAGGACGGGTTGAGTTCCGTAGGCCGCGGCGGTCCGACGAACATGATGGGGCGGATAAACCTGGTCGCGCTGTCCGCCGACGACAAGCATCGGTGTGCGGATATTCTTTGTGGCCACCAGGTCGCCGACCACCGTGTCGAACATCATCGCCCGTGTGCTGTCGGGCTGGATACGCTTCATGAACGCGTCGATAAGACTGTCCGGTACGTCGGTGCCGAAGAACAACTCTCGGACGCCTGCGCGGGTGCCGCAGAGGTGCAGTGGTTGGGCGGTGAGTGCGAATTTCGTTGAGCGCCATGGGTGACGACGTATGCTGCGGAACAAGGAACCCAGCTGGCCACCGCGCGGTGGGGTCGAAGCCATCAGTACCGCGGCGGGGGCCTCGTGACTCTCCAGGTACTTTTGCACCACAAAGCCTCCGATGGAATGACCCACCAGGATAGGTGGCGACAGAAGCGTCTCGACAACAGAAGCGACATCCTTGACGTAGTCGCCAATCGAACAAAGCCGCAGCGGTTTGCTCACCGCGCTCTTCCCGTGACCACGAAGGCTGGGTGCTAACACGCGAAACCCACGGTCAACAAAAAACTCAACGAAGTTGCCCTCCCAGCACCAACCTGCCTGCCAGGCTCCGTGCACCAAAACCATTGGATGCGCGTGAGTCTGGCTTTCGCTTCCGCGATCGATCAACTCGAGCATGGTCCGACCCCGTTCTCGTTGCGAGCCCAAGCGCAGAGCTGGGGAACGAACTCGAGTTGACTGTTTGATGCGACCGCTGCGCGCCGCAGCCGCTCTGGCAAGCTCTCGATCTGAACCTGATCGGCTGTCACTGCGCCCGCCGCGATCATGTGGGGGAGTACTTCGCGGGTTAGGTCCACCAGCCATGACAAGCACACGGAGTCCTCCCCGCTTTCTACGAGCGTCTGCGAGAACATCTGCGGTGCGGGCAGTCCGGCTTCGATGAACACCTCGACGAACCGACCGCCGACATCGAATGCCGTGTCTGCTCGGGTAAGCGTACTGGTCACCGCGTCGTAGATCTCGTGCAACAGCGGGACCCGTGGACTGGAGTGAATCCCACGGGTGGCGTCGATCTCGTGGGTGGCTATGACGCCGCCGGGCCGTACGAGTCGGCGGGTAGCCCGCAGGAAAGCACAGGGGTCCGCCTGATGAATCAGCACGTATCGGCATACCGCCGCGTCGAAATCGGCTGGGCCGTCGTACGTCTCGAGGTCACACTGCTGCAGCTCGACGTTCGTGCGATCGAGACGACGGAACCGTTGCCGAGCGATATCGAGAGCAGCCTCACTGGGATCGATACCGACCACACCGCCCGTCGGCCCGACTAGGTCGGCGATCAGTAGCGAGACATCACCTGGCCCGCAACCGATATCGAGCACACGCATACCAGGCTCGATACCGGCTGACAGCAGCAGTCGTTCCGTGATGGGTCGCAACATCTCCGCTTGCCGCATGAGACGGTCGATCTCGGGTTGGGAATGACCCAATATGTATTTCTGGTCCGCCATTGTTCAACTCAAGCGACGGCTGACTGAAGCCCAAGGCGGGACCGGAGCCAGCCACCCATTTCGTCGATCGCCAGATCAACTTCGGGAACGCGGCCTGCGCCCATGATGAACGAGTGCTGGCCTTCGTCGACCTGCCGCAATACGACGTCGACTCCCGCCTCCTTCGCCCGTGCCGACAGGGCAACGGCGTCGGACGCCAGCAGTTCGAATTCGCCGTAATAGATGGCGGTGCTTGGCAACCCGGACAGCGTCGCGGACAGCAGATTCACCTGTGGATCCGTCCATTCCACGCCCGTCCCATCGAGCCAGCATGACCGGAAGAGCTCCATCAGATCGCGGTTGAGCAGCTTGTCCGAATGGGCGTTGTCCTCGATGGATGCGCCGGACAGCGTGACATCGGCCCAGGGGGAGATCGACAGGATGGCGCCCGGCAGGGCCTCGCCGCCATCCCGCAACCTCAGAGCAAGCGCGATCGCGAGATAGCCACCGATCGAATGGCCGACGCTGGCGATCTTGGCTGGCTGGTAGCCCTGCTCCAACAGCCAGCGGTAAGCGTTGACAGCGTCCTCGACCTGTGCCGGGTATTTGTGCTCAGGCGACCGGCGAAAATTCAGCACCAACGAGCGGGCGCCCGCCGCTTTCGCGAGGTGTGCAGCCGCTTTTCGATCGGAATGCATGGACATGAGCACGCTCCCGCCCATGTGGGTGTGCAACAACACGGCATCCGGTGCGCTGTCTGCGGGAATGCACCACAGCGCCTCCACGCCACCGGCATCGACCTCCGCATAGGTGACCCCCTCCGGTTCTTTGCTTGCCAAATGGATGCTTTCAGCGGCGTGACGCACCGCTGTCAGCGGGGAGTCGGGGGTCGTCGAACTCCCGCTGAGGGTTGCAAGGAAGTTCGCGAACTCCGTTGCTTGCTGGCTCGCCATCGAGGGTTCCTCTCCTGAGATATGGCCGACTGCTGCCTTAAAGTAACGAGCGTAATCCTAAAAGCGTCGATGGCTGCGCCGTCAAGTCAAGCCGAAGGGAACTCACAAGATGTCGTCACGTTCGGCGTGACGTGACTCTCGGTGAGGTGACGACTACAACACCGGCAGCAGGTGCCGCAGAATCACGGCCGAGGACTCGGCCGCCTGATCGACGAAGGTCGTGAAGTCGAACAGGGCGTTACCCCCGGCCAGGTCGGACAGCGCACGGATGACCAACCACGGAACGGCGAACGCCTCACAAACCTGCGCCACCGCGCCGCCTTCCATCTCGACTGCCTTACCGCCGAATTCGGTCAGCAACCGTTGCCGGGTGGTGTCGCAGTTCAGGTACTGATCACCGGAAAGCACTGTGCCGTAATTGATTTGGTCGGTTATCGACAGGTCTGCCAAACGTTGCTTGACGCGGTCAAGCAGTGCGGCGTCGACTCGATAGCCCAGACGGTCCGTCGGGTTGATGACGGGCACGTACCCGGGTTGGTAAGTCTGCACTCGCTCGTTTTCGAGCAACCCGGCATCGTGTTGAATGACGAAATCCGCGATGACGATGTCTCCGATGGCCAGTCCCGGGTCGAGTCCGCCCGCCACACCGGAGAAAACGACTGCGCGGCAGGCAAACCGGTCCGCCAGCAGCGTGGTCACCAGGGCGGCGTTGACCTTGCCCATTCCCGATCCCGCCAGCACCACTTCGTGTCCGTCGATGCTGCCGGTGTCGAAGACAGTGTGTGCAATGTATTCACTTTGCGCATCGGTCAAGACTGCGCGAAGGTGGGCGAGTTCTTGGGGAATGGCGCAGATCAGACCAATGGGCACATGATCAATCTAGTCGGGTTCGTCGTCGAGTTGGCGGATGGCTGTCACGCCTTCGATACCGGCCAGCACCGTCGGCGCCGCCAGAATGCCCCTGCCGGCCAGAGTCAGCAGGACACCGGCGCTGCCCGCGGCGATCCGCTCGCCCGCAGTGTCGGTGGCAAGCTCGGTGAGTTGCCACTGGCGGCGATCGCAGGCTTGCAACAACTTGCTCATCACGCCGCGCCCTTCGTCATAGGTGACGTGCATGGTGACCGAGCCGGCCAACCGCGCTGACAACCGCTTCGCCAGCGGCATGAACCCGACGATGATGAGAAAGTGCATCGCGGTCACGGTGACCGCCAGCAGAAGCAAGCCGGAGCCTGCCGCCATTCCGATGGCGGCGGACTCCCAGACGGCAGCCGCGGTGGTGAGGCCATGCACGGAGCCGCGCCGGAAGATGATGATGCCCGCGCCGAGAAATCCGATGCCGGAGACTATTTGGGCTGCTACTCGGGACGGGTCGACGACCACCAGGCCGTCCTGCAGCACATCTGTGAAGCCGTACTTGCTGACGAGCAGGATCAGGGCGGCCGCGGTTCCGACGATGGTCTGGGTGCGCACACCAGCGCTCTTGCCCTGGATCTCGCGTTCCAGGCCGATCAACGAGGTGAGGCCGAAGGCAACGAACAACTCCACGATTTGTCGTGTGCCTTGCCCGGGGCCGCCGAAGAACGGCGGATCGGCCAGCAGAAGGTTCATCGGGGCGCGTCACGTCGGGCGTAGGAAATCATGCCCGATTTTTGCATCCACCGGCGGCACTCAGCGCAGCAAATGCATGCCCGCCACACGCGGTAGGCGGCCATGCGGTCGCCCATCTTGCGGTAGGGCGTGCCGTCACCGGTTTGCGACGTGATGTCCTCGACGCTGGCCGCAGGACGAGGTGGGTCGCCGTGGCGGTAGCAAGCGGTCTCGATGGGCGGCTTCAATTCCTCGATCGTGCCTTCGACTTCGAACCGCCATCATCGACGCCGTTGTCGGCATATTCACCACCAAAGACACATGCTCGCCGCTGACAAAACCACTGCGCGATGACTTTCGGGCCGCCGCGGAGTCCATATTCGTGAGACTCAACCGTGAGGAGAATGACCATGCCCGTTACCCCTGACGCCTACCCCGAGGTCACCACGCGGGAGGACTGGGTCGCGGCCCGCAAGAAGCTGCTGGCCCGCGAACGCGAGGTGACCCACCTGCGCGATGCGGTCAACGCCGAGCGCCGCAGGCTGCCGATGGTGAGGGTCGAGAAGGACTATGTGTTCGAGGGGCCCGACGGCGAATTGCGCCTGATCGACATGTTTGACGGCAGGTCGCAGCTCTACATTCATCACTTCATGTGGATCGACGCGATCGACAGGGGTTGTCCCAGTTGCACTATGGCCGCCGATCTCACGTTCACCGAACGTGACCGTGCTCTACTCGACGCCAAGGGTGTGGCGTTCGCCGCTGTGTCGAGGGCGCCGTATGCCAGCATCGCACGCTACAAGGCCGAGCACGACTGGACGTTCGACTGGTATTCGTCGCGTGACAACGACTTCACCTATGACTATCACGTCACGCTCGATCCTCAGCGGGCGCCGATCGAGTACAACTACATGTCGGTCGACGAGTTGCACGACGCGGGATTCGACGACGAAGCGCTGCGCGGAGACTGGCCCGGCGCCAGCGTCTTTCTTCGCCGCGGCGAAGAAGTGTTCCACACCTACTCGGCATTCGCCCGCGGGCTCGACCATTCGGCGCCGGGGTACCCGTTCCTCGATCTGACGCCGTATGGCCGGCAGGAAACCTGGGAAGACTCGCCCGCCGGGTGGCCGCAGGGCGGCGATGCCGTCGGCGTGCCGATGGACGGGCAGTAGCAATCAGCGCGAGTCAAACGCTGGGCCGGGTCGGAGCCCGCTGGCAGGGTGGTGTCCACTGCGGGTGTGGCTGAGAGGCAAGGCACCGGCCTGCAAAGCCGTTTACACGGGTTCGAATCCCGTCACTCGCTCGCATCCCTTCGTTGTCAAAATGTGGCGGAATCGTTGCGTCGCAGGGCGTGCGGCAGCAACCAGACCGGAATTTGCGGCAGCTACAGTGCTGTGCGACAGGACTGGCGGTCAGACGAAAAAGGCGCGCGCCGTAGGCGGATCGAGGTACCGCCGGGTTGTCTCGCGCGCCGAACACATGACAGGGGATCAGCGTGAGACTGATGGTCGAGGAGCCGCAGTCGTGTTTTTAAAACCCGGCCGTTCACTGTGGCGATCCGGTGCGCGGTTGGCCGGAACGCTGCTCGTCCTCAGCGGTTCGCTGGGCGTCGCGCCTGGCACCGCGATCGTTGTCGCCGATCCGATCGAGATGGCGCCGAAGTCGTATTCGAAACAGACGCGCGACGGATGGCAGTTGTCCATCTCGATCGAAGGCGAACGGATCAACTCGGTCCCGAACCTCGCTGGAGCTACGACGTCGCGGGAGGCCTTCGTCACTCTGGCGTCCACCGCCACGGCGACGGGTGGCGAGACGCCCATCACCGACAGCCTTTTCATCACCGGATATCAGCTGGGCTGTCAGACCGACGTGTCCAGCGGCCTCGGTATGGGGGGCGCGGGGGCGGA
>NZ_LZHZ01000068.1 GCF_001667505.1 Mycobacterium sp. ACS1612
GATCTGCCCTGGCGGGGCGGGCACGGGTTCGGGAGAGACGGGTTGCGTCATCACCGTGATCGGTTTGCTTCCGTCACTGTCGAGTGACTGCTGCGATGCGGCATCGACAGCCTGATAGGCCACTCGGGTGGCGTCCAGCGACTCGGCGAGGCGTTCACCCTCCTTGGTGCCCCACGCCTGGTACATCCAGACGACCAGGGACACCAGACCCAGGCGCATCGCCGCCTCGGTCGACACCTGATGCGCGCTGGGCGGCGCGATCTGGCCTTGCGCCCCTGACTGAGGCATGGTCGCGAGTTCGGTTCGAATCGCGGCGGATTTGCGTTGCAGATCCTCCAGATCGACTCGCATGGTCATCGGGGGCACACCTCCTTTGTCATTGCGTCATTGCTCCAGCGCCATCTGGAAGCGGCTTTCCTCGCGTGGGTTGATCAACCGGATGGGCAGCTGACGGTGTCGGGGCGTGTCGATGAAGTTGTTCCGCAACACCACTCGGCCGATGCCCGGATGCGGTCCGAGATAGGTGGTGGCGTTGGGCCACGCCACCTTCGCCACCTGGCCGATGCGCCCGTTGACGAACCCGGCGAACTCCCGGAACTGTGGGCCGAGCGTCACCACCGCACCCGCCGCCGCCGACCGGACCACGAACTGGGTGAACAACCGCGCATCGCCGAGATTGATGCTGACGTCGATATCGTCGAACGGCATGTACACCGGGTAGCGGTCCGCCGTCTCACCGACAAGCACGCCCGCCGACCCGATCGGCAGTTCGTAATGGCGGTCGCTGACCGGGCTGATTCCGTGCAGGGCCGCACGCTGCCCGCCGAACAGACACGAAAACCCGCGCGGCGTCGTCGGGTTCGCCAGCGTAGTCAGCAATACCGTCGTGGTCGGCGCGACGCCGGGGCGGATGCGGACCCGAGTGATGGTGTGATCCGCGCGCGCCGACCACCACACGTCAGGCCCGCCGGGCGCGCTGTAGGCGGCGGTGTACGTGCTGCGGCCCTTGATCGCCGACCAGGTCTCGCGTTCGAAACTGATCTCGGTGGCCCGGTCGAAGTCGTCGAATGCGCGGGTGGGTCGGGCGTCGATTCCGTTGCTGGCCAACTGATCCGCGATTCGGGTGGCCGACGAAACCAGGTAACGCGCCAGGCCCTCCACACCGGACGCCCGCCGCTGTGACGACTTGCGGGTGTGTTCGGGGTCGGCTCTCAGCACGATCCAGGTGCGCCGATTGGCTGGCGCCGGGTACGGCCCGACCACCTGCTCGTAGAGCGCCACCAGGCTCGCCGGTGCGGTCTTGCCGACCCGGTAGCCCGCGGAGACCACGTCCGCCTCGAGGTCGGGGCAGTGCGCGGCGATCAACCGCTCGACCAGTCGGGTGTCGACCACATCGTCGGTGTAGGCCTGCCCGCTGACGATCACCGTCGGCGTGAACGGCCGAGGCACCAATTCGATCGCCGACACCAGATAGTCGTCCTGCCAGCGCACCGCGACGTGATCACCCGGCATCACCGTCGCACCGACCGCGGGTTCGGACGGCAGGTCTGGAACGTTGCGGTGGCGTCGGCGCCACGCGAAAAGCGCTGCCACCCAACCGGTCACCCGCCGACCGCGGATGGTCAGCACCACGACCAGCGCGATCACGACGGACAGCGTGACGCCGATCCACAGTTGCCGCGGCGGCAGGAACACCGCGATGCACGCCGGGATCAGCAGGGTCGCCCAGATCGCGTGGCCGGTGGTGAACCGGAAGCCAAAGATGTTGAGGATCCTGTTCATCGGCGCCTCAACGCGCGTCGGGCCAGTGCGCCGAGCCCGAGCGCGACGGCAAGACCGCCCGCGGTCAGCACCACGGCGGTGATCGGGCCGCGGTCCGGCGGCGGCACGTACACCGGCGGCGGCAGTTGCTTGACCTTGTACGGCACTTGCTCGGGCCCGGCGGGCACGTCCCACGTCAGTGCGGCGACCGGGTCGATGACCCCGGCGCCCACCTCGTTGTTGACCCCGCCGCCGGGATGCCGCGCGGTCGCGGTGATCCGGTTCATGATCTGGGCGGGCGTCAGGTCGGGGAACCGCTGTCTGAGTAGCGCCGCGAGCCCGGAGACATATGCGGCCGCGAACGATGTGCCGGTGATCGGGATGGGCCCGTCCTGCCCCTGCAGCGCGTTCACCGGATTGCCGTCGTAGCCGAGTGCGATGATGTTCTCAGCGGGGGCGGCCGCGTCCACCCACGGCCCGTTCATCGAGAAGTTGCTGGGCAGCCCGTTCTGTGCGATGCCGCCGACCGTGAGCACCAGCGGCGAGTACCACGCCGGGCTGACGATGGTCTGCACCTGCTTCCAACCACGCGGATCGGCGGGGATGCCCGCATCGGGCGGCGGGTTCTGGGTGCAGTCCTGGCCGGTGTTGCCCGCGGCGACGATGATGACCGCGCCCTTGACGTTCACGGCGTAGTTGATGGCCGCGCCGAGGCCGGTCTCGTTGATCGGCCGGGTCACCTTGTAGCAGGCCGCCTCGCTGATGTTGATCACCTGCGCGCCGATGTTGGCTGCGTGCACCACGGCGCGGGCCAGGCTGCGCAGCGAGCCCGCGGTCTGGGTGGTGTTCGGATCATTGGGGTCTCTGCGTGCACCGACCGGCTGAAATGCCTCCGAGGTCTGCCGCAGCGAGAGGATCCGCGCTTCGGGGGCCACGCCGACGAACCCATCGGTGGGTGACGGACGCCCCGCGATGATCGACGCGGTCAACGTGCCGTGCGAGTCGCAGTCGCTCATTCCGTTGCCGGCCTTGTCGACGAAGTCGCCGCCGGGTTCGGCGGGCACCCGCGGCGATCCGTTCACGCCGGTGTCGATGACGGCCACAGTTACCCCGGCGCCTGTTGCGAAATTCTGGGCGTCGCTGATCCGCAGGTAGTCGTTGGTCCACGGTTTGTCGGCGAAGTTGGAATTCGGGAACACTGTCGGCGCCGAGCACACCCGGCGCTGTTCGGTCGGCTGGTCCGGGCCCGTTTCGTCTGGCGGGACGATGGCCGGGTCGATGGTCGGGGGTTCGATCGCGACGGCGGGGGGAGCGCTCAACAAGGCCAGGATCAGCGTTGCCAGCAGCACACCGATGCGGCGCACGCGCGGTCACCCCTTCCGAATTCGAACTCCCCAGCAGTGTGCTGACAAGCCCACAGCAAACAATGTACCGGCCCGATGGCAGGACAAATCCTCACGTCACGGCCATCGGCCCGAACACGCTAGCCAAGTCTAAGGTGCTGCGGCGGGGGTGATGTTCGCTAACTGCTCGGCGGCTCGAGCGCCGAAACGGCATTCCGGCACGCCTTTTCTCGAACTTTGCGTGCTGGAATGCCGTTTCGCGGGGGTTATGCGTCGAGGTCCTGGGCGACCAGTTCGGCGACTGTCTTCAGTGCCTCCTCGTCGTCGGAGGCCACGGTCACCTCAGCGCCGTTGCCTGCGCCCAGGGTCATGATCATCAGCGCCGAACCGGCATCCACCGGGTCGCCGCCGTCCATCGAGAGCGTGACGGGTACGCCGGCGTTGACGACGGCCTCGGCGATGATCGCGGCCGGGCGGGCGTGCAGGCCGATGGCGGATCCGACGACGACGGTTTTGGTGGGCATGTGCTTCTCCTTGTCGGGTGCGGGGGACTAGGCGGCGACCAGGGCCGGGGATTCGTCGGCCTTGACGCCGGGTTTGATGAACTGCTTGGCGGCGACGACGGCCAGCGCACCGGCCACGGTGCCGACCGCGAGTGCGACCAGGAACCACAACAGGTGTCCGATCGCGAAGAACACGAAGATGCCGCCGTGCGGGGCCTTGAGCGTGACGTCGAACGCCATGATCAGCGCGCCCGTGACTGCGCCGCCGAACATCATCGACGGGATCACCCGCAGCGGGTCGGCCGCCGCGAACGGGATGGCGCCTTCCGAGATGAACGAGGCACCGAGAAGCCAAGCCGCTCTGCCGTTTTCGCGCTCGGGTTCGGTGAACAGTTTGGGCCGAACCGTGGAGGCCAGTGCCATCGCCAACGGCGGCACCATGCCCGCGGCCATCACCGCGGCCATGATCCGAAGCGAGGCCGGATCGGCGACGTTGAGGCCCGCGGTGGCGAACGCGTACGCCGCCTTGTTCACCGGGCCGCCGAGGTCGAAGCACATCATCAGGCCGAGCACGATACCGAGGATGATCACCGACGTGCCGGTCATTCCGCCAAGCCAGTTGGTGAGGCCCGACGTGATCGCAGCAAGCGGACGGCCGAGCAGCATGAACATCAACAGGCCGACGGCCAGCGACGCGAACAGCGGGATGATCACGACGGGCATCAACCCCCTTGCCCACTGCGGCACGCGGATTCGGCTGATCCACAGCGCTGCGAACCCGGCGATCAGGCCGCCGACGATGCCGCCGATGAAGCCGCCGCCGACGAACACCGCGACCGCGCCCGCGGTGAAGCCCGGAGCGATACCCGGCCGGTCGGCGATTGCGAACGAGATGTAGCCGGCCAGAGCCGGCACCAGGAATGAAAAGGCCAGTCCGCCAAGGCTGAACAGCACCGCGCCGAGATATTGCGTGAAGCCGCCGGACGGCAGATTGGTCAGCGAGTTCGTGGTCGCGATGATGTTGCCCAATGACTGGGTCGCACCGTCTGGCTTGTTCGCGATGTCGTAGCCCGCGAACAGGAAACCCAGCGCGATCAGCAGGCCGCCCGCGGCGACGAACGGGATCATGTAGCTCACGCCGGTCAGCAGGATCTGCCGTAGCCGGGTGCCCCATCCGACGCCGCCCGCGGGCGCCGACGGTGCGGCGGCCCCACCGGGATGGCCCTGTACCCGCGCGGCGGCCGGATCCGTTGCGGCAGCGAGTGCTTCGGCGACCATCTTGTCAGGCTCGTTGATGGCGCGTTTGACGCCGGACGCGACGACGGGCTTGCCGGCGAACCGGCCCTTGTCCTTGACACCGACGTCGGTGGCGAAGATGACCGCGTCGGCTGCCGCGATGACGTCCGGTGACAGCGGTGTGCTGCCCGACGAACCCTGGGTCTCGACATGCACTGTCGCGCCTGCCTTCTTGCCCGCGGCGACCAGAGAATCGGCGGCCATGTAGGTGTGCGCGATGCCGGTAGGGCAGGCGGTCACGGCGATCAGCGTTTTCGGCGCGGACTGCGCGGCTTGGGGCTTCTCGGCGGTCGCGTTGACGACGCCGTCCACCAACTCGACCACCTCGCCGGGGGTGGCCGCGTTGCGCAGCGACTCGACGAAATCCTTGCGCACCAGCGCCCGGGCCAGGCTCGACAGCAGCTTCATGTGCTCCGCGCCGCCTGCTTCGGGCGCGGCGATCAGGAACGCGAGATCCGCGGGGCCGTCCGGCGCGCCGAAGTCCACCGGTGGGCTCAGCCGGGCGAACCCGATCGATGCCGTCTCCACATACGGCGAGCGGCAGTGCGGAATCGCGATGCCGCCGGGTAGGCCGGTGGCCGACTGCCGCTCGCGCGCCATCGCCGCGGCCACCAGGCCGTCGGTGTCCTGGGTGCGGCCCGCACCGGCCAGTCGGTTGACCAGACGGCCGATGACCGCTTCCTTGTCGCCGCCGGCATCGACGTCCAAGAGGACCAGATCCGTATTGATGATCGGCAAAGTGGTTGTCATGGCGATACTTTCGTGTTGGGGGCGATCGGCGTCACCCGGACAGCTTCGAGGTTGATTTGCGCGGGTGTCGGCAGCGCAGAGCCGGGGAGCGCGGCAGCGGCGCTGCCGTATGCGACCGCCATCTGCAGCCGCTCGGGTGGGACTGCACCGGCCACGTCGGCGCGCAGGTAGCCGGCCAGCGACGCGTCACCCGCGCCGACGGTGCTGCGGGCGGCGATCTTCGGTGGGGCGGCCATCCAGCTGCCGGTCCGGTCGACCAGCACGGCACCCGCGGCACCGAGCGTGGCCAGCACCGCCTGCACACCCCGGTCCACCAGCTGATGCGCGGCATCGACGACGGGCTCCGGATCGCCCTGCGCGACGGCGGCTTCCAGCGCCCGCGGCGAATGGCCGAGCACCCCGGCCAGCTCCTCGGCGTTCGGCTTGAGCAGATCGGGCGCGGCTGCGTCGAGCGAGTCGACGAGCGCGGCGAGCGGAGCGTCCGAGGTGTCGATCGCGACCCGGCAGGGATACGCGGCGAGTTGTGCCACCACGCGGGCATACCAGTCGTCGGGAATGCCAGGCGGCAGCGAACCCGAGATCACTACCCACGACGCCGTCTCGGCGTGCGCGAGCACCGCCATGGTCAGCGCATCGACGGCCGCGTCGTCGAGGTGGGCGCCCGGTTCGTTGAGTTTCGTCGTGGTGCCGTCATGTTCGGTGACAGTCAGGTTGGTGCGGACCGCCCCTGCGGTCGGCACGCAACTGAACGGCATCGCGGCAGCCGACAGTGCCGCGGTCAGCGGGTCGTTGGGGGGCGCGGGCAGCACAGCGACGGCGTCGACGCCGGCCAGCGTCAATGCCCGCGCGACGTTGACCCCCTTGCCGCCCGGTTCAGTGGTCACCGACGAAACCCGGTGCACCGCACCGCGACTCAGCTGGCCAGCAAGCGTCACGGTGCGGTCGATGCTGGGGTTGGGGGTGACGGTGACGATCACGCGACCACGACCTCGACGCCGCTGTCGGTCAACTGCTGCCGGTCAGCGGCGGTGATCTCCGAATCGGTGATCAACGTGTCGACGCTGGAGATCGGGGCAAAGCTGACGAAGTCCTCGCGGCCGACCTTCGACGAATCGGCGGCCACCACGACATAGTTGGCGGCCTCTACCATCGCGCGCTTGACGGCGGCCTCGTCGCTGTCGGGGGTGGACAGGCCGTGACGCACGCTGATCGCGTTGGTGCCGATGAACGCGATGTCGACGCGCAAGGTGTCGAGCACCCGCAGTGCCTGTTCCCCGACCGCCGCCTGGGTGAGGCCGCGCACGCGGCCACCGAGTAGTTGAAGCGTGACCGACGGCATGGCCGCGAGCCGGGCCGCGATCGGCACGGAGTTCGTCACGACCACCAGCTCGCGATCGGTGGGCAATTGAGCAGCGATGCGCGCGGTGGTCGTTCCGGCGTCCAGCAGCACGCTGGCTCCCCCGAGCGGAAAGAAGTCGGTCGCGGCTGCGGCGATCGCGTCCTTGTGCTCGGCGCGGGTGGTCTCCCGTTCACCGACGCCGGGTTCGACGAGGTGCAGCGCGCGGACTGGAACGGCGCCACCGTGCACCCGCCGCAGCACGCCGGCCTTGTCCAGCGTGGCGAGATCGCGGCGCACCGTCTCGGTGGTGACGTCGTAGGCCTGCGCCAGTTCCGTGACCGAGGCGCGGCCCCGCGAGATCACCAGCGAGGCGATCGCTTGCTGACGCTCTTCGGCGTACATGTGGCTCCGTATCTGTGGTTTTAAGCCCGGATCGATGTGGGTATAGTTGGTTTTACTACTGTTCGTGTTGACTTGTCAAGATTTTCTTGTAATCTCCTTCACATGACCGTTTCTTCGCTGCCCACGTCACATCCGGCCTCGGGCACTGTTTTGCGGGGTGTTCCCGTAGTCCCGGGCGTGCAGTACGCACCGGTGATCAGGCCTGGCCGTCTGCCGGCCGTCGACGTCGCGACGGGAGCCGAGATCGCAGAAGCCGACCGCCCGGCCGAGGCAGCCCGATTCGCCGCGGCGGCCACCGCGGTGGCCGACCGACTGCGGGAGCGCGCCGCGCACGCAACCGGTGCCGCGTCGGAGGTGCTCGCCGCGACCGCGGCGCTGGCTCAGGACCGGGCCTGGCTGGGTGCCGCCGAGAAGCGCATCAAGGGCGGCACGCCGGCGGTTGCGGCGGTGTCCGCGGCGGCCGAACAGTTCATCGACATGTTCACTCAGATGGGCGGCCTGATGGCCGAGCGCGTCACCGACCTACGGGACATCCGCGACCGGGTGATCGCGGAACTGTCCGGCCTGCCGGAACCGGGTGTCCCGCTGCCCGACCTTCCTTCCATCTTGTGCGCCGAAGATCTTGCCCCTGCCGACACCGCGGGCCTGGATCCCACTCTTGTTGTCGCCCTTGCCACTACGCGGGGCGGCCCGACCAGCCACACCGCGATCATCGCCCGGCAGTTGGGTATCCCGTGCGTGGTGGCCGTCGACGGACTCGACGACGTCGAGGCAGGCACCATGGTGCTCGTCGACGGCATGCTGGGCACCCTGACGGTGTCACCGGACCACACCGCCGCGGGCGAGACCGCCGACGCCGCGGCGCGCCAGGCCGAACACGTATCGCACTGGTCCGGCCCGGGAGCCACCGCCGACGGACATGCCGTCGCGGTCCTCGCCAACGTCCAGGACGGCGCCGCCGCCCGCGCCGCCACCGAGACTCCCGCGGAGGGCGTCGGCCTGTTCCGCACCGAACTGTGCTTCCTCAACCGGGACACCGAGCCGACGGTCGACGAGCAGGCCGACATCTATGCCGAAGTGCTGCAGGCGTTCTCGGGCCACAAGGTGGTGATCCGAACGCTGGACGCCGGTTCCGACAAGCCGCTGAAGTTCGTCGGTCACCCGGACGAAGCAAATCCCGCGCTCGGTGTGCGGGGCATCCGCATCGCCGCGGGCAATCCCGGACTGCTGGACCGCCAGTTACAGGCCATCGCCGTCGCCGCAGACCGCACCGGAAATCAACCGTGGGTGATGGCGCCGATGATCGCCACCGCGCAGGAAGCGAAAGAATTTGCCGCCAAGGCACGTTCGCAGGGACTGACCGCAGGGGTGATGATCGAGGTGCCCGCCGCGGCGTTACTCGCCGACCGGATTCTCGAACACGTGGATTTCCTGTCGATCGGCACCAACGACCTGGCGCAGTACACGATGGCCGCAGACCGGATGTCCGCCGATCTCGCGACGCTGACCGACCCGTGGCAACCCGCGGTGCTGGCGCTGGTGGCCATGACGGTTCGGGCGGGTACCGCGGCGGGCAAGCCGGTCGGGGTGTGCGGTGAGGCCGCCGCCGATCCGCTGCTCGCGTGTGTGCTGACCGGACTCGGCGTGACGTCGCTGTCCGCGGCAGCCGCCGCGATACAGGGGGTCGGGGCGAAACTCGCTCAGGTGACACTGCAGCAGTGCCGGGACGCGGCGGCCAAAGTGCTCGACACCGCGAGTCCGGCAGCCGCCAGGGGTGCCGCCTTGGCCGCGCTCCGGAATTAATCGGACCGCAGTCCGGTTAACCTCGATATGCCTGCTATCACCGCTGACACGCTCAAGTTGCCGCGCATCACCACGCCGGCGCCCGGCGACACCGAGCGCCCGGTCCGATCCATCACCACGGGCCCACACGGGTACGAGGGCGAGGGCTTTCCTGTCGTCCGCGCGTTCGCCGGTGTGAGCGCGGCGGACCTCGACCCGTTCGTCCACATGGACCAGATGGGCGAAATCGAGTACCAACCGGGTGAGCCCAGGGGCACCGACTGGCATCCGCACCGCGGCTTCGAGACGGTCACCTACATGATCGACGGCCGGTTCGCCCACCAGGACTCGCACGGCGGCGGCGGTCTGATCACCGACGGCGCCACGCAGTGGATGACGGCAGGATCGGGCATTCTGCACATCGAAACCCCGCCGGCCGAACTGGTCGAGAGCGGAGGCGTGTTCCACGGCATCCAGCTGTGGGTGAACCTGCCGCGCAAGGACAAGTTCGCCGCGCCGAAGTACCAGGCCATCGAAGGCGGCCAGGTGAAGCTGGTGTCGTCGGACGACGGCGGCGCGCTGGTACGCATCATCGCGGGCGACGTCGGCGACCACGTTGATCCGATGTCGCCGCCGGAGCGGCTCCGGGGCCCAGGCGCCACCCACACGCCAATCACGTTGGCCCACGCCACGATCGAGCCCGGCGCCCGGCTGAACCTGCCGTGGAACCGCGACTTCAACGCGCTGGTGTACGTGTTGTCGGGCCGCGGCTGTGTCGGACCGGTCGGCCATCCGATCCATCAGGGTCAGCTCGCGGTGCTCGGCCCCGGCGACCTGATCACCGTGGCGGCCGAACCGACACAGGAGACCCGGCGCCCCGCGCTCGAGGTTCTGCTGTTGGGCGGCAGGCCGATTCGCGAGCCGGTCGTCCAATACGGCCCGTTCGTGATGAACTCTAAATCCGAACTCATCGAAGCCATGGAGGACTTCCAGGCAGGCAAGTTCGGCGTCGTGCCACCGAACGCGCTGATGCCCCACCGGCCGCTCGGCTAGCCCCTGCTAGATCGTCGCCCGAAATGGGTAACCCCCAGCGATGAGTGGTACCGATAAAGCCAGGAATAAGCTGGACCAGTTCAGGGGCAAGGCCAAGGCCGCCATGGCCCGTGCAACCAACGACCGCGAGTTGGAAGCCCAAGGCAGAGCCGACGAACGGGCCTCCCATCTCAAGGGTGCGGCCGAGAAAGTTAAGGACGCGTTCCGTCCCCGCCGGCGTGGCATGTAGCCCGGCATCTGGCCACCAGTGACACTCGCCGACCCGGCCGATGCCGTTCGCTCCGCCGTCGACCACCCGGCCGCGCACGTCGCGGCCCGCGTCGGCTATGTGATCAGCGGGCTGATTCATCTACTGATCGGCTACCTGATCGTCCGGATCGCGACGGGCTCGAGCGGCGTCGCCGACCAGACCGGAGCGCTGCGGACCGTCGCCATGACCGTCGGAGGCAACGTCGTGTTGTGGGCGATCGCGATCGCCTTGATTCCATTGACGCTGTGGCGCGTCGCCGAGACGATCCTCGGCCTGCACCCAGGCGAGCACGGTCGCTCAAGTGAGGATCCGAGAGACTTCCGATGGACGAGTCGGCTCAAGGCTCTCGGGCTCGCGGTGGTGTACACCGCGGTCGGCGTCACGGCCGTGCAATTCGCCCTCGGCAGAAGAAAGTCCGGTGCCGCCGAGAACGCGGGGCTCAGCGCGCGGCTGATGCGGTCGGTGGAGGGTAAGGCCGTCCTCGTGGCGATCGGCCTCGTCATCGTCGGCATCGGCTGCTACTTTGCGTACAAGGGCGCATCACGCAGGTTCTGCAACGACCTCACGTCGACGCCAGGAACGGTGGTCACCGTGCTGGGCGTATTCGGTTACGTGGCAGAAGGTCTGGTTTCGCAGGTGCTGGCGCATTGGTCGTCGTGGCGGCGGTCCGCGCCGACCCGTCGAAAGCCACGGGCCTCGACGGTGCGGTGAAGACACTCCAGCACGGCCCCTACGGCACCCTGCTGGTGCTGTGTGCGGCGCTGGGATTTGTGGCCTACGGCTGCTACAGCTTTGCGTTGAGCCGCTATTCGAGGATGTGACTTCGGTTAGCCGTCGGCGCTGGTGCGCCAGCGCGACGAATCACTCGATGGTGGCTACAGAAGGCCTGCCGAGTCGGTACCAGGCATAGCGGCATCGGAGATAGAACAGTCCCCATTTACGTGGATCGACATTCAATCTATGTAGCCGCAAACGTTCATAGTGCTGCCGTGCAGCCAGCACCTCGAATTCTTCAACCTCAACAGACTTCACAATGGGGACGGCCCGGGATTCGCCGGGTGTCCGCATGAGCGGAGGGTACGACTCATCCCCGAACATGCGATCGATGGTTTCCTGCGTCAGCAACATGTCCCAGATCAAGTGGAACCGCTCGGTCTCTCCACCGTTGTAAGCAGAGTGAATGCATCCGTTGTGGAAGAAATAGACCCGCCCCGGCTGGAAATGGAACAGATCGCCGTCGAGGAGAACGAGTGCCTGAGGATTCGTCACGATAGGGAGATGAAACCGCACGGTGAAGTACCAGCGCCGGCCCTGCCACCAGCAGCTGTTCACTTTGTGCGGAGCCAACCCGCCGTGCGCTCCCAATCCGTTCAATCGCATGTTGATCAAGTGCGGAAACATGGCGACGAAATCAGCTAGTGCCGGATAGATCGCCGCATGGTGGAAGCGCTTGCCCTCCATGGCTATCGATCCAATCCCGCTGGAGTCAGCGAAATCTCCTGATTCGTTGAAGAGCGAGAATTGAATAGCCTTCCCCGTCGGCCTGGTCCAGTTCGAGGGATGATCCTTGGCCTGCACTTCCGACGGCGCGTTGCGGGAGACGAGACAATTCAGCTCATCTGTTAGAGCCGAGTAGAAGCTCGGGTCGAGCGTGAACAAGTCCGCGCATTTGAGAGCATCTGCCCGGTGGAACTCGCCCCTGGCGATGCCCTCAAACAAAACGTCCGCGTCCATAACTGTCCCCCGTGGACAACTGGCCCTGGAGGCGCTCTTCGGGCAGCAAATTATACAGCTCCGTAATCAACGGCGATAGGCTGCAACCAAACGCAGGGAATGCAAGAGCGGCTAACAAATCGGGGGCTCTCACAGTGGTTGCGGTCAGGCAGTCTTAGGCTCGTCACTGTGCCGAGGCGAGTAGCCGCCGAACGTTGGCGGCGGGTAGTACAACAGTCCGGGCAGCTTTCCACGGCCGAATATGTGTGCACAGCCGCGCGGGCAGGGATCGGGTCGAAGTCAGCCCTCATCGAGCAGGCCGCCATCACCAGACGCTCGACACCACTCGGTGGACCAGCGCGGAGGTTCTCGTAGAGCGACCGCAAGACGCCGGTGCCCCGGTCGTCTTCCATGAGATGAAGGGCCGGTGGTCGATCCTTCGGTGGTCATGGCCCGCTGCCTGATTGACGTTACTACGGACCCGCAGGGCGATGTTGCTAACCCTCGGCGGTCGGTCGCGACTGCAGCATCGGCGCGGCCGCGGAAAGAAGCTCGTCCCGATCCCCGTCCAGCGGCGGATAGATGCGTATGCCGTTGATCGCGCGCTTGGTGGCTTTGGCAGATTCACCGGCGTCCACTACGTGCCTGTCCCAGCCCTCGGTGTACACAGCGCCAGCTGGCCCGAGGTCCAGAACCGTGACATACCAAGGGATTCGAAGGGCGAGCAGCGGTTCACCGAGGAGATCGCTGATCACGTTGTAGCCGGCGTACCGGCCCATCGGCCTGCCGTGCTGACACGACATCACCGACAAGTGCTCGTCGTCCATCCTGGCCGCGGCCACATCACCCGCGGCGAACACGTCGGGGACGTCGATGACACGCAGGTAGTCGTCGACCGGCACGCGGCCAAGGCGATCGCAGTGCACCCCCAGGTCCGCGGTCAGCGGGTTGGCGCGCATACCTGCACACCACACCACCGTCGCCGCGCTCAACCCCTCACCGGTCGACAGGGTCACGCCGGCCTCGTCGATGGCGGTGACGCGCACGCCGAGCCTGGTGCGCACCCCGGTCGACGCCAGCGCCGCCTCGATCACTGGTCGCGCCGAGGCGCCCATGTCCGATCCGACGTGCGGGTTGTGGTCGATCAGGATGACCTGCGGGGCGCGGTCGGGAAACAGGCCTGCCAACCGGGCGGGCATCTCGCACGCGGTCTCGATTCCCGTCAGGCCCGCGCCCACCACGACGACAGTGCTGGCCGCCGGGTTGGTCGGGTCGAGACCCGCAAGGTGCCGTTGCAGCTTCATCGCACCGTCGTAGGTATCGACGTCGAACCCGAACTCGTGCAGGCCGGGTAGGCCGGGCTTGACCACCTGGCTGCCCAGCGCGACGACGAGGCGGTCGTAGGTGTGCGTATCCGCCGACGTCGTTACGGTGTGCGCTACCGGGTCGATCGCCGTCACGTCGGCGGTGATGTGCTCGACGCCGGCAGGGCCGAGCACATCGGCGAGCGGAATCCGGCACGGCGTCAGGTCGGCCTCGTAGTTGCGCACCCGAATGTCGTGGTACGGCAGGGAACTCAGCACGGTGACCTGAACGTCATGAGTCGCACCGAGTTCGTCGAGTCGCCGCGCTGCCCCGAGCGCTGCCCACAGGCCCGCGAAACCCGAACCGAGCACCAGCACCTCGCTCATCGGCTCGACGTTACCGGCTGCGGGTAGAGCAGTTCGAGCTCACCGAGTTGGGCGGCCACCGCCGTCAGCGGCAAAGCGGCGGAAACCGCCAGTTCGTCGTCGGCGCCTTCGGCGCGCAGCGCCAGCACGAAGTCGTCACTGAGCGACTCGAATTCGCGCCCCGGATCTCCGGTCAGCCTTGCGCAGATCACGTCGGTGTGGATTTCGAGCACCTCGCGGGCGCGACGGTACGGCTCCAGCGGCGGGGGCACGACATCGGCGATCAACTCGGCGGCGGCGCGCACCCGGATCGCACGGTTGGCAGACCGTACCACCGGCGCGCGCATGGCAGTCGTGCCGCCGTTCTCCGAAAGGTATTGCCGCACCGCATCATCAACTGTGCGGGACGCCTCGAGGGCTTGATGGCTCAGCGCGATCACCCGATCGGTGGCGGCTTCGGAGGCGCCGCGGGTGACGCGGTGGACGGCCTCGGCCAAGAACTCCGCACCGACCGTGCGCGCATCGGCGATCGCCTTAGACACCGCCGCCGACGCGCCCCTAGGCCACAACAACAGCGATACCACGATGCCGACCAGTGCGCCGACGACAACGTCCTCGACGCGGATCAGGCCCACCTTCCACCCGGTCGGCACGATCAGGTTGAAGTTGATCAGCACCATCATCGTGAACGCCGCCTGCCCGGCGACGAACGAGTACACCTCAGGCACATACGCCGATCCGAACGCGACGATCGGCAGCAGGATCCACAGCACGACGGGGTCGACGCCGAGGAACTCGATCACAACGGCGCCAAGGACGAAGCCGACCGCAGTGCCTGCCACCGCACGGATCACGCGCGTGCCCGTCGTCAGCGCGCTGCTGCGCAACACGGACATCGCGCCGAGCACCACCCAGAAACCGTGCTGGACGGGAAACAAGTGGGTGACGGCGACCGCGACGGCCAGCCCGAGGCCGGTGCGCAGGCTGTTGCGCAGCACCACCGTATCGGGGGCGAGGAACCCTCTGGTGATGGCCGCGACCGCGACGGTTTCGGGCATCACCCAGTCGGCGGCGCCCGTATCGGGCAGGCGGCGGCCCAGCACACGCGCCCACACCGGCCGGGCGTCGGCGGCCGCCGCGTTGCGGATGATCCGGCCCGTCACCGCGATGGTGGCCGCGATCGTCCTGCGGTTCAACAGCTTTCGGCCGACCTGCACCGCCGTTTCGTCACTGGCTTCGTCCAGCACGGCGGTGATGTCCTCGCGGTAGTGACCCTGCGACACCGCCCGCAGTTCGGTCAACGCGTCGAGCAGATGCGCACTGCGCGCCAACCTCTCGGAGACATCGCGGATGCGCAGCACGGCCGCCGAGTCGCGGAGCACCCGCACCGCGGGCTCCTTCATCGCCCCGAGCATGGCGCCGGTGTCGTCGGAGATGCGATCGGACAGCCAGCCGAGGTCGTCGACCACCCGGACCAGCGCGCGGCTGCCCGCGGTCAATGCCACCGGCCGGTAGTCGGCGCCAAGGAACGCGGCGTCGAGCGCGTTCATCGCCTTGGTCAGTTCCCGTTCCGGCACGGTGCCCTCGAGTCGGTCCGCCAATCTGTTGCAGACGCGCGCCGCGTGCGCGCGCAGTTCGTCGTGATGGCGAGGGGGGAAGAGGAAAAGCGCGGCGGGCACGCACAGCGCCAACGCGATCAGCCAGCCGAGCAGCCGCTCGGGCAGAGGGCCGACGGGCGTGCAGGCAGGCAGGACGAACATCAACAGCGTCGCGCGTTGGCCCGCGGCGACGATCTCGCTGAGCACACCGGCGAAGATGACCGCGACGCCGAGCACGAACATCGATACGACACTGAACCACGGGTGCGGCGCGACCAGGGTGCCGAGCGTGATGAGGATCGCGCCGTTGAATCCCAGGCCGCAGTAGGCCAGCGCCCGCGCGGGCCGGTTACCTGGAAAGTCGACGAGGATCAGCAGGGCCACCGAGCCGAAAATGGTGAACAACGGCGTCTGCGAACCGCCGACCGAGAAGCCGACGGCGGCGGCGATCGGTAGCACGATCGCGGCGCGGGAGGCGCGGCGCAGCGCGTCGAAGTCCGGGTCGCGCGCCCGAAGGCGATCCAGCACGTGGCGCAACACCGCAGCCGTTTCAGAAGGCAAGAAGTGCGCCCTTCGGCCGTGCGACGTCGTGCCCGCTAGTCACCGTCCGGCACCGACGCGAACCGGCCCGAGTCCAGCGCGTCGGCCAACTGCCCGGCGATCCAATGCAGGGCGCCGGCGTCACGCGGCAGGACCGCCTGTTCATAACCGACCAACACATAGACACCCCACGCCGCGAACACCTCGGCCTGCCGCTTGTTGTTCAAAACCTCGAATGCCGACTCATACATGATGTCGAACCGTTGCCGATCCACCGCGGCTTGGACGGTATACACCTCGGGATCGACCGCGCTCCACACCCGGATCGCGGCCTCGGCGCCGTGCGGCAGGGTCAACCCCTCCTGGATGAGCGTGTCGATGCGGCGGCGAGGATCCGGCTCGGCCCGCACCGCCTCGACGATCTGCATCGTCTGACGCTGCATCCAGTGAGCGACCAGTTCCTTGGTGTAGCTGGGCCAGCCGGAGAAGTAGTGGTAGAAGGACCCGGTCGTAACGCCGAGGCGGTTACACACCTCAGCCAACTTCAGCCCGCCGTAGCCCAGATCCGACAGCACTTCGAGACCGGCATCGAAGTACGAATCGCGCGATACGACGCTCGCCATGGCTGCACCCTAGCGGGGGCGTCTTCTTTTTGTGGCCAGCAGGGGTGGACTGCTTCGTTATCGGGATAGCTGGCTGCCAGAGAATTTGCTGGGCGGCCTGGACAAGAATGCCGGATTTTGACACCCGGGCAAACAATCAAGTGAGCTGTGGCACAATTTGACCGTGCCGCAACATACTGCTAGTCGAGGGCCAGGTCGTCCGCCCGCAGCGAAGGCAGCTGAAACCCGTGAGCGCATCATACAAGCGGCTCGTGAGGTCTTCAGCGAACTCGGCTACGACGCCGCGACCTTCCAGGCGATCGCGATTCGGGCTGATCTCACGCGTCCGGCCATTAACCACTACTTCGCGAGTAAGCGCGTGTTGTGGAGCGAGGTCGTGGAGCAAACCAATGCGCTCGTAGTTAGCGCAGGCATGTCGAAAGCGCAGGGCGAGACAAGTCTGCTCGGTCGGCTTTCCGCCTTTTTCACGGTTGCCATGCAGGCCGACTCCGAGGACCGGTCTGCCGCAGCATTTCTCGTCACCTCGGTGCTGGAATCGCAGCGACACCCGGAACTGGGCAACGACGACCACGATTCACTGCGCGCGTCGCGTGAGTTCATGTCGTGGGCCGTCAACGACGCCATCAAGCGCGGCGAGCTTACCACCGACACCGACGTCAACCAGCTCGTCGAGATGTTGGTGGCGGTGATGTGGGGGATGGGCTTCTACGCCGGCTTTGTCGGCAGCCACGAAGATCTGACGTCGGTGGTGCACAAGTTGGAACTGCTGATGGCGAACAAGCTGTGGAATCTGCGCGAATAAGGGCCTACCTGCGGTGAGGTAGCCCACATTTCGTATAGCCTTGCTAACTTTATAGCTAGCATTGCTTATGAAATGACTGATCTGAGTGAGGTGCGGCTGGTCCGCACGGATGGCGACAGCTGGGACATCACCGAGAGCGTCGGTGCGACGGCGTTGGGGGTCGCGGCCGCGCGGGCCGCGGAAACCGCCCGGCCCGACGCGCTGATCCGCGACGAGTACGCGTATCTGCTCGCGTCGGCCGCCGGCCCGGCGTGGGCGCAGATGGCCAGCGCCGACACCGGATGGCTCGGCGACGACGAGTACGGCCGCCGCATGCACGAGATGGCGCGCGACTACCAGGCGGTGCGCACCCACTACTTCGATGCCTACTTCACCGCGGCAGCCCGCACGGGTATCCGCCAGGTGGTCATCCTGGCCGCGGGGCTGGACTCGCGCGCGTATCGGCTCGACTGGCCCGCGGGCACCACGGTGTTCGAGATCGACCAACCGAAGGTGCTCGACTACAAGACGTCGACGCTGGATGCCCACGGCGCGGTGGCCAAGGCGCGACGCGTCCCGGTCGCCGTCGACCTGCGTGACGACTGGCCCGCAGCGTTGATCGCCGCGGGCTTCGACCCGAGCCTGCCGACGGCGTGGCTGGCCGAAGGCCTGCTGCCCTACCTGCCCGGTGACGCCCAGGACCGGCTGTTCTCGTTGGTCACCGCGCACAGCGCGGCAGGCAGCGAGATCGCGGTCGAGGCGTTTCACCTGGACCCGTCGCAGTACTCCCCGGAACGGCGCGCGGCACGGCGGGAACGCACCGCGGCCCTGCGCGAGCGGCTCGGACTCGATCTCGACGTCGATACCTTGATGTACACCGACGACGAGCGCGCCGACACCGCCGAGTGGCTGGCCGACCACGGCTGGCACGTCGACGCCGTGTCCAGCGCCGACGAGATGGCCCGATTGGGGCGTCCTGCCGGTGACGATCTGGTCGATGAAGCTCTGGACAGCGCGTTTGTGCACGGCCGGTTCGAGGGGAGCGGCCGATGAGTTCATTGCGCACCGACAACGACACCTGGGACATCGCGACCAGCGTTGGCGCGACCGCCGTGATGGTGGCCGCGGCCCGTGCCGCCGAGACCGACCGGGCCGACGCGCTGATCCGTGATCCGTTCGCGAAGGATCTGGTGGCCGGCGCGGGCACCGGCATCTGGGAGTTCATGCTCGACAGCGCGTTCATCGCCAAGGTCGGCGAGGCGGATCCGGAAGTCGCCGCGATCATCGAGCACATGGGCAGCTATCAGGCGGTCCGCACGCACTTCTTCGACGAATTCTTCACCGCGGCGGTCGAGACGGGCATCCGTCAGATCGTCATCCTCGCGTCCGGTCTGGACTCCCGCGCCTACCGACTGCCGTGGCCCGCAGACACCACCGTGTTCGAGATCGACCAGCCCAAGGTGCTCGAATACAAGGCCGAGACGCTGAAGTCCCACGGCGCCACACCGCGTGCGAACCGCCGCGAGGTGCCGATCGACCTGCGGGATGACTGGCCGAAAGCATTGCGCGACAACGGCTTCGATCCCACACAGCCAACGGCGTGGTTGGCCGAGGGACTACTGATGTATCTGCCCGCCGATGCTCAGGACCGGCTGTTCGAGAACGTCACCGCGCTGTCCGCGCCGGGTAGCCGCATCTCGGCGGAGACGGTGGGCATCCACTCGGCCGAGCGCCGCGAGCGGATGCGCGAACGCTTCGGCAAGCTGGCGGCGCAGTTCGGCATCGACGACACGCTCGATGTGGGCGAGCTGACCTACGAGGATCCGGACCGCGCGGACGTCGCCGTTTGGCTCGCTGAGCACGGGTGGCGGTCGTCCGCCGTCGCCTCGCAGGACGAGATGCGCCGGCTGGGCCGCGCCGTGGAGTTGGCCGACACCGGCGACGACTCGTTCTCCACCTTCGTCAGCGGCGAGAAGCTGTAGTCCTTCCCGGCGTGGGCCCACACGTCAGTAGGGGATGACCCCTTTTGCACGTCCAGACGCGGCGTGTCGGTGTGCAAACACGGTCGCTCGGCGACAGGGAGCTGAACCTGTTGGCTGAGCCAACCGGTTGGTTAGGATCGGGTATCCGTCCTCGGGTCAGGAAGGCACCCCACCATGACCACCGAATCCGTCGCGCGCGAAACCGTCCAAACGCCGGCCGTCGACATCCCAGGCACCGTCAACCGGCTGCGGGAAACGTTCAAATCCGGCCGAACTCGAAGCGTCGAGTGGCGTATCCAGCAGCTTCAGGCGCTGGAGAAGATGATGAACGACAACGAGGGCGCCATCACCGAGGCCCTCGAGAAGGATCTGGGCCGCGGCCCGTTCGAGGCGTGGCTGGCCGATATCGCCAGCACCGCGGGCGAGGCGAAGGACGCCGCCAAGAACGTCAAGAAGTGGATGCGACGCAGGTTCCGGCTGCTGGAGATGTCGCAGTTGCCCGGCCGCGGATGGGTCGAATACGAGCCGTACGGCACCGTGCTGGTCATCGGCGCGTGGAACTTCCCGTTCGTGCTCACGCTGGGACCGGCCGTCGCGGCGATCTCCGCGGGTAACACCGTCGTGCTCAAGCCGTCGGAGGTGTGTCCCGCCTCCTCGGCGTTGATGGCCGAACTGGTGCCGCGCTACCTCGACAACGAGGCCATCGCGGTGATCGAGGGTGGCGCCGAGTGCAGTCAGGAACTGATCGCACAGGGCTTCGACCACATCTGCTTCACCGGCGGCACCGAGATCGGCCGCAAGGTCTACGAAGCGGCCGCACCGCATCTGACTCCCGTCACGTTGGAGTTGGGCGGAAAGAGTCCGGTGATCGTGTCCGCCGACGCCGACATCGACGTCGCGGCCAAGCGGATCGCATGGACGAAGCTGATCAACTCCGGGCAGATCTGCATCGCCCCGGACTACGTATTGGCCGACGCGAAGATTCGCGACGAACTCGTCGACAAGATCAAGGACGCGGTGACGACGTTCGAGGCGAACAACCCCGGCGGCAAGCGCATCGTGAACGAGCGTCACTTCGACCGGCTCACCACGTCATTGGCCGCGACCAAGGGTGAGGTCGTCATCGGCGGAGGTTCGGATGCGTCCACGATCAGCATCCAGCCGACGGTCGTCGTCGACCCGGACCCGGCCGAGCCGCTGATGACCGACGAGATCTTCGGGCCTATCCTGCCGATCGTGACCGTTCAATCGCTGGACGACGCAATCAGTTTCGTGAATTCACGGCCGAAGCCGCTGGCCGCCTACCTGTTCACCAAGACCAAGAGCATCCGCGAGCGGGTGATCAGGGAAGTGGCCGCAGGCGGCATGGTGATCAACCATCTGCTGTTCCACTTCGCGACCAACAAGCTGCCGTTCGGCGGCGTCGGTCCGTCGGGCATGGGCGCGTATCACGGCAAGTTCGGCTTCGAGCAGTTCAGCCACAAGAAGACCGTGATGACCAAGCCGACCCGACCCGACGTCGGCGCATTCATCTATCCCCCGTATACAGAGAAGGCTTTCAAGCTCGCCCGACGGCTGTTCTGAGAAAGGAACCTCATGCCAGGAGTGCAGGATCGCGTCATCGTCGTCACCGGGGCCGGAGGCGGACTCGGCCGCGAATATGCGTTGACGCTCGCCAGGGAAGGCGCCAGCGTCGTCGTCAACGACCTCGGCGGTGCCCGCGACGGCACCGGGGCCGGCCACTCGATGGCGGACCAGGTGGTCGAGGAGATCAAGGACGCCGGCGGCCGCGCCGTCGCCAACTACGACTCCGTCGCCGAACCGGAGGGCGCCGCGAACATCATCAAGACCGCGGTCGACGAGTTCGGCAAGGTCGACGGTGTGGTGAGCAACGCGGGCATCCTGCGCGACGGCACCTTCCACAAGATGGAGTTCGCCAACTGGGACTCCGTGCTCAAGGTGCACTTGTACGGCGGCTACAACGTGATTCGCGCCGCGTGGCCGCACTTCCGCGAGAACAGCTTCGGCCGTGTGGTGGTCGCGACGTCGACCAGCGGGCTGTTCGGCAACTTCGGGCAGGCCAACTACAGCGCCGCCAAGTTGGGCCTCGTCGGCCTGATCAACACGCTGGCCCAGGAAGGCGCCAAGTACAACATCAAGGCCAACGCCGTCGCGCCGATCGCAGCCACCCGGATGACCGAGGACATCCTGCCCAAGGAGGTCCTCGAGAAGCTGACGCCGGAATACGTGGCGCCTGTCGTCGCGCAGCTGTGCACCGAAGAGGTGCCCGAGACCGCTTCAATCTTCATCGTCGGCGGCGGCAAGGTGCAGCGCGCGGCGCTGTTCCAGAACGACGGCGTCACGTTCGACCACGTGCCCACCGTCGACGAGGTCGTCGCGAAGTGGGGCGAGATCACCGACCTGTCGGCCGCCAAGCACGCCACCTTCAGCCTCGGCTGACCGAATGAAAGCGCTTGTCGCGCAGGAGCTTTGCGGCCCGCCAGGTTTGGTGTACACCGACGTCGAAGACGTGCGCGTCGCGGATGCCGTCATCGTCGACGTCGGTGCGGCCGGAGTCAGCTTTCCCGACCTGCTGCTCCTGCGCGGTGAGTACCAGTTGCGCCTCGAGCCCCCGTTCATCCCGGGAATGGAGGTCGCGGGCGTGGTGCGGTCCGCGCCGTACGAGTCGGAGTTCAAGGAAGGTCAACGGGTCACCGCATTGGCGATGCTCGGCGGATGGGCCGAGCAGGTGGCGGTGCCTGCCGCCAACCTGAAACCGACGCCTGACGACATCGACGACGCCGAAGCCGTTGCGCTGCTTGGCAATTACCAGACGATGTATTTCGCGCTCGCCAAGCGGGGCGCGCTGCGGGCGGGCGAGACGGTGCTGGTGCTCGGCTCCGGCGGCGGTATCGGCACGGCGTCGGTGCAGATCGCCAAGGCGTTGGGTGCGCGCGTCGTCGCGATGGTGCATCGCCCGGAGGCCGCCGAATTCGTCAAGACGCTCGGTGCCGATGTGGTGTTACCTCTGACCGAGGGCTGGCTGCAGGCGGTGAAGGACGTGACGGACGGCCGCGGCGTCGATCTGGTGGTCGATCCGATCGGCGGCGAGGCGTTCGACGACGCGATTAGGGCACTGGATACCGAGGGCCGACTGCTGGTGATCGGCTTTGCTGCAGGCGGCATTCCGACCGTGAAGGTCAACCGGCTGTTGCTGCGCAACGTCAGTGTCATCGGCGTCGGTTATGGCGAGTACGTCAACCGCAAGCCGGGTGCTCAGGCGCTGTTCGAGTTCGGTGTCAACGAGTTGGTCAAGGCGGGCCTGCGGCCACCGCCGCCGATCAGGTATCCGCTCTCCGAAGGCAGCGCCGCGTTGCAGAGCCTGGCCGATGGCGGGGTGTTGGGCAAGGTCGTGCTGGAACCGTGAAGGCGTTGGCGTTCGACGTGTTCGGCACGGTCGTGGATTGGCGTTCCAGCATCATCGCCGAGCTGGAGCAGTTCGGCCAACGCCATGGGCTGCAACGGGATTGGGCCAGCTTCGCCGACGACTGGCGGGCCGGTTACGCCCCGGCGATGGACCGGGTGCGGCGCGGTGAGCTGCCGTGGACCAGGATCGACGACCTGCACCGGATGATCCTCGGCGAACTGCTTGGCGACACATCGGTGACGACCGAGGAGATCGACGAGCTGAATCGGGCATGGCACCGCCTGGACCCGTGGCCGGACAGCGTCGCAGGGCTGACGCGGTTGAAGGAAAAGTTCACCATCACAACGCTTTCGAACGGAAACATGTCGCTGCTGACCAACATGGCCAAGCGCGCCGGTCTGCCGTGGGACTGTGTGATCTCGGCCGAGCTGTTCCATCACTACAAGCCGGACCGGGAGGCTTACCTGGGCTGCGCCGACCTGCTCGGCGTAGAGCCGGATGAGCTGATGCTCGTCGCCGCTCATCCAAGCGACCTGAAAGCGGCCGGCGCCGTCGGATTGAAAACCGCCTACGTCGACCGGCCCCTGGAGAACGGGCCCGGCCGGCAGCCGCACCACGTCGCGCGCGATGAGTTCGACTTCACCGCGAAGGATTTCATCGACCTCGCCGAACAGCTCGGTGCGTAACGTGGTGGGGTGAACACAGCATTGCACCGGGCGGTGGAATTGCTCGCCGACCCACCGCCGAACCCCGACGTCAGCAAGGGCTACCTCGACTTGCTGGGCCGAACGGATTCCGCGGACACCCCCAAGAACACCGGGGTGATACAGGCCGCCTGGGCCTCGCCCGTCGGCTCGATGCTGTACGACAGGGGGCAGTTGCTCGCCCGTCGGGTGCTGACGGCGCTCGAGCACCCGACCGACTGGCTGGAACTCCCGCAGGGTGGCGTCGCGCTCGACGTCGGCAGCGGGCCCGGTAACGTCACCGCCTCGCTGGCCCGCGCTACCGGCCCGAACGGGCTGGCGCTCGGTGTCGACATCTCCGAACCCATGCTGGCTCGCGCGGTGCGCGCCGAAGCGGGGCCGCAGGTCGGCTTCATCCGTGCGGACGCGCAACGGCTGCCGTTCCGCGACGAGAGCTTCGACGCCGTGGTGTCCATCGCGATGTTGCAGTTGATCCCCAAACCGCCTGCGGCACTTGCCGAGATGGTGCGGGTGCTGCGGTCCGGGGCCCGGATGGCCGTGATGGTGCCGACCGCCGGGCGGCGGGGCGCGCTGATGCGGCTGCTGCCCGACGGCGGGGCGCACTTCTTCACCGATGACGAAATCGGTGACGTGCTGGAGGATCTCGGCCTTGTCGGAGTGCGCACGAAGAGCCTGGGCACCATCCAGTGGGTGCGCGGTAAACGAGCGTGAGCACCGGCGGAATCGTCCTCGTTGCGCTGGCCATCGCGGTCGGGCTGGTGGGCATCGTGGTGCCGCTGCTGCCGGGGACGCTTCTGGTGCTCGCGGCGATCGCGGTGTGGGCGTTCGTCGAGAACGACGTCACGGCCTGGGTGACCTTTGGTGTGGTGGCTGTGCTGTTGGCGGCGTCGACCCTGATCAAGTATCTGTGGCCGGCACGGCGTATGCGTGCCGCCGATGTCAGTACCTGGAGCCTGCTGGCCGGCGCGGTGCTCGGCATCATCGGGTTCTTCGTGATCCCGGTGGTCGGCCTGCTGATCGGGTTCGTGCTGGGCATCTACCTCGCCGAGTTGGCGAAGCGCCGCGATCAGCGGGTCGCTCGGACCTCCACCAAGCATGCCCTCAAAGGTGTCGCACTCTCGGTCGGCGTCGAACTCTGTGGCGCGCTGCTCGCCACCGCAGCGTGGGCGGTCGGAGTGTATCTGTCCGCATAGACCCGTTGCGGCTACCGTCTGGCTAGCATTGACAAGTTGGATCGAAGCGAGCCAATTAACCGTTGAGCTGGGGCGATGTGGCGTGAGCGATGTGCTGCCGACGGGGACAGTGACATTGCTGCTGGCTGACGTCGAAGGGTCTACCCACCTGTGGGAGACCCGCCCGGAGGCGATGACCGCCGCATTCGCACAACTCGATCAGCTGTTGGCGGAACTCGTCTCCACATACGGCGGCGCGCGGCCTCTCGAACAGGGGGAGGGTGATAGCTTCGTGCTGGCCTTCGGGCGGGCCGGCGACGCGGTGGCCTGCGCCATCGAACTGCAGAGGGCTTCGCCGCCACCGATTAGGTTGCGCATCGGTGTGCACTCCGGCGAAGCCCAACTTCGGGACGAAGCGAACTACATCGGCCCAACGATCAACAGGACCGCCCGGATACGAGACCTCGGGCACGGCGGTCAGACGCTGCTGTCGGGCACGACTGAGGAGATGGTCGGCGGTGGGCTTCCGCTCGCCGCGTGGCTGACCGAACTGGGGACCTACCCGCTCCGGGGCGTGGCGAGGCCCGAGCGGATCGTCCAGCTGTGCCACGCCGACCTTCGTAACGACTTCCCGCCGTTACGCACAACGTATTCTGCGGTGTCGCACAATCTTCCGGAGCAGCTGACCAGCTTCGTGGGCCGCCTCGAGGAAATCAAGCACGTCCGGCAGCTGGTGGCCGACAACCGGCTGGTCACCGTGACCGGAGCCGGCGGCGCCGGCAAGACCCGCCTTGCGTTGCAGGTTGCAGCAGACACGGCCGACGACTACAGATGGGTACGATTCGTCGATCTCGCGGCGGTCACCGAGCCGGAAAACGTACCGGTGGTCGTCGGCGCCGCGGTAGGGCTACCCGATCAGCCGGACGAGTCGACTATCGATGTGCTGATCCGGTTCATCGGGGACCGCCGAATGTTGATGCTGCTGGACAATTGTGAGCATCTACTCGACGCGAGCGCGCACCTCTGCGCATCTCTGTTGGGCGCGTGTCCGTCGCTGAGAATCCTGGCTACCAGCCGCCAGCCGATCGGCGTGACCGGCGAGGTGACATGGCGGATACCGTCGCTTTCGATCGCCGACGAAGCAACTGAGTTGTTCACCGACCGTGCCCGCCAAGTCCGCCAGGACTTCGCGGTCACCGCCGAAAACGTTGCGGCCGTGCGTGAGATCTGCCAACGCCTCGACGGGATCCCGCTGGCCATCGAGCTCGCCGCGGCTCGGGTACGCGCTCTGTCGTTGACCGAAATCGCCCAAAGCCTCCACGATCGCTTCAGCCTGCTCACCGGCGGAGCGCGGACAGCGATGCCCCGACAACAGACACTGCGCGCGTCGGTCGACTGGTCGCATGCAATGCTCTCCGGCTCGGAACGAATCCTGTTCCGGCGGTTGGCAGTGTTCGTCGGCGGGTGCGATCTCGAGGCCGTCCGTGTCGTCGCCGCCGACGACGACCTCGATCGGTATGCGGTGCTCGACCAGATCACGTCGCTCGTCGACAAATCGCTTGTGGTCGCCGAAGATTCGGCCGGCCATGCGCGCTATCGGTTGCTGGAGACCGTGCGTCAGTACGCGACCGAAAAGCTCGACGAGTCGGGGGAGAGTACGGCGGTCCGTAAGCGGCACCGCGATTACTACATGAAAATGCTGGACCTGCTCGGCACCAGGGTGCCGAATCGATATGAGCAATTGCACGACCAAGTCGTCACCGACATCGGCAACTTACGTGCCGCCTTCGCGGGTAGCGCGGACCTGGAAGCCGATCCGGACATGCTGACGCGAGCCGCCCGCGGCGCGGCTTGGCTCGTCGATCTTCCGCTGGCAGACCAACTGATCGACGCGGCAATCCGTGCCGGCGCGGGAGCAGAGGCGAGCATCCTGCGCGCACACAATTTGTCGATGCTGAACCGCGGCGCGGAAGCAAATGCGGTGCTCCTCAACGTCCTCGGTAACGAATCGGTCGAGGCTCACCACCCTGAACTGTTCTTCATGCGGGCAGCCAACACACTCTTCGCGCTGGCAGATCCCGAGAGTGCAAAAAAGTTGGCAGACGAGGAACTCAAGACCGCGACGTCCGTGGACGCGCGACGTCTCGTCGACGCGTTCCTCGTCGTCTACTGGGCGGCGATGGGCAAACCCCAGGTTGCGCTGGAGTCGATCGAGCGCGTCGCTGGAACGCACCTGCCCGACATCGCCGCACGCGTGACAGCCTGGGCGGCGGCCGTCGCTTTCGGAGATGCAGGATTACCCGGGGACGCCGCGGCTGCGGCCGAAGCCGGATACGCCGTACCGGTACGGGGCTTGATGATCATCACGGATGCCCATGTCGGTGCGCACCTGCTGGCGGGCCAGATCTACGCCGCACACAACACGGCGAACACGCTCAGCAGCCGCGCAACCTTTTACACGAGCGTGATATACGAGCAGCTATTCCGAGTCGTTGCGGCCAGGGCCGCATTGGGCGCCGGCCGACTGCACGACGCGCTCACTCTCCTGGAATCGGCCACCGTGACATTCGGTGCTATCGGCGCGACTCACGGGTGGGAGTACCGGACCCAGCTGTTGCTGACTGCGGCGCTGGCAATGGCCGGAATGACCGAGGAGGCCGACGCTGCGCTTTCCAGGCTTGACGACGTGCGCCACCCCAGTTGGCGATACCTCGATTACGAGTTGGGGATCGCTGAAGGATGGGTTGCCGCAAGCCGCGGAGCCCTCAGCGAAGCGATAGAGAAAACACTCGGGGCTGCGCAAATCGCAAGAGGCAATGGGCAATTCGCCGCGGAAGTGATGTGCTTGCAAACAGCTGCGCAATTCGGTGACAGTTCGTGCGCCAGCCGACTACGCGAACTGGCGAATGTGGTGGAAGGGCCGCGCGTTGTCATTGCGGGGCGGCTGTCTGCCGCTCTGGCGGCCGGTGACGCGGCTGCATTAGCAGCGGTATCAAATGAATTCGAGAACATCGGTGATGTCATCGCTGCTCTGGACGCAGCCGCTCACGCGGCGGTGATGTACCGGCGGCACGGAGCCGACGAACTCGCATCGGAATGTGCCAGGCGGGCAAGAACTCTGGTTGAGCGGTGTGGCGCGAGTACGCCTGCGCTTGTCGCCGCGCGCAACCCCTGAGGGACGCTCAGCCGAGTTGTTCGACGATCGCGTTGGAGTCGAGCCAGATGTTCTCGCGGCTGATCAGGCCGTCGCGGAATTCGAAGACATGCAATATCCGGAAGCTGATTCTTCGACCGCGGCCGGGCAGGCCGAGCAGCTCGCCGATCACGGTGCCCGTCATGATCTGTTCGAGGATCATGGCGTTGTCGGCCACGTACCGATGAAGGATTTCCTCGGTTTCCGCGCGGAGGTTGGCGGTGAGGTAGCGGTAGAAATCCCTGGCACCGTCGATGCCGTGGGTCGGGCTACCGGGGAAGCCGACGGCGTCGTGCTCGATGTCGTCGGTGTACACGGCAACCGCGCCGTCGACGTCGCCCCGCCCTTCAGCTTGTATGTGTTTCTCCACCAGTGACTGCATCGCTGCACTGTCCATCGGTCCTCCCCGACTCAGCGAATTGGGCGAACCCCTAACCCCCGGTCAAGCCTAGCCACCTGCGCCAATGTCCGACCAGGGTCACTCGCGCGCCGATCCTGATTGAGCAGCGGCAATGATCGCTCGGACGGTGCGCCGGCAGCGGCCGCATTCCGAGCCTGCGCCGCATGCGTCCGCAACCTGTTTGGACGTCGTCGCGCCTGCGCTCACGGCTCGGCCGATGGTGTCGCTGGTGACACCGAGACACAGGCAGACGTACATCAGGGCTCGATGCGCATGGCATGGGCCAGCCTGCCGACGAACAGTGGCGGATACGCGCCAACTCCTGCGTCGGAAAACCACTCGCTTGCGATGTCGGGCCGCTGCAACCAGTGCTTGACGCTCTCCGCGTCGGTCAACTCGTGCAGGAACATCACCTCGTCGGGATCGTCGAACGCTTCGAAGATCCGGACTCGACGAATTCCCGCCTTCAGGAACAGGTCTCGCGTCTCGCGGACATGTACGCGGAAACTGGCCGGGTCGTCGACCACCATGATGCCGACGACGACGATGCCCGGTGCCGCAGCCGAGTCGCCGACGAAGTCGAAGCGCTCGATGAGCTCACCGGCGAACACCGCGGGGAGGTCCTCGACGCCGACTGCGTCGAACCACTCGAAGAACGCCCGGGACCGCAACAGCTCGACAACCGGCTCGCGGGTCTCGAGCGCGATCGTCACCAGTACCCGCTCCGGATCCGTGGTCGAGGTGTAGACGAACACGTGATGCGCGCCGAGCGCACGGAGGCCGTCGCGGCGCCGCTGCAGCAGCGGCCATACCCGCGTCGGGTCGGGCACGCGGTAGTCGGTGGTCAGCACAAGCGAGTGTGCGGGCTCGTGATTCATCGTCGGTAAAGGACGGTACCGCCCGAGCAGGGTCGATTTGCGTTAGTGGCGAGCTCGCCGTGCCCACGCGTCGGAAAAACAGGTCGAAAATCGCCAGGGCGTTGCGCAATTAGCCCAGCAGCGCCGTTCGCACTCGCGCGAGGTCATCGGCCGTCACACCCGCGGCGGCCAAGTAGTCCCGAAGCGAACCGTAATTCTGCTCGATAGATCGCCGGGAGGCGTCGAGATAGTCCTCGTGTACACCCAACACGGCGTCGGTCAACCGGGCCTCGGCGAACGTGATCTCCTCGTCGGTGTCAGTACGCTCCCTGATCGAGGTCAGGATCTGCTCCCGCAGCCGCGGCACGGCGGCATTGCTACGCAGGAAATCCCCGACGATCACGTCGCGGTCGACACCGATGGCGTCGAGCACCGTCGCCACCGTGAAGCCGGTGCGATCCTTGCCCGCGAAGCAGTGCGTGATCACCGGCCGCTCATCGGCGAGCAGCGAAATGACTTGCCGCACAGCGCGTTGCGCGCCACTGAGCGTCGGGAACCGAAGATATTCCTCGGTCATGAACCGGCGGGCGGCTACCGCGATGTCTTCGTCGTCGGGCTTTTCGCTCATCATCTTCTGAAACGCCGTCTCATGCGGCGCCTCGCCGTCGACCGCGGCGACCTCGTGGAAGTGCAGCAGGTGCACCTCGACGCCCTGCGGCACCAGGCCCGGGCCGTGACGCTCCACCTCGCGGGCCGATCGGAGGTCGGCGACGTCGGTGATGCCCAGTCGGCGGAAGGTCTCCCGGCCGCCGTCGTCGAGGCGGCTCAGCTCACTGGACCGGAAGAACCGGCCCGGCCGGATGCCCGTCTCCTCCGCCACATCACGAAAGTTCCACGCCCCCGACAGTTCTCCCACGCCGACCGACACTAGGCAGTCACCGCCGCGCCCGATTGGCGGTTCACCGCCGCGCCCGATTGGCGGTTCACCGCCGCCGCGAACGCCGACTTCTCCCTGCCCAGTTCATTGCGCGCGATGGTCCGCATGTGCACCTCGTCGGGCCCGTCGAACAACCGCATCGCCCGGTGCCAGCCGTACAGCCGGGCCAGCACGGTGTCGTCGCTGACGCCCGCGGCGCCGTGCACCTGGATCGCCCGGTCGATCACGTTGCACGCCATCTGGGGCGCGACGGCCTTGATCATCGCGACCAGCTGCTGGGCGTCTTTGCTCTTGTTACCGTGCTGGTCGATGGTCCACGCCGCCTTGTGGCACAGCAGCCGGGCCTGGTCGATCTCGTTGCGCGACAACGCAACCTGCTGTTGCACCACACCCTGTTCGGCCAGCGGCTTACCAAACGCGATGCGGCTGTTGACGCGGGCGATCATCAGCGCCATGGCCCGCTCGGCCACCCCGATGGCGCGCATGCAGTGGTGGATGCGGCCCGGTCCGAGTCGAGCCTGTGCGATTGCGAACCCGCCGCCCTCCTCGCCGAGCAGATTGGCCACCGGCACCCGCACATTGTCGAAGCTGATCTCGCAGTGCCCGTGTTGGTCCTGCCAGCCGAACACCGGAAGCGAACGCTCGATCGAGACACCAGGGGTGTCGACCGGCACCAGGATCATCGACTGCTGCTGGTGGCTTGCCGCGTCCGGGTTGGTGCGGCCCATCACGATCAGGATCTTGCAGCGCGGGTCGGCCGCACCCGAGATCCACCACTTGCGCCCGTTGATCACGTAGTCGTCGCCGTCGCGCAGCATCGTCGTCTGGATGTTGCGCGCGTCGCTGCTGGCCACCGCGGGCTCGGTCATCGCGAACGCGCTGCGGATCTCGCCGTTGAGCAGCGGCTCGAGCCACTGCTTGCGCTGCTCCTCGGTGGCGAACAGGTGCAGCGTCTCCATGTTGCCGGTGTCGGGCGCGGCGCAGTTGGTCGCCTCGGGGGCCAACTCCATGCTCCACCCGGTGAGCTCGGCCAGCGGCGCGTACTCCAGGTTGGTCAACCCCGATTCCGCAGGCAGAAACAGGTTCCATAGCCCGCGATCCTTGGCCAGCTTCTTGAGTTCCTCGACGACCGGCGGAACCGTGTGATCCTTGGGGCCCTTCTCCTCGCGATATGCGTCGTAGGCGGCTTCGGCGGGGAAGACGTGCTCGACCATGAAATCAGTCAGCCGGTCGTAGTAGTCCTGGCCCTTGGCCGACATCGCGAAGTCCATGCGGCCACGATATGACACCTGTCTGTTAAGGGAATCACGGTGGCTCGTCGGGCGTACAAACATGACATGACCGAGAGCCGTCCACCGTTTCCCCCGTTCAATGTCGAGACCGCGCGCCAGAAGGTTCAGGCCGCCGAGGATGCCTGGAACACTTGTGACCCCTACAAGGTCAGCCTCGCGTACACGGTGGACTCGCATTGGCGCAACCGCGACCAGCACATCCTCGGACGCGAACAGATCGTCGAGTTCCTCACCCGCAAGTGGGAACGCGAACTGGACTACGTACTCCGCAAGAGCCTATGGGGCTTTCGGGAGAACCGGATCGCGGTGCGCTTCCAATACGAATGCCATGACGCCGACGGACAGTGGTACCGCAGTTACGGCAACGAACTGTGGGAGTTCACGCCGGAAGGCCTGATGGCGCGCCGGGAGGCCAGCATCAACGACGTCAAGATCGAAGAGTCGGAGCGGCGCTACTTCGGCCCGCGGCCGGAATCGGAGTACGGGCTCGACATCCCGCTATGGTGACCCGACTCCGACGAGGCTGAGACCGGGGATGCGGTAGCCGGTCTGCGTCGCGAACGGCCGCAGATCGGCCTCCGCGTTGTCGCGGATCGTGGACGTGATGTCATCGGGAAGCGATGCGAGCAGCGCGGCCACCGGGCCAGCCAGCGATGGCACAATGCGCCACCAGTCGTCGAACGACCCGACCCGCATCGGCACCGCGACTTCACTGACCTCGACGCCGTGAAAACCGCCTGCTGAGAGGACGTCGGCGAGCGCCCCGCTTTCCGAAAGCGCGAAGGGGCCAGGCGCACCCAGCGGCGGAACGGGCGCGCCGAATTGAGCGCTGAGCGCGTCGAGGAGGGCGCTGAGCCACGGGTTCGTCGCAGGCGGTCCCCAGACGGCGAACACCGCCCGACCACCGGACCGCAGCACGCGGCAAGCCTCCTGCGCCGCTGCGGTCGGATCGGACACGAGCATCAGTGCCTCGCGGCACAGCACCTTGTCGAACGACGAGTCCGGGACGTCGAGGTGCTCCATGTCCAACTCCCGCGTCACGACGTTGCGTAGTCCCCTGCGCTCGGCACGTTCCGCGGCGATTGCGGTCATCTCGGGGGCGACGTCCGACAACACCACCCGGCCGTCGGGGCCGACGAGCGCGGCCGCCGAGAACCCGACCCCGCCGGGTCCGCAGCCGAGTTCGAGGACGGCCTCACCGGGCCGGATGTCGGCGGCGGCCAGCATGGCCTGGCCTACAACAGCACCACGCTCGTCGACGTAGTCGGCGTACTCACCCCACGACGGCGCCACCGCGGACCACATCGCGTGCAGCGGATTCGTGCTCATCGGTCCACATTAAGACAGCAGGGAGACCCTCCCCGGAAGGTCAGCGGGGAGGGCCTCAGGAGGTATGTCTGGTTATTCGCCGACAGGTATGTCTGGTTATTCGCCGACAGGTATGTCTGGTTATTCGCCGACAGGTATGTCGATCACGAACGCGCGGTCCCTGTGCCAGCGATGGCCGGGCATCACGACGACCGGCGGCCGGGCGATGGTGCCGGGGTTGGCGACGATGCCGGGCCGCGGCTTCGGGTCGTGGGTCGGGTAGGTCCCGGCGTTGGCCATCCCGGCCAGTCCGAGTGCGGCGCCGCCGAGGACGCCCACGGAGATGGCGGGAAGGGCGATGTAACGGGCCAGGCTGCGGGTGATCTTCATCTGAGTTCTCCTGTGGGGTTCGGGTTTTGAGAAACCCTCCCCGGGGCTACTTCGGGGAGGGTTCCGGTCTGGGGGTATCAGCGGGTGTAGCCCTGCTGCAGGTCGGCAAGATGGTGCACACCGTGGTGCCAGCGCCAGCCGGGCTGGGCCTCGGGCGCGGGGTGGGCCTTGACCGACGGCGCCGCAACGGTGTTGGGCTGATGCACGTCGGTGGTCACAGCGCCTGCGGTGCCGGCCAGGCCGAGCGCGGCGCCGCCGATGATGCCGGCCGAGACGATCGGCAGGGCAGCAAAACGTGCGTAGCGTGCGAAGTTCTTCATGTGAGTTGTCCTGTCTCCGTTGACTTTTGGTCTTCTCTGCCGGTGTGTTCCTGCGTTGACATAAGACTGCCGGTTTTGGCGCGCGATGTATGTCCGGCGATCGGAGGTTGGACAGGATGAATCGACCGTCCCCCAATCGGGGGACGGCGCGACGGGGTTGGTGTCAGGCAGGCAGATTCGAGGCGACGGCGGCCAACGCAGCCAGGTGGTCGTCGACCGTGCGAAGGCCGGCGCCCATCGTGTTGACCGACACGTGGGTGGCTCCTGCGGCGGCCCACTTGGCGAAGTCCTCGGCCGCCTGCTCGAGGTCACCACGCCAGTTGACGCGGCCCTCCATGCCGAGCGCCGACGCGTCCCGGCCCGCGGCGGTGGAGGCCCTCGCCACGATGTCGCGGGCCTCGTCGAGTTTCGGGCCAGGGGGCATCATCGGAAACCAGCCGTCAGCCAGCCGGCCCGCACGCTCCAACGCCGGCCGCGACGCGGCGCCGATCCACACCGGGATGGGCCGCTGGGCGGGCAGCGGGGCGAGACCTGCACCGGTGACCCGGTGATGCTTGCCTGCGAACGTCACCGACCGCTCAGTCCACAACCGACGCATCACCTCGACCTGCTCGCCCAGCCGCCTGCCGCGGGTGGAGAAGTCCTCGTTCAACGCCTCGTACTCGACGGCGTTCCAGCCGAGCCCGACGCCCAGCCGCAACCGTCCGTCGCTGAGGAGGTCGACTTCGGCGGCCTGTTGGCGACCAGCACCGCCTGCCGCTGCGGCAGGATGATGATCCCGGTGACCAGCTCCAGCGTCGTGGTGATGGCAGCCAGGTAGCCGAACATCACCAGCGGCTCATGGAACGTGGTGGAGATGTCGTAGGGGCCGGCCCAGTCCTTGTACACCGCCGGGTCGGCGCCGACGACGTGGTGTAGGCCAGCAGATGGGTGAAACCCAGTTCCTCGACGCGCTTGCCGTAGGCACGCACCGCCGACGGGTCACCGCCGAGTTCGGTCTGGGGAAACACCACGCCGATCCGCATACCGTGCGTCAACGCGGCGAGGCCCTCCCCCAATTCCTCGGGAGAGGGCCTCGGTAGCGTTGATCAGCGGATGTATTCCGGCCGCAGCGCCTCGACGTGGTGGATCCCGTGGTGCCAGTACTGGCCAGGCATGACCACGGGCGCCGGGTGTGCCTTGATGTCGGGCGTGGCCACCACGTCTGGCTGGCGCACGTCCGCGTTGTTGGCCGCACTGGCCACCCCCGCGAGGCCGAGGGCCGCGCCCCCGATGATGCCTGCCGAGACGATCGGAAGGGCGAAGTAGCGGGCGAATCTTTTGCACTTCATGTGAGTTCTCCTGTGTTCGTTGACTTTTCGTGGTTCTCGCCGGCGTTTCCGGCGATGACTCAAGACTGTCGGCCCGCGGGCCGTTTGTATGTCCGGTGATCGGCCCCCGACACGGCGGAATTGTGGGTCCCCCAATCGGCGGAAGAACGGCCCGTTGCTGTGCGACGCTGACTTCATGACCAGCGAAAAGGTGCGCGTGGTTGTGGGTGACGACCACCCACTGTTTCGCGAGGGGGTGGTCCGGGCGCTGACTTCCAGCGGGTCCATCGACGTGGTGGCGGAAGCCGACGACGGTCTGTCAGCGCTCGACGCGATCCGGACGCATTCGCCGCAGGTGGCGCTGCTGGACTACCGCATGCCCGGCATGGACGGCGCCGAAGTCGCGGCCGCTGTGCAACGAGACGAACTGCCGACCCGGGTGCTTCTGGTGTCCGCGCATGACGAGTCCGCGATCGTGTTCCGGGCGCTGCAGGAGGGCGCGGCCGGTTTCCTGCCGAAGGAATCGACTCGAAGCGAACTGATCGCAGCGGTCCTGGACTGCGCCAAGGGCCGCGACGTCGTCGCGCCGAGCCTGGCCGCGGGCCTGGCCGGAGAGATCCGCAAGCGAGCCGAACCCGAGGGCCCCGTCCTCAGCCCGCGCGAGCGGGAGGTGCTGAAGCTGATCGCCTCGGGCAGCAGTATCCCCGCGATGGCCAAGGAGTTGTACCTGGCACCGTCGACCGTCAAGACCCATGTGCAGCGCCTCTACGAGAAACTCGGTGTCAGCGACCGCGGCGCCGCCGTCGCCGAGGCGATGCGCCGCAAGCTGCTGGAGTAGCATGACGCGCCTCGTCCAGCGATTCGTCGACTTCCTCGCGGCGGAACCGGTACGCGTCTCGGCGATTCTGCGGCTACCGCTGATCGGCCTCATCGCCGTGCTGGTGTGGATATGGGAGGTCGACCACTGGCTGCCGGGTCTCTACGCCGTGATTCTCGGTTTGTATGCCGTGGCTGCGCTGCTGTGGCTGGGCGCCGTGCTCAAGGGGCCGGTGCCGCGGTGGGGGGATTGGGCGTCCACGGCCGTCGACCTGATCGTGATCCTCTCGCTGTGTCTGGTGTCGGGCGGCGCGACCGCGGCGCTGCTGCCGGTCTTCTTCCTGCTGCCGATCTCGGTGGCGTTCCAGGACCGGCCGTGGATGACGGCGATCATCGGAACGGTCACGGCGGCAGGCTATCTCGCGGTGTGGATCTTCTACTCCGAGCGCGACGACAAGGTCGGCCTGCCGAACATGGTGTACACGCACTTCGGCTTCCTGCTGTGGTTGGCCGTCGCGATGACCGCACTGTGCTACGTGCTGGCCCGACGGTCCGCGCGGGTGCGAGCGCTGCAGGAAATGCGGCGTCAACTGGTTTCGGAGGCAATGCAATCCGACGAGCGGCACAACCGCGAGGTCGCCGAGCATCTGCATGACGGTCCGCTGCAGACACTGCTTGCCGCGCGGCTCGAACTGGATGAGGCCCGGGAACGCAACCCCGACCCCGCACTCGACATGGTGTACGCGGCGCTGCAGGAAACCGCGACCGGGCTGCGATCGACCGTCACACAGTTGCATCCCCAGGTGCTGGCTCAACTCGGGCTGACGCCGGCGGTGCGGGAACTGTTGCGGCAGTTCGAATCCCGTACTGAACTGTCAGTGCAGGCCGACCTCGACGATGTCGGCAAGCCAGAATCACAGGCGTTGCTGTATCGGGCGGCGCGCGAGCTGCTGACCAACATCGGCAAGCACGCCAAGGCGACCACGGTCCGGGTCGGTCTCACTCGTAGGGACGATCGCATCGTGATGACCATCGACGACGACGGAACCGGCTTCGACCCCGCGATCGTGGCGCAGTACGTCGCCGACGGCCACATCGGTCTCGGCTCGCTGCTGGCGCGGTTCGATGCGATGGGCGGGTCGATGGAGATCAACTCACAGACCGGCTACGGCACCCAGGTGACGGTCACCTCTCCCCGCGAGCCGGTCACCGCTTCCGGCGAGCAGACGTAGAAGGTTCCGTTTCCGCGGAAATTTGTGACCCTCTGCGTCTGCTCGCGCTGATATAGGTCGATAGTCCTTCACAAACGCCTCCGGGGGTGTCAGGAAGGGATTGTCAGTAGTTCCC
>NZ_LZHZ01000069.1 GCF_001667505.1 Mycobacterium sp. ACS1612
ACCCGCCGAAGTCCTCGACGAACTACTCTCAGAACCACCCAAACCACCCACTGTTGCAATCACCGCGTGAAACCGCCCGGGTTTTCAGGCAGTTTTGCGTCTGCTCGCAGTCAACAGTGACATCACCGCGCGGTTGACCTGCCGCCGTGGCCAACCCCGTGCGCCGTCGCCTGCCAGCGCAGCGCGCGCCGCGTTGCGTCCGCAGACCCCGTGGACACCGCCGCCGGGATGGGCACCTGCGCTGCCCAGATAGACGTTCTGCACCGGTGTTTCGGCGCGGCCGAAGCCGGGGGTCGGGCGGAAGATCAACTGCTGGTACAGCTGTGATGTCCCGCCGTTGACCGCGCCGGTGTGCAGATTGGCGTCGCTGGCCTGCAACTCCGATGGCCGCTGAATCGTCTTGCCGATGACGTGGTCGGTGAAGCCGGGAGCATGGTCTTCGAGCACCCGGTCGACGGTCTGCGCGACCTGCTCGGCGGAGCCGTCGTCGGCCACCCCGCGCGGCAGATGCGTGTACGCCCATGCGCTTTCGGTGCCGACCGGGGATCGGGTGGGGTCGGCGGTCGTCATCTGCCCGAACAACATGAACGGCTGCTCGGGCAGCGTCGCGGTGTTCAGGTCGGCCATCCAGCGGATCAAGCCGTCGTGATCGGCACCCAGATGCACGGTGCCGGTGTCGTTGAGGTTCTTCGAGCGCCACGGGATCGGGCTGTCGAGCGCGTAGTTGATCTTGAGAACCGGTGTATCCCAGACGAAGTGCTCCAGATCGCGTAATACCGCATCAGGCACGGCGTGCGCAGGCAGCAAGTCGCCGTACAACCGCGGCGCGGACGTGTCTGCGATGACCGCGCGCCTGATGCGCACGGTCGCACCGTCGGCGGTGCGGACGGCGACTGCGCGTCCACCACGAACGTCGATACCGTCCACTGGCCGACTGCATTCGATGTGCGCACCGGCCGATCGCGCCCGGTTTACCAAGGCCGCCGCCAACTTTCCCGCGCCACCGACCGGCACCGGCCATCCACCGTCCTGCGCCATCATGATCAGCAGGTAGCCCATCACACCGCTGCCCGGCGCGTCGATCGGCACGTCGGCGTGCATGGCGTTGCCCAACAACAGAAGTCGCGCCGCGTCACCCTCAAACAGTTGTTCGGCCATCACCCCGGCGGGCAGCAGCAGGCGATGCGCGAGTCGCAGCGCGTCCGCTGTGCCGAGCTTGCGCAGCAACCCGACCAATCCCCGCACCGGCGGGAACGGCGAGAACAGCGCCGACAGCAGCGGCTCTCTGATGCGAAGCCACTGCTCGTAGAGCTCACACCACCGCTCGCCGTCTCGGCGCTGACGTCGCTCCAGATCTTGTGCGGTGCGGTCGATTTCATGGTAAATGACTGCGGCGTCGTCATCGTCAGCCGACCGCGCATGGCCCACCACCGCAGGGGCGTGCGACCATCGCAGACCGTGGTCCTCCAGATGCAGCGCCCGCAGCGCCGGAGAAGCCACTGACAGCGGATAGAACGCGCTGTAGAGGTCGCTCACGTAGCCGGGGAACAGTTCGGCGCTCTTCACCGCGCCGCCCGGTTCAGGCTGCGCCTCGAGCACCAACACGTCCCACCCGGCGTCGGCCAAAGTGGCGGCCGCCACCAAACCGTTGTGGCCGGCCCCGATCACAACAGCGTCGACGGTTTGCGTACTCACTCGGGCTCGTGCCGCCGTTCCGCCAGCGCAGCCAACCGCGCCAGACACTCGCGGTTCCTGGGGAAGGACACCGCCAAACCGACTCGGCGCGGCAGCAGATTCAGCGGCCCACCGACGGGCACCTCCGCCATCTCGATACGGCAACCACCAGGAATATCGTGCAGTCGCAACACTATTCGGGCGCCGCCGAACGGCCGGCCCTTGGCGCGCAGGATCAGTTCTTCCAGCGGTGTCGACGATTCGACCTCTGTCTCGTCGTTCAGCACCACAGGCCAGATCCCGATGGTGTGGTGAATCTTGCTCCCCGGCGCGGGCCATTGCGGCTCAACCGCCCGCATGCGGGTGTTGCCGACCACCCATTGCGAGTATGTCCAACCGTCGGCCACCACGTCCCACACCTGCTGGCGGGTCGCGGTGGTGTCGCGCTTGACCGTCAGTGAGCTGTCGATTGCTGCTGGCCCTGTCATTTGCTCTTTCCTATCGGCAGTGAAATCATCCGGCTGGCAACCGCTTTCACGGAGTCGGGCAGTGCCCGGTTGACCATCCCCATCGACTTCGACAGCAGCGACGACGCCACCACCTTGCGGTCACCGCGCATCAACGCGTCATACCCCTGCCTGGCGACCGCGGCGGGATCGTCTTTCGGCATCCGGCCGATGACGGTGTCGAGCATGCCTGCGCGCCGGAAGAAGTCCGTCGCCGTCGGTCCCGGCATCAACGAGGTGACGGTCACGCCGGTGTCGCGCAGTTCGTCGTGAAGCGCCTCGGCGAACGACTGCACGAACGACTTCGACGCGTTGTAGATGGTTTGCAGCGATCCCGGCATCGTCGAACTGATCGACGACGTGAACAGCACCTTGCCCGTGCCGGTCTCCGCCATGTCCGTCAAGACGAGTTTGGCTAGATGCACGGTCGATCGGACGTTGAGGTCAACGATGCTCAGGTCGTCGTCGAGATCGCCGCCGACGAACGGGCCCGCCCGCCCGACGCCCGCGTTGAGCGCAGCAGCCGCAAGTCGGGTGCCATCCTCGGTGGCGCTCCGATAGAGGCGCTCGACCTCTTCTGCTTGGCGCAGGTCGACCTGGAACGGCCGGACCTGCACACCGCTGCCTGCGAGTTTGTCGGCGCTGGCGTCGAGGGCACCGTCGTCAGCTGCGATGACGAGGTCATAGCCGTCGTCGGCGAACAGCTTCGCCAGTTCGAAGCCGATACCGCTGGAGGCGCCGGTGACCAGCGCGAGCCCTTTGGGATTTGCCATACCCGCGGGCTACCCGAGACCCGCGCGGCCAAACCCTGATGCTCAGCGCGCGGTCTCGTCGGCCAGCGCCATCAACCGCGCGCGAATCAAGTCGGGGCGCTCGTCGACGATGAAGTGCGTGGCGTCGACCTTCTCCAAGGTGAAGTCGTCGGCGTTGGCGTTCTCTGGTGAGGTCCACGATTCATGGATGACGTGGTCCCTGACCCCGAACAACGCGCGGATCGGAACAGTGGCCCGCCGCCTCTCGGAAGACCTTGCCGCCCTTGGCAGTTCGCGCAACAGGAAGGTCCGGTAGGCGTCGCGGCCCGCGCGCGCCACCACGGGATCGCGGAAGCGCGCCACGTAGACCCGGACGTACTGACTGTCAAGCGCTGACCCCACCTTGAACACGAGGTGCAGGAAGTTGGTGTAGCGCTGCACCGGCACCCCGAACGACGCCATCAGCGGCTGATACTCCAGCAGCGGTGCAGCATGAGGGAGAAACGTCCGGACCGTGACCCAGGGGTAGCCCATGTTCAACGCCAGATAGCCGTCGAAACGCTCGGCGGCGCGCAACACCATCAGATAGCCGGCGTACGCGCCCCAGTCGTGCCCGACGAGCAGCACCCGGTCGAGTTCGAGCGCATCGAGCAGTGCCAGCACGTCGCTGGCGACGTCCTCCTTGGCCCACTTGTGCGGCGCGGGTCCGGACCAACCGAAGCCAGGCAGATCCGGGGCGATGATGCGCAGCCCCGTCGGCGGGTCGGCGAGCAGATCGTGGTACGCCCAGTGATGCTGCGGCCAGCCATGCAGCGCCACCACGGGACGGCCGTCCGGTGGGCCGGATTCCGTGACGTGGAAACGCACCCCGCGCGCCTCGACGAATGACCGGCGGACGCCTTCGATCGGCGGCGGTTCGGTTGGCATGAATCGGACTTTACGTATCGCCTGCCGCGCTACGGTGCGGGGTATGGGTGGATACCGCGACCTATTCGACGCCAGCATCGCCGATCCGACGGCCTTCTGGGCCGAGGCCGCCAAGGCGGTGACGTGGACGCGTGAACCGACCCAGGTGCTGGACGACTCGAACCCGCCGTTCTACCGCTGGTTTCCCGACGGCGAATTGAACACCTGCGCCAACGCCCTGGACCGTCACGTCGACGGCGGGCGCGCCGACCAACCCGCGCTGATCTACGACTCCCCCGTGACCGGATCGCAGCGCACCTACACCTACCGGGACCTGTTGGGCGAGACCGCCCGCTTCGCCGGGGTACTGCGCGGGCTGGGTGTGGGCAAGGGCGACCGCGTGGTCATCTACATGCCGATGGTGCCGGAGGCGGTCATCGCGATGCTGGCGTGCGCGCGGCTGGGCGCGGTGCATTCGGTGGTGTTCGGCGGATTCGCCGCGCACGAACTCGCGACGCGTATCGACGATGCCAAACCGGCGGTGATCGTCACCGCCTCATGTGGAGTCGAGCCGACCAGGACCGTCGACTACAAGCCGATGCTCGACAGCGCGCTGGAGATCGCCGCGCACGCCCCACCCGCATGCGTGATCCTGCAGCGGGAGCAGCGACCCTGTGAGCCGCTGGCCGGCCGCGACCACGACTGGTACGAGTTGATGGCCGACGCGCTGCCCGTCGATCCGGTGCCCGTCGCGGCGACCGATCCGTTGTACGTGCTGTACACGTCCGGCACCACCGGCAAGCCGAAGGGCATCGTGCGCGACAACGGCGGGCATGCAGTGGCGCTGCTGTGGAGTATGCGCCACATCTACGATACGCATCCCGGCGAAGTCTATTGGGCGGCAAGCGATGTCGGCTGGGTGGTGGGCCACTCGTACATCGTGTACGGGCCGCTGCTGCTCGGCGCGACGACCGTGCTGTACGAAGGTAAGCCGGTCGGCACCCCGGACGCAGGCGCGTTCTGGCGGGTGGCGTCCGAGCACGGCGTCAAGGCTCTGTTCACCGCGCCGACAGCGATCCGCGCCATCAAGAAAGAAGACCCCGAGGCACTGCACCTGGCCAAGTACGATTTGTCGGCGCTGAAGTATCTGTTCCAGGCCGGCGAGCGACTCGACCCCGCCACCTACGGCTGGGCGTCGGACATCCTCGGCATCCCCGTCGTCGATCACTGGTGGCAGACCGAAACGGGTTGGGCCATCGCGGCCAACCCCATGGGCGTCGAAGCGCTGCCGATCAAAGCCGGGTCACCGACCGTGCCCATGCCGGGATACGACGTGCGGATCCTGCGGATCGACGGTTCGCCTTGTGAACCGGGCGAAGAGGGTGCGATCTGCATCCGGTTACCGCTGCCGCCGGGTACTCTGCAGACGCTGTGGGGTGACGACGACCGTTACGAGGCGTCGTATCTGTGCGAGCATCCCGGCTACTACCTCACCGGCGACGGCGGTTACTTCGACGAGGAGGGCTACCTGTTCGTGATGGGCCGTATCGACGACGTCATCAACGTTGCGGGACATCGACTTTCGACCGGTTCGATCGAGGCCGTGCTGGCGAAGCACCCGGCGGTGGCCGAGTGTGCCGTGATCGGCGTTCACGATCAGGTCAAAGGACAGGTGCCTCGCGGGCTGGTCGTGCTGAAGGCGGGAGCGTCTGCGGCGGGGATCGCAGAGGAACTGGTTCAGTTGGTGCGCGACGAGATCGGCGCGGTGGCGTGCTTGAGAGTTGTTGACGTCGTTGCCGCACTGCCGAAGACGCGGTCGGGCAAGATCCTGCGCAAGACGATGCGGGGCATCGCCCACGGCAAGGACGAACCCGTGCCGTCGACCATCGAGGACCCAGCGGTGCTCGACGCGCTGAAGCCCGTCCTGCAGCGTTAGGTATGGTCGAAGTGACGCCCCGATTCGACGACAAAAGGGAGTGATGAGCGCCTCGAGCGCCCCCCGAAGACCTGGCCCGCCATGCTGAGGGCCCTGCTCGACATCGGCCTCGGAATCGCTGTCGTCATCCTGATCACGGCATTCACCGCCTACTTCGTCGCGCAGGAATTCGCATTTACGGCGGTCAACCGGTCCAGGCTGATGGCGCGGGCGCAGGCGGGTGACGCGGCGTCTACGCGAGCGCTCGGCGTCACCCGGCGCACGTCGTTCATGCTGTCGGGCGCACAACTCGGCATCACCGTGACAGGTCTGTTGGCCGGATACGTCGCGGAACCACTGATCGGCAGCGGGTTCGCGACGCTGGTCGGCGGCGGCGTCCCGAGCACTGCGGGCGTGGCCGTCGGCGCCGCGGTGTCACTGCTGTTCTGCACGCTGATTCAGATGTTGTTCGGCGAACTGGTGCCGAAGAACCTCGCGATCGCGATGCCCGAATCGGTCGCCCGCAAACTGGCCACCTCGACCCACTGGTACCTGCGACTGTTCGGGTGGCTCATCGCGCTGTTCGACCGCTCGTCGAATCTGCTGCTACGAGTGCTGCGAATGGAACCCGTGCACGACATCGAACAGGCGGCCACCGTCCGGGACCTCGGGCACATCGTCGCCAGCTCACGTTCGGCCGGTCGGCTTCCGGCCGATCTGTCCGTCCTGCTCGACCGGATTCTGGACTTTCCGACCAGCACCGCCGAACACGCCATGATCCCCCGCACCCAGGTCGACAGCGTGCGCGCCGATGAGTCCGTCGACGCCGTGCTGACCCGGATGGCGACCGGGCACACGCGTTACCCCGTGGTCGGTGACTCCACCGACGATCTGCTGGGGGTGCTGGACCTCGACGCCGTTCTCGGCGCGGACCCGCGCGCCGTCGCCGGGACACGGTGCCGACCCGCAGTCCGGGTGCCCGCCTCGCTGCCGCTGCCCAAGGTGCTCAACCGGCTGCGTGCAACCAATGACGAAATGGCGTTCGTTATCGATGAATACGGTGGCTTCGCCGGCATCGTCACGATCGAGGACATCGCCGAGGAAGTGGTCGGTGAGATCGCCGACGAGCACGACGGCGACGACAGCGAAGCGGTGCGCCGCCGCGACGGCTGGCTGCTGCCCGGCGATATGCACGTCGACGAGGCGCAGCGCGTCCTCGACCACCGCCTTCCCGACGGCGACTACGAAACGTTGGCCGGACTGCTGATGGAGCACCTGGGCAGGTTGCCCGCTGTCGGTGACAGGGTCGAGATCACGCTGCCGCAGCGAAAGCTGCTGGCCGCGACGGTGAAATCGGTCCAACGTCGCGTTCCTGCCTCCGTCTTGGTCAGCGTGGGGGACGGCGATGAGTGACCCCTGGGTCATCGTCGCGCTGACCATCGGCCTGATCGCCGTCAGCGCATTCTTCGTGGCAGTCGAGTTCGCATTGCTGGCGGCCCGGCGGCATCGTCTGGAGGAGGCCGCTGAGAAAAGCGTTCCTGCGCGTTATGCGCTCCGCAGCACGAAAGAACTCTCGGTTCTGCTGGCCGGCTCGCAACTCGGTATCACCGCATGCACGCTGGCGCTCGGCGCGACAACCAAACCCGCAGTGCACTATTGGCTCACCCCGGTGATCCGTGCATGGGGCGCGCCGCTGTGGGTGGCCGACGCGGCGGGATTCGTACTCGCGCTCGTCGTCGTGACGTTCCTGCACCTGGTGATCGGTGAGATGGCGCCGAAATCATGGGCGATCGCACATCCCGAGCGGGCGGCGACGGTGCTCGCGATCCCGATGCGCGCCTTCATGGCGGTCACCCGCCCACTGCTGCTCGCGCTCAATCAGGCCGCCAACTGGTGCCTGCGCCGTGTTGGCGTCACACCGGTCGACGACGTCGACAGCGGCCAGGATCCGGAAGCGTTGCGCCACCTCGTCGAGCACTCCGCAAAAGTGGGCGCGTTGGACCAGGAGCACTACCGGTCGCTGGCCACCGCGCTGGAACTCGACCGTCTCACAGTGGGTGATATCGTCTCGCGGACAATGCATTTGACGAGCGTTCCCCCGGATGCCGACGCGGCGGACATACAGGCCCAGTCGCAGACGACGCGACACCAGCGGATATTGGTCCGTGATGGCGACGGCGCCGTCGTCGGAGTAGTGCACGTTCGCGACAGCTTGCGTGCCCCGCGCGGCGCCACGGCGCGGCATCTGATGCGACCGGTGCTGCGCCTGCCGGTCGACACCAAGGTGTATCGGGCCGTGCAGGTCATGCGGCAGGGGCGAAACCACCTCGCACTCGCCGTCGAGGACGGCGACACTATCGGGTTGGTCACGCTGACCGATCTACTGCAGCGACTGCTACCCGATGCCGCCTAAGGGTCCGCGAGCAGACGCAACAAGACCCGATACGCCGCGAAAACTAACGGAAGGCTGTGCTCAGCCGCTGCTGAAACACCCCGTTGAAGCGCTGGTACGCTTCGCGCAGATCCTGACCGGGCCACTCGTCGGGAGTCAACTCATCGGGCAGCAGCGGGTCGAGTTGCAGATGCCGCACGACGGTCACCGACAGCCCGAACCAGTAGGCGAAGTCGTCGGCCCCGACCGCTTCGGCGTCGACCTCGTCGCACAGCGCGCGGGTCAGCCGCCGCGCGTCGGTTGCCCAATCATCAAGGCTGAACAGGGATCTGATGGTGTCCGCGGGGATGTTGGTGGCGGCGTCATGAAAGTGCACGCATTGCCGGTCCAGGACGGCGCGCTGCGTCGGTAACCGATCGGGGTCGAGATTGTCGGGACGAATCCACACACCTTCACGCAGTTCGGCGAGATGCAGCGCCGTCGCCGCCTTACGCAACGCGAGTCGGTCGGCCGCCGACCGGCGATCCAGCGACACGACCGCCAACTCCCACGTGCCGTCCCACGGTCGGGTGGCAGCGGTCCGTGACGCGTCGTCGACGCGTTGCCGCCGTTCCAGCAGATCCCCGGTGAGCGCGTACGTGCCGTCGCCGCTGGTGAGTTCGCCGTTGGAGACCATCCGCCACAAGCAGGTTCGGGCGGCGCCGTCGCTGATGCCGAACAGCGAGGCCATCGCGACGAGTTCGCCGACCGTCAGGTGGGGTTCCGGAGCCCCGAGGAGTGCCGTCGCGAGCACGGAACGTGCGCTCAGCGTGCGGTCCCCGATCAGGTCGGCGACGTCACTGCGCGACGCTGTCGGCACCTACGTCTCCAGCCAGGGTTCGCGCCATTTAGGATGCCCCACAACCAGTTTCGTCGCATCGGCAGGACCCCAGGAGCCGAACTCGTACGGCTGCACCGGCGGCGGCGAGTCGAGCAGCGGTTGCACGATGCGCCAGGTCTCCTCGACGCCGTCTTCCCTGGCGAATTGCGCGGAGTCACCGCGCATCGCGTCGCTCAGCAGCCGTTCGTAGGGTTCCGGTGCCTCGCCCAGTTCCTTGGCGAACGTCAACGACAGGTCGACGCATCGCGTGCTGTTCACGCCCGGCTCCTTGGCCTGGATCACCATGTCGGTGCCGGGGTTGGGATCGATGCGCAGCACGAGTTCGTTGGGATCCGGCCTCTCCTTCATGATCGCCAGCTTGGGCGGACGTTTGAAGATGACGCGAATCTCGGTGGCCCGCACCGGAAGTGCCTTGCCGGCTCGCAGGAAGAACGGCACACCCGACCAGCGCCAGTTGTCGATCTCCAGCCGAAGCGCGGCGAAGGTCTCGGTCTGCGAGTCCGGTTGCACGCCCTTGACGGACCGATACCCGTCGTACTGCCCTCGTACGTAGTGGGCGGGGTCGATCGACGGAATGGCACGGAACACCTCGACACGCTTGTCTCGCAACCCGTCGGCGTCGGCGACGCTGGGCGGTTCGGCGGCGAACAAGCCGATCAACTGCAGCAGGTGGTTCTGCACCACGTCACGCAGCGCGCCGACCGGGTCGTAGAAGCTGCCGCGGTCGTCCACGCCGAAATTCTCGGCCATGGTGATCTGCACGCACTGGATCCGGTCCCGGTTCCACAGCGGCTCGAAGACGGAATTGGCGAACCGCAGGAACATGATGTCCATCGCCGGTTCCTTGCCGAGGAAGTGGTCGATGCGGAAGATCTGCCATTCGTCGAGCACGCTGCGTAACTGTGCGTTGAGCGCCCGCGCCGATTCCAGGTCGTGGCCGAACGGCTTCTCCACCACCACCCGGGCGTGGGAGGTCAAGTTGGCGTGCGCCAAACCCTCGACGACGCGGCCGAACAGCGACGGCGGTATCTCCAGATAGAACACCGGGGTGTGCTTGCCCTCGATCGCGCGGCCCACTCGCTCATAGGTTTTCGCGTCACCGAAGTCACCGGACACCATCGACAGCCGCGCAGCGAATCGGGTGAACACGTCCTCGTCGATGGTTTCGCCGGCGGTCTCGATTGCGCTGCGCGCGTGATCGTGCAGCGCGGCCTCCGACCAATCGTCGCGTGCGACACCGACGATCGGGCAGTCCAGCAGCTTGCGGCGCTCCAGCCGGTACAGCGACCTGAACGTCATCTTCCTGGCCAGATCGCCTGTGATGCCGAAGATCACGAGGACATCGGCGGGCGCGGTCGCGGGTGTGGTCATGACGTCTTCTCGGCGTGGCCGCCGAATTCGCTGCGCATCGCCGAGAGCACCTTGTCGGTGAACTCGCCGAGTTGTCGCGACTGGAATCGTTCGAACAACGACGTGGTGATAACCGGTGCGGGCACACCCTCGTCGACCGCTGCGAGCACCGTCCACCGGCCTTCGCCGGAATCCGAAACGCGGCCGGTGAAGTCATCGAGTTCCGGTGACCGCGCCATCGCGTCGGCGATCAGGTCGACCAGCCACGAGGACACCACGGATCCACGCCGCCACACTTCGGCCACTTCTTCGACATCGATGTCGTATTGGTACGCCCACGGATCACGCAATGGTGTGGTCTCCGCGTCGACGGTGCGGTTCACGGTTCCCGCGTTGGCGTGCTTGATGATGCTCAGCCCCTCGGCGATGGCGGCCATCATCCCGTACTCCACCCCGTTGTGCACCATCTTGACGAAATGCCCTGCGCCGCTTGGCCCGCAGTGCAAATACCCGTTCTGGGCGGTGCCGTCGGTGCGGGTGCGGCTAGGGGTGGGTTCAGCACTGCCCTCACCCGGTGCGATCGTCTTGAAGATCGGGTCGAGTCGTCCGACCACCTCGGTCTCGCCGCCGATCATCAGGCTGTAGCCGCGCTCCAGTCCCCACACCCCGCCGCTGGTCCCGCAGTCCACGTAGTGGATGTTCTTGGCCACCAGGCGCTTGGCGCGGACGATGTCGTCGCGGTAATAGGAGTTGCCGCCGTCGATCACGGTGTCGCCGGGCGCCAACAGGTCCACCAGTTGGTCGAGCGTCTCGTCGACCACCGCGGCAGGCAGCATCAACCAGACCGCCCGCGGCTGCTCGAGTTTCTGCACGAAGTCACCCAACGAGTCCGCGCCGGTGGCGCCTTCGCCAGCCAGCCCCGCCACGGCCTGGGAGTTCATGTCGTAGACCACGCAGCGATGCCCGTCGCGCATCAGACGCCGAACCAGGTTGGCGCCCATCCGCCCGAGTCCCACCATTCCCAGTTGCATCGGCGTATCGGTTGTCATCACCCCAGCTTTCCATGAACTTGCTGGATCTCATCCAGTTCACAGGCACCTGCAAGTATCTCACGAAATCGTTGACACGCGATTATCGCGGTGTGATACTTCCACGGTATGAGCACTCCGACAAGGGCGTCGGTTGCCGACGATGTGGAGATCGTCCGCCGCATCTTCGCGCACATCGACGCGGGCACCACCGACGAAGGTGCCGCGTGGCGTGAGCCCGTCGAAAATTACCTGAGCCGAACCAGATTCGCGTCCGAGCTGGAGATGCTGCGCGGGCATCCGAGCGTGTTTCTGCCATCGGCGGTCATCCCGAATCCCGGCGACCACGCGGAACGGATCACGTTCGGGGTGCCGCTGTTCGCTGTGCGCGGCCGCGACGGCCGGGCCCGCGTCTTCCGCAACTCATGCCGGCACCGCGGCATGGCCCTGGTGGAGGGCCCGGGTTGCGCCCACGCCCTGACCTGCCGCTATCACGGCTGGACCTACCGCCTCGACGGCACGCTCGCCCACGTGCCGCACGCCGACGCATTCCCTGATCTCGACATGAACAGCCGCGGGCTGGTGGAGGTCGACAGCCAGGAAGTGGACGGCCTCATCGTCATCGGCCCGTTGCAGTCGCCTGCGCCGGGAGCCCAAGCCGCGATGTCGGCGCTGACCGACGGCAGCCCGTGGCGTGACAAGCTGCTACCCGCGCAGCGCCTCTTCGCGGTGCGCCCGGCCCTGCGAGCGATGAACTGGAAGGTGCTCGTCGAGCAGTTCCTCGAGGGCTACCACATTCGCACCACGCACAAGAACACCTTCTATCCGCTCCAGTACGACGACCTCAACGTCGTCGAAGCGTTCGGGCCGAACAGCCGAATCACGTTCCCGTTCCGCAACATCGAGCGCCTGCGCGAGCGTCCCGAATCGTCGTGGGTGGTCAACCACCGGGTGACCTACGTGTATCACCTGTTCCCGAACGTGATGGTGGCAACGTTCCCCAACCAGGTGCTGGTCATCACCATCGACCCGATCGACCTCGACCACACCACCGTCACCATCTACGCCATGGTCGCCCCCGAGGTGGCCGAGCACCTGTCGGCCAACCCCTCGGTCGCCGACGGGTCGCGCAACCTGCTCAACGAAGGCGGGGTGGAGGACAACGAGATGTCCGAAGGCGTACAGCGAGGACTGCGCGCAGGCGCCAATGCGTTTGTCGAGTTCGGCACACACGAGAGTGCGATCGGCCATTTCCACGCCAACCTCGACAACCGGTTGGCAGGCGTGCGGTGACCAACTACGAAGACCTGGAATACGACCAGCGCGGCCCCGTCACAGTCATCACGATCAACCGGCCGGAGCGCATGAAGGCCATTGGGCCCCAGACGCATTCGAAACTAGTCGATGCCCGGGGCCGGTTTCGCGACGACGACGCCCCGGCCGACGCCGCGTACCGATCTGGAAGCCGCCCGAACGTTCACTGATGGCGCCCATTCAACGAGCGCGACCACCCCGATCTGGCTCGTCCGCGCTAACCGTTCGCGACGTGTACCGGTCGAGTTCAGCTCGGGCGTGGCGCTCGACGAACAACGGTACGAAGTCCCGCAACGGCCTGTCGTCGTACCTGGCGTGCACATCGCGAACGACGGACGACACGGTCGACTCGGAAATGGTCGGATACCGACTCGTCAGACGCGCGACCAGCTGGTCGATGACCGTCTGTTCGCCCAACTCGATCACACCGGAACTTTGGCGCCTGTTAAGCCGGCTGTCTAGGTCAGTTCGCTCACTCGCCATGCCATTGAAAACGCGCCGCTCGGCAGAATGCATCCGTTACCCCAAAGTGATGCGAATCATTGTTACGTCGTCATATGTTGATATGCGTCCGCGAGAATGAACTCTGCTCCCGCCCTTTCTGGGTGGTCAGAGCGACAGAGGAGTTGATCGACGATGCGAGCACCAGAAGTCAAGGCCGGCTCCGGCTGTAACTGCCATTGCAACGCATGCGAGGGCGGCCACCACTGCGGCAACCCGCCGAACTGCAACATCAGGCGGTAGCTCCCCCGACTCCTCTGGTTAACCCGGCGTCACCGGGGGTATTTCTGCTGCGTAAATAAGCGCAGGAGAGAAGGCGATGGCCGCGACCACTCCCAAGTACATGGCGGTCCAGGCCGCGGCGGTGATGGTTGCCGCCGGGTTTTTGGTGATTGGTGTGCTGGGGTTCGTCCCCGGTGTGACCACAGCGGGAAAACTGTTCGGCATGTTTGCGATTTCGGGCCTCGACAATGTTTTGCATCTGGTGTCGGGCTTCGTCGGCTTTGCCCTGGCGCGCACGTATGCCGCATCGCGGGCGTACTTCCTCGGAGGGGGCCTGGTCTACCTGGTGCTGTGGCTACAGGGCCTGCTCGCGGGCAGTCGCCTCCTGCCGGTCAACGGGCCCGACAACTGGCTGCACTTCGGCCTTGGCGTCGGCATGGTGTTGCTGGGCCTGACACTCGCGGGACAACGCGACCCGACGAAGCGCCGCCGCTCACCGAAATCTGCACCCGGACGGTAATTCTCAACCGTCCGTATTGCGCCGCAGCACTTCCCCCAACTCACCCCAGTGTCAAATGCGCGTGGTTCTCTGGAAATGTGAGCACGGCGATAATGCCGGACACCAGCGCCCGGCGCAGTTTTAACCTGGCACTGGCCACCTGGGTATCGCTGGGTATCGGCCATCAACTTCTGGGCCTGGAACATGATCGAACCCCTGTCGACCACCTAGGGCCGGCGACCTGACCTGAGCAGTTCGGAAGAAAAAGAGCTAGTGACGGCGCTCGACGGCTGCTCGCATTGGCCCAAATACGAAGAGCGGTACGTGATCCGACCGCCTATGCCGTCGAGGGGGAACAGCCCGAAGAGGCAGGCTGCTCATTGTCGTCCGACGGCGGACCCGAGATGTACGAGTCGGGTCCCTTCGGGGAGGCCAGCGGCGGGCCGGTACCCATCGCCGTCGAGACATTCCATGCGTTGAAGGAGCGGCAGACCACCGACGGCATCGCGGCCAACGCCGACCATCCGTCGCGGGTCAACCTGCTCAGCTAGGACAGCCGCGGCGTGCCCGCGTGGGGCTGTTCCCGTCCGGAGGCCGCGATGAGGCTGCGCACGAAGCCGCACGTACTGCACGACAGGCGGCGACCGGCCCGCCGGCGGAAGCGGTTGGGCTGCAACCCTTCACGTTGACCGTGTCGCCACGGCGGGGTGATCCAGGTTGTGGGTAGACGAAATGTTCTGGAACGTCGCGTCGTACGTCACGCTCGCGATTGTGGTGATCGGGTCGTGGTGGCGTTATCGCTATGACAACATCGGCTGGACCACACGGTCGTCGCAACGCTACGAGGCGCGGATCCTACGGATAGCCAGTCCGATGTTCCACTTCGGCATCCTGGTCGTGGTCGTCGGCCACGTCATCGGGCTGGTGATCCCCGAATCCTGGACGGACGCCGTCGGTCTCAGCAATGAGGCGTACCACGAGCAGGCCGTCGTGCTCGGCTCCATCGCGGGCGTGACAACGCTGGCGGGTATCGCGCTGTTCGTCTACCGGCGCCGCACCCGCGGCCCGGTGTTCCTGGCGACGACGGCCAACGACAAGCTGATGTACGTCGTGCTGGTGTTGGCGATCGTCGCAGGCCTGTGCGCCGATCGGCTACCTGTTCCGGCCCTACATCGTCTACCGCAGCCGCGAGCTGGTCGGCGCGACCGCAGCGGAGGGGCTGGTGACGAATGTCAGTTGCCCTTGCAATTAGGGACCAACGCCTCTGCCGCGACCCCTGCGGCAGGCCGCACAGTGGCGGCATGGAGCAATTGACAACGCTCGACGCCGGGTTCCTGCAGGCCGAGGATTCCGACCGCCACGTCAGCCTGGCCATCGGCGCCGTGGCTGTTCTCGCAGGTCCGATGCCCGATTTCGACCGCCTGGCCGCGAACCTGGCCGAGCGCATCCTGGCGGTGCCGCGGTTGACGCAGATTCTGCGCACCCAGCCGCTGGATCTCGGCGCTCCGCGGTGGGAAGACTGTCACGTCGACATCACCCACCATGTGCGGCGCGCCGCGCTGCCCCGCCCCGGCGACGACGCCGCGCTGTACCGGTGGGTCGCGCAGGTGATGGAGCGGCGCCTGGACCGCGACCGTCCGCTCTGGGAGTGCTGGGTCGTCGACGGGCTGGCTCACAACCGATGGGCGATCCTGATGAAGGTCCACCACTGCATCGCCGACGGCATCGCGGCCACTCACCTGCTCGCCCGACTCTGCGACGGCGTTGCCGGTGCCGCGTTCCCAACCGAGATCCGCGCTGCCGAACCGGTGCGGCGGCCGGGGCTGAGCCTCAATCCGTTCGACTGGGTCACCGGCATGCTGCGCGCCGCACAAGGCGCGGTCGAGATCACGGGCGGATTGCTGCGCCCGTCCGCGTCGTCGCTGACGGGCTCTGTCACCGATATGCGCCGCTACGCCTGCGCCGAGGTATCGCTGGAAGACGTGACGCGGGTGTGCGAACGGTTCAGCGTCACAGTCAACGACGTTGCGCTCGCGGCGATCACCGACAGTTTCCGCGCCACGCTGATGCGTCGCGGTGAGCGGCCGCAATACAATTCGCTACGCACCCTAGTGCCGGTGTCAGTACGGCCCGACGACGCGGCTGACAAAACCGACAACCGGGTTTCGGTCATGCTGCCGTATCTTCCCGTCGACAAGGCCGACCCGATCCGGCAGTTGCAAACGGTCCACCGCCGGATGGCACGGGCGAAGGCAGGCGGGCAACGTCAAGCCGGGAACCTCTTCGTCGCCGCCGCCAACGCGATCCCGTTCCCGGTGACCGCATGGGCGGTGCGGGCGTTGACCCGACTGCCGCAACGCGGTGTCGTCACGCTTGCGACTAACGTGCCAGGCCCGCGCAAACGGCTACGGGTGATGGGCCGGGAAGTCGTGCGGCTGTTGCCGATTCCGCCTTTGGCGCTGCATCTTCTGACGGGCATCGCGATCATGAGCTACGCCGACCATCTGGTGTTCGGCGTGATCGGCGATTACGACGCCGCCCCGGACATCGACGAACTCGCGAACGGCATCGAGACAGCCGTCGCACGATTGACCGCCCTGAGCGCGGGCCACTGGCGCTCGACCCCTGTCGGGACACTCGCGTTGGTACAAGGAGGTTGATCGCCATGCCCAAGGGACTAGAGCTGGACGAGCTGAACCGCAGGCAGTGCCTGGATCTGCTGCAAGAAGTTCGGGTCGGCAGGCTGGTGTTCACCGAGGACGGACTGCCCGCGGTGCAGCCGGTGAACTTCCGGTTGTGGCGCGACGACGTGGTGATCCGCGTCGCAGGTGGAGGGAAACTCGCCGCGGCCGCCGAAAACCAGATGGTGGCCTTCGAAGCCGACGAACTGGATCCTGACCTGCGCACCGGGTGGAGTGTGGTTGTCGTCGGGCACGCCCAGGAGATCACCGGGGTCGACGAATTGGTGGAAGTGGCAGGAACTTTCGTGCAGCCGTGGGTGGACGGCAAACGCGACCACTTCTTGCGCATCAAGTCGGAGAAGATGACCGGCCGCCGGTTCCGGGAACGCGGCGTGCCGCACTATGTGGGAACGGCGACGGGTTAGGCGATCGACAGCGCGATGCCGTCGAGGATGTCGTGCTCGCTGACTACCAGTTCGTCGATTCCGGCCCTGCTGCCCAACGCGGCGGCGAGTTCCTCGACGATGATCGCGCCGCCGCCGATCACGTCGACGCGACCCTCGTGCATGGGGCCGAGCGCGGCGCGCTGTGCCCGCGTCATCGCGATCAACTCGTCGCACACCGGCAGCAGGTCGCTGAAGCCGACCCGGGACAAGTGGATCGCCTCGGAGTCATAGCTCGCCATCCGCTGCGCCAGCGCCGACAGCGTCGTCATCGTGCCTGCCACCCCGACCCAGGTGCGGGCCCGCTCGACGGGCACCGCGCGCAGCGCCTCGCCCATGCCTTCGCGGACCACCTCACGTGCGGCGGCGATCTCGGCGGCGGTGGGCGGGTCGGAGTGCAGGCATCGCTCTGTCAGTCGCACACAGCCGATGTCGGCCGAGTAGCTGGCCTCGACGTCGCGGGAGCCGAGCACCACTTCGGTCGAGCCTCCGCCGAGGTCGACCACCACGAACGGCGCTGAGTCGGAATCCAATTCGTCGACCGCACCGTGGAAGGACAGCGCGGCCTCCTCGGTGCCGGTGATGACCTCCGCGACGGCGCCGGGGACCGCGGTGCCGAGCACGTCGGCCGTCATCGCGAAGAACTCGTCGCGGTTGGCGACGTCGCGGGCAGCCGACGTCGCGACCATCCGCACCTTCGGGACATCGAACCTCCGCAACAACTCGGCATAGTCGACCAGCGCCGCCCGGGTGCGCGCCAGCGCTTCGGGCGCGAATTGTCCTGTGGCGTCGACCCCTTGGCCGATCCGCACGATCCGCATCTCGCGGTGCACGTCGGCCAGCCGGCCGTCCACCTTGTCGGCGATCAACAGCCGGATCGAGTTGGTGCCGCAGTCGACCGCCGCCACCCGGCTCATGCCCACGTCTCCTTCTCCAGGATGCCCGCCATGCCCGGTTCGGTGGCCAGCACCGCCAGGGCCTCGTCGCCGAACGGATTCACTCCTGGGCCTTTGGCGAGCGAATGCGCGATCACCACATGCAGACACTTGACCCGGTCCGGCATGCCGCCGCCGGAGAACGTCGTGCCCAGCGGTTCGATGGCGTCACGCTCCGCCAAATACGACTCGTGTGCCCTGCGGTACGCGTCGGCCAGCTCAGGATCCTGCTGCAGCCGTTGCGTCATCTCCCGCATCATGCCCGACGACTCGAGTCGGCTGGCCGCCGCGGTCAGCACCGGATGCGTCAGGTAGTACAGCGTCGGAAACGGCGTGCCGTCAGGCAGTCTCGGCGCGGTCTTGACCACGCCGGGCTCGCCGTTGGGGCACCGATAGGCGATCTCGAGCACGCCGCGGGGCTCGCGGCCCAATTGCCGCGCGACGGCGTCGAGATCCGCTGCGTCAACCACCGGGAGGTGGCGGGGGCGGTGGCGGAGTGGCCGGAGCG
>NZ_LZHZ01000070.1 GCF_001667505.1 Mycobacterium sp. ACS1612
CCGCCACCACCGCCGCCGCTGCTACTGCTGCTGCTTCCGCCGCCCGTTGATGACGACGACTGCGACGCGGTGTACGCGCCGATCGACGACGACAACGCCGACTCGAAACTGTCGAAACTCGCACCGCCGGAACCACCACCCATGAAGCCGGTCGAGGTGCTCGACGACGAGTTGTACCAATCCGGTTGCGGTGCAGGCGCTCCCATCGTCGTTTCGTACTTCTTGGCCCACAGCGCCGCCACGCCCGCTGCCACGGCGAACGGCACGTACGCGGTGTACAAGTCCTTGCGGGCGCCGAAGTCGAATCGTGTCTCGGCGGAGTCGGTGGCCAGCATCCGGTGGAATCCGCCTGCCCGCGACCACAATTCGCGGCCAGCCTCTGTGCGCCGGGTGCCGACGCCGTCCGCCCAAGCCCCGAGCGACAGCAGGAAGAACCCGGCGAACGGCAGCGCCCACATGGTGGTCGGGAAGCCCCAGCGGAAAAATCCGCAGGTCATCAGCAGGAAAGCGACCGCGTTGGCGGTGCGCACCCACATCTCCTTCTGGCGCTTGACCATCAGCCCCTCGTCGAAGGCCCACTTCTTGACGCCGGCGGCCATGTCGGTTTTGGCCTTGCTGAGCCGCTGACCCGATTTGACGGTGTGCCTGGCCTCGAATTCGCCGCCCTTGTTCATCACCCGTAGCGCGGAACCGACCGCGACGCTGACCGGATCGACATCGGCCCAAGCACTGCGCTCGGCGAGACTTCGGATGTTCCACTGCTTCTCGTTGACCTGCTTCAGTTCGATCAACCCGCGCTCGGCGAGGTAGAACAGTGTCGCGGTGAGTCCGTTCCTGGGGACGGACTCGGTGCGGATGTATTCGGTCTGCACCGGTCCCAGCCCCGGCGGCGGCGCGTACTGCAGCGGGAACCCAGGCGACGGTTCGACCGTGGTGCGGTACCACAGCACCGCGCCAAGGCCGAAAAACGCTGTCAGGCCGAGCATCCAAACGACTCCGCTGACCGACTGGCCCAAGATGCGGTCCCAGGTGTACGACCACGGCAGGCTGATTCGCGGCGGTGTCGGCACGTCGACACCTGCACGCAGGGTGACCGGTGTGCGGGGTTTGAGGTAGCTCGCGGTCACCTTGACGGTGTCACCTTCGACGCTGAGGTCACACTTGCGGCCGACGCCGTAGCCCACCGAGCATTGGGCGTGGTCCACATCGCCGGGCAACGTCACGGTGACGTCGACGTTGCGGATCTCGTTGTTCCACGACGGCGCGATGACATTCCAGAAGAACACCGACGGCGACGTCGACGGTGCATCGACGCTCGTGGCGAACGTCTTGTCGGCGCCGGTCGTTCCGGGATCGAGCACACCGGGGATGCGGTAGCGGATCTCGAATACGTGGGTGCCGTAGCTGAGGTAGTTGTCGGGATCGCCGATCTTGGCGACCAGGAAGCGTTCGGCGTCCTCCCAGAGCATTTGGTACGAGGCCGGTTCGCCGTCGACCAGGATCGAGGTGATCTCCGGCGTCTGCCGGACCCGCGGACTGTTCGGATTCGCGATGTCCCAGTACCGGAAGATGCCGTGGCGGCCGCTGGGGAATTCGGCGGTGATCGTCTCCACGGCGTCGAGTTCGCCGTCACGATTGACGACGAAGTCGGCGCGGTAGTTGCTGAACACCACCGGATCGGAGACGTGGGATGCGTCGGAGCCGCCGTTGAACACCAGTGGCCAGAGGAGTCCAAAGGTGATGAGTGCCAACGGGATCAGCCACTTGAACAGCCGTCCCATGGCCACCTCCTCGTCGGCGCGAGTCGCCGCGTCGGAACTACCCTATGTGCAACGGGTCGATTTGCACACGCGTTGGCTGCTGGTCGTGTCGCGCGCTGAGCACCCCGGTTGCCCGTCGCAGCGCGGCCGCGAGTGTCAGCCCGCCGTCGCGGGGAACCCGTACCAGCATCCGGCTCACCGGGCTTTCGGCGGTGACACCTGGCGGTCTGCGCGCGCCCGCAGGCAGGTCCACAGGCCCGAGCAGTTGCGCGCCCTCGGGCAGGTCCGCAGCGTCGATGAGGGCGTGAACGGCCGCCGGGGTGCCGTCGACCGCGGCGATGTGCACGGCTGGCGGCAGGCCGACCTCGGCGCGCGCGTCGAGTTCGGCGTCGGCGTGCCCCACCGGATCCCACCGAATCAGCGACTGCACGGTCGGGATGGCCGACTCGGCCACCACCGCGACGGTGCCGCCGTCGCCGCGCGGGCGGACCAGCGCCGCCGCGGCCATCCAGCGCCGCAGCGTGTCCTCGGCGGCCCGCAGATCCTGACGCCCCAGCAGCGCCCACGCGTCCAGCAGCAGCGCCGCCCCGTAACCGCCCGCGGCCACCGGTTCGGCGCCTGGTGTCGCGACGACCACCGCAGGCCCTTCGGCGACCGTCGCCACCATCGCGTCACCGCCCGAGGTGATCACCGGCGTGCCCGCGAACGCCCTGCCGAGTTCCTCCGCGGTGCGCCTGGCGCCGATGACCACCGCGCGGACAGCGTCGGATCCGCAGCGGGCGCAACGCAACACCCGGTCCGCGCGGCCACACCAGCGGCACACCGCGCCCGCGGTGTCACGGTCGGGCAGCGACAGCGGACCGGTGCAATGCCTGCAGCGCGCCACGGTGCGGCAGCGCGCACACGCCAGTGCAGGCACATAGCCGCGCCGCGGCACCTGGACAAGCACCGGATGCCCGGCCTGCAGCGCGGCGCGGGCCGCGCGTAGCGCCAGCGACGGCACCCGGGCGGTACGCGCCGCGGGATCGCGCTCCTGCTCGTGGCCGCTGTCATCGAGCGCCACCACGCGCGGTGAACGCGCACGCACGACGGCGCGCGGCGCCACCAGATCGTGCGCCCACCGGCTGCGCACCAGCGCATGGGATTCGGCGGTGCGGGCATAGCCGCCGATCAACGCCGCGCACCGCAGTTGATGGGCGCGCAACATCGCCACCTCACGCGCGTGTGGATAGGGCGCGCGCGGTTCGGACAGGGTGTCGTCGCCGTCGTCCCACACCATCACCAGGCCCAGGTCGGCAACGGGTGCGAACACGGCGCTGCGGGTCCCGATCACCATGCGCGCCCCGCCACGCAGCACCGACAGCCACCGGCGGTAGCGCTGGGCCGGTCCGAGACCGGCAGACAGCGCGGCCACCCGCTCCTCGTCGATCAGCCGAATCACGCTGGCGGACAACGCATCCACGTCACGTTGGTCCGGCACCACGGCCAGCACGCCGCGGCCGGAACTCACCGCCACCGCCGCCGCTTCGGCAAGCCGGTCGGTCCACTTCTCCCCCGGTAACGCCTGCCACACCGCGCGCGCGGCGCGGCCGTCACCGAGAGCGCCGAGGAACTGTTCGCCGCGCCCGTATTCGGACCATGCAGCGGTGTCGACCGGTTTGACCGCCAGCGGCGCGAGTTCGGGTGCCGACTGCTTCTCGACGTTCGCGTGCCGCGGCGGCACCGCGAGGCGCAACACGTCGGCGCGGGTACCCGCGTATCGCGCCGCGACCGCGTCGACGAGCCGGCGCACCTCCGGCGTCAGCACCCGCTCAGCCGATACGACACGATCCAGCCAACCCAACTTGCCGACATGGTCTGTGTCAGAGCGTCTTTCGAGAACGAACGCGTCAACGAGTCTGCCGTGGAAGCGGACCCGGACACGCACCCCTGGCTGCGCATCATCGGACTGCTCGGCCGACACCAGGTAGTCGAATTCGCGGTCCAGATGCGGCACCGTCAACATGGGCAGCACACGGGCGATGGGCTCGTGCTCGGCCGGGTGTCGGGCGGTGGTCACTTGCGGCCGAAGAAGAAGCCGGCCGTGATGAGCACGATCGACGCGGCATATGCCCACCAGATCGGCACGGCGAGTGCCTCGGAACCCAGGACGAACTTGCCGATGCCGATCATGCCGTCGGACACCGCGAAGCACACCGCGCCCAGCGCGGTCCACGACGTCGGCAACCGGGCCAGCAGCGCCGCGCACACCATCGCGCCGAGTACGGCGATGTACACCGTGACGGGAACAGCCATCCCCTCGGCGAGCAGTCGGGGCCAGAACCACACCAGCAGCACGACGCAGGCCACCACCATGACTGCCGCGGCGACCAGCCGCGGCCCAGAGCGTGCGACCAGCGGGATCAGGGCCGCGAGGAAGCACAGGTGGGCGATCAGGAACGCGGCAAGGCCGAGCACGAATGACGGCGTCCACCACGGCATCGCCAGCAGGAAGTCCCCCGCCGCCGAGAACAGCAGCGCCGCGACCAGCCAGCGTCGCTCACGCCGGATCGGGTGGGTCAGCGCCGCGGCCGCGAGCAGGACCGCCGTCAGGGCCTTGACCGCGGGCTGAAGCAGGAACTGGCCGGTGAGTTCGGCGCCGTGCGGCAGCCGCAGGGCCGTGCCGATCAGGAAAACGCCGTAACAGGCGCCCACGATCACGGCGGCCACCCAAAGAATCCGCGTCCGCGGACGTGCGTACGGTGTCCCCGTGTCCGTTGCTGAAGAGAAGCCCGCGGTCGACGCCATCCTGCTGAAGGTACTAAAGGCCGTTCCGTTTCAGTTGACAACCGACGGCGGCGTCGAGGCCGCCAGGCAGCGGTTCCGCGACCTGCCGCGCCGCCCGGTGCATCGGGAGGTGCACACCGAGGACCGCACCATCGAGGGGCCGGCGGGGTCCATCCGGATTCGGATCTACCGGCCGCCGACAACGCAGGAGACGCTGCCAGTGATCGTCTTCCTGCACGGCGGTGGATGGTGCGTCGGCGACCTCGACACTTACGACGGGGATGCGCGCAACCACGCGGTCGGCGCCGACGCGGTGGTGGTGTCGGTGGAGTACCGGCTCGCCCCGGAACACCCCTACCCGGCCGCCGTCGAAGATGCTTGGGCCGCAACGCAATGGGTGGCGGCGAACGCGGATCAACTGGACGCCGATCCCGACCGGATGGCGGTGGCGGGCGATTCGGCGGGCGGTAACCTCGCCGCGGTGGTCGCGCTTCTCGCGCGCGACGCGGGCGGCCCGCCGATTCGTTTTCAGCTGCTGTGGTACCCGGCCACCACGTGGGACACCTCGCTGCCGTCGTTGACCGAGAATGCGGACGCTCCGCTGCTCGACCGGGCGTCGGTCGGCTCGTTCGGGCGTTGGTACGTAGGCGATCTGGACCTCTCCGAGATGCCGGCGACGCTGGCTCCCGGCCGGGCCGATGACCTGGCGGGACTGCCGCCCGCCTACATCGCGGTCGCAGGGCATGACCCGCTGCGCGACGACGGCGCCCGCTACGCCGAACTGCTCACCGCGGCCGGGGTGCCGGTGGAACTGCACAACGCCGAGACCTTGATCCACGGATATCTCGGCTATGCGGGCGTCGTGCCCGCCGCCACGGCTGCCGCAGAGCGCGGACTGGCGGCGTTACGCAAGGCGTTACACGCGTCATGACGCGATCGCGCCGGTGGATTTGAACCTGTCACGGTAGGCCTTCGGTGAGATGCCGAGCTGGCTGACGAACACCCGACGCAGCGTCTCGGCGCTGCCGAAGCCCGACAGCCGGGCAGAATCGGTGACCGAACGACCGGCGTCGAGCGCCGAACGCGCAGCATCGATCCGGATCATCTCCACGTAACGGGCCGGCGTGGTGCCGAGTTCGCTCTGAAACAACCGGGTCAGCTGGCGGGTGCTCAAAGATGCTTGCGCGGCAAGGGTTTTCACGGTGTGATTGGCGCCGGGGTCGGCGGCGATCGCCTCAGTGACCGCCCGCAACTGCGACCGCTCCGGCGGCCGGGATTCGACGAGCACGGAGAACTGCGACTGCCCGCCGGCCCGTTTCAGGTACACCACCAACGATCGGGCCACCTCGCGGACGAGGTCGGCGCCGTGGTCGTCTTCGACCAGTGCCAGCGCCAGGTCGATGCCCGCCGACACCCCAGCGGAGGTGTAGATGTCGCCGTCGCGCACGAAGATCGCGTCCGGTTCCACAGTGATTTTCGGGTACGCCCGCGACAGCAGGCCGGTCTGCCGCCAGTGGGTGGTCGCGCGCCGCCCCTCGAGCAGGCCCGCCTGCGCCAGGATGAACGACCCCGTGCAGATGGACGCCATCCGCCTGGTGCGCGGGCACAACGCCTTCACCGCGGCCACGAGTTGCGGGTCGATGGGTCGGCCGACCAGATCGTCGCCGCCCGAAACCACTACGGTGTCGGCCTTTTCGACCGCGGCAATCGACGTCGACACGGCCAACCGGGTGCCGACGGAGGTAACCGCGTCACTGCCGTCGACAGAGGCCATCACCACCTCATAGGAGGCGCCGAACAGGTTCGCCTCCGCGAACACCTCCGCGGGCCCTGCCACGTCGAGCAGTTTCATGCCGTCGAACACCACGAACACGACGAGTCGATCAGTTGGCATGCCCCCACCCTATGTCGCTTTCTGTGGGAAAAATGGCTCAGCGGACACTGCCGGGGTGGGGCGGCGCGGACCAACACTGATGCCATGACAACACAGACAATCGCGGGCATCGCGATACCAGACACCCAACTCGTACGAGACACCACCGAATACATCCGGGACACCGAGAACGACCTGCTGTACAACCACTCGCGGCGGGTGTTCCTGTTCGGCGCGCTGCAAGGCAGGCGCCGTGGCCTCGACCCCGACCTCGAGCTGCTCTATGTCGGCGCGATGTTCCACGACATCGGCCTGACGGAGGGCTACCGCGACTCCATGGGGCGGTTCGAGGTCGACGGCGCCAACGCCGCGGAGAAGTTCCTGCGCGACCACGGGTATGACGACGCGACGGTGCGCAAGGTGTGGCTGTCCATCGCGCTGCACACGACGCCAGGCATCCCGGAGTTCCTCGACCCGGAGATCGCGCTGGTCACCGCGGGCGTCGAAACCGACGTTCTGGGCATCGGCCGCGACGATCTGTCGCAGGAAGAACGCGACGCCGTGACGGCCGCGCACCCCCGACCGGATTTCAAACGCCGCATCCTGGAGGCCTTCAACCAGGGCATGAAGCACCGGCCGGGCTCGACGTTCGGCACCGTCAACGACGACGTGCTGGCGCATTTCGACCCGAGTTTCGTCCGCGACGACTTCGTCAACATCATCCTGACGAACGGCTGGCCGGAGTAAGACCGGGAAAGCGCGCGCCACGGGTTTACATTCGATGTATGCCCTCTTCGCCCCAGTACGACACCGTCATCGTCGGTGCCGGGTTCTCCGGCATCGGCACCGCCATCAAGCTGGATAGAGCCGGCCTCGGCGACTACCTGATCGTCGAGGCAGGTGACGGGCCTGGCGGCACCTGGTACTGGAACACGTATCCCGGTATCGGCGTTGACATTCCGTCGTTCGCGTATCAGTTCTCGTTCGAGAAGAGCGCGGACTGGACGCGGACGTACGCGCCGGGGCGGGAATTGAAGGCCTATGCCGAGCACTGCGTCGACAAGTACGGCCTGCGTCCGAAGATCCGGTTCAACACCAAGGTGACCGGTGCCGCGTTCGACGACGACGCCAGCGTGTGGCGCGTCGAACTCGACACCGGCGAGACGGTCACGGCGCGCTTCATGGTCAACGCGTGCGGGGTGCTCATCACACCGAATCTTCCCGACATCGACGGCGTCGACTCGTTCGCCGGTGTCACGATGCACACCGCGCGCTGGGACCATGAGCAGGATTTGACCGGTAAGCGCGTCGCGATCATCGGCACCGGGGCCTCGGCGGTACAGGTCATTCCCGAGATCGCGCCAATTGTCGAGCGGCTCTATGTCTTTCAGCGCACACCGATTTGGTGCTTCCCCAAAGCCGACGTACCGCTGTCGCCGACGATCCGGCGGCTGATGCGACTGCCGGGTGGCCACGCGGTGCAGCGGCTGCTCAGCCAGGCCTACGTCGAACTGACCTTTACGTTGCCTGCCCAGTACTTCACCCTCAACCCGATGGCGAAGAACATGACGCAGGCCGGCAAGTCGTATCTGCGCAAACAGGTCAAGGACCCGGAGGTGCGCGACAAGCTCACCCCCCGCTACGCCGTCGGTTGCAAGCGGCCCGGGTTCCACAACACCTATCTGTCGACCTACAACCGCGACAACGTCGAGTTGGTCACCGAGCCGATCGACAAGATCACCGGTTCGGGCGTGGCGACCACGGACGGCGAGACCCGCGACGTGGACGTGCTGATCCTCGCGACCGGGTTCAAGACGATGGACACCGACGAGATGCCCACGTATCCGGTCACCGGTTCAGGCGGGCTGTCGTGGAGCCGCCACTGGGCCGAGCACCGCCTGCAGGCCTACGAGGGCGTCAGCGTGCCCGGCTTCCCGAACTTCTTCACGGTCTTCGGACCGTACGGCTATGTCGGTAACTCCTACTTCGCGCTGATCGAGACGCAGACACACCACATCGTCCGCTGCCTGAAGCAGGCTCGACGCAGGCGCGCCACCCGCGTCGAGGTGAAGCAGGAGGCCAACGACCGCTACTTCGCCGAGATGATGCGCAAGCGGCACCGGCAGATCTTCTGGCAGGACAGCTGCCAGAACGCCAACAGCTACTACTTCGACAAGAACGGCGACGTGCCGCTGCGGCCGGCCAGCACGATCGAGACGTACGTCCGCAGCCGCCGCTTCCCGCTCGACGACTACGCGTTCACGTCCTAGACGGAAGCTTTGAGCTCCTCGACCTTGTTGAGCTGCTCCCACGGCAGGTCGACGTCGGTGCGGCCGAAGTGGCCGTAGGCGGCGGTCTGCGCGTAGATCGGACGCAGTAGGTCCAGGTCGCGGACGATCGCGCCGGGACGCAGGTCGAACACCGACGTGATGGCCTTCTCGATGCGGGCCGGGTCGACGGTCTCGCTGCCGAAGGTCTCGACGAACAAGCCAACCGGCGCGGCCTTGCCGATCGCGTAAGCGACCTGCACCTCGACCCGCTCGGCCAGGCCCGCTGCGACGACGTTCTTTGCCACCCAGCGCATCGCGTAGGCGGCGGAACGGTCCACCTTTGACGGATCCTTGCCGGAGAACGCACCGCCGCCGTGGCGGGCCCAGCCGCCGTAGGTGTCGACGATGATCTTGCGGCCGGTCAGGCCCGCGTCGCCCATGGGACCGCCGAGCACGAACTTGCCGGTCGGGTTGACCAGCAGCCGGAAGTCGGAGGTGTCCATGGTGTCGTGGTTCAGGTCGGCTAGCACGGTGTTGACGACCTTCTCCCGGATGTCCGGGGTCAGGGTGGCGTCCAGGTCGATGCCCGCGGCGTGCTGCGTCGACAGCACAACGGTGTCCAGGCGCACCGGCGTGGTGCCGTCGTACTGCACGGTGACCTGGGTCTTGCCGTCGGGGCGCAGGTAATCCAGCACGCCGCTCTTACGCACTTCGGTCAGCCGCCGCGACAGCCGGTGTGCCAGCGCGATGGGCAGCGGCATCAACTCGGGGGTGTCCTTGATCGCGTAGCCGAACATCAGGCCTTGATCGCCGGCGCCCTGGGCGTCCAGCGGGTCACCCGCGCCCTCGACGCGGGTCTCGTGGGCGGTGTCGACACCCTGCGCGATATCCGGCGACTGCTTGCCGATGCCAATGTTCACACCGCACGTCTCGCCGTCGAAACCCTTCTCCGACGAGTCGTAGCCGATCTCGAGGATGCGCGCGCGCACGGTATTGGTGATGTCGGCGAACGCCTCTTTCGCCTGGGTGGTCACCTCGCCGACGACATGGACCTGGCCGGTGGTGACAAGGGTCTCCACGGCGACGCGGGACTTCGGGTCGTCCGCGAGCAACGCGTCCAGCACCGAGTCGCTGATGGCGTCACAGATCTTGTCGGGGTGGCCCTCGGTTACCGACTCACTGGTAAACAGCCGAGCATCGCTCACGGTTCGAACCCTTTCCGAAACTTAGTCAATCGAATTATATGCCTGCCTCGGTGCAGCCAAGCGTGCGCCTCCTGCTCGCGCAACCCTTGGCCGCAGCCTGATGCTGCGCCGGCTTGTCCCGCCGCTACCCGCCGTTGTTGTGTAGGAAGGCCACGATCGCGTCCACAATACGGCTGGCCATCAGAGTTTTCGAACCGTGCTCCAGTGCCGATTCGGTTCCGTCCGCCGCGAGCAGCCAGCCGTCGTTGTTGTCGACTTCGAACGCCCGATTCTCACCGACGGCATTTACCACGAGCAAATCGCAGCCCTTGCGTTTCAATTTCGAGCGGGCGTGGAAGAGCACATCGCCGTTCGCGTCGCCCGTTTCAGCAGCGAACCCCACGATGGCCCGCATGTTGGGTAGCTGGCCGTCCGCGCGAGCCCGCACGGCACCGGCGAGCACGTCATCGGTGCGGGTCAGTTCAATGACCGGCGCCGGCGTATTGGGATCGGCGGACTTCTTGATCTTGCTGGTCTGCACGTTGGTGGGCCGGAAGTCGGCCACCGCAGCGGCCATCACCAGCACATGCGCATCGGGCGCGTGCTTGGAGACGGCGTCCTTGAGCTGCGCGGCGGAGCCGATGTGGACGACCTCGACACCGGCCGGGTCGATCAGCCCCGCGGTGTTGCCTGCGATCAGCGTGACCTCCGCGCCGCGCTGCGCCATCACCCGCGCCATCGCGTAGCCCTGCTTACCCGAGCTGCGGTTGCCGATGAAACGCACCGGGTCAATCGTCTCGCGGGTGCCTCCGGCACTGACGAGCACCTTGACGCCGGCCAGGTCGTAGGGCAGCGCATCGCCGCGTTCGAGCAACAGCCCCGCGAGCGTGGTGATCTCCTCGGCCTCCGGGAGTCGGCCCGCACCGCTGTCGGCTCCGGTGAGCCGACCCGAGGCGGGCTCGAGAACGATTGCGCCCCTTCGCCGTAACGTCGCGACGTTGTCGACAGTGGCGGAGTGAAACCACATTTCGGTGTGCATGGCGGGCGCGAACATCACCGGACATCGCGCGGTCAGCAGCGTCGCCGTCAGCAGATCGTCGGCGCGGCCCGCTACCGCGCGAGCCAGCAGGTCAGCAGTGGCAGGCGCCACCACCACGAGGTCGGCCTCCTGGCCGTACCGGACATGCGGCACCTCGTGGACGTCGTCCCAGACGCCGGTGTGCACCGGGTTACCGGACAGGGCCTCGAACGTCGCGGCGCCGATGAAGCGCAGCGCAGACTCGGTCGGCACGACGCGGACGGAATGGCCCGCTTCGGTGAGTTGACGGACGATTGTCACCGCCTTGTAAGCGGCGATGCCACCGGCGACGCCGACGATGATCCGCTTGCGGTCGCTCACCGCAGAGCCTTAGCTACTCGCCCTCGGTGTGCTCGAGCAGGTCCTCGTGGATCTCGCGCATCGCGATCGACAGCGGCTTTTCCTGAAGGCCCGGCTCGACCAGCGGACCGACGTACTCGAGGATGCCGTCGCCGAGTTGGTTGTAGTAGTCGTTGATCTGGCGAGCACGCTTCGCGGCGTAGATGACCAGCGCATACTTGCTCGACGCCCGGGACAGCAGTTCGTCGATAGGCGGGTTGGTGATGCCCAACGGCGTGTCGTACGCGCTGGCGGCGGACGGGTCGAGGTCGTCCACAGCGGCCAGCGGCGTGTCGGCGTGCGGGGTGCTCACGTAGAAAATCTCCTGGGGGTTTAGGTGGCTCTCGGGCAGGATGGCGACCGGCAGCGGGCGCCTCATCAAGTCCGGCCCACCAGCAAGGATACCAATTCGTCGCAGGCGGATTCCAATTCGCTGTTCACCACGACTTCGTCGAAGTCACCCTGCGCGGCCAACTCGGCCCTTGCGGTGGCGAGCCTGCGCGCCATCACCTCGGCGGATTCCGTGCCCCGCCCCGACAGCCTGCTCTCCAACTCCTCCCAGCTGGGCGGGGCCAGGAAAACCGTGATGACCTCGGGCATCGCCTTCTTCACGGCGCGAGCGCCGGCGAGGTCGACTTCGATCAGCACCGGCCGTCCGGCCTTGGTCGCCTCGCGGATGGGCGCGGCGGGCGTCCCGGATCTGTGCAGGCCGCCGTGGATCTCCGCCCATTCCAGCAGCGCGCCGTCGGCGATCAGCTGCTGGAACTGTTCCGCAGTGACGAACGTGTAGTCGACGCCGTCGACCTCACCCGGCCGGGGCGCCCTGGTGGTCACGGACACGGAGAAATGCAGGTCAGGAATCCGTTTCCGCAGGCAGCGGACAACAGTGGACTTCCCGACGGCAGACGGGCCGGACAGCACCACAACGCGGCTCATCGCAGAACTCTGCTCTTCGCGCGAGCGCTCATCGCTGTCCGACCCCCCGGCCGGAGTTCACTAGTCGCTGGTGAAGTCGAACTTCTCCAGCAGCGCCTTGCGCTGACGGTCGCCCAGGCCGCGCAGACGGCGGGTCGGGGCGATCTCGAGTTCGGTCATGATTTCCTGCGCCTTGACCTTGCCGACCTTGGGCAACGCCTCCAGGAGCGCAGAAACCTTCATCTTGCCCAAGACCTCGTCGGTCTCGGCGTCCTTGAGCACCTGCTTGAGGTTGGTGCCGCCGCGCTTGAGCCGATCCTTGAGCTCGGCACGTGCTCGACGTGCGGCGGCAGCCTTCTCCAACGCTGCCGCGCGCTGTTCGTCGGTCAACTGGGGAAGGGCCACGGGTTCCTCCGTCTCGTCACCATCATCTGTTTTGTCTCGGCTGACCTAGAAACTCCTAGAACCAGCCAGCGTGCACGACCGTACCCACGCAATCTGACGAAAGCGAACCCCACCCCCTGCTTATCGGGTTAAAAGCCCAGCGTGTAGAGCGCCCGTGCGTTTTGCGGGCCTCGGCGATTCGCCAGGGCCGCGGCTCGACGTTTTCCGCACGATCGGCGGAAAAGCCTGCATATCAAGGGTTTTCGCGAATTGTGTCTTCCGTCACAGATCGGGCCGCGATGTGAGGGAGCGCGCGACGCGGGGTCGGGCCACCGTGAAAAATAAAATTTTCCCTGGTCATGGCGCGTCGGGCGTGTCGCAGCCGGTCGGTTGACAGGTAACCGACTGCGAACTTTCGCCACGCAAATAGCATCGTTGTGACTCCTGCGCCGGATGTGACAGGAGTTATCCGAAATGGGCCCGCGCCGGCCCTTGGGGCCCGCCGACAGCAGGACTACAGTGCGTAGTAGACGATCTCAGGCAGGCTACTCGTCGAGAGGCGTGCAGCGGGCATAGCAAGCATTCCTGGCGCTGTTCGGCATCGTCGTGGTCGGCATTTCGCTCGCCCACTTCGCGGTGGGCCCCCGCGCGATCATCGCCAGTGTTGCGGTGCATCCGACGGTGGCCGGTGAGGACCGGTTCTTCGCCGGCTTGTTTTCGTGCTTCGGTTTCGCGTTGCTGTGGTGCGCGCGCAACCGTGCGCCGATCAACCTGCTGGCAGCGGCGCTCTTCAGCGGCGGCGACATAGAACGGATGCGGGGCTCGCGCTGAAACCCGTTGCCGCAGAGCGTGTTAAGCCAGATATGCGACCGCGTCGCGGTAGCGTTCGGCGGCGGCCCGCAGCGCAGCGACCTCCGGCCCGGCGCGCAGCACGTCGCGTGACACGGCGGGGAGCAACTGGCCGTGTTTCGTCCCACCGAAGCCGCCGAGCGCTTCGGGCCGTCCCCCTTGCGCACCGACGCCGGGCACCAGGACGGGTCCGCCAAGTGCGCTGAGGTCGGGCGGTTCAGCCAGCGTGGCGCCGACGACGACGCCGACGGAACCGGGTGCCGGCGACGCCGCGCGGTTGACCGCGGCCGCGGCGTCGACGATCGACTGCGCGACGGTGCTGTCGTCGGTCTTGGCCTGCTGGATGCCCGCGCCCTCGGGATTGGACGTCGCGGCCAGCACGAACACCCCGCGACCATGCGCCGCGGCGGTGTCGAGCAGCGGTTGCAGTGAGCCGAAACCGAGGTAGGGCGATGCGGTGACCGCGTCGGCGGCCAGCGGCGAGTCACCGGCCCACGCGTCGGCGTAGGCCGCCATCGTCGACCCGATGTCGCCGCGTTTGGCGTCGGCCAGCACCAGCACGCCCGACGCCCGCAGCGCGCCGATGGTGTGCTCCAGCACGGCGAACCCCTTGGCGCCGAACGCCTCGAAAAACGCGACCTGCGGTTTGACGACCGCGAAGTCCGCGAACGCCGCAACGCAGATGTCGCAGAACCGGGCCAGGCCCTCGCTGTCGACCGGCAACCCCCATGCGCGCAGCAGTTCTCTGTGCGGATCGATACCGGGACACAGCGGTCCGCGCCGCGACACCGCGTCGGCCAGCCGCGCCCCGAAACCGGTCATGACCCCAACGCGCTGTGCAACTCCTGCAGCGACATCACGCCGATGTCACCGCGGATCCCCGCCTCGATACCCTGCACGGCCGCGGACGCGCCCTGCACCGTGGTCACACACGGAATGTTCATCGCCACCGCCGCCGAGCGGATCTCGTAACCGTCGATACGCGGTCCGGAGTTGCCGTACGGCGTATTGATCACCATGTCGACTTCCCCGGCCCTGATCAGGTCGACCGCGGAGCTTGCGGGCCTGCCCTCGCCTGGCTCCTGGAAATGCTTGCGCACCTCGTCGCAGGGAATACCGTTGCGGCGCAACATCTCAGCGGTGCCTTCGGTGGCCAGCACGCGGAACCCGAGATCGGCCAACCGCTTCACCGGGAACACCAGCGAGCGTTTGTCGCGGTTGGCCACCGACACGAACACGGTGCCGTTGGCGGGCAGCGAACCGTAGGCGGCGGTCTGGCTCTTGGCGAACGCGCTGCCGAAGTCGTGGTCGATGCCCATCACCTCGCCCGTCGACTTCATCTCCGGGCCAAGCAGCGAGTCGACCTGCGCGCCGTCGGTCTTGCGGAACCTGTTGAACGGCAGCACCGCTTCCTTCACCGCGACCGGAGCGTTGCGGGCCGTGGTGGCGCCGTCGCCGGTCTTGGCCAGGATGCCCTCGTCGCGCAATTGCGCGATGCTGGCGCCGAGCATCACGCGCGCGCAGGCCTTGGCCAGCGGCACCGCGGTGGCCTTGGACACGAACGGCACGGTCCTACTGGCGCGCGGATTCGCCTCCAGCACATACAGCACGTCATCCTTCAGCGCGTACTGAACGTTGAGCAGACCGACCACGCCGATGCCGTGCGCGATCGCCTCGGTGGCGCGCCGCACCTGCTCGATGTCGCTGCGGCCCAGGGTGACCGGCGGAAGCGCACACGCCGAATCGCCGGAGTGGATGCCGGCTTCCTCGATGTGCTCCATGATGCCGCCGATGTACACCTCGGTGCCGTCGCAGAGCGCGTCGACGTCGATCTCAATGGCGTCTTCGAGGAACCGGTCGACGAGCACCGGATGCTCGGGCGACAACTGGGTGGCGCGGGTGATGTAGCGCTGCAGGGTCTCCTCGTCGTAGACGATCTCCATGCCCCGCCCGCCCAGCACGTAGGACGGCCGCACCAGCACCGGGTAGCCGATGTCAGCCGCGATGCGTCGCGCCTGTTCGAAGCTGATCGCCGTGCCGAACCGCGGCGCGGGCAATCCCGCGTTGGTCAGCACTTCGCCGAACGCGCCACGGTCCTCGGCCAGGTCGATGGCCTTGGGACTGGTGCCGACGATCGGCACACCCGCCTGCTCAAGGCGTTCGGCCAGCCCGAGCGGGGTCTGCCCGCCGAGTTGCACGATCACGCCGACGACGCCCGGACCTCCCTGACCGGAAGCGGATTCGGCGTAGTAGACCTCCAGCACATCCTCGAACGTGAGCGGTTCGAAGTACAGCCGGTCGGCGGTGTCGTAGTCGGTGGACACCGTCTCGGGATTGCAGTTGACCATCACGGTTTCGAAACCGGCCTGGCTCAACGTCGTCGCGGCGTGCACGCAGCTGTAGTCGAACTCGATGCCCTGGCCGATCCGGTTCGGGCCGGAGCCGAGGATGAGCACCTTCGGCTTCTCGGCCTGCGGGGCGACCTCGGTTTCGGCGGCGGGGTCGAGTTCGTAGCTGCTGTAGTGATAGGGCGTCTTGGCCTCGAATTCGGCCGCACAGGTGTCGACGGTCTTGAAGACGGGGTGGATGCCGAGCCGCTGACGCAGCGCCCGCACACCGACCTCGCCCGCCAATTCCGGTCGCAGCGCGGCAATCTGGCGGTCGGACAGTCCGTAGTGCTTGGCGCGCCGCACCAGTGCCTCGTCGAGCACCGGCGCGTCCGACAACTCGGCGCGCAGGGCGACCAGCCCGGCGATCTGTTCGACGAACCAGGGGTCGACGCCGGACGCCGACGCCACCTGCTCCACCGTCGCGCCCAGGCGCAGCGCCTGCTCGATGTCGTACAGCCGGCCATCGGTGGGCGTCTTCAGGCGCTTCAGCAGGTCGTCGACGGACAGGTCGGGGTCCGGTGCGGTCCAGAACCCGGCGCGACTGGTCTCCAGCGAGCGCATCACCTTGCCGAGCGCCTCGATGAAGTTGCGGCCCAACGACATCGCCTCACCGACCGACTTCATGGTGGTGGTCAACGTCGGGTCGGCGCCGGGGAACTTCTCGAAGGCGAACCGCGGCGCCTTGACCACGACGTAGTCGAGCGTCGGCTCGAAGCAGGCCGGGGTCTCCTTGGTGATGTCGTTGAGGATCTCGTCGAGGGTGTATCCGATGGCGAGCTTGGCGGCGATCTTGGCGATCGGGAAACCGGTGGCCTTGGACGCCAGGGCGCTGGACCGCGACACCCGCGGGTTCATCTCGATGACGATCAGTCGACCGTCGGAAGGGTTGACCGCGAACTGGATGTTGCAGCCGCCGGTGTCGACGCCGACCTCGCGCAGGATCGCGATGCCTAGGTCGCGCATCGTCTGGTACTCGCGGTCGGTCAGCGTCATCGCGGGGGCCACCGTCACCGAGTCGCCGGTGTGCACGCCCATCGGGTCGACGTTCTCGATCGAGCACACGACGACCACGTTGTCGTGGTGGTCGCGCATCAGTTCGAGTTCGAATTCCTTCCAGCCGTAGATCGATTCCTCGATCAGCACGTTGGCGCTCGGCGAGGCGGCCAGGCCGTCACCGGCCATCCGCTCGACGTCGTCGGCGGAGTACGCCATGCCGGACCCCAGGCCACCCATGGTGAACGACGGGCGCACCACCACGGGCAGTCCCAGTTCCTCGACGGTTTCGCGAACCTCGTCCATTGTGAAACAGACGCGGGAGCGCGCGGATTCGCCGCCGACCTTGGCGACGATGTCCTTGAACCGCTGCCGGTCCTCACCGCGCTGGATGGCCTCGAAGTCGGCACCGATCATCTCGACGTTGTACTTCTCCAGCACCCCGTTCTCGTACAGCGCGACGGCGGTGTTCAGCGCGGTCTGCCCGCCGAGGGTGGCCAGCACGGCGTCGATCTTGTTGCCGCGCTCGGCTTGTTGCTTGATGACATTCTCGACGAACGCCGCAGTGATCGGCTCCACGTAGGTGTGGTCGGCGTACTCCGGGTCGGTCATGATGGTCGCCGGGTTGGAGTTGACCAGGCTCACCTGCATGCCCTCGGCACGCAGCACGCGGCACGCCTGGGTGCCGGAGTAGTCGAACTCGCAGGCCTGCCCGATCACAATCGGGCCGGAGCCGATCACCAGCACGTGGTTGAGGTCAGCCCGTCTCGGCACTAGTGGTCCCCTTCCCCGCGACCGACCGTGTTTGCGCACGACACGCCGCGGATTTCTGTACAACAGCGGTCGCTCGCCGCGAAGATCACTTCTCCCCCGACATCAGGTCGACGAACTGGTCGAACAGGTAGTTCGCATCATGCGGGCCCGCGGCCGCCTCGGGGTGGTACTGCACCGAAAAGGCGCGTCCGTCAACGAGTTTGATGCCTTCGACGACGCCGTCGTTGGCGCAGGTGTGGCTGACCTCGGCGAGTCCGAACGGGGTATCGAACCGCTCCCCCGCTTCACCTTCGAGCGCGAAGCCGTGGTTCTGTGCCGTCACCGCGACCCGGCCGGTGGCATGGTCGATCACCGGCACGTTGATGCCGCGGTGCCCGAACACCATCTTGTAGGTCGACCGGCCCAGTGCCCTGCCCAGGATCTGGTTGCCGAAGCAGATGCCGAACAGCGGGATGCCTGCGCCGAGTACCTCGCGCGTGACGCCCACGATGTGGTCGGCGGTCGCCGGGTCGCCGGGGCCGTTGGACAGGAACACGCCATCGGGCTCGAGGTCGGCGATCTGCTCGAATTCGACCGTCGACGACAGCACATGGCTGCGGATGCCCCGGATGGCGAAGTTGCGCGGCGTGTTGGTCTTGATGCCCAGATCGATCGCGGCGACGGTGAACCGGTGTGCCCCTTGGGGTTCCACCGTGTACATCGAGTCGGTGCTGACCTCGCCGGCGAGGTTGGCGCCGAGCATCGACGGCTGGCTGCGGACTCTGGCGAGCAACTCGTCCGGGTCGGCCAGCGCGTCACCGGAAAATACCCCCGCCTTCATCGACCCGAGGCTGCGCAGGTGCCGCACCACCGCGCGGGTGTCGATGCTCGCGATGCCTACGACGCCCTGCCGGACCAGTTCCTCGTCGAGCGTGCCGGTGGCCCGCCAGTTCGACGCGCGCGGCGACGGGTCGCGCACCGCGTAGCCCGCCACCCAGATCTTGTCGCCGCGGCTTTCGGCGTCCTCGTGGTTCCATCCGGTGTTGCCGATCTGCGGCGCCGTGGCGACGACGATCTGCCCGTGATAGCTCGGGTCGGTCAACGTCTCCTGGTAGCCGGACATGCCGGTGGAGAACACCGCCTCGCCCAGCGTCTGCCCGACCGCGCCGAACGGCACGCCGGTGAAGATCCGGCCGTCCTCGAGGACGAGCACCGCCTTGCTCGACGTCATGCCGCGCCCTCCAGCCACTTCGAGTAGTCGTCGCGATTGTCGGCGCGGAATCCGGTGTCGATCTGGGCGCCCGACGGCAGCCGCCACCGGATGGCCAGGATGCCCTCGTGCGTGATCACCTTGCCCGCCAGTGCCTTCTCCGAGCGGATCGTCTCGATCGCGTCGTCGGGTATCCAGATCGGTACGGCTCCGGTGCGCTGCAACATGATTCCTTCGGGATAGCGGGTCAGCACTGCCTTGGCGCGATACCCGAGGTCGCCGACCGCGATGCGGTCCAGCCAACTGGGCGCCAGCGTGCTGCCGACGTAGAGCCCCTTGGTCGGGGGGATCAACGCCGGACCGACGGTATCCGGTAGCTGCGGCAAGGTTCCAATCAATTGTGCCTGCCGCTGGGCGCGGCGCAGCCACCCGCGCATCATTTGCCGGATCGCGAATGCGATCAGCACCGCCAACACGGCAGCGACGATCAGCATCGTGACGAGTGTGCCGGTGTTCATGCGCGATCCGCCTGCGCTACTCGCTCGCCGTTCATGCCGGGCTCTTCCCATCCCGCGCGGTCACCTTGCCGCGCAGCAGCGTCAACGTGACGGCCGCCGGCAACTCCATCGATTCGTACGGGGTGTTGTCCGACCGGCTGGCCAGCGCGACGCCCTCGACGGTCCAGGTGGCGTCGGGGTCGACGACGGTCAGATTGGCGGGTTCACCGATCTCAAGGGGCCGGCCCTGATCGGGCAATCCGACGATGTGCGCAGGGTTTTCGCTCATCACCCGGGCGACGTCGCGCCACGTCAACAACCCGGTTCGCACCATCGTCTCGGCGACGACGGACAGCGCGGTCTGCAGCCCGAGCATGCCGGGACGCGCGTGCGCGAACTCACACATCTTCTCGTGTTCGGCGTGCGGGGCGTGGTCGGTGGCGACGCAGTCGATCACTCCGTCGGCCAACGCCTGACGCAGCGCCGCGGCATCCGACGCCTCGCGCAGCGGCGGATTGACGCGGTTGCGGCCGTCGTAGCTGGCCAGCCGGCTGTCGTCCAACAGCAGGTGATGCGGAGTGACCTCCGCCGTGATCGAAATCCCTTGTGATTTCGCCCACTTGAGCAGCTCGACGGTGCCAGCGGTGGACGCGTGGCAGATGTGCACCCTGGCGCCGGCGTCGCGGGCCAGCAGGGCGTCGCGCGCGACGATCGACTCTTCGGCGGCGCGCGGCCATCCGGCCAGCCCGAGTCGGGCGGCGATGGGACCCTCGTGCGCGACGGCCCCGACCGTCAGCCGGGGTTCCTCGGCGTGCTGGGCGATCAGCACACCCAGACCCGTGGCGTACTCGAGGGCGCGGCGCATGATCAGCGGGTCGTGCACACAGACGCCGTCGTCGGAGAACATCCGCACCTGACCCACGCCCGCGGCCATCAAGCCCATCTCGGTGAGCTGTTTACCCTCCAGGCCCATCGTGACCGCCCCGACCGGGTGCACGTCGACGAGGCCGACCTGCTGACCGCGATGCCAGACATGGTCGGTGACGACAGGGCTGTCGGCCACCGGGTTGGTGTTGGCCATCGCGAACACCGCGGTGTAACCGCCCAAAGCTGCTGCAGCCGAACCGGTTTCGATGTCCTCGGCGTACTCCCGGCCCGGTTCCCGCAGGTGGGTGTGCAGGTCGACGAACCCGGGCAGCAGCACCTGGTCGGTGGCGTCGAAGACGTCGGCGTCATCGGGTGCGGCCAGGTCGGGCCCGATCTCGGCGATCTGGCCGTCAGCGGTCAGCACGTCGACGCCGTCACCCTCGCCGTAGAGTCGCACCCCGCGAATCAACACGCTCATACGCCGACCGCCTCCTCTGCGCCGACCAGCAAGTGGAACAGCACCGCCATCCGGATGTGCACGCCGTTGGAAACCTGTTGCAGCACAGCCGATTGCGTGGAATCAGCCACGGAGAACGCGATCTCCATGCCGCGCACCATCGGCCCGGGATGCAGCACCACCGCGTTGCCGGGCAGCATCGCCTGACGCTTCTCCGAGAGCCCGTAGAGCACCGAATACTCGCGGGCGGATGGGAAGAAGCCGCCGTTCATCCGCTCGGCCTGCACGCGCAGCATCAGCACCGCGTCGGCGATTGGCAGTTCCGCGTCGAGGTCGTGCGAGACGGTGACCGGCCAATCCGCCACCCCGACCGGCAGCAGCGTCGGGGGCGCGACGAGCACCACCTCGGCGCCGAGCGTGGCCAGCAGCAACACGTTCGACCGGGCGACCCTGCTGTGCAGCACGTCGCCGACGATCACCACCCGCTTGCCCTCGATGGTGCCGAGTCGCTGCCGGATGGTCAGCGCATCGAGCAGCGCCTGGGTCGGATGTTCGTGGGTGCCGTCGCCCGCGTTGATCACCACCGGACCGGTCGCGTCGATGCCGGAAGAGGCGGTCCACTCGGCGAGTTGCTGGGCCGCCCCGGAGGCGGGGTGGCGGATGATCAGTGCGTCGGCGCCTGCTGCGCGCAGCGTCAGCGCGGTGTCGCGCAGCGATTCGCCTTTGGCCACCGAGGATCCCGAAGAGCTGACGTTGATCACGTCGGCGCTCATCCACTTGCCCGCGACCTCGAACGAGACCCGGGTGCGGGTCGAGTTCTCGTAGAACATCGTGATGATGGTGCGGCCGCGCAGCGTCGGCAGCTTTTTGACCTCGCGGCCCAGCAGCGCCTGACTGAAGCGGTCGGCGTCGTCGAGGATCGCCAGCGCGTCGTCGCGGGACAGGTCGCCCGCCGAAAGGAGATGCTTCATCTTGCGGGCCCTCCGTGGGGTGCGATCCAGATGCCGTCGACCTGATCGTCTTCGGTGAGGCGGACCTTGACGTTCTCGCTGCGCGAGGTGGGCACGTTCTTACCCACGTAGTCGGCGCGCAGGGGCAACTCCCGGTGCCCGCGGTCGACGAGGACCGCAAGCTGCACGGCGCGCGGCCTGCCGATGTCGCGCAACGCGTCGAGCGCCGAGCGAACCGACCGTCCGGTGTAGAGCACGTCGTCGACCAGGATCACCAGTGCCCCGTCGATGCCACCCGCGGGGATCGAGGTGTCTTCGAGCGGACGCGGTGGCTTGAAGTCGAGGTCGTCGCGGTAGAGCGTGATGTCCAGCGCCCCGTGCGGAACGGTGACGCCTGCGAATTCCTTGATCTTGGCCGCCAGTCGCGTTGCCAGCGTGACGCCCCTGGTCGGGATGCCGAGCAGGATGACGCGCGGCGCGTCGCTACCGTCGAGCGCGGTCTTCTCGATTATCTGGTGGGCGATGCGGGAGATGGTGCGGCCGACGTCCGCTGCGGACATCAGCTCCCGGTCGGTGCCTGACGAGGCTGCGTTAGCGCCCAAGTGACCCTGACCTCCTTCTCCGCCTCTCTGGACGGATCGTTAAAGGACGTCGAACTTCGGGCAGAGCTTAGCACCCGTGGTGGCGCGGGCAGCTACACGGCGGGGTCACCGATCGTGACGGCGTACAACTTTCCGTCGGCGTAGTCGGTCAGGTAGACCGACCCGTTTGGGCCGACCGTGATGTAGCGCGCGGACGCGGGCACGAAGCCGACCCAGTAGTCGGGAAGGATCACGATCGGGTCGCGGCCGGCCGTGGACTGGTCGGTGCCGAAACGTCCAACAGACATGTTGGTCGTCCTGTCGATGACGGTGACGGTCATGTTGTCCGAATTCGCTACGTACAGGTTGCTCCCGTCGACCACCAGATCCTGTGCGCCGACGGGCACCAGGATTCGTCCGATCTGCCTGTTGTAGGTGGCGCTGGCCGGATCCGTGTCGATCACCGCCACTGCGCTGTAGCCGCCGGTGATCATCCAGTTCGACCCCGTCGAGTCGGTGAAGAAGGATCCGTAAGGCTGACCGCCGACGCCGCGTTGGGCGATCGTCACGCCGTACGTGACGTACGCGCGCTTGCCGTCGGGGCTCAGCGCAATGTTGCCGACGCTGTTCGTGTACTCCTGGTAGGAGCCGTCGCCGGTGAACACAGGGCCGACAGTCACATTGGTCGCCGACATTGTCGTCGTGTTGATCACAGTCAGACTGCCGCCCTGGGTCCCGTACAGGCGCGTGCCGTCTGGGCTGACCTCCAAATCGGTGAAGGCCCCGAGTGGATCCGTGCGCAGAAGCCTGTTGGCGTCGTTGGTGGTGTCGAACACGCTGATGGTGCCGTCGGTGGCATTGATGTAGAGACGATTTGAGCTTGCGGCGACCTTGGCGACCCGGTTCGGGTAGGTGAAGGTGTAGTCGTAGTAGCCGTCGTAGTAGCTGCCGTCCTGTACGGGGACGGTGATCGTGCTGATGACCGTATTGGTGTTCGGGTCGATCACCGACACCGTGTTGGACAGCGAGTTGGTCACGTAGACGCGCTGACGTTGAGTCGTGTCCACCGCTGTGATGCTGATCGGGCCAGACCCCACGTCTATTGTCTTCACGACTTGGCTTGTCGCCGTATTGATTACGGAAACGGTGCTGCTGTCGTAATTGACGACATACGCATTGTTGTTCTTCAGTACGACAACACCACTCGGGCCTGTTCCGACGTCGACCGTGTTGTTCGTCGTCGGCGATGTCGGCGGCAAGGCAGCAGCGACCTGCACATTGACCGTGGTGTAGACGGTCGCAGTTCCGTCGGTGATGTTGACGCTGAACGTGTCGTAGTCCAACCCTGGTGTCTGAGCTGCCTGTGTCCGCGCCGCCTGACTCGGGGTGTACGCGAAGTATCCGCTGCGTTGGTCGAACGTGACGGTGCCGCCTTGCGTCGGCGAAGATGCAACGGTGTAAATCAGCGTATCGCCGTCGGGGTCTTGGACATTCACGTACCCGGTAACAACTCCAGTGACGGCGTCGACGGTGCGCGGAATGGTGCTACCCGGCACCCACGGTGCCCGGTTGGTCGTCTTCACGGATTGCATTATCGGTACCGTGAACGTGACGGAGTCGGAGGACTGCCCGTCGCTGGCGACGACAGTGATGGTTGTCGAGTCCGGACCCTGGGATGCTGCCGCTGCAGTCCGAGCTGCAGCCGTCGGCGTGAAGGTGTACCTCGAACCCGAGAATGAGACGGTACCGCTGGTCGGCTGTACAGCAACGCTGTACGTCATGGGATCGCCATCGGGGTCAGTGAAATTCAATGATCCAGATACCGCACCGGACGTGTTGACGATGGTGTCCGCCGACGGGGCCCCGTGCACCGGCGCGTGGTTGGGCGAGTTGGGCGGCAGGACCGGAACCGAGAATGTCACGGGTGTGGACAGCTGACCGTCGCTCGCCACCACGGTGATATTGACCGCATCGGGGCCCTGTGAGATCGCGGCCGCATCGCGGGCAGCCTGATTGGGCGTGAAGGTATACCTCGAACCGACGAGTGTGACGGTGCCGCTGGACGGTTGCGTGGGGACACTGTACGTCATCGGATTTTGATCGGGGTCAGTGAAATTCAGCAATCCCGAGATTGCACCGGTGGTGCCGTTCTGAGTATCGATCGACGGAGTGCCGGCCCGCGGCGCCCGGTTCGGCGTCGGCAAAACGGTAACGGTGACGGAGGCCGTGGTCACCGAGGCACCGAACGGATCGGTGGCGCGGATGGTGAAGGTGTCGGTGGCCGGCGTTTGGGCAGCCGCGTCGCGTGCGGCCTGGGTAGGCGTGTAGGTGTACGTTCCCGCAGCCGGGTCGAATGTGAGCGAGCCCTTCGTCGGTGCCGCGACCGCACTGTAGCTCAGCGGGTCACCGTCCCAGTCTTTGATGTTCATCAAGCCGGAGACTGCACCGTTGCTTTGATTCGCAGCACCCACAGTCGGATTCGCCACAGCCACGGGTGCCGTGTTGCCGCGGTTGAACTGCACCACCCGAACCGCCCGATCGGCCCAGTCGGTCACCACCAGCGCGCCATCGGCACGCACCACCGGCACGTGGTAGTTGATCTCCGACGCAGAATCGATCTGCACCGTACCGACCACCGCACGGGTCTTGGTGTTGATCACACTGATCGTGTCATTGCCATTGGCCACATACAACACCGACCCATCACGGCTGAGCGCCAACCCGTCCGGCTTGGAACCAACCGTAATCGCCGACCCATCAACCGTATTGGTCACAGTGTTGATCGCCGACACACTGCTGGAACCGTAATTGGTCACATACGCCCGCGTCCCATCGGCACTGATCGTGATGTTCTGCGGATTCGTACCGACCCTGATCGAATCAATGGTCGACGTCGTCGACGGATTGACATCGATCTGCTTGTTGGTAGTCGCATCGATCACCGCCACCGAGGAACTGCTGTACCGCGTCACATACACCCGCGGCTGACCATTGACCGTCGCGAACGCGACACCCCGCGGATTGCCACCCACCGAAACGTTGGTGACCAACACCGGCGACGCACCGCTGACATCAACCACCGACACACTGCCCGACCCGTAATTGGCCACATATAACCGCGTTCCGGTGCTGTTGAGCACCATCGACTCCGGACTGGTGCCCACCCGCACCGAACCCACAACCGTGTTATCCGACGTCCGGATCACCGACACCGTCCCGCTGGTCCGGTTCGACACAAACACCCGTGTTCCATCGGCACTGGCCACCACTCCGCTCGGCGCGGTGCCGACTACGATCGGACTTCCCACCACCGCACCGGTCTTCGTGTTGACCACCGTCACCGTATTGGCGCCTTTATTGGCCACGTAAGCCAAATCCCCCACCAACGCCACCCCATACGGGGTAGCTCCGGTCACATTCGACGACGACGCCTGATTGACCCACACCGCAGGCAGTTTCGGCACGGTGACGCTCACCGGCGTCTGACCGCCCTGCCCGTCATCGACAGTGACTGTGAACGAATCGAAATCTGGCGTCGACGTCGACGCCGCAGCCAACCGCGACGCCACCGTCGGCGTGTACTTGACCTGACCGCCGCCCAACAGCTCAACCGACCCTCCCGCCGGCTGTCCAGTCACGGCATAAATCAACGAATTACCGTCTACGTCAGAGGCATTCAACGCCACAACCACCACACCCGTGGCCTGATCCGGCGAACCCACCACCGGAGCCACCGCCGGCGCGGAGTTCACCACGGCGCCAGCCATCATCAAACTCGTCTGTGCAGGATCCGCAACCGTCTTCGTCATCGCCTGGTCTTCGACCAGTCCGTCTTGCGTCTTGCGGCGCATCGCCGCCAGTCCGGCCAGCAACAGCGGCGATTCTCCTGGAGTTTCCGGAGCGTCACCGTCCGCGGATGGCGCCACTCCGACAGCCGACAACAGGTCCGTCTCCAACGGCTTCACGTCCGGCTTTGGCGCCGACTTCACCTCCGGCGCGACCGGCACCGACGCGGTCGTCAGCGTCGGCGATGACACTTCGGGCGCGACGTCGACAACCCGCGTCCCCTTTGGTTCCGGATCACTGGCCGGCTCGGACTTCGGCTGCACCTGCGAGCCGATGTCACCCACCGGCTGCTCCCTATTCGTATCGTCGCCGCTCGACGGCGGGCGCACCGTCTTCTTCTTCAGCTTCTTCGGCGTCACATCCGCGGCCGACCTGTCAGAGCCCGACTTCTTGTCCTTCACCACGGACGTCGTGGCGGATCTCTTACCGCCGCCTGCGCTGTCGGTGTCCTTCGGCGCGTCGACGGATGAGGGCGACGGCTGGGACGAGTCGGACGAGCCCTGCGACGGAGGCTGCGGATCTGACGGCGCTGACGTTGACGAGTCCTTCGAGGAATCCGTCGTGTCCGCCCACGCCACACCCGGGGTGGTCGCCACGGCAACACCGACCCCCAACGCGACCGCCAAGCCACCAACCCGACCGATATACCTGGCGTAACCCATCACGACCACCCCCAAGTCTGGACGCGAAACAACAGCTAGAGCCCTAGGAACATGGTCGGCTGCGGATCGCAGGCGGGATTAGGTAGTCGCATACTCGATTTTGCGGCCACGATGAAGGCGCTACTTCACCGGCTGGGTACGCTGGCGCCGATGAAGCTCGACGACAATCAGGCCTCTATCCGCGAGTCGATCGACGCCGGCCTTCTGGCGGGTGCGGTCACGCTGGTCTGGCGCGCCGGAGAGGTGCTGCAGGTCAACGAGCTAGGACATCGCGATGTCCACGCCAACCTGCCGATGCAGCGCGACACCATCTTCCGTATCGCGTCCATGACCAAGCCCGTGACCGTCGCCGCCACCATGACCCTGGTGGACGAAGGCAAACTCGCGCTGGCCGATCCCGTCGCCAAGTGGCTGCCCGAACTGTCCAACATGCGGGTGCTCGGCGCCCCTGGCGGCCCGCTCGACAAGACACAACCGGCGCGCAGGCCGATCACCGTCGACGATCTGATGACCCACCGCAGCGGACTCGCCTACTTCTTTTCTGTGGCAGGCCCATTGGCGAAGGCCTACTCGCGCATCTCGCCACGACAGGGCCCCGACCGCTGGCTAACCGAGGTCGCGGCGTTGCCGCTGCAACATCAACCCGGCGACCGGATGACATACAGCATCGCCACCGATGTGCTGGGCATCCTTCTCGAGCGCATCGAAGGCAAGACGCTGCAGGACGTGCTGACCGAACGGGTGCTCGGCCCGCTCGAGATGGCGGACACCGGATTCTTTGTGCCGGCGGCCAATCGGAGTCGCGTGGCCACGATGTACAAGCTCGAGGATGACGACACGCTGAGCCATGACGCAATGGGGCCGCCGCCGATATCGCCACCGCCGTTCTGCATGGGCGGCGCCAACCTCTTCTCCACTGCCGACGACTATCTACGCTTCGCCCGAATGTTGTTGGCCGGTGGCGAACTCGACGGTGTGCGGGTGCTCTCGGAAACGTCAGCACGGTTGATGCGAACCGATCGGCTGACCGACGAACAGAAGCAGCATCCCTTCCTCGGCATGCCGTTCTGGATCGGCCGGGGCTTCGGGCTCAACCTCTCGGTCGTCACGGACCCCGCGAAGTCCCGTCAGCTGTTCGGCCCCGGCGGGCTCGGCACATTCGGCTGGCCGGGCGCCTATGGCACGTGGTGGCAGGCCGATCCGAGCCAAGACCTGATCTTGCTCTACCTCATCCAGAATCTGCCGAACTTCGGTGCGGACGCGGCCGCCGCCGTGGCGGGCAACACCGCGTTGTTGAAACTTCAGTCGACACAACCGAAATTCGTCCGCCGCACCTATCAAGCCCTCGACGTTTAGATGCCGTCAGTTCTGATCAGCGGAGCCGGTATCGCGGGGCCGGCACTCGCGTTCTGGCTCACCACGCGCGGCTACCAGGTGACGATCGTCGAGTTGGCTGACGGTATTTGCCCCGGGGGGCAGACCGTCGACCTGCGCGGCGCAGGCGGTGATGTGGTCGACCGCATGGGACTGATCGACCAGATGCGTCAGCGTTCGCTCGACCAGCGCGGGGTGGCGTGGATCAAAGCCGACGGCACCCGACGTGCGGAGATGCCGGTCACCGCGTTCAACGGCAACGGGCTGGTCTCCAAGCTCGAGATCCTGCGCGGTGACCTGGTTGACGTGTTGTATCAGGCCACCAAGGAGCACACCGAGTACCGCTTCAACACCCGCATCGAGACTCTGGAACAGACCGAGGAAACAGCCACAGCCGTATTGAGCGACGGCACAAGCTTGTCCGCTGATCTGATAGTCGGATGCGACGGACCGCATTCGGCGGTACGGCGCTTGGTGTTCGGGCCCGAGGAACAGTTCGTCAAGCCGCTGGGCGGCTACAACGCATGGTTCACCGCGCCCGACACCGTCGGACTGGACGGCTGGTATCTGATGTACCAGGCACCTGGGCTCAACGCATCGATGCGACCATCCCGCGATCCGGCGCGGTGCAAGGCGGGGCTGGCTTTCCGCTCGCACCCGGTGACCTACGACCGACGTGATGCCGACGCGCAACGCGCTTTACTGGCAGAGCATTTCACCGACGCCGGCTGGCAGTGTGACGCGTTGCTGTCGGCCGCGGCGACGGCCGATGACTTCTATTTCGACGCATTCGCGCAAGTACACATGCCGACCATCTCGCAAGGGCGCGTGACCCTCGTGGGTGACGCCGGGTACTGCGCCTCGCCGCTGAGCGGGATGGGCACCAGCCTCGCGCTTGTCGGCGCCTACGTGCTCGCGGGCGAACTCGGGCCTGCCGAAACCCTCGATGCGGCCCGGCTCGGTTCGGCGCTGCGCGGCTACGAAAAAGTGATACGGCCCTATGTCGACCGGTGTCAGAAACTGCCCAATGGTATCGACGGCTACCTACCGAAATCAGCCACCGACATCGCTGTCACCGCCCAGGTCATGAAGTGGATGCAACGCTGGCCGTTCCGGCCGCTCGCCGAGAAGAAATGGTTCACCACCGCAGAAGCTATCGATCTGCCGGACTACGACAAGTATTGACCGGCATCACCTGCTCTGCGGCAAGCAGCTTGGCCTCTGCGATCCGGTAGACGCCGTCCAGCGCCGCCTCCTCGACCCCCACATATTCACTGACCACTTCGGGCGCGACGCCGGCCTCCCTCAGCCGCAACGCCAGGGAGTACGTCAACGGGAGCTTCCGCAGTGCACTCTCGTGAGGGGTCAGTTCATCGGCCACATGACCAGCGTGCGCCCGGTTCGGGGAAACCAAGTGAGTAGACGCCTACTCGATTTTCTTTCGGGGCCACGTTGGCTGACACGCTAAGCCGACGTGGCCAACTGGCCTATCGCGCGCGCCAATTCATTGCGATCACGAGCACCGACACGGCCTGCGGCCCGATACATGTGGCCCTCAACTGTGCGCACCGACAGTTGCAGTCGCTCGGCGATTTCACGGTTGGTCAGGCCGCTGCCTGCCAGCATCACCACTTCACGCATCCGGCCGGTGAACACGGCAGGAGCCGCGGCGTCGGTGAGCGCAGGCGTGTGCACGTCGCCGCACCGTCCCGCCAGTTCGCGTGCCCGATTCGTGGCCCCCAAGGCCGATCCTCGCCTGCCCGCCTGTCGCAGCGCGACGGAAGCCTGCGCGGCCGCGTCGGCGGCGGCAAGCACGTCACCGAAATTTTCGTAGTCGGCGGAGACCGCCATCAGTTCGTCGCCGTCGCGCCCGGCCCGCGCGGCCGCGGGCCGGGCCGCGACTCCCACCCGTCGGCCGCCGACCATCTGCACCAACTCATCGAGGCGCGTCAACGTCGATGCATCACCGAACCGGGTCGCAGTCTGCAAGCACAGCACCTCGCGTGCCGGCTGGCCGCGCGACGCACAGGTCACCGCAGCGCTGCGGGCCTCCGAGATCGCCCCGGTCACCGCGCCCGTCGCCGCCGAAATCCACGCGGCGGCAAGCATTTCCATCGGCTCCAGCCATACCGTCTGAGGTCGGCGGAGTGATGCGAGCTTGCGCAGACACCGTCTCGCGGCATCGACATTCCCACCCACCGCCAGCGCGATCGCCAGATCGACGTGATAACGACACAGCCAACCGCCCATGAACGCCGGCCGGTGCGCCGACAGTGCGTCACGCAACTGCCGTACGGCGAGGTCGACGTGCCCGCGGCCGAGATTCGCCGATCCGGTCATCAGCGCCACCCAGCGATATACGTCGGGTGGTTGATCGTCGTCGCCCACACCGTCGATCGGGTCCGCTGCATCTGGCATTCCCAGCAGTTGCAGCGCGCCGCTGTGCGCCTCGGCCAGAGCGAACCGCAACAGCCCGGTCGCCGCTGAAGATGCGCCAAGGCCGCGACTCGACCGGGCAATCGCAGCCAGTTCCCGATCGCGTCCCGATTCGCCTGCGGCGATCACCTTCACGATCGTGGCGAGCATCGCGGAGAAGTCGTCGGTACTGGTGTCCTGCGCCACGGCGTCGGCGCCGGTGGTCGCCGCGGCGAGGTCTCCGGCGCACACATCCAAGAAGGCTCGCATCGCGGCGAACCCTCCAACGGTCGATCCAGACGTCGCTTGCTGCAACACCGCGCGCGCGTCGTCGGAACGCCCTTGGAAGTAGAAGTTCCTCGCTAGCCCCAGCGCGATGTATTGGCGGGCGTCGCACGGCGGTTGCTCCGAGGTCAAAAGTGTTTCCGCGGAGGACAATTCGCCCGCGATCGTCTGTGCCTCGGCGTGGGCAAGTGATGCGCGCCAGCCGCCACCTGCGGCCGCGGCGGCTTGCGCGAACCTGACTGCCAACCCGGGATCACCGCTCCACAGCGCCGCCTCCCCCGCACGCAGCATGTCCTCGGTCGTCGCCGTGATGTCCGATTCCAACTGCAGGGTCCCGCGCCGCAGAATGTGTCTGGCGTCACCGTCCGCCTTCAGCCGTGATGCGACGGTCCCCCGCAGCCGCCGCATCCGGATGTGTCCGGCTCGGAACCGGCGCACCTCGCCATAGAGCGGATGGGCAAGCCGGACAGAGGGTTTGTCGCCACCACCGACCTTGATGAGGCCGCGCGTCTCGGCTTCTTCGACCGGTTCGTGTCCGACGATGTCCACGAGCACCGACAGCGACAGCGGCTCGGCGACCGACAGCACATCGATGGTGTCGGCGACCACGCCCGTGAGATCACCGATCTGGTGCTCGATCAACTCACACACTGACGACGGAACGACTTCGCCCGGCAGCCACGTCCATATGCCGTCCGAGCGACGCAGCCTGCCTGTACACATCTCCTGGTCGACGATGCGCCGCAAAAAGCTCACATTGCCGCGCGTCAGGGTCCACAGCCGGCGCTCGCTGACAGGGTCCACCGATCCCTCGAGTGCGATTTGCAGCAAAGCCAGGCACTCCGCGTGGCCGAGCGGCTGCAAGTCGAGTCGGTGCACCGGCCGGTCACGCCACAGCGTCGAGACGGCATCAGGAACCACCGCACCGGTGCAGACGGTGAATACCACGCGAGCCAACCGCCGATCGACGAGTTGCTGCAGCATGAACGCCGACGTGTCGTCGAGCAGATGGGCGTCGTCCACCACCACGATGCATGGCCGTGAGCCGACGCCGTCGGTCAGCTCCCTGATCACCGTGTTCGCCGCGGGCATCGGCTCGGCCACATCCCCGGGCAACCAGTTGACGAATGCGCCTAGCGGAATGCCCCGTGCGGCGGACGACGCCGCAACCGACCGCACGACCGCGCCGGCGCAGCGCACCACAGCCTCCTGTGCGAGCCTGCTCTTACCGACGCCGAGGCTGCCGAACACCACCACGCCCGCGCATTCGCTGGATTCGGCCAGCGCCTCGGCGATCACGTCCAACTCTTCGGCTCGACCAACGAGCGGCCAGCCCCCCAGCTCCACCACGGTCTTCAGTCTGGTTGGGCCGCCGTTTGCTGACTACCGTATGCACCCGAAGCATCGACCGAAGTCTTTTCCCACGGCACTAGGAGGCCAGCGCCGACGCCAGCTCATGGCGGGATCGGATTTCGAGCTTGCTGTACGCATTCGACAGATGCATCTCCACGGTTCGCAGCGTGACGAACAGCGACTGCGCGATCTCCTTATTGCTCGCACCCACCGCCGCGAGCTCGGCCACTCGGCGCTCACTGGCGGTCAATGCATCGGCCCCAACGCCCGCCCGCCGTCGCGGACGTCCGCCCGCTGCGCGCAGTTCTTCCTCGGCGCGGTCGGCGAGCGGCGTGGCCCCGCATCGATGCGCAAGCTCCATACCGCCGCGAAGAACAGGCCGGGCCGACTCGCTTCGCCCGTCGCGTCGCAGCGCCGCGCCGAGGTCCACCAGCGCTTGCGCACGCCACAGCAGCGCCGGTGAATCAGCCAGGGCCTCGGCTGCCTCGCGAAGCAAGTCCAGCCCGCGCTGACCGCCTTCGAGCAGGCCGGCGACCCGAAGCGCGCCGCCGAGCCTGCGCCGCGATTGCGCGACGGTGGCCGACTTCATCGCTTGGTCGACGGCTTCGCGGGCCGCGTCGTGGTCACCGAGGTTGCACAGCACGGGCACAAGTGCCACGCACGCGTCAGTCGTCCACGGCCACAATCCGCGACTGAGCCGCATCCATCGCAACGCTTCCTCGAGATCGCTGCGTGCTCGGACATCGTCGCCCGCTGCCGCGCGCAACCGCCCGCGAGTGAGCAACGGCAGCACGGAGAACAGATTTCCCACGAGCTCGCCGTCCATTCCGAAGTCTGCGAGCAGCGCTTCGGCCTCCTCGACACGGCCCTGATCCGCCAGCGACTCGACCGCAACGCCGAGGCCCGGTGTCTTGGTGTAATCCTTGGTCGCCAGGATGTCGCATGCGGTGCGGGCATCGGCCTCGGCGCCACGCAAGTCGCCGCGCCTGCCGCGGGTCAAGCCGCGCAGCCACAACGCCCGCGAGAACCATTGCAACGAGCCGTTGCGCTCGGCGTGCCGCGCGGCACGGGACAGGATGTGCTCAGCGACCTCGTAGCGCTCGGCTTCGATCAGGCAGATCGTGACGTTCGTCCGCCACAACGGGTGCCCGCCCTGGCTGACCAATGCCGGGTGGGCCGCCGCCTGCTCGGCGAGATCGCCTGCGACCGCAACGGGGCCGCCTTCGAGCGCCCGGCGCGCGACGAATGACCTCAACAGACATTCCGCCGCGGTGAGGGCGGGCAGATCGGCGACGCGTGCCGCCTCGTCTTCGAGCTTGACGGGCAGGTCCGGATTGAGCATCAACGCGCCCAGCCGTGCCGCGTCGAGTTGTAGCGCCAATTCGCGATCGTGGGGCCGGACTTCCTCTGCGGCCCACTCGTAGAGCGGAAGCTGCTCACGTTGCTTGGGCGGGTTCGGATGCGTCGTCCACGCCAACGCGATGATTGCCCGCGCCCGAACGAGCGGGTCCGTCGCGGTCTCCCCGGCTTCTCGGAGGTGCCCCGGCGCGGCCAAGTCACCCAATTCGTGTTCGGCGTTGCCGAGTTCGAACAACACCGACGGCCGGTCGTCGGGGTTGGGTGGCTCAGCGAGCGCCCGGCGCAGCTGCTCCACAGCGGTGTCGGGCGCACCGCCGGTGAGTGCCGAGCGTGCAGACTCCCGCAACATCGCGACGACGGTGGGGTCGCCGCTGGGCGCAGTGGCGATCAGATGAATGGCGATGGCACCGGGATCGGCCCTTTGGTCGGCAAGCAGTTTGGCGGCGCGCCCGTGTAGCTCACCCTGCTCGGCCGCGGACAGGTCGTTGTAAATCGCGGTCCGCACAATCGGGTGCACGAAACGCAGCGGTTCTCCGGCGGCGAGCACCGCCAGGTCGACCAGCCCGGCGGTTAGGGCGCTGGCTTTGCGGACATCCAGCCCGGCCAATTCGGCGCACATCGTGAGCCGGGCCTGCTCGCCGAGGACGGCCGCCGCGCGGGTCAGCGACGGGGCCTGCGGATCGAGCCTGCTGACACGCAGCAGTACTGCGGCAGCAATCCGCTCCGGGCCGAGCCGGTCAACCGCTTGAGGATCAATTGCGTTGGCGGGTAGCGCATCTCGACGGAATTCGCCGAGCAGCTCGGAGAGCAGGAAGGGGTTCCCTCCCGTCGCTTCGCCGCATGCGCGGCACAACTCGTCGCTGGCGTCCTCGCCGAGACCGTTCCTCACCAGGCGGGCAACCGCGGGCTCGCCAAGCGGCCTGGGCCGCAGCACTGGCGGGCGAGCCTCCAACACCAGAGACGCCAGCACTCCGCGGGGCCGATCGGCCTCGGTGCGCAGCGCGACGGCGACGACGACCGGCAGCCCGGCGAGCCGGTGGGCGAGATGGAGCAGAAACCGCAGCGACGGATCGTCGGTCCACTGCACATCGTCGATGGCGAGTAGTAGCGGAGCGCGCTCGGCCAAGTTGACGACGAGCCAGTAGAGGCCGTGCAGGGTGGCGAAGGCGACGTCACCGGTCTCCTCGGCGGCGGAGACATCCTTGAACACCGGCTCGGCCAAGCGTGCCGCGCCGGCCAGGAGTCTTTCGTGTTCTGCGTCGTCGGCACCGATCACCGCGCCCTCGAGCAACTGCCGGACGATGCCGAAACCGAACCCCCGCTCCAACTCGCCGCCCCTGGCTGTCAATACGGTCATGCCAGCCGCTCGCGCGCGGCTGCGCAGCGCGTCGAGCAGCACCGTCTTACCGATGCCCGCCGGGCCCTCGATGAGCAATACGCCACCGGTTCCTGCGGCCGCTTCGGCCAGCGCAGCGTCAAGGGCTGCGAGATCGTCCTCGCGCTCGAACAGCAGTGGCTGTTCGTTCGAAGAAAAGACTTCGGCTGACTCTTGTGGCATCAACTCTGGCGCGGTCCCCCCGTTCCGTTAGACCATCAACTCCATATCCTGCCTCGATGGCTGCGATTTCCGGGTAGGGACGGCGCGGATTGGCATAACGTTCGAGCTCATGGACCATGGGGGAAGGCGCCAGGGCTGATGCGACAGCGGAGCAGACTGGCCAATGTGCTTGCCTGTCTGACGCTTGTCGCGGGCGGTTGCGCGACGGAGAGCGCCTCGCGCACCGAGGACGACCTCACGACGCTGCGAGTGGCCATGTTCCCCAGCGGCAGCACTCTTCCCGCGCATACGGCGCTGACCACAGGGATATTCCAACGTAACGGACTACGAGTCGAGTTCACCGAGGGCATGGACCTTCCGGTGTTCATGGCGGCGTTGGCCAAGGGCCAGTACGACGTCGTGATGAGTGTCCCGACGCTGGTCATGATCGGTGTCGAGAAAGGCATTGACGTGCAGATCATTTCGAGTCTGCAACGGTCATCGCAACAGCGGCCCAACGCGGTGTGGATCAGTAAGGACCCCCAGATCGATTCACTGGGCGAATTGAAAGGCAAGACCATTGCGGTGCCATCGCTGACCGGAATCATCATCGACGCGGTGGTCTATCTGTTGGGTCGCAGCGGTATCGCGCGCGACGAGGTGAAGTTCGTTCAAACACCGTTTCCGACGATGGGCGACCAGCTTGCGGCTGGTCGCGTGGATGCTGCGGTGGCGTCGATTCCCTTCAACGACGCCATTGCCGCTCGCGGGTTTCGGTTGCACGACGACGTCATCGTGGACGCCGTACGCGAGGCCAGCGCGGGAGCCGTCGAGTCGGCGATGACGTCGGTGTGGGTGGCGTCGCGCGCGTTCGGACGAGATCACGCCGAGACAGTGACGGCCTGGCGCAAATCACTGAACAGTGCCATCGAACAGCTGGAAGGCGACCCCGCCCAGGCCCGCCGGATGATGCAGGACTGGTTGAAGATCCCCGCCAAAATACTCGACACGGCCCCGTTGCCGGATTGGGATGTCGCGATCACGCCGCAGGAACTGCCGCCCTACGTCGCCATCTCGAAAGCCGTCGGTTCGACACGCGGTGACCCCGACGTGAACACGCTGGTGTGGCAGGGGTCGTGAACCGGCTGCTCTACAAGGTCGACTCGGTGGGCGTTCGCCTTCCTGCCGTCGACGGGCCACGGCAGGTGCTCGCCGACGTATCGTTCGACGTGAACGCAGGTGAGATCGTCGGCATCATCGGACGTTCCGGAGTCGGTAAAACGACGCTGCTGCGGGTTCTCGGCGGCTTGCTCGAGACCACAGGTGGCACAGTCATATTCGACGGCGACGAGGTGCAGCGACCGCCGGATGGGGCGGTCACGCTATTCCAGGACTACGGTAACGCGCTGTTGCCGTGGCGCACAGTTGCACGAAACATTGGCCTGGGGCTGGAAGGCCGGGTGAGCCGCGAGGAGCGCCTGCGACGCGTCGCGGACGCGTTGAGCATGGTCGGCCTGTCCGACCGGGGCTCCGACTATCCGTGGCGCCTCTCGGGAGGCATGGCGCAGCGGGTGCAAATCGCGCGGGCGCTCGCCTTGGAACCGAAGGTGCTGCTGATGGATGAGCCGTTCGGCGCGCTTGACGCGATCACCAAGGCCTCGTTGCAAGACGTTCTGCTGAGCATCCAGCGCGAGACCGAGGCAACCGTGGTGTTCATCACGCACGACCTCGACGAGGCGATCTACCTCAGCGACAGAGTGCTGGTGATGAGCGGCAGCCCGGGCACCATCACGGTCGCCGTCGATACCGAACTCCCGCGCCCGCGTGACCAATTGGCGACCCGGGAGCTGCCCCGCTACTTGCAAGTGCGCCACGTCCTTGGACAGGCGCTGCGAGCAGGCAATGGTTAGCCGTTGGGCGGCTGTCGTCGTGCCGGTGGCCGCGTTGGCCGGCTGGCAGGCGTTGGAGTCGATGGGTGCCATCCAGTACGAGTACCTGCCGTCGCCCCGGGCAGTAGCAACCGCCCTTCTGGATCTGGTGCGCAGCGGCGAACTGGCCGCCGATGTCGCGCACACGCTCGGGGTGGCGATGCTGGCGGCCGCGGTCAGCATGGCGGCCGGCGCGGCGCTGGCACTGGCCATTGGATTGGTGCCCGCCGTGCGCCGTTACTCGATGGCCTCCGTTGACTTCCTGCGCACCATACCCGCCGTGGCTCTGGTGCCTATCGCGGTGCTCACCTTCGGTCCAGTCCGGACTGCCGAGGTGACGCTGGCGATGTACGCCGCACTGTGGCCAATCCTGTTGCACACCGCGGGCGGGGTCGCGGCGGTGCATCCGCGGCAGTACGACGTGGCTCGAATGCTGCATCTGACACAGACCGCGATATTGCGCAAAATTGTTGTGCCGAGCGCAGTTCCGGCATGGCTAGTGGGCGCGCGGATGGCGGTCGTCATCGCACTTCTGGTCGCGATCGTGGCCGAGATGATGATGTCGTCACGAGGGCTGGGGGCCGGTCTCATCGAGTCGATGCACGCGCTGACCCCCGCCCGCATGTGGGCCTACGCATTGGTCTGCGGAATGCTCGGATTGCTGCTCAATACGGCTGTGCGGTGCGCGGTCCGCATCGCATTGCCCGGTGCGCCGGCACAATCATCTGGTGACCGACCGACGCCGACACCGCCCATCACCGCGATCCAAGGACTGCTACCGATCGCTGCGCTGCTGCTCGTATGGCAGTTGAGCACCTCCGCCAATTCGCTGTCGTTCCCACCTCCTGGCGAGTGGTTCAAGGCCATCGCGCGGATGCATGGCGGCGGCGTGCTGTCTTCCGCGGTTCTGCATTCATTGGGTACCTACACGCTTGGTCTGGCATGCGCTGTCGTGACCGGCGGTATCGTCGGCGCCGCGATCGGCGCATCGCAACTCGTCGACCGCGCACTCACTCCCACAATCGATTTCGTTGCCGCGGTGCCGGGAGCGGCACTGGTTCCGGTCGCGGTGCTACTCCTTGGCCCGGGTCAGCTCGGCGCTGTGGTTGCCGTCGCGCTGATCGTGTCGTGGCCGGTCCTGCTCAATACCGCGGCGGCCATGCGGTCGATACCTGCGGTCCGACTGGAGATGTCGCGGACGATTGGGCTCTCCCGATGCCAGCGGTGGACCAAGGTCATCGTGCCGTCGCTGATTCCCGGCTCGATGCTGGGCGTCCGGGTAGCGGCGTCACTTGCGGTGATCATCACGTTGCTGGTCGACATCTTCGGCGCCGGAACGGGCGTCGGACGCCTGCTGGTCGAGAGCCAGCAGCGCTTCGATGCCGCGGCGGCGTGGGGACTGCTGCTCCTTGTGGGGTTGTTCGGCTACTTGGTGAGCTTGTCGCTGTCCTGGTTGGAGGGCAGAATCGCGACCGCTTCAGTCCCCGACGCCTTGCGGGCATAGGCCCGCACGTCGGCATCGCTGTCGTCGAGCGCCAATTGCAATGCCTCGCGCGCTGCCGGGTCATCCCCGGCCCACCGACTCAGGGTGAGCACCGCGGCCTTGCGCACGTCGAGGTGCTGGTCGGTCAGCAAGCCTGCCAGCATCGGCACCGCAACGGCTGGCGCCGCACCGGCCAGCGCCCTTGCTGCGCCCTCGCGCACCTGCCAGGCCGGCTCCTTCAGTGCGCGGCGCACCTCCACGAGATCGTCGTCGCGGCAACCGACCGCGCCGAGCGCGGTGAGTGCCGCAGTGCGGACCAACGGGTCTCGGTCGACGACCAGCAGGCGGACCGTATCGACGCCCGCACGCAGCGTGCCAAGCCCGTTGGCAGCCGCGATCCTGACTTCGCGGTTGTCGTCACATGCCGCGGCGGCCACACCGTCGGCGTCATCGACCGAGACCAATGCCCGGACAGCCTCGATGCGGACTCGGTGGTCCACGTCTGCCAAAGCGGCGCGGTAGTGCTCCCGCTCGCCGCAACGGCGGGCACTGAGCAGATACACCGCGACAGCACGAACCATCGGATCAGAGGAATCGAGTTGTGCCGCAACCGCTTCCGGCGATGGCAACACCTCGACCAGCTCGCGCACACTGTCGGCGGTGATGCGGCGCACCTCGGCGTCACCGTCATCGAGTGCGGTGATCAGCGCGTCGGCGTAGCCGTCCGGCAGATTCTCGACCAGCGTTGCGACGGCGGTCCGTCGTACACCGGGATCAGGGTCAGCCAGGTAGTCGTCCAAATCTGCGAGTGAAGGTGACTCGAGCGCAAGCACTTCCACGATCCGCGGCGACGGCGGCTGGCTCGGGCCGGCGGGCCGTAGCCGGGACGCGGTTGTGGCAGGCGCCCGTCCGCCGGCCAGTCCAGGCTGGTCGACGTGCTGCACCGGATCGTCGGACGGCAGGTGTTCGAGTCCGGGCACCGGCACGAAATACGGGGCGACGGGCCGCTTCAGAAATTCCATCGAGCCGTCGGCAGCCTTGCGCAGGTTCAGGTGGTAGCGCCACTGCTCGTCGTCGCGGTCCGGGATGTCGGCCCGGTCGTGGTAGAGCCCCCACCGTGATTCGGTTCTGGTCAGCGACGAGCGGGCGGCCATCTCGGCACAGTCCCGGATGAACGACACCTCGACGGCGCGCATCAACTCGTGCGGTGTGGTGGCACCCATCTCTGCGATCTCATCGTGCATCCGCTCGAAGGTCTGCACGGCGATCGACAACTTCGTCGCCGTCTTGGGCGGTGCCACATAGTCGTTGACGAATCGGCGAAGCTTGTACTCCACCTGTGGTTGCGGCGGGCCGTCGGGCTGACAAAGCGGGCGGTAGACCAGTTCGTGCGCCTCCTTGAGTTGATCCTGCGGAAGTTCCTTTGGCGCCTGCACGCTTGCCAGTGTCGATGCGGCGTGTTCTCCCGCCAGGTCGCCGTAGACGAACGCCCCGATCATGTAGTTGTGCGGGACGCAGGCCAGGTCACCCGCCGCGTACAGGCCCGGCACAGTGGTGCGGGCGTGTTCGTCGACCCATACCCCCGAGGCGGAATGGCCGCTGCACAAACCGATCTCGGAGACGTGCATCTCGACGTCGTGGGTGCGGTAATTATGCCCGCGGTTCGCGTGGAAGGTGCCTCTGGTGGGCCGTTCCGTGGTGTGCAGGATGTTCTCCAACGCCGTCAGCGTCTCGTCCGGCAGGTGCGACACCTTCAAATAGATCGGGCCGCGCGCGGATTCGATCTCCCGTTTCACTTCGGACATCATCTGACCCGACCAGTAGTCCGAGTCGACGAACCGCTCCCCCAGCGCGTTGACCTGGTATCCGCCGAACGGGTTAGCCACGTACGCGCACGCCGGTCCGTTGTAGTCCTTGATCAGCGGATTGACTTGGAAGCATTCGATGCCGGACAGTTCGGCTCCGGCGTGATAGGCCATCGAGTAGCCGTCACCGGCATTGGTGGGGTTCTCGTACGTACCGTACAGGTAGCCCGATGCGGGCAGGCCGAGGCGTCCGCAGGCGCCGGTCGCGAGAATGACCGCCTTGGCGGCGACGGCGACGAATTCACCTGTGCGGGAGTTGAGTGCGGCGGCACCGACGGCCCTGCGTTGCCTTGTCCCGTCGCTGCGCTCGCCCAGATCCTCGGTGAGCACGCGCACCGGCATCAGCCGGTTCTCGATCGTGATCTTCTCGCGCATCGACCGTTGCCGGAGCACGCGGTACAACGCCTTCTTGACGTCTTTGCCTTCGGGCATCGGCAACACATAGGAGCCTGAGCGGTGCACTCGGCGCACCGCGTACTCGCCATGTTCGTCCTTCTCGAACTTGACGCCGTAGCGCTCCAGGCGCTGCACCATCGCGAAGCCGCGCGTCGCGGTCTGATAGATGGTGTGTTGGTTGACGATTCCGTCGTTCGCCCGGGTGATCTCGGCGACGTAGTCCTCCGGCCGGGCCTTGCCAGGGATGACGGCGTTGTTCACCCCGTCCATGCCCATTGCCAGCGCCCCCGAGTGACGCACATGCGCCTTCTCCAGCAGCAGGACTCGAGCGCCGTGCTCGGCGGCGGTCAACGCCGCCATGGTGCCCGCTGTTCCGCCGCCGATGACCAGCACATCGCAATCGAGCCGAGCCGTGTCGGCCAGTTCAGGTATCTGCATCATGAGTGATCAAGAGCCGTGATGATGTCCGCACGGAGGCCTTGTCGACCGACCCGGTCGGTGCGCGGCTCCGGCACGTCGATGACGGCGCGCACCGGTCGGCCGACACGGCCCAGCACGGCGACCCGGTCGCCAAGGATGAGCGCCTCGTCGACGTCGTGGGTGACGAACACGATCGTCGTCGGATGGGCACGCCAGGTGTCGATGAGCAACCGCTGCATGGCGGCCCGGGTCTGGGTGTCCAGCGCGGCGAACGGTTCGTCCATCATCACCGCCCTCGGAGCACCGGCAAGCCCGCGTGCCAGCTGTACGCGTTGGCGCATACCGCCCGACAGGCTCTTGGGAAGATAGTCGCCGAAACCGGTCAGTCCGACTTCCTCGATCCAACGCTGCGCCTGCTTGCGCCGCGCAGCGCGTGGCTCGCCGCGCAGCTGCAGCGCGAGTTCGATGTTGGAACACACTGTGCGCCAGGGCAAGAGTGCGCTGTCCTGGAAAACCATGCCACGGTCGCGCGAGGTGGTGGTGACCTCTTGCCCGTCCGCCAGCACCCGGCCTGCGTCCGGACGCAGCAGACCGGCAAGCGCTCGCAGCACTGTCGACTTGCCGCATCCCGACGGTCCGGTCAGTACCAGGATCTCGCCCGGCTGCACCGTCAGGCTGAGCCCGTCGACGACCGGCGCGCCGGTATAGGACAACCGGACGTCGTCGAGTTCGAGCCGCAGGCCCTGGGCCACAGCCGTCGTCATCGCACGTTCTCCTCAGCGCGGGGCAGCCAGCGGGTAGCACGCATGCCGATCAGTTCGACGGCGGCGGCCGTTCCGAAGCCGAGCACGCCGATGGTGATGATGCCGACGAACACGTCAGGATAGTTGAGCACCGTGTAGGCCTGCCAGGTCCGGTAGCCGACACCGAGGCGGCCCGAGATCATCTCGGCCGACACCACGCAGATCCAGGCCACCCCCATGCCGACCGACAGACCGCCGAACAGGCCGGGCAGGATGCCGGGTAACACCACGCGCCGCAGCACATCCCACGAATTGCCGCCGAAGGTGCGGACCGAGTCCTCCCATATGGTCGGCAGCGCGCGCACGGCGTGGCGGGTGCTGACCATGATCGGGAAGTAGGCGGCCAGGAACGTGATGAACACGATTCCCGCCTCGTCGGTCGGAAACAGCAGGATCGCGACGGGAACCATCGCGATCGCCGGGATGGGTCTGGCCAATTCGGTCAGCGGCCCGAAGACGTCGGCGAACGCCGCCGACCGACCCAGCAAGATCCCGGTGACCACACCGACCACCGCGGCGAGCCCGAAGCCGGTCAGGATGCGGATCAGCGACTGCCCTAGATCGAGCCAATACTCCTGGGTGCCAAGCCGATTGAGGAACGCTGACGCGATCTCGGTGACCGTCGGCAACGTGTCGAACCGCAACCACAGTCGGACGTGGTTCGCAGTGAGCACCTGCCACAGCCCGATGGCGGCGATGACTGAGGTCAACCGGATCAAGCGGCGGCGCCACTGCGAAGCGTGCCTCGGGCGCGGCACGACCGGACGCGCTATCGGTGTTTCGAATACGCCCGGGACGACAGCGTCAGCGGGCCCAATTACGCTCCTCGCGTCCGCGGAAGTCATACGGCGCCCACCAATGCCTGGCGGTAGTCCACCCCTGCGCTGTTGGGATGCGCCGCGATGTAGCGCTGCGCGCCTGCCGGCGTGCCGAATGGCAGATAGTTCTGGCCGTCTCGCACCCAGGCCGCCTTGTCGGCGAACCACCGCGTGCCCAGTTCGGTGTCGGGCACGTAGGCCGCACGGACCTTCGACCCCTTCGCGGTCGCGTCCCGTACGGCCTTCAACAGACAGGTCGGATTCGACGCCGCCTGTGTGGTGGTCGCGCCGTCCAGCCATAGTTCACTGGCCTTGCCTGGATCATTGACCGGGGCCTGGCAGACCGGGTCGGTGCCGCCGAGCACCGACGGGTTCGCGGTGTCGGCGACGGACTTGCCGTAGTCCTGGTTGCGCTCGGCGAAAGCCGCCTTCAGCGGCGCGTCCCGCACGAAGCCGGCCACATCGAGGTCGGCGAAGTCTCCGATCGACTTCAGGTACGGCACATCGCCTTTGAGCGCCTCAATGAGCGACGGTTTGAGTGTGGTGTCGAACGATGTGCCGCCTGGGCCGTTGTACAGATAGACGACCTCCTGGGGCAGTCCGCTGCCGTCGCCGACGATCTTCGCCGCTTCCAGCGGTTTGGTGTTGAGGAAGTCGGTGGCGTCCAGTTGAGCCTGCAGGAAGGCGTCGAGCACCTCCGGATGTTCAGCCGCATAGGCCCGCCGCACGACGACCCCGTGCAGGGTGGGATAGTTCAGCTCGGCGCCGTCGTACAACAGCGTGGCCTTTCCCTGGAATACCAACAGCCCCGGCCACGCAACGAACTGCGAAAGCGCTTGCACCTGACCGGATTCCAGTGCCGACGCGCCGACTTGCGGTTGCTGGTTGAGCACCTCGACGGCGGTCTTCGGATCGACTCCCGCCTCGGCCAGCGCCTGTACGAGCATGCCGTGTCCCGCAGACCCGACGCTGGCGGAGACCCTCTGGCCATTCAAGTCGGTGAGTTTCTGGGCGGGCGAATTGGGCGCCACCACAACCATGTTCAGCGCGCCCTTCGGGTTGTATCCGGTCACCGACACCATCTCGGTGCGGGCGCGTTCGTTAGCCTGAGTCTTGGAACCGTTGATCAGCATCGGGTAGTCACCCATCGAACCGATGTCGATCTTCTCGGCGACCATCTGCGCGGTGATCGGCGCACCGGTGTCGTAGTCCTGCCACGTCACGTTGTACCTGGTGCCGGTGCGGGTGGTGATGTCGTTGAGCCTGCGTTCGAGGTATCCCTGCGCGCGCAACAGCGTGCCTGCGGTGACGGTGTTGATGGTCTTCGACTGGTAGCCGATCACGACGTTGACCACGTTGCCCGATGACTGGCTCGTCGAGTCCAGCGAGCATCCGGTCGCCGCGACGGTGAGACCGGCGGCCATGGCGGCGAGTCGGAGCGAAAGCTTCTTCATGTGCGGGTCCTCAGCGGATCAAGTAGGGCATGTTGACGGTGACGGCGCCGGTGGGACAGCGGGCCGCGCAGGGCCCGCAGTACCAACACTCGTCGACATGCATGTAGGCCTTACCGTTGTCCGGGTTGATCGCCAGCGAGTCGAGCGGACAGATGTCGACGCACAGCGTGCAGCCCTCGATGCACAGGGACTCGTCGATGGTCACGGGTACGTCGGCGCGTTGGTTCACCAATGTCATGGTTCACTCCTGATCAGGCTGCCGCGCATGGTGATTCGGTCACCGCGCATCCGGATGTATTCGAGGTCGACGGGTCTGCCGTCGTCGAGGCTGGTGAGCCGCTCCAGCATCAGCAGCGGCGCTCCGTCGGGCACCTGCAACGTCGCCGCGGAATGCGGATCGGCCGAGACCGCCTCCAGCGCAAGTGTTGCAGCGCCGAGTCGTTGTCCGCTGACCTGTTCGATGAGTGCGAACACATCATTGGTCTCCAGCGGGTGCTCGAGCACCTCTTGCGCGATGTCGGGTGCAAGATAGGTCAGGTCGAGGCTCAGCGGCAGCTCGCCGAGGTGGCGCAGCCGCTCGATGAAGACGACCTGCGCGCCCGGCTCGAGCCGCAGCCGGCGGGCGACCGCCGGTGGCGCGGCCATGTGCAAAACCGCACGCACCTCGTTGCGCACTTCGCCGTAGTCTTTGAACGTCTCCTTCAGCCCGACCAGCGCATCGAGGCCGTGGTCGTACTTGCGGACCGCGACGTGAGTGCCGACCTTTCGGCTTCGGTCGATCAGCCCCTCGTTCTTGAGTACGGTGAGGGCTTCGCGAACGGTGTTCCGCGAGACGAAGAATTCGGCGGACAACTCGGCTTCGGCGGGCAGCCCGTCGTCGTAGGCACCGGTGTGGATCTGTTGCCGCAGCACATCAGCGACCTGGCGCGCACGGTCGGCGCGGGGCCGCTTCAGCGGCGTCGGCTCAGCTGACACGTCAAGCACGCTAAGAGGGCGGGCGGGGCCTGCGCAGCACGCACATCTCGACGTCGGCGCGGATCAACTGATTGCGCCACTGCCGACTGGCGGTCACCAGGCAAAAGAATGCGCCTGCAGCCCTATTGCGCCACTCGCTTCCGGCAGCCGAGTTTCAATCGCGCTGAGCGGAACCCCGTGCCGCCGAGACTGGAGTGGCCGTGCGGTCCAGTTGGGCGTTCCCGCTACAAGCGCAGCTTCGCGCAAAGTTGAGACCCGCTGTTACTGGATGCACCGCGACAGCACTCGACCGAACTGCAGGAGGCGTTGCATCTGGGCCAGGCCACCGTTGTCGACGGACTTGTAGTAGCGAAACGATTCGCAGTAGATGTCGGTTTCGGTGACCGACTTCTGCCGCGACCGGGTCACCAGTTGGGTGTACATCCGCAGCCGCACCTCCGACAGCCTGCGAGAGTCGTCGCCGAGCACCTCGTACTCGGCCGTCAAGACGTGGTCGGTGATCGTCGACAGCAGAATCGTCCGCACCGACGCATTGAGCACTCGGCGTTCCCGGTTGTCGGTGCCCGCCAACTCGTCGTCGGCGCGCCACATGATCAGCCGCCCGCCATCGGTGAGCACGACCTCCTGCCACACGGCTTCACCCCACGACTCCTCGGTGGAGCCGCGCGACATGATGAACGACTTGATCGCCGAAAGGTCGATGACCGAACGGATCTGGTCCAGCGCCAGTTCGGGATCACGCAGGTATACGCGGGCCGCCTCTTCGACGCTGGAATACGGTGCCCAGTCCTGCGGTACGCCCATCAACTACCCTCGCTGGTCCCCCGTATCGCTGCCGCCGCCGCCCGAATCTGCGGCGTCACCAGCATCACCTGGCCGAGCACGCCATTGACGAAACCCGGTGAGTCGTCGGTCGACAACTGTTTGGCCAGCTCGACCGCCTCGTCGACGGCGACCGGTTCGGGCACATCCTCGGCATGCAGCAGCTCCCACACCGCCACCCGCAGGATCGCCCTGTCGACGGCGGGCAGCCTGTCGAGCGTCCAGCCCTGCAGATGCGACGAGATAAGGTCGTCGACGTGCGCTGCGTTCTCGGTCACGCCATGTGCCACCGTCACCGTGTACGGGTTGAGCGGAGAGACGTCAGGTTCTTTGTCCGCCAACGCATTTCGCGCCTCGGCCACCTCCGCCGGGGTCAGCCCTCGCGCCTCGGCCTCGAACAGCAGGTCGACGGCACGCTTGCGGGCCTGATGGCGGCCACGGTCGGCGGGCCGAGCAGTTCGGCCACGGTCGGCGGGCCGACCAGTTTGGCCACGGTCGGCGGGCCGACCAATTCGGCCGGAGTCGCCTTTGCGATCAGGCATTCACCCGGCTCCCAATGCCGTCAGGCATTAACGCGGCCCAGGTAGCTGCCGTCGCGGGAGTCGATCTTCAGCTTGTCGCCGGTGTTGATGAACAGCGGCACCTGAATTTCGGCACCCGTCTCGACGGTCGCGGGCTTGGTGCCTGCGCTGGACCGGTCGCCCTGCAGACCCGGTTCGGTGTGGGTGACCTCGAGTTCGACGGTCACCGGAAGTTCGAGGTACAGCGGTGCACCGTCGTGGAACGCAATCTGCACCGGCATGCTCTCCAGCAGGTACTTGGCGGCGTCGCCGACCAACGACTCGGGCAGGTGGTGCTGTTCGTAGTCTTCGGAGTCCATGAACACGAAGTCGGACCCGTCGCGATACAGATAGGTGTGGTCACGCCGGTCGACGGTGGCGGTCTCCACCTTCACGCCGGCGTTGTAGGTCTTGTCGACGACCTTGCCGGACAGCACGTTCTTCAGCTTGGTCCGGACGAACGCTGGGCCCTTGCCGGGTTTGACGTGCTGAAACTCGACGATCTGCCACAGTTGTCCGTCGATCTGCAGGACCAGACCGTTCTTGAAGTCAGCGGTCGTTGCCACTTTCGGTTGTCTCCTCTTAAAGGATCGCCAGTTCTTTGGGGAACCGGGTGAGTAAGTCGGGGGCCTTATGCGGGTCGCTGCCCACGACCAGCGTGTCCTCGATGCGGACGCCGCCGTGGTCGGGCAGATAGACACCTGGTTCCACGGTGACCGCGGAGCCAGCAAGCAGTGTACCGGCGGCCGACGCGCTGATCCCCGGCGCTTCGTGGATCTGCAGTCCGACGCCGTGGCCGAGGCCATGGTTGAAGTTGTCGGCGTACCCGGCGTCGTCGATCACCTGCCGCGAAGCGCCGTCCACATCCTTGAGCGTGGCACCGGGCACCAACGCGTCACGGCCCGCCTGCTGCGCCGTGGCGACCAGTTCGTAGAGGTCACGCTGCCACTGCGCGGCGGGCGCCAACACGAAGGTGCGGGTCATATCCGAGTGGTAACCGCAGACCAGTGCGCCGAAGTCGATTTTGACGAAGTCCCCGGCGGCCAGCACCGCATCCGTCGGCCGGTGGTGCGGAATCGCCGAATTGACACCGGCCGCCACGATGGTCTCGAACGACACCCCGTCCGCACCGTGGTCGAGCATCAGAGATTCGAGTTCGCGGCCCACCTCTTTCTCTGTCCGGCCAGCGCACAGCCCGCCGCGTTCGACCAGGTCGGTCAGGGCGGCGTCGGCCGCCTCGCAGGCCAGCCGTAGCAGGGCGATCTCACCCGCGTCCTTGACCTCGCGCAGCGCCTCGACGGTGCCCGCCGCCCGCACCAACTCGACGTGGTCGCCCGCCGCCTTGCGCAGCATCGCGAACCCGTCGACCGTCACCACGTGGCTCTCGAAGCCCACCCGCCGGGCGCCGTCCGCGGCGGCGCGCGCGGCCAGATGCGGCCCGCAGGCCCGTTCGATCACGACCTCCGCGTCGGGGGACTGCTGCGCGGCCTGCGTGCGGTAGCGGCCATCGGTGGCAAGCACAGGCGCTTCGCTGTCGACTCGGATCAGCAGCGCGGCGTTCGAGCCCGTGAAGCCGGACAGGTAACGGACGTTGACCAGGTCCGACACCAGCATCGCATCGAGTTCGGCGTCGGCAAGCCGTTGCCGCAGACGGTCCCGGCGCTGTGAAATAGTCACAGTTAGAGAACCTACTCGCTAAGGTGTGGCCCCATGAGCTCCGAGATCGGAGCGAGGAGGAGTTGAGGCATGAGCAAGTGGTTACTGCGCGGACTGGTGTTTGCGGCCCTGATGGTGATCGTGCGATTGCTGCAAGGGGCGATGATCAACGCGTGGGAGACCAAGGCGGGATTGATCAGCATCGTCCTGGTCGTGCTCTTCGCCATCGCCGTGTTCATCTGGGGCATCTCTGACGGCCGGGCCGACGCTCGGGCCAATCCCGATCCTGACCGCCGCGGCGATCTGGCGATGACGTGGCTGCTGGCCGGTCTGTTCGCGGGCGTGGTGAGCGGTGCGGTGGCGTGGTTCATCTCGCTGTTCTACAAGAGCCTCTACGTCGAGGCGCTGCTCAACGAAATCACCACGTTCGCGGCGTTCACCGCGCTGGTGGTCTTCCTGTTCGCGATCGCCGGCGTCGCCCTCGGCCGCCGGCTGGTGGACCGCAAGGCCCCCGAACTCTCACGCCACCACGGCACCTCGGCCACCGACGAGGACCGCGCCGACACCGACGTCTTCGCGGCGGTGCGCAGTGACGGCGGTACGGACGAGACCACGACCACCGAGGCGCGTCGCAAGGAACAGCCCTAGTCGAGGCTGGCCAGATACCGCAGGGCCAGTACGTAGCCCTGCACCCCGAGGCCCACGATGACGCCGGTGGCCACCGCGCTCAGATACGAATGGTGCCGGAATTCCTCGCGGGTATGCACATTGGAGATGTGCACCTCTATCAGCGGCGCCTTCAGTTCCGCGCACGCATCGCGCAACGCCACCGAAGTGTGCGTCAGCGCCCCCGCGTTCAGCACCACCGGGTCGCCCGCATCGACTGCGGCATGCACCCACGTCAGCAGGTCGGCTTCGCTATCGCTCTGCCGCACAACGGCTTTCATTCCCAAGCCCTCGGCCTCACGCTCGATCAGCGCCACCAGCTCGTTGTGGGTGGTGCTGCCGTACACTTCCGGCTCTCTGCGACCGAGCCGGCCCAGGTTGGGCCCGTTGAGCACCAGCACGGTCTGAAACTTCATGACGCCACCTCTGCATAGGCGGCCGCCACCAACGACGGATCCGGTCCCTCGAGGCGTCCCGGTTTGGCGAGGCCGTCGAGGACCACGAACCGCAGCACGCCCGCCCGCGTCTTCTTGTCGCCTGCCATGTATTCGAGCAATTGCGGCAGCGCGTCGGCGTCGTAGCTGACGGGCAGGCCCAGGGAGGCGAGGATCGACCGGTGCCGATTGGCAGTGTCGTCGTCGAGACGCCCTGCCAGCCTGCCCAATTCGGCGGCGAACACCAGACCCACGGAAACCGCGGCGCCATGCCGCCACTGATAGCGCTCTCGCCGCTCGATCGCGTGCGCGAGCGTGTGGCCGTAGTTGAGGATCTCGCGCAGCTGCGATTCCTTTTCGTCGGCCGCGACGACCTCGGCCTTGACGGCCACCGCGCGCCGGATCAGTTCCGGCAGCACCGTGCCGGACGGGTCGAGCGCAGCCTGCGGGTCGGCCTCGATCAGATCGAGGATCACCGGATCGGCGATGAAACCGGCCTTCACGATCTCGGCCATCCCCGCGACGATCTCGTTGCGCGGCAATGTCTCCAACGTGGCCAGGTCGACGAGTACCGCGGAAGGCTGATGGAACGCGCCGACCAGGTTCTTGCCCGCATCGGTGTTGATGCCAGTCTTACCGCCGACCGCGGCGTCGACCATGCCGAGCAGCGTGGTCGGCACATGCACGATGTCCACGCCGCGCAGCCAGGTGGCCGCGGCGAAGCCGGCGACGTCGGTGGCCGCTCCCCCGCCGAGACTGACCAGCGCGTCCTTGCGGCCGATCCCGATGCGGCCCAACACTTCCCAGATGAACCCGACCACCGGCAGTTCCTTGCCGCCTTCGGCGTCCGGGATCTCGATGCGGTGCGCGTCGATACCGCTGTCGGACAGCGTCTTTCGAATCGCTTCCGCGGTCTGCGTCAACACCGGCTGGTGCAGGACGGCCACCTTGTGCCTGCCCGCGAGGACTCGCTCGAGTTCACCGAGTAGGCCGGTTCCGATGATGACGGGATACGGCGGTTCGACGTGGACGTCGACGGTCACCGGCTCAGTCACGGTGTCCCTTCATGTTTCGGGCGGCGACGGCCGCGGGCGTTGGCGGGGTGTCATTGCTTGGCTCGGCGGTCAGCGACGACGGTCCACGCCGCCACGGCGGCCGTCGGCGGCGACGACGCTGTTGGCGTGGCGCGCCAGGATTCTCGAGGCGCTCCACGATGTGACGCACCACCGCGCCCGGGTTGCGGCGATTGGTGTTGACCCGGATGGTGGCGACCCGCCGGTACAGCGGAACCCGTTGTGTCATCAGGGCTTTGAACTTCTCGCTGCGATCGGGACCTGCGAGCAACGGCCGCACGGTGCTGCCGCCGGTGCGGCGCACCCCCTCCGCGGCGCTGATCTCCAGATAGATCACCGTGTGTCCGGCCAGGGCTTCCCGCACCCCGGCTGTGGTGACGGCGCCGCCCCCCAACGACAGCACACCGTCGTGGGTCTGCAGCGCGGACCGGATGACCTCTTCTTCGATGCGCCGGAACTCTTTCTCGCCGTCGGTGGCGAAGATGTCGGCGATAGTGCGGCCGGTAGTCTCCTCGATCGCCGCGTCGGTGTCCAGCAGTGGCAGGTCCAGCGCCTTGGCCAGCCGACGCCCGATCGTGGACTTGCCCGAACCGGGCAGTCCGACCAGCACGGCCTTGGGCGCCATCAGCTCGACGCCTGTGCCGGTTCGGTGGCCGGCTCCCTTTCCGACACCGCACGCAGGTAGGTCTCGATGTTGGCGCTGGTCTCGGTCAGCGAGTCGCCGCCGAACTTCTCCAGCGCGGCGCGCGCCAGCACCAACGCGACCATGGTCTCGACGACCACACCGGCGGCGGGCACCGCGCAGACGTCGGACCGCTGATGAATCGCGACGGCCTCCTCGCCGGTGGCCATGTCGACGGTGGCCAGTGCCCGCGGCACCGTGGAGATCGGCTTCATCGCGGCGCGCACCCGCAGCGGCTGGCCGTTGGTCATGCCGCCCTCCAAGCCGCCGGCCCGGTTCGTCGACCTCATCACGCCGTCGGGTCCCGGGTAGATCTCGTCGTGCGCGACGCTGCCGCGCCTGCGAGCGGTTTCGAAGCCGTCGCCGATCTCGACGCCCTTGATCGCCTGGATGCCCATCACGGCGCCGGCCAACTGGCTGTCCAGCCGGTTGTCACCGCTGGTGAACGACCCGAGGCCGACGGGCAGCCCGTGGGCGACCACCTCGACCACGCCGCCGAGCGTGTCGCCGTCCTTCTTGGCCGCTTCGATCTCGGCGATCATCAGCTTCTCGGCCTCTTTGCCGAACGCCCGGACCGGGCTCGCGTCGATGGCGGCCAGGTCCGACGCCATCGGCGGCGGCCCGTCGTACGGCTTGGACGCGCCGATCGAGATGACGTGCGACACCACCTCGACACCGAGCGCTTCACGCAGGAATGCGCGCGCGATGGTTCCTGCGGCCACGCGGGCAGCGGTTTCACGGGCGCTGGCGCGTTCGAGCACGGGGCGGGCGTCGTCGAAGCCGTACTTGAGCATGCCCGCGTAGTCGGCGTGGCCGGGTCGCGGCCTGGTCAGCGGCGCATTGCGCGCGACGTCGAGTTCGCTCGGGTCGACGGGGTCGGCGGCCATCACGGTTTCCCATTTGGGCCACTCGGTGTTGCCGATCTCGATCGCCACCGGACCGCCAAGGGTGACCCCGTGGCGCACGCCCGCAAGCATGGTGACCTGGTCTTGTTCGAACTTCATCCGGGCGCCGCGGCCGTAGCCGAGGCGGCGGCGGGCCAGCTGACCGGCTATGTCGTCGCTCGTGACGTGGACGCCGGCGACCATGCCCTCGACCACGGCGACCAACGCGCGACCATGGGATTCACCAGCTGTAGTCCATCGCAACACGCGACCCATTTTCGCACGTCGGGCCGCGAGCCCCGAATCAGCCGATCGCCAGGCCCGCCAAGACACGGCCGATCTCGACGACGGCGTCGCGATGGGCGGACTTCTGGTCGTCGGCACGGGCGACGATCATCGCGGTTTCGCACAGCGCCCCATATAAGAAGTGGGCCAGTGGGCCGGGCTTGCGCGGCGCGACCCGGCCTGCCTCGGCGGCGCGCGAGATGCCCAGTTCCATCATGTCCAGCAGCGGCGACTCCAGTCGGCGGATCTGCTCCCAGCCGATCGCAGCGGAGGCGTCGAGCAGCATGATGCGCTGCAGCCCCGGGTCCAGACATTCGTCGAGGAAGGCGCGGCATGCGGCCGCGAACGCGTCCCACGGATCCTTCTTGCGCCCGTAGGCGACCGCGAGCGGTGTCGCGACGCGCTCGACCTCGCGGCTGAAGACGGCCTCGAACAGTTGCCGCTTGCCTTCGAAGTGGTGGTAGACCGCACCCTTGGTCACACCGGCCCTGGCCGCCACCGCGTCGAGAGAGGTGGCGTCGAAGCCGTCACGCGCGAACAGCGCGCGGGCCGCGTCGACGAGCGCGGTGGTGGTCGCCTCGGTCCGCTCGGCCTGCGTTCGTCTCACCGCCTTCGTCGCCACGGCCTGACCATAGTTCACAGCACGTGGTAGACCCGATAGTCGATGTGGTTCGGCGACAAGATGTTGTAGCCGACCGCAACCAGTTCCGAAAGCCACGCGTACCGGTGGTCGCTGGTTTCAAACGTCGGCGTGGTGCGGACGTAGGTGTCGGCGAACGGCAGCACTTCGCCGTCGGCAAGCCGTTGCACACCGTCGGTGGGAATCTTGATCACGCCGCGGGATTCGTAGTGAATCAGCGCGCCGTCATGTGTGCGCAGTGTGGCGCGGACGTCCACCCGCCCGGTGCCGTCCGCGCCGACGATCAACCAGTCGCCGCCGCCGGGCAGCAGCTCACCGCGCAGCGTGGGCCCTTGGATCGCGCCGCCGCTCGTGATGAACGTCATCCGGGTCCCGACGGGCGTCGGAATCAGTTGCGCGGGTTGCAGATCGACGTGCATGTCGAACAGATGCGCCACGGGCAGCGCGGTTACGAGCGGCAGCTGGTCGACCGGCGTCGCGGTGGTCATGCGGTCACCGCGGCCTGCAGCTGCATCGCGTCGACGAACGTGTCCTTACGCGCCACCAATCCGTCGGGTGAGACGTTGACGACGTCGAGGCAGTCGAAGCGGATGTCGCCGGAGATCAGCGCCCAGTCGAGGATCCAGTGGTCCTCGCCGTACAGCACGCGATATGTCTCCCAAGTGAAATCGGGGAACTGCTCGAAGATCTCCGCGAAGGCGGCACGCGCAGCGTCGCGGCCTCGGACGGGTTCGGCACCCAGGTGGGTCCAGAACTGGGTGTCTTCGGTGTGCAGGGCGACGATCGCGTCGGGATCGCGCGCCGCCCACGCGGCGAAGTAGCGCTGCGCGATGGCTTTCAGATCATGCTTGGTAGTTTGCATACCCGCAGTATGTATTAACCTACCGCAGGTATGCAAGTGGACCAGTGGGCCATACATTCACGACACCACAAAGGGACAGCAGACGGCCTGTGCCAGTGGGCGTTTCCCAACCAGAGGTTGATCCCGGGCCCAACGCACCCAACGTCCGTCCCAGCAGGGGGATTACGCCGAATTGGACTATTCGGATACGCGTACCACTGCCCCGCTGCACGAGCCCGTGTCGGCGGCTGGTCCTACCGGGCTGCCGAGCTTCGGCCAAGCCCGCGCCAGCGCCGATCAGCCGCTTCCCGAGGCAGGCGAATCGGCGCGGCCGTCATCGCAGGCGTAGTTCAGAAGACGGCCAAGGCCGCGGCTGACATCGCGGCGAGGGACATCGAAGGGCCGTGTGGCACCGATCCTCCCGATCGGCACAGCAGCGCTACCGCGGCCAACACCGCGGTCAGCATTGGAGCGCCGAGCGCCGCCACCAGCCAGACATCCCTGCCGAAGAAGCCTGTCAGCGCCCCGATGCCGATCGCCAGCTTGACATCACCGGCGCCCATCGCGGTGGGCATCATGACATGCACGACGGCGTAGACCGTGAACAGGGCGACCGCGCCGAGTGCCGCGGCGACACCCCGTCCGTGCAGCGCCGCCGCCGCGAGGATGACCACCGCCCCCGGCAGCGTCAGCCAGTTCGGAAGCCGCCTCTGCCGCACGTCGTACACGCTGAGCGCGATCAGCCACGCCACCGCGCCGACACCGGCCAGCCCCGCCCCCATGCATCGAGGCTAACGTCGGTTCCGTGCACCGGCGGTCACCAATTGGTTCAGCACTGCTGGTCGTGGTGGCAGCGGTCAGCCAGGAGGTCGGCGCGGCGTTCGCGGTGGGTCTGTTCGCGGCGCTGGGCCCCGTCGGGGCGGCGTTCGCACGACTCGTCGTCGCCGGGCTGATCCTTTGCCTGGCAGTCCGCCCCCGACTGCGGGGCCTCGCCGGCCGCGCGTGGATGTCCGCATCGGCTCTGGCCGCGGCATTGGTGGTGATGAACGTGTCTTTCTACGTCTCACTCACCCGGATCCCCCTCGGTGTTGCGGTCACCGTCGAAGCCCTTGGTCCACTTGCTCTTTCGGTGATGGTCAGCCGTCGAAAGTCGGCATGGTTGTGGGCGATGCTGGCCCTGCTCGGCGTCGCGCTGCTCAGCCTCACCGGGGTCAGGATTGGTCGCCTCGACACCGTAGGACTTGCCTTCGCCGCCGCCGCAGGGGCGAGCTGGGCCGGCTACATCCTGGCCACCGCCCGTGCGGGTGCCGACTTCCCCAAACTCGACGGACTGGCGGTCGCGACTGCGATCGGCGCGCTCATCATGGCGCCATTTGCGGTGGTCGTGATCGATCTGGACGCTGCGCTGCGATTGCAGGTGCTGGGGCTGGCGGCGGTCGTCGGGGTGATGTCCTCGGTCATCCCCTACTCGCTGGAGCTGATCTCCCTGCGCCGCCTCCCAGCGGAGACATTCGCGATCTTGACTTGCCTGTCACCGGTCGTGGCGGCGGTCGCCGGCTGGCTGGTCCTGGGACAGCATCTGGCTGTCACCGGCTATGCGGCGATCGTGCTCGTCACTGTTGCCAGCATCGGAGCGGTGCACTCGGCACGAGACCGGTTGGCGCGCAGCGATACCCGGCTGATCACCGGCTAGCTGCCACAGCGCCTGCAGCGTCGAGCAATTCAGCCATCGCCGTCTGCGGCCCGACCGGTTGATAGACGAGGGTGTCGACTCCCGCGTCGAGATACGGCCTCGCCGACTCTGCAGCCTGCTCCGCGCCACATGCCACGAAAAGCACCGTGCTGAAAGGCGTCCCACGGCCTGCCCGACCGGTCGCGACGTGGCCGAGCGCGTCCAGCACGGTAGCCGGGGTGTACCGGGAGTCGAGAACAACTCCTGCAGCTATCTCGCCAGCCAACGCCAGCGTCTTCGGACCCGTTCCGCCGATCAGCACCGGAATCGGTTGTCGCGGAGGCCAATCAAGCTGCACGTTGGTGAGTCGGACGTATCTCCCTTCGACGGTGACCGACCGTCCCGCCAGCAGATCGCTCAGCGCCGCGACGTACTCACGCATCAGCGTCAACGGTGACGCGACGGCGGCGCCTGCCTGTCGCATCCAGTCCTGCACTCCGTGCCCTATCCCAATTCGAAGCCTGCCTGGGAACATCGCCTCGAGGGTGGCGATCTCCATGGCCGTGGTCACCACGTTGCGCAGCGGGGCGGGCAACACGCCGAGTCCGACGGTGAGCGTTTCAGACGATGCCAGTGCCGCCGCCGCTGCGGCGATTCCGCCTTGGAGGAAGCAGTCCTCCCACAGCCACAATTCCGCGACACCGGCACGCTCGGTGGCCGCGGCCGTTTCTAGTAGCGTGTCGGGACGAAAGTCCGGGCGAAAGACGACGCCGATGCGAGCAGTCACGCAACCGACACTACTGTTCGGTGAGCGCCGCCCTCATCGCTTCGACCGGCGCTGGCAGACCGGTGAACTGCTCGACCTGAGCAAACGCCTGGTGCAGTAGCATCTGCAACCCCCCGACGATCCGGCCGCCCGCGGTTTCGACCGCCGTCGCCAACGGAGTCGGCCACGGGTCGTAGATCGCGTCGAGCAGCACCGGCGTCGCGACGGTCTCCGCGTACGCTGCCGCCACGTCGGCCGGGATGGTGCTGACGACGACGTCGGCCACCACCGTCGTCCCGAGTGCTGCCCAGCGGATGTCGACGCCCACCTTCGACCCGAGGGCCAGCAGCGGCGCCGCCTTCGCCTCGCTGCGCGACACCACCGAAATACGTTGCACGCCAAGCTCGGCGAGGCCGACGACGACGGCGGGCGCGGTGCCGCCCGAACCCAGCACCGCGGCGTCGCCACTCACCGGCCCCAGTGCGCCCTTCACGCCATCGACGTCGGTGTTGTCGGCCCGCCATCCCGCATCCGTCCGCACCAGCGTGTTGGCCGAGCCGACGAGTTCGGCGCGCGCAGTGCGTTCGTCGGCGAACCGCAGTGCTGCGAATTTACCGGGCATCGTGACCGAGAGGCCAACCCATTCCGGACCGAAATCGGCCACCAGCGACGGCAATTGGTCGGCCGTGCATTCGATGCGGTCGTAGGTCCAGTCCGTCAGCCCCAATGCGCGGTAGGCGGCCAGGTGCAGTTGCGGTGACCGCGAATGCGCGATCGGCGATCCGAGGACCGCGGCCTTGCGGGCCCTATCTGGCGGAGTCGAGGACACCGTTGCGTCTGGCCAGTTCGATGTTCGCGAGGTGCTGGTCGTAGTCGCGGGTGAACAACGTCGTGCCCTGCATGTCGACGGTCACGAAGTACAGCCAGTCCCCCGGCGCCGGTTGTTCGGCGGCGGACAGTGCGGGTTGCCCCGGCGAGCAGATCGGCGTGGCCGGAAGGCCAGACCGTACATAGGTATTCCACGACGTGTGCTGCGCACGGTCCCCGTCGGTGGTGGCCACTTCGATGCGATCCAACGGGTAGTTCACCGTCGAGTCGAATTCGAGCGTGCGGTTCTCCTGCAAACGGTTGTAGATGACCCGCGCCACTTTCGCGAAGTCGTCGGGCTTGGATTCGCGCTGCACCAACGACCCGACCGTGAGGATCTGATACGGCGACATGTTCATGGTCTTCGCGGTGTCGAGCAGGCCGCTGTGCGCGTACTGTGTCGCGCTGGCTCCAATCAGCATGGACAGGATGTCCTGCGCGGGCGCCGACGGATCGATGTTCCAGGTGCCAGGGGCGATCAGCCCCTCGAGCCGCCGGTGATCGTTGCCCATCCCGGTGACCGCACTCATCGCCCAGTCGGGGACGGAAAGCTCCAACGGCGGCACGCTTCCCGCCGCCTTCTTCAGATCGTCCGTCGCGACGCAGTGCCGGTCGCCGTCGAGATTCACACAGGTGGCCCGCGAGATCAGGGCGAAGATGCCGTCGGTGACGGCGTTCGTCTTGACATCTTGGACGTCGTCGAGCTGGCGCCCTTCGGGTATCACGAGCTTGCCGACCCTGTTCTGTGGATCGGCAAGTCTGGCAACGGCATTGGACGCCGGTATCTCGGTGCGCACCTTGTAGAAGCCGGGCTGGATGGCCGAGATCGCCGAGTTGCCCTGCGCAGCGGTGACGAAGGCCTTCACCGTCGCGACCACCTTGTGGTCTTCGAGGGTCTTGCCGATCGCGGTGGTCGAATCACCGTCGCGGATCTGGATGACCACGTCGTTGACGCCGTCACCGGTGTAGTCGTTGCTGCCACCGAACAGCGAATGCCACATTTTCGAACCCAGGAACACCGCGCCGACGACCACCACGATCAGCAACGCGATTGCGAAGCCGGTGGCAAACCGCCGCTTGCGCCTGGTGCGCGCTTCGCGGATCCGGTCCGACCGCGACACCCGGCGCCGCGGTGGTCCAACCGCAACGGGTTCGGCCCGGTCGCGGCCCCAGTGGTTGTCAGTCATCCCCGACCTCTCCGTGCACGGCACCGAGTTCACTCGCTCCCCGCGTGCGCGAAGCGGAGCGCCGTTGGTCCAACCAATTCTGCAAGATTCCTACCGCTGCGGCCTGATCGATCATCACCCGCTGCCCTTTGGCTCGGATGCCCGCATCACGCAGAGACCGTTGCGCCACAACGGTTGTCAGTCGTTCGTCGGACAGCCGCACCGGTGTCGGCGAGATGCGTCGGGCAAGCTCGTCGGCCAACTCGATAGCGTCCCTGGCTGAGGAGCCGGCCCGGTCCGCGAGGGTGCGCGGTAACCCCACCACCACTTCGACCGCCTCCAACTCGTCGGCCAACTGCGCGAGCCGGCGCATGTGTTTGCCGTTCTTGTTCCTCTTGTCCCGCTGCACCGTCTCCACCGGGGTGGCCAGGATCCCGTCCGGGTCGCTCACAGCCACCCCAATCCGGGCCGTGCCCGCGTCGATACCGAGTCGTCGCCCGCGCCCGGGATCAGGGGGCGCAAGACTGTCCCCCGGCCGATCCGGGAGACGACTGTCGGTATCGGCCACCGGTCAGCTCCGGCCTATCTCTGCGCGCAGCGCGGCCAATGCCGCGTCGATGCCCGCCGCCCCCTTACCGGAACCCTGTGCCAGATCGGCCTTACCGCCCCCGCGGCCGTTGACCGCCGTGCCCACCTGCTTGACCAACTCGTTGGCCGCCAGCCCGAGGTCTTGCGCGGCCGCGTTGGTCGCGACCACGAACGGCACGGTGTCGTTCTCGCCCTCCGCGATCAACGCGACGACCGCGGGGTCGCTGCCGAGTTTGCCCTTGATGTCGCCCACGAGCGTGCGCAGATCCGCCGCCGACATTCCGCCGGCCATCCGCTGCGCCACGACACGCACCTTACCGATTTGCTCAGCACCCGCGGCGGCATTCGCTGCGGCTGCGCGCGCGTTTGCCAGCCGCATCCTGTCGAGCTCCTTTTCGGCTGCCCGCAGGCGCTCGACCAGGTTGGCCACCCGGGCGGGAACCTCGTCCGAAGGAACCTTCAGCGTGGATGCGAGGCCCGCCATCAGGGCGCGTTCCTTCGCGAGATGGCGGAACGAGTCCAAGCCCACGTAAGCCTCGACGCGGCGCACCCCCGAACCGACGGACGACTCGCCGAGGATCGTCACCGGACCGATCTGCGCCGAACTCTCGACATGCGTTCCGCCGCAGAGCTCCAGCGAGAACGGCCCGCCGATCTCGACCACCCGGACCTCGTCGGGATAGTTCTCGCCGAACAGGGCCATCGCGCCCATCGCCTTGGCCTTGTCCAGTTCGGTGGTGAAACTGTGCACCTCGTAGTCGGCCTCGACCGCCTCGTTGGTGACTTCCTCGATCTGGGTCCGCTGGTCATCGGTCAGGGCGCCCTGCCAGTTGAAGTCGAACCGTAGATAGCCCGGCCGATTCAGCGAACCCGCCTGGACAGCGTTGGGACCCAGCACTTGTCGCAGCGCCGCATGCACCATGTGGGTGCCCGAATGGCCCTGCGTCGCGCCGTGCCGCCAGCGCGGGTCCACCGCGGCGATGACGGTGTCGCCCTCGACGAACTCGCCGGATTCGACATTGACGCGATGAGCCCACAGGGTCTTGGCGATTTTCTGGACGTCGGACACGGCAGCCTTGGCCGCCCCGGAGGCGCCCGTTCCGCTGATGCTGCCCTCGTCGGCGATCTGGCCGCCGGACTCCGCATAGAACGGCGTGCGGTCGAGAATGAGTTCGACCCGCTCCTGGGCACCCTCGCGCCCGGCGTGCGTGACGACGGGCACTCGCTTGCCATCGACGAAGATGCCGAGAATCCTTGCCTCGGAGGTCAATTCGTCGAATCCGGTGAACTCCGTCGGCCCGGCGTCGACCAATTCCCGGTATTCGGACAGGTCGGCGTGGGCCTGTTTACGCGCCGCGGCGTCAGCCTTTGCGCGTTTGCGCTGTTCGGCCATCAGGCTGCGGAAGCCTTCTTCGTCGACGGACAAGTCGGCCTCGGCGGCCATCTCCAGAGTCAGCTCGAGCGGGAAGCCGTAGGTGTCGTGCAGCGTGAAGGCGTCGCGGCCGGACAACTTATCGGATCCCGAAGCCTTCGTCGCACGCGCGGCCTCTTCAAACAGCCGGGAACCCGAGGCCAGCGTGCGGTTGAATGCGGTCTCCTCCGCGACGGCGATGCGCTGGATGCGGTCGAAGTCCGACACCAGTTCGGGGTATGACGGCCCCATCGCGTCGCGCACCGTCGCCATCAGGTCCGCCATGACCGGGTCGTCGACACCCAGCAGTTTCGCCGCGCGAATGATCCGGCGAAGCAGGCGTCGCAGCACGTAGCCGCGGCCTTCGTTGCCTGGGCTCACCCCGTCGCCGATCAGAATCGCCGCGGTGCGGCTGTGGTCGGCGATGATCCGGTAGCGGACGTCGTCATCGTGGTTGCCGACGTCATAGCCGCGTGGCGCACGGGCCGCCACTGTATCGATCACCGGACGCAGCAGGTCGGTCTCGTAGACGTTGTGCACACCCTGCAGCAGGAACGCCACCCGTTCGACGCCCATGCCGGTGTCGATGTTCTTGCGCGGCAACGGGCCGAGGATCTCGAAATCCTCCTTACTGGTGCCCTCGCCGCGTTCGTTCTGCATGAACACGAGATTCCAGATCTCGATGTAGCGGTCCTCATTGGCGACCGGACCGCCCTCGACACCGAACTCCGGGCCGCGGTCGTAGTAGATCTCCGACGACGGACCGCACGGCCCGGGGATGCCCATCGACCAGTAGTTGTCGGCCATGCCGCGCCGCTGGATGCGCTCGGCGGGCAGCCCCGCGACTTCCTGCCACAGTCCGACAGCCTCGTCGTCATCCAAATAGACCGTCGCCCATAGCCTTTCGGGATCGAAGCCGTAACCGCCCTGATCTATCGGGTTGGTCAGCAGGGTCCACGCCAACTCGATGGCCCGGCGCTTGAAATAGTCGCCGAAGGAGAAGTTGCCTGCCATCTGGAAGAAGGTGTTGTGCCGGGTGGTGATGCCCACCTCGTCGATGTCGGGGGTCCGGATGCACTTCTGGATGCTGGTCGCCGTGGCGTACGGCGGGGTCCGCTGCCCCAGGAAGTAGGGCACGAACTGCACCATGCCCGCGTTGACGAACAGCAGGTTGGGGTCGTCGAGGATCACCGAGGCGCTGGGCACCTCGGTGTGGCCTGCCTTCACGAAGTGATCGAGGAAGCGCTTCCTGATCTCGTGTGTTTGCACGTTCCTACTGCCTCATCTATTCAGAAGTCTTGACGTCACCTGCGACTATGCGACCGCACTACAGTACCGGTCGTCGTTGTCGCGCTGACAAGCCAACGAACCGGCGCGGCGGCAAGTGCCGGAGCCGGCTCCTGCTTCCATGTCGCCGCCTAAGCGCCTCCTTCCATGTCGGCGCCTAAGCGCCTCCTGCTTCCATGTCGGCGCCTAAGCGCCTCCGCCGAGAAACGTCAACCTCACCTGCCGCTGCCGATTGTCCCGGTTCAGGTCCACCAGCACCACGCTTTGCCATGTGCCGAGCAGCGGTTGGCCATCCTGCACAGGAACCGTGATCGACGGCGCCACGAGCGCCGGCAACACATGGTCCGCGCCATGTCCCGGCGCCCCGTGCCGGTGACGGTAGCGGTCGTCGCGCGGCAACAACCGATCCAGCGTGTCGACGAGGTCGTCGTCGGAGCCCGCGCCGGTCTCGATGATCGCCACGCCCGCCGTGGCGTGCGGCACGAAGACGTTGCACAACCCGTCCCCCTGGCCGCGGCAGAACGAGCGGACCGCGTCGGTGACGTCGACGGTCCGTCGCCGCGATGTGTCGACCTCGAGCACGTGCGACTTCGTGTCCACGAAACCACCTTACGGACCCTCCGTTTGCGAACCCAAACACCCCATTTTGGTGCCGCCAAAGCCATTGAAACCCCTGCTCAACGGGAGGATTCTGAAAGCGGTCCGGTGGCGCCACCGGGGCGCCGCCCCAACACCGATCGGGGGTGGATCGTGCACGCACGCACTACCACTATTCAGGCGCAAACCTCATGCATCGACGCGGGAATCGGTCACGTGCGCGACGAAGTGATGCCTGCGCTCGCCGGGATGGAGGGGTTCGTCGGACTATCGCTTCTCGTCGACAGGGATTCGGGTCGGTGCATCGCCACCAGTGCGTGGCAGACGGGGGACGCCGAACGGGCCAGCGCCCAGCAGGTCGGGCTGATTCGTGACCGGGCCGCCACGGTCTTCGGTGGCAGCGACGCCACGGCCGAGACCTGGGAAATCGGCGTGTTGCACCGCGACCACCACGCCGACAACGGCGCCTGCGCACGGGTCACCTGGCTGAAGATCCCGCCGGACCAGACCAACCGCGCCGTGGAGTTCTACCGAACCGAGGTGTTGCCGTCATTGGAGGGCCTCGAGGGATTCTGTAGCGCAAGTTTCCTGATGAACCGCTCCGGGCGTGCCGTTTCGACGGCCGCGTTCGACAGCAGGGAGGCCATGGAGCGCAACCGCGAGCAGGCGCGGGAACTGCGGAATGCCCGGACCAGGGAGCTGGGGGCCGACATCATCGACGTCTGCGAATTCGAGCTCGCGATCGCGCACCTTCGGGTGCCGGAGATGGTCTGACCTGTACGAGCGCTGATTGACGCACGCGTTTATTCGGGGAACGGCTGGGGTATTTCAGCTGGACCCTAGAGCCTTGGAGGAGCAATGACCATTACAGGTGTAATCACCGCGATTCTGATCGGCATCGTGGTGGGTGTGCTCGGCCGACTGCTGGTTCCCGGCAAGCAGCCGATCGGCATGCTCATCACGATCTTGGTGGGCATCGTGTCGGCCTTCATCGGCACGGCGATCGCCCGCGCGCTCGGTCTGCCCACCGCGACGGCGGGCATCGACTGGATCGAGCTCTTGTGCCAGGTGGTCGTCGCGGCGATCGGCGTCGCCCTCGTGTCGGCGTTGATGGGCCGCAGGCGCACCGGTGTGATGGGCGGCAGGCGTTCCGGTCTACTGCGCTAGCCGCACCCCCGGCGATCCCGGCTGGCCCCCACCGGCCGGGATCGTCGCTGTCTGGAGCTTCTACAGCGTCGCCAGCAGCTCGTCGAGCTTTTCGTAGCCCTCCGCCATGCCGCCCTCCATGCCCGACGACAGCAGACCGTCGCGCGCTTCGATGGTCGGACAGATCGACCGGCCGCGCAGCCTGCTGCGGCCACCACCGAGATCCTCGAAACACATGAATTCGATGTTCACCATGTCCGGTGCCCCTTCGAATTCGAAGGTCTGGATGATGAACTCGTTGTCCCGCACCTTGTGGAACACGCCGTTGAAACCGAACTCGCCGCGATCGGCCTTGTGCACATAGCGGTATCCGCCGCCGGTCTTGAACTCCCAGTGCTCGATCGTCATCTCGAGATCCCGCGGGCCCAGCCACTGCTTCACCAGATCCGGTTCGGCGTGGGCGCGGAACAGCGCCTCGACCGGAGCGTCGAACTCGCGGGTGAATTCCATCGCCAGGGTGTCGACCGGGGCGTTGAGATTGAGCGGGTTGGTCATCTGTCCGTTCCTTCCTTGTCGGTTATCGCCGCCAGCAGAGCGTCGAGCTGGCGGTAGCTGCGTTCGGCGTCGAGCCGGTACCGGTCGATCCACGCGGTCATCCGCTCCAGCGCGGCCGCGTCGAGGTGGACGGGCCGGCGCTGCGCGTCGCGAGTCCTGGTGACCAGGCCCGCCTGCTCGAGCACCTGAATGTGTTTGGAGACAGCTTGTTTGGTGATGTCGAACGGGGCAGCCAACTCGTTGACTGTGGCTGGTCCTCGGGACAGTCGCGCCACAATCGCGCGTCGCACCGGGTCTGCCAACGCCATGAAGGCGCGGTCCAGCCAGGCGTCTGCACCATCCCCATCCTCCAATTGTCAACCTTGCCTTTGATCAATTAGTTGGTTGATTACCAAGGTAGAAGGCTGTGCGATAGCTGTCAAGAGGCTTGTCAGCGCTTCTTGCGGATGATGGCGCGCAGCTTGTCGAGCCTGGTGGCGATCTCGCGTTCGACACCATGATTGGTGGGCCGGTAGTAGTCGACGCCGACCAGCTCATCGGGTGGATACTGTTGCGGCACAACACCATCCGGGTCGTCATGGCTGTACTTGTAGCCGACGGCGTGGCCCAGCTTGGCGGCACCGGAGTAGTGGCCGTCGCGCAGATGAGGGGGTACCAGACCGGCCTTGCCGTTGCGGATGTCGCTCATCGCGGCGCCCAGCGCCGTCGTTACGGCGTTGGACTTCGGGGCGGTGGCCAGGTGCACCGTGGCGTGGGCCAGCGTCAGCTGCGCCTCCGGCATGCCGATCAGCTGGACGGTCTGCGCGGCGGCGACGGCCGTCTGCAAAGCCGTCGGATCGGCCATCCCGATGTCCTCGCTGGCCAGGATCATCAACCGCCGCGCCACGAACCGCGGGTCCTCCCCCGCGACCAGCATGCGGGCGAGGTAGTGCAGCGCCGCGTCGACGTCGGAGCCGCGTACTGACTTGATGAATGCGCTGATCACGTCGTAGTGCTGATCACCGTCGCGGTCGTAGCGCACGGCGGCCTTGTCCAACGACTGCTCGATGGTGGCGACGGTGACCTGCTCGCCCGCCTCGGCCGCCACCTCCAACGCGGTCAGCGCGCGACGCGCATCGCCGGCCGACAGTTGCACCAGCAGTTCGACCGCGTCGTCGGTGACGTCGACCTGACCGCCGAGGCCGCGCGGATCCTCGATCGCCCGGCGCACCACGGTCCGCACGGCATCACTGTCGAGTGGCTGCAGTTGCAGGATCAGCGACCGTGACAGCAGCGGCGCGACGACGGAGAACGACGGGTTCTCGGTGGTGGCGGCGACCAGCAGCACGACCCGGTTCTCGACCGCCGAGAGCAGGGCGTCCTGCTGGGTCTTGGAGAACCGGTGCACCTCGTCGATGAACAACACCGTCTGCTCGCCGTGATGGACGAGGGCGATGCGTGCCTTCTCTATGACCGCTCGTACCTCTTTGACGCCTGCCGACAACGCCGACAACGCCTCAAACCTGCGGCCAGTGGCCTGCGAGATCAGCGACGCCAGCGTGGTCTTGCCGGTGCCGGGCGGGCCGTAGAGGATGACCGACGCGGCACCTGAGCCCTCGACCATCCGGCGCAGCGGTGAGTTCGGCTTGAGCAGATGGTCCTGCCCGACCACCTCGTCGAGGCTGGCCGGACGCATCTTGACCGCCAAGGGAGCCGAAGCGCCGACGGATCCGGCCGCGGGGGCGCTCGCCTCGCCTGGGACGTCAAACAGACCGTCGGACACTGTTCAGGAATACCACGGGCAGCGGACATACGATCGACTGGTGACCACCAAGCCGATCAATCTGGCCGAGGCGCTTGCATCGTTCGACGCCGTCTACAGCCCGCGGATTGTCGCCAGTATCAACGACTACGACGTCCGCATCGCCCACGCCAAGGGTGACCACGTGTGGCACGTGCACGAGGACACCGACGAGTTCTTCCTCGTCCTCGACGGCGAGTTCCACGTCGCCGTCCGGGATGGCGACGGCAGGGAGTCAATCGTGGTGTTGCGCCAGGGCGACACGTACGTCGTGCCGAAGGGCACCGAGCACAAGCCGTCGTCGCCCGGTGCCTCGATCCTGATGTTCGAACCCCGCGGCACTGCGACGACCGGCGACCGGCACGAGGGAGAAATCCCCGACCACATCGACAGCACGACGGGGCACGCGCTCGGTTAAGCGTCTGCCGTCACGAAGTCGATCAGTTCCTCGACCCGGCCGATCAGCGCGGGCTCGAGGTCGTTCCAGTTCCGCACCCGGCCGCGGATCCGCTGCCATGCTCTGGCGATGTCGGCCTGCTGGCTGTGCGGCCAGCCCAGCGCCTGACACACGCCGTGCTTCCAGTCCGTGCCTCGCGGCACCACCGGCCACGTCGAGATGCCGAGCCGCGCAGGTTTGACGGCCTGCCAGATGTCGATGAAGGGGTGGCCGACCACCAGTGTGTGTGCGCCGCCGGGACCGCGGCGCACGGCGTCCGCGATGCGCGCCTCCTTGGAGCCGGCCACCAAGTGGTCGACGAGAACGCCGAGTCGACGCCCGCGGCCGGGCTGGAATTCCTCGACGATGCCGACGAGATCGTCGACGCCGCCGAGGTATTCGACGACCACACCCTCGACGCGCAGGTCGTCGCCCCACACCTGCTCGACGAGCTCGGCGTCGTGGCGGCCCTCGACGTAGATCCGGCTGGCGAGCGCCACTCTGGCCTTCGCCTGCACGGCCACCGAACCGGATGCGGTGCGGGCAGGAGCCTTGGGCGCCGTGCGCTTCGGCGCAGTGAGAATCACGGGCTTGCCGTCGATCAGATAGCCGGGCCCGATCGGGAACGGTTTGCGGCGGCCGTTGCGATCCTCCAGTTCCATCCGGTCGTATTCGACACGGACCACCGCGCCCACGTATCCGGTCTGGGCGTCCTCGACCACCATGCCGATCTCGACCGGCTGCTCGGTGGAGCGGGGCTTGCGGTGCGGGTTGTTGGCGAGAACATCGATGCCATAGCGATCAGCCACCGAGCGATCGTAGGGTCACACGCGTGCTGCTCAATCGCGACACGGCGGAAGGCATTGCAAACGGTGACATCACACTCGTGTTGCGCCGGTGGGACGCGCCGCGGGCCAAGGCAGGCGGGACGCAGCGCACGGTGACCGGGACGATCCGCATCGACGACGTCGCCGAGTATCCGGGCAGCTATCGGGTCACCGCAGCACAGGCGCGGGCCGCCGGGTACCCGGATGCGCAGTCCGCGCAGAAGGACCTCGATCGTCGTCCCGCCCAGCACACGTATGTGGTGACCGTGTCTTATCTGGGTCCGGACGAGCGACCGGATCTGGCCGCGGACGACCGATTGTCAGATGCCGACGTCGCTGCGATCGCCGCGCGGCTGGCACGCTGGGACGCTGCCGCCGAAACCCCGTGGACGCGTGACTATCTGACGATGATCGGCGCCAACGAGGCGGTGCGGGCCCCGGACTTGGCCGCTCGCGTCGGGCTGGACGTGCCGCGGTTCAAGCGCCGGGTGCGAAAACTCAAGGGGCTGGGGCTGACCATCAGCCTCGACGTGGGTTACCGGCTTTCCCCGCGTGGGAAGGCGTTTTTGTGCAGCTCGCTCTGACCCCCGACGGGAAGTGGGATGTCGCGGCGGCCGACCTCGTCGCGGCGGCTGCTGCGGCCGGTTTCACCGCCGTGGGCATCAATGCGGACAGGGTCGACGCCGCGGCGGTCGATGCCTACGCCGCGACGGGCGTCGGCTGCCACGAACTGCTGGCGTTCATCGTCGGTGACGACGAATCGGCCACAATGTCGAGTGCCGAGCAGTTGGCCGACCGGGCGCAGACTGTCGACGCGCAGTGGGTGCTCACGGTGTTCACCACCAAAGTGCCTACCGCGTGGATTACCCGCTGCGCCAAACTGTTTGACGATGCCGGTGCGGGCATGGCGGTGGAATACACCCCGTTGGGCGCGATCCCGTCAATCGAGGATGGCGTGGCGTACGTACGGGCCGCTCGGCGCGGTGGGCGGGCCGGGCTGTTGGTCGACTCCTGGCACTTCTGTTTCAGCGACAACACCTGGGAGGATCTGGCCACGCTGCCTCCCGACGACATCGCCTACGTGCAATTCACCGACGCGCTGCAACCCGAGCATCGCGACCGCATGATCCGCGAGAGCCTGCACCGTCGCGCCCTACCCGGTGACGGCATCCTCGAGTTGGACCGTTTCACCGCAACGCTTCTCGACCGGGGGTGGGACGGCACGGTCAGCGTCGAGGTGCTCAGTGCCCAGCTTCGACAGCTATCCGTCGACGTGTTGGTTGAGCGGTTGTACACCACCACCGCCCGGTACTGGACCTGACCTCTGGAGGCGGTCAAGTCCCGAGTTCGTCGATGATGGTGTGGATGAACCGCATCTTCTCCAGCACCGCTGGCGGCAACACGAACGGGTAGAGGTCTTCCTTGCCCATCGAGCGGTTGATCATGTTGAGCGCCCACGACAGCGGCAGCCACATGTCGATGATCGCGTCAAAACCGCTTGGCCCCAACTGCTTACGCTCGAACGTGGCCGCGGCGGGTGCGAAGCCGAACGCCGCAGCGGTGTCCAGCGTGTCGCGGATGTGCAGATAGTGGGCGAACGTCTCCGCCCAGTCCTCGGCGGGATGCATTGTCGCGTAGGACGACACGTAGTTGTCCTCCCAGCCCGGCGGCGCGCCCTCCTGGTAATGCCGGTCCAGCGCGGCCTGATAATCGGCATCGGGATCGCCGTACAGTTCACGGAAGCGCTCCGCGTACGCGTCCGCCGGTTCGACGAGCCGGTAGAAGTAGTAGTGGCCGATTTCGTGGCGGAAATGCCCGAGCAGCGTGCGGTAGGGCTCGTCCATCGCCACCCGCAGTTGCTCGCGGTGCACATCGTCGCCCTCGGCGAGGTCCAGTGTGATGACACCGTTGTGGTGGCCGGTGAACACCTTCTCCTGCTCGCTGGACAACAGGTCGAACGCCAGGCCGTACTGCGGGTCCTCATCACGGCCCACGATCGGCAGCTTCAGTTCGACGAGTTCGGCGATCAGTCTGCGTTTGGCCTTCTCCGCGGCGGCGAACGCCGCCAGTGCCTTGGTGTCCGCGTCGCTGGGCCGGGTGCGGGTCAGCGCGCACGATGCACACAGCCGGTCGACCGGACCCTTCTCGACCAACCAATTGCATTCGGCCAGATGCAGGTTCACGCACAGCTGGTACTCGCGCGCGTCAACTGAACCTGCGTGGTCGCCGCCGGTGGTGATGACCAGTAACGCCATGTCCTCCAGCGAGAAGCCGAGCGCGCTCCCGCAATTCAGGCAAACCGAGTTCTCGAAGGCCAGCCGCTGCCCGCAGTTCGGGCAGAGGAAATCACGCACGCAGCATCCCGCCCTCATACGGCGCCACGTCCACGGACACATCTATCACGCTGCTCTCCGCGTCGGTGAAGATGATGCCGCGCAACGGGGGTACATCCGCGTAGTCGCGGCCGAACCCGACGAAGATATAGCGCTCGTCGACCATCTGGTCGTTGGTGGGATCCAAAGCGAGCCATTGATTCTGCGGCGTCCACACCGACGCCCACGCGTGTGTCGCGTCAATGCCGATCATGCGTTCCTTTCCTGGCGGCGGGTCGGTGGCCAGGTACCCCGATACGTAGCTGGCCGCCAACCCGTTGGCGCGCAGGCAGGCGATGGCCAGCCGCGCAAAGTCCTGACATACCCCTTCCCGGGCCGCCAAAACCTCGCTGACCTTCGTCGACACCGTGGTCGATCCGGATTGGTAGGTGAAGTCGGAGTAGATCCGCGACGTCAGGTCGCGCAGCACGTCGATCAGCGGGCGACCCGGTTCGAAACTCGTTGCGGCGTATGCGCGTAGCTCGTCGGTGATCTCGGGTGGCTGCAGGTCGAGGGTGAACTCGGTGGCGAGCGCACCGTCCGCACCGACGGGCCGGGCGATCTCCCACGGGGCGCGGGCCGACCCGGCGCTGTAGAGCTCTGGCGCGGGCGGATCCACCTCCACGATCGACTTGCTGGTGATCGACAGTGTGCGGTGGCGCTCGGTGACATGGAAGTACGAGCTGATGTTGCCGTAGACGTCGCGACTGGTCGAGCTGTCGGCGGCCTCCGGCTCGATGATCAGCTCATGCGACAGACACCGTTGCCGCGACGAGTCGCGCGGGATCAAAAAGCCGCGGCCGTAGGAGCTCGTGACGTCGTCCGAGTAGCGGTACACCGTGCTGTGCGAGATCTGGTAGCACCGGCTCGATCCCGACCCGACAGGCCCGTCGGTCACGGCACCACCCTGAATTCGTCAGCGCCCCACAGGTGTTGCATTCCACCCGGCAGTGACAGATGCGTGGCGGTGATGATGCCCGACAGCTCGCGCAGATCGCCGTGTATCCCGTCGAGCAGATCGGCCAGCGTGACCCGAGCGCCGTCGGCGACCTCTTCCAGGTCGGCGGGATCGAGGCGGCGCAGTCGCGTCGCGATGTCGTCGACCAGCCGCTCGGGGCGCGACGATCCGGATGATCCGGGCAGCGCCTTCAGGTTTGCCCGCAGCCGCTCGAGTTGGTAGACCAGCGAGCGCGGGTTCTCGGTGTCGAACAACACCAGGTCCGCCACAGCAGCCACACTAACCTTGCCCAGTGTGCGTCGTCGGTAGATGACCGAGGATTCGCAGGCCACCAGCGTCGACTCAGTGATGGTCTGTTCGGCGCCCGCGTTGCGCACGGTCGTCAACGTCGCGCGCAGCAACGAGGTCAACGCCAACCCACGCTCGATACGTTTGCCGATATCCATCATCGTCCACCCGACGTCCCGCACCACCGACTCGGCCGCGACACCGGCCAGCGCCAGCATCCCGGCCAGCGCCAGACTGCTCGTCGACGACAGGAACGCCTCCCCTTCGGTCTGCGATTCGGGCGGCGATTCGGAGGCGTGCAGCAGCGCCCGCTCGACCGCGGACAGCACCATCCAGGTGTCGTTGGACATCTGGTCGCGCACCGCGCGGGCGGCGAGCCCGAGCCGCTCCACCGACTGCGCCAGCGAGCCGGGCCGGCGCCGGTCGGCGGTCAGTGACCATAGCGTGCTCTGGGCCGTCGCCACCATCTCCGCGTAGTCGCCGCCCGCACCGGTGTCGGTGCCCGTGGTGTGTCCGAGCGCGGCCAGCAGCACCGACACGCATTCGCTGCCTTCCATCTCGCGGCGGTACCGGTATTCGTGGTAGCGCTCACGGGTGACGGTGAGCAGCCGGGCCATGTTCTCGGCACGTTCGGCGTAGCGGCCCATCCAGAAGAGGTCGGACAACACCCGCGGCGAACTGACGGCGCGGATCGGGCTCGGCGTCACCGGAGCCAAATCGACCGGGCTCGGCAGCGTCTCGACCGTGACGCGGGTCGGGCTGCGCACCCAAATGTCCTTGGCTGCAACACTGTTCAACCGGTAAGCGGCGTGGCCCGGGGCCAGTAGATAACCCAGGCCGCCGATCATCGGCGCGTAGCCGCTGCGCTGCGAGACGGTGAACAACCGCATGCCGACGCTGGCCGACGACAGCCCGCCCGGGTAGAAGTCGCTCGGCGCCGTCGAGAACCGCGGCAATTCCTGGCCCACCCACTGCCAGGGCGTGGCCTCGATACGCGTGCCCAGTTCCTTGCGCTGCGCCGACGACAACGCCGGTCCGACGATCGCCTTGCCGCCGGTGACGGACCTGATCAACAGCGACGACAAGTTGGTCAGCAGGTGCGAGCGCTCGGTGTTGATGCCACCCCAGTACATCGGCGTCGTCTCCAGCAGCGGTGTCTCACCGACCAACCGCTCCGCCAATTCCGGCAGAAACCGCAGCAGCCCAGGGCTTTCCAGGATGCCGCTGCCCAACGTGTTCACAACCGTGACCGCGCCGCGGCGCAACACCTCCACCAGTCCCACCACGCCCAACCGCGAATCTGCCCGCAGGTCAAGCGGATCGACGTACTCGGCGTCCACGCGACGCAAGACCACGTCGACACGCTTGAGCGTGCCCATCGACCTCATCCACAGCTTGCCGTCACGCACCACCAGATCGGCGCTTTCCACCAGCGGGAAGCCGAGCACACTGGCGAGGTAGGCCTGGTCGAACGCCGTCTCGGAACGGATACCCGGGCTGAGCACCACGACCACCGGTTCCTCGGCGGACTCCGGCGCGGCGTCGATCAGCGCCAGCCGCAACGCCTGCGCCCACGGCGATGTGGGCCGCGGGCCGATCCGCTCGTAGAGGTCCGAGATCGCGTGTGCCACCACGCGCCGGTCGGCTAAGGCGTAGCCCGCGCCGGACGGCGCCTGCGCCCAGTCGGCGTTCACCCGAAAGTCGCCGTCGGCCGACCGGCTGACGTCGCAGCCGTGCAGGAACAGCTGGTGGCGGCCGGGCACCTCGATGCCGCGCGCGGCCCTGACGTAACCCGGATGTGCGAATAGCAGCTGGGGAGGTAGCACGCCGCTGCTGATCGCGTGGCGGGGCCCGTACAGGTCGGTCAGCACGGCGTCCAGCAGTCGGGACCGTTGCACCAGACCCGCTTCCAGGGTGTCCCAGTCGGTGGACGAGAGCACCAGCGGCAGTGCGTCGAGGTGCCATGGCGCCGGTTCCGCGGCGCCGTCGCCGTTGGTCACCGCGTCGCCGTGCCTGTCGACCTCGATGTAGGTGATGCCGTCGTTGTCGACCGAACTGCGGATGACGGAGCGCAGCCGGTCCAGGCCGGCGCGGCCACGTTCGCCGACGCATTCGGCGAGCTCCTGCCAGGCGGGGCGGACATTGCCTGCCGCGTCGACGAATTCGTCGTACCCGGTGCTGGCGCGTTCACCGCGGACGTCGAAAAGCGCCTGCTGAGAGCGCGCGGCGCGGTACCGGGCGAGCAGGTTGTCGATGTCGTGCGTGTTCGGCGCGGGTAAAGCCATCACTGCAAAACGGTACGCACCCGGCGCAGATCCAAGATGCCCGGTGCGCCCACATCGGTCGATTGGCGGGCCTGCTTCTCGCGGATGTCGGACATGTCGACCTTGCCTGCGGTGAAGCCGGTCGCGTCGAACCGGCGGCCGCGTCGGGATTCGGCCTCCACCGCGTTGACCGGCGGGCTGTCGTACGCGCGGCCACCCGGGTGGGATACGTGGTAGGTGCAACCGCCGCGCGACGTCGCGGTCACGGTGTCGACCAACTCGAACCGCAGCGGCCCGTCGACGGTGATGGTCGGATGCAACGCGCTCGGCGGTTGCCACGCCCGGAACCGCACCCCGCCGACCTGGACGTCGGGATTGTCGGTGGACAGCAATGGGATCGGGTAGCCGTTGGCGGTGACGACATAGCGGTGCCGGTCCGCGCCGATCAGCCGGACCTGGATCCGTTCCACCGACGAGTCGACATAGCGGGCGGTGCCGCCCGCCGTGGATTCCTCGCCGAGCACGTTCCACGGTTCGATCGCGCCGCGCAGTTCGATCTCGACCCCATCGAACACCGCGGTGCCGATGCGCGGGAACCGGAACTCGGTGAACGGGTCCAGCCAGCTGGTGTCGAAGTTGATGCCGTGCGCGCGCAGGTCGGCGGCGACGTCGGCGATGTCATGAATCAGGAAGTGCGGCAACAGATATCGGCCGTGCAGGTTGGCGCCGTGGCGGATCAGCGGGGCGCGCAGCGGTTCGTCCCAGAACCACGCCACCAGCGATCGCACCAACAGCGACTGCACCATCGCCATCTGAAAATGCGGCGGCATCTCGAAGCCGCGCAGCTCCAAAAGACCCAGTCGACCGCGCGCGCTGTCGGGGCTGTAGAGCTTGTCGATACAGAACTCCGCGCGGTGTGCGTTACCCGTGATGTCGGTGAGCAGGTGGCGAAGCGCGCGGTCGGTGATCCACGGAGCGACGCTTGCGGAGCGACCATGTCCCGGAGCGACGCTTGCGGAGCGACCATGTCCCGGAGCGACGCTTGCGCCTGCGGTGAGCCGGGCGATTTCGGCGAACGCGATCTCGAGTTCGTAGAGCGCCTCGGCGCGGCCCTCGTCGACGCGCGGCGCCTGGGACGTCGTTCCGACGAACCGTCCCGCGAACAGATAAGACAGCGACGGATGACGCTGCCAGTAGGTCAGCAGCGAGACCAGCAGATCGGGGCGGCGCAGCAGCGGCGAATCGGCGGGCGTCTGACCGCCAAGGGTGATGTGGTTGCCGCCTCCGGTGCCGCCGTGGGTGCCGTCGACGTCGAACGATTCGGTGGACAACCGGACCTGACGCGCCTGTTCGTAGAGCGTCTCCAGCTGCTGCCGCTGCTCGGCGAAGCTGCCCGTTGGGGTGATGTTGACCTCGATGACGCCGGGGTCAGGGGTGATCGTCATCGAGCGGACCCGTGGATCCGGCGGCGGGCCGTAGCCCTCGATCACGACGGCACAGTCGACTTTGGCCGCGGCGGCCTCGACGCGGGCGACGAGGTCGACGAAGTGTTCCAGCCGCTCGGTGGGCGGCAGGTACAAATAGAGGTGTCCGTCGCGGATTTCGGCGACCATCGCGGTGGTGGGCGCGCCATCGGCGTCCTCAACGACGGCAGCCGGCTCGGCGTCGACCCGCAACTCCTCGCGCCGCGGCAACGGGTCAGCGTCATACGACGGCCGCGGCGGATGCCAGCTGATCGAGTCCAGCGGCAGCCGCAGCCCGGCCGGTGAGTCGCCTTCGAGCAGCACGATGCGGCCGCGACGCAGTTTCCAGTCCGCGCTGGCCCATCCGGAGTCGTCGTCGCGGCGATGCAGCGGCAGCACGTAGGCGGCCGGTTCGGTGACGGCCTCGTCGACGCGTGCCAGCAGCGCCGCGCGCTCCGCGGGTGTGTCGTCGGCCAAATCGTCTGCGCTCGCGACGGGTTCGCCGTCGGGCCTTCGCACCGCGGCCGCCAGCCTGCCGAGCGCGTCCTCGTAGGCCGGCCGCACCTGCGAGGGCGGCAACCCGAGCCCGTCGGTGATGGCCGTCAGCACCTGGCAGCCCGCATCGGGTGCGAGCGCCTGCGGGTCGGCGCCTGCCCACGGATCGGCAAACAGCGCCTCGTTGGTCCACAGCGGCTGACCGTCGTCCCGCCAGATCAACCCGATCTGCCAGCGCGGCAACGGTTCTCCGGGATACCACTTGCCTTGGCTGCGCTGCACCAAGCCCTGCGGCGCCCACATCTTCTTCAGCCGGGCCGCCAACGCGGAGGCCCGCTCCCTTTTGTGCGGGCCGTCGGCGTCCGTGCTCCATTCCGGGTCGGTCTGGTTGTCGATCGACACGAAGGTCGGCTCGCCGCCGATGGTGAGTCGGACGTCTCCAGCAGTCAACCGATCGTCCACCGTGGCGCCCAGCGCGCAGATCGCGCCCCACGCCGCCTCGGTGTAAGGCAACGTGACTCGGGGATCTTCGTGCACGCGGGTGACGAGGTTGGAGAAGTCCAGCGTCGTCTCGCACGGCTCGGTCGCGCCGGTGATCGGGGCCGCCGATTCGGGATGCGGCGTCGCCGACAACGGGATGTGGCCCTCACCGGCGAACAGCCCCGAGGTCGGGTCGAGCCCGATCCAGCCGGCGCCGGGGATGTACACCTCGGCCCAGGCGTGCAGATCGGTGAAGTCGGCGGCCGGGCCTGACGGCCCGTCGAGCGCCTCCACGTCGGAGGTCAACTGGACCAGATAGCCGGACACGAACCGGGCGGCCAGCCCGAGTTGGCGCAGCACCGAGACCAGCAGCCACGCCGAGTCCCGGCACGAGCCGATCCCGGTGCGCAGCGTGTGATCCGGGGTCTGCACCCCGGGTTCCATCCGCACGCTGTAGCCGACGTCGGCGTTGATCGCGTGATTGAGCGCGACCAGGAAATCGATGGTGCGGGTGCCGGGGGCGACGGCGAAGTTCTCCACCCACGCCTGGACGAGATCGCCGGGGCCGGACCCCACCGCGTCTTCGTCGACCGGCCGCAGATACGGCTTGAGATCCTCGGCGAGCGCCTTGGGGTATTCGAAACCAGCCGAACCAGACCAGTGTTCGGCCCAGTCCTCGATGAAAAAGTCGAACGGGTTGATCACCTTCAGATCGGCGATCAAGCCGACCGTGATGGTCAGGCCGCGGGCCCGGTTCGGGAACACCACCCGCGCCAGGAAGTTGCCGAACGCGTCCTGCTGCCAATTGATGAAGTGGTCGCCGGGTTCGATCGTCAGCGAGTAGGCCTCGATCAGCGTGCGCGAATGCGGAGCCGGACGCAGCCGAATGACGTGCGGGTACACCTGCACCAGCCGGTCAAATGTGTAGCTGGTGCGATGCTCCAGCGCCACCTTGATGCCCACGGTGCGATCACATCACAATGTCCGCGCCCGTGCCTGTCGACGGCGATCCGCGAGCTGACGCACCCACAACACCAACACGCCTGCCACGACGATGCCGACCAGATTCACGGCCAGCTGGGCGGCGGACTGCGCCGCGATCGACCAGTCGCCGACCGTGGCCGCGACGACGGCGAAACCCGCGGCGGGCACCGTGGTGACCGAGATGAAAACTCCGACCAGCGCAGCGGATTTCGCCGACACCAACGACAACATGCCTGCTGCGCCGGCGAACAGGGCGACCACCAACGACAGCGGCCCGACCCGGAAGATGAAGTCGACCTCGGACAACTGGCGGGTGCTTTCCAGGGTGATCCAGCCGAGCGCCTCCCCGCCGAGCACGCCGAGGGCCGTCACGAGCATCGCGGCCGGGAAGCCGACGAACAACGCCACGGCGGCGCGGCGCGCGAGGTAGGCCCGCCGGCGCGCCAGCGCGACGGCAAGCGCGGCCAATGGACCGAACTCCGGCCCCACCACCATCGCGCCGACGACGGTGACGGGCGAATCGGTGACCACCCCGACCGCCGCGATCAGGCACGCGAGGCACAGGAAGGTCAGGTAAGCGGCGTTGAGCGTGGACTCCTCCCGGGTGCGGGCGGCGAGTTCGTCCCACACCACGGCGTCGGCCGGATCACCTGCGGCCTCGTCCTCGGCGCGGTAAGCGCGGGTCGACAGCACTGTGTCGACGACGTCGAGTGTGATCGCTCCGCGTTCTTTGACCCGCAGCCGTTTGAGTCCGTCGATGACCTCGTTGGCCGACTCCCTGGCGATGTCGGCGGTGATCTCGTCGCCGTCCGGGTCGAGCGCCGCCCCGCGGTGGACGACCAGATGCGTCACACCGGGGTTCTCGGTGAGCAGTTCGATGACCGGTTCGCGTAGTTCGGTCGGCGCGATCACCCGCAAATGCAGCATGTCCGGCACAGTAGCCAGTCCTAGGCTGTTGTGATGGCGACCTGGACGGACGGACGTCGCCGGCATTGCCGCTGAGCTTCCCGAGACCGCGGAGGCCTCGCCGCGCAACTGGCGGGTGCGAGAAAAGCTCATTGCCTGGGAACTGCCGCTGCGCAAGGCGGACTAGACGGCACTCGGGGCGGACGCGCCGGACCTCGAGATCCCCGGTATCCGGGTGGCCCCGCATTTCGACGGCTACCCCGCGGTGCGGGTTCGGCTGGCCGAGATCGACGTTGCCGAACTCCAGGAGCTGATAACAACTACGTTGCGATGCAGAGTCTTGATAGCGGTGATCATCGGAGCGAATAGCCCACGACTCACGTTGACCGACAACCGGATTAGTCGAATCCGCCGAGCACCTTCTGCAGCCGACGGCGCCCGCGATACAGCCGTGACATGACGGTTCCGTGTGGAGTGTTCATGATCTTGGCGATGTCCGAGCGTCGGAGACCTTCCACGTCTGCGTAGTAGACCACAGTCCGGATGTGCTCGGGCAACTCCTGCATCGCCGCTCTAATCTCACTGTCCGGCAACATCTTCAACGCAAGTTCTTCCGACGAGGGTGACCCGGAAGAGGAGTGTCGACTCTCGGCATACTGTTGCGCGTCGGTGATGTCATCGACGGGGTACTGCGGCCTGCGCTGGCTTCTGCGGTAGGAACTGATGTAAGCGTTGGTCATGATGCGGCCCAGCCACGCAATGAGGTTGGTGCCCTCCTGAAAGGATGCGAAGGCGGCATACGCATTGGCCAATGTGTCCTGTACAAGGTCCTCTGCGTCCGCGTGGTTGCGTGTCAGCCGAAGGGCTTGGCGGTCAAGCCGGTCCAGCAGTGGCAGAACGTCACGCTGGAAGCGTTGGTGAGTCTCGAAGTTCTCGGTCATTCGTCGTCGTCCGGCGCATCGAGTGTGGTGATGAGTTGGGCGATATCGCGGCGACGCGAAGTAGCACGCCACACGGCCCAGGTTCGTTGGACCACGGAATCACCCGCGATCGGCGCCCACACGACGGTGTCTGAGGCCGGCGGCACGCTATGCCGGGGAACAAGGGCGAAAGCCTGCCGCGAGCCGACCGCGGCCAGCATGACGGAGGGAATCGCAATCTCGCCTTCGTCGTCCGCCGAGCCGATGTCGATTCCGTGGCCCCGCAGGATGGCCGCCAGTTCGTCATGCCAGGCGGGGCTGCTCGCCCGGGGCCAGTCGAACCATTGCAGTCCCCTCAGAGCGTCAAGGCGAACGCCGCTCGAGTCGGTGACTTGCGCCCCCAAATCCGTTGCCAGCAGGACTCCAAGAGTCTCGCGCGCCACCAACACCGCGTCGAACTCTGCGCCAATCGGCCGTTCTCTCACGAAGATCACGTCAAGTGCGCCGGTACGCAAGTCTTCGAGCTGGTCAGACATCGATTGGTGGTAGCGCGGTTCGACCCGCGTCGGGCGGTCGCCTGCCGCGAATTGTGCAAGCGCGCGCAGCACGTCGACGCTGAGTAACAGCGGAATCCCCAGTCGGATCACGCCTCCACCCTCGACCGTATAACCCGCCATCACCCGCCGGAGTTGGTGATGCTTGGCAAGGACTGCGCGCGCCTCCGCCCGCAGCGCACGCCCGGCCAGCGTGATGTGCACGCCAGATTTTGCGCGCACGAATAGCTTCACGCCGAGGTAATCCTCCAGTGCACCTATCGTTTGAGAAAGCGCGGGTTGACTGACGTGAAGTCTTCGCGCGGCGACGGAGAAACCGCCTTCCTCGGCTACCGCGAGGAAGGCCTCCAGTCTGGCTGGAGTGAGGAACCCAACTGTCGAAGCGCCATCACCTGCCGACGGTCCGGCGGGCTGGCTGCCGCGCGACGGCCGAACGCTACGCCGAGATTCGCGCTGATGTGGCACAGGGACCTTTTCGCTCGGGGAGAGTGTTCGGGACGGTTGCAATCGCAACCTTGTTGGCACGAGGGCGGTTTCGTTTGCCTCGAAGGCAATGTCCGAGCTGTCTGTGGTCATGGCCGCCTCGATACCAACGTGTATCCGACACCGGCGAACAAGGCAGGCGAAACCAACAGCATGCCCAAGATCGTGTGCATCATCGTTCTCTCCATGTGGAACGCCTCGCCGTGCGTGAAGGCGCCGTGGCTGGGGTCGTGAATCATCCCCGTAGGACCCCAGTGTGCGGGCGCAGGCGGGTGATTCGAGTCCGCCACTTGCCAGCCTTTACAGCCGGTGAACGTGTACCGTCGGCTGGGAAATGGCCGGGAGTCTTGGTGTTCCTGCCGTCGGGTTGATCGGCCGACGAAGCGAAATGCGCACACTCGGCGAACTTCTCGGGGCGATCCGCTCCGGCCAAAGCCGGGTGCTGGTGGTCAGCGGTGAGCCCGGTGTTGGCAAAACGGTGTTGTTGGAGGCGCTGGTCCAGCAGGCGACCGGCTGCCTCGTGCTACACGCGGGCGGTGTGCAAGCGGAAATGGAGCTGGCCTTTGCCGGCCTGCACCAGCTACTAGCACCGATCATCGGCAGGCTCGATGTCTTGCCGCAGCCTCAGCGCGAGGCACTCGAAACCACGTTCGGCCTGAGTGCCGCGGCGAAATCCGACAGATTCTTCATTGGCTTGGCCGCGTTGACTCTACTCTCCGCGGTCGCTGATGAGCAGCCAGTCATTTGCGTGATCGACGACGAACAGTGGCTCGACAGCGCGTCCAAACAGGTCATGGCATTCGTGTCGCGCCGGTTGGGTGCCGAGTCCGTCGGCCTCGTCTTCGCGTCGCGAACGCCGAGCGACGAGTTGTCCGGATTGCCGGAGTTGAAGGTTGACGGGTTGGCGGTTGAGGAGGCACGGGTTCTGCTCGACTCCGTACTCACGGCCCCGGTTGATCCCCACGTACGCGACCAGATCGTGACCGAGACTCGCGGCAATCCGTTGGCGCTACTTGAACTCACCCGAGGCGTCACACCCGCGGAACTGGCCGGCGGTTTCACATTGCCCGGGCTGATCCCGCTTTCGGGCCGAATTGAGGCGAGCTTTCGGCGCCGCCTCGAGCAGTTGCCCAAAGCGGCCGTACGTTTCGTTCAGTTGGCTGCGGCGGACCCGGTGGGCGATCCGTCCCTGCTATGGAGTGCAGCATCTCTGCTTGGCGTCGACGCCGAGGCCGCGCTGCCTGCCCTGGACGCTGGTCTCCTCGAAGTCGGCACGCGGGTGCAGTTTCGCCATCCGCTGGTTCGGTCGGCGGCCTATCGATCGGCCTCGCTGTCCGATCGACAAGCCGTTCACCGGGCATTGGCCGATGCCACCGACCCCCGGGTGGATCCGGATCGACGCGCTTGGCATCGGGCGCAGGCGTCCGTGGGGCCGGATGAAGGCGTCGCCGAGGAACTCGAGAGCTCCGCCGACCGCGCTCAAAGCCGTGGCGGGTTGGCCGCAGCAGCCGCCTTTTTGGAACGCGCGGCAGCGCTCACCCCTGATCCCGCGCGCCGCGGCAGTCGCACTTTGGCCGCCGCCAAGGCCAAACGTGACGCCGGGGCGCTCGATGCCGCCCTCGGACTGCTTGTCGCCACCGACGGCGCGCCGCTCGACGACATGCAGCTCGCACAGGCGCAATACCTGCGCGGGGAAATCGCGTTCGATCAACTCCGAGTCCAGGATGCGGCTCGCTATCTGCAAAGCGCTGCCGCACTATTCGCTCCCCTCAGTCCTGAGCTGACACGAGAAGTCCGACTACAGGCTCTCGACGCGACGATGTGGCTTGCTGATCTCGACGGCCCCGGCGGTATGCGCGAGACCGCGGCGGCAGCACGCGCAGGTACCCCAAGCCTCCAGCCGCCGCGGACAGTCGATGTGTTGCTCGATGCGCTTGCGTCCCTGTACACCGACGGTTATCAGGCGGGTGCGCCGATGCTCGCCCACGCCATCCGATTGATGCTCGCTGACGATGCACGCGACGACGCCCGTTTGTGGCTCCCGCTGGCCCGCTCGAAAGTGACAGCTGCTCTTGCCGCCGAGCTGTGGGATGCAGAAGCGTGGCACGAACTGGCTTTGGGACTCGTCCATTTCGCCCGTCGCACCGGCGCGCCGGTGTACCTCCAGTTCGCGCTGCAGTACCTGGCGTGGACTTATCTGCTACGCGGCGAGTTCGCGACCGCGAGCTTGGTGATCGACGAAGGTCGGCTGGTAGCCGATGCGACGGGAAACGCGCCGCTGACTTTCATGGACATGTTGATGGCTGCCTGGCGTGGCCATGAGCAGTCGGCGTCGGAACTGATTGGGGCTACGGAGGCGTCCGCTACCGAGCGTGGATTGTGTAAGGTCGCCGACTTCGCCGCGTATGCGCGATCGGTGCTCTACAACGGCTTGGGCCGCCACGAGGAGGCCCTCGTCGCCGCCCGCCGGGTTTTCGAAAGCGACCACGTCGGATTCTCGGCCTTCGTCATCCCTGAACTGTCCGAAGCCGCTTCCCGCACTAAAGACGTGGACGGGATCACTGTGGCGTTGGAATACGTCTCGGACCGCATCGGGACGAACTCCACCGCTTGGCTATCGGGCATTCAAGCGCGCCTGCGTGCGCTGCTCACCAGCGGGCAAGCGGCCGAACGCTATTACCGAGAATCCCTCGTCCTACTCGGCCAGACAAATGTGGCTGCCGAACTTGCCCGCGGCCACCTTCTCTACGGCGAATGGCTGCGCCGTGAAAACAGGCGTGTCGAAGCGCGCACCGCGCTTCGTACTGCCGACGAAATGTTCACCGCCATGGGGGCCGACGGGTTCGCCGAGCGGGCGCGTCGCGAGTTGCTCGCCACCGGTGAGACTGCGCGCAAGCGCAAGACCACGACGCACGATGAGCTCACACCCCAAGAACTGCAGGTGGCCCGGCTCGCGAGGGATGGATTGACCAACCCCGAAATCGGCGTCCAATTGTTCATCAGTCCCCGCACGGTCCAGTACCACCTTCGCAAGGTGTTCTCCAAGCTCGGCATCCGGTCACGCGCGGAACTGACCCACGTCCTGTCCTCCAGTCAAGTGGGAGCCAGAAACCGCGACCACGACTGAAAGTCGCGTTCTTTGGAAAATTCACATGACTGTGCGATGGCGGATGCGAAGTTTCGTCGACGGGAAAGACACTAATAAACCCGGTCGGAAGGGAACTGCCAGTGACGAAGTGGTTCAACATCCCGATGGAGCTTCGCTACCGAACCATCGACGGACTGGCGATCCGCGTCGCCGAAACCCCACCCCGCGGCGAACAGGCGTTGCTCTTGAGCCCGTGGCCGGAGAGCGTGTTGGCGTTTCAACCGGTATGGGCGTGCCTGTGTGAGGACGTGCAACTCACGGCGATCGACCTGCCGGGATTCGGCCGCTCAGAGCGCCGTCCATCGTTGCTGACGCCAGAGGCGATGGCGGAGTTCATCATTCGAGTGATCGATGCGATGGGCTTGGACAATCCACACGCCGTTGGGCCCGGCAGCGGCACAGCCGCTTTACTTCTCGCCGCGGCCAGACATCCGGGGCGGCTTCGCAGCCTTGTCATCAGCGGCATGTCCCCACGTCGACGAGAACTAGATGAGCTCTTCACCGGCTCGCGCGACGACGGCCACATCAGCGATTCACGACACTTCCTCGACCGGATGCTCTCGCTGATCGAGCGGTATGAACTCCCCCCTGAGATCCGCGACGATTACCAATGTTCCTACGAGGGCGTCCGCTTCGTGGACTCACTGAGGTACATGCGGAGCTACCATGCCGAGGTGACAGTCCTGCGCGACTTGCTCGCCGAAGTGTCGACACCGGTGAGGATCATCGCCGGACGCCGTGACCCGTTTGCGCCGCCGGAGGATGCCGAGCTTCTTGCGGCCAGCCTGCCCGACGGTGATCTCACTGTTCTCGACGCTGGCCACTTTGTGTGGGAAGACGCCGCCGACGAGTACGGCGAACTGGTCAGCAGCTTTTGGCGCAAGCTGCGTCACCCAATCTGCGGCGGAGAAAGGTAGTACCCCGCAGCCGACAGAGTGCTCTTGACCCGACGCGACTGCTCGTCGGCGAGCACTTCTTCCTGGTCGTTCCCAACACCCTCTAGTGCTGTCTCCGCGACGACACGTGGATCCGACTTCTTCGTATCGATTGCGCCGGCCATGTCCGTGTCGACGAACCCGACGTGTAAGGCGGTCACGAGAACGCCTCGATCGCGTAGCGCGAGCCGCAGCGCGTTGGTGAAGTTCCACGCCGCAGACTTCGTGGTCGAATATGCGGAGACCAGCGGCCGTGCGAACCATGTGGCATCGGACAGCACGTTGATGATCGCACCTCCACCGTTGCCGACGATCACCGGCGCGAATGCCTGGCTGGTGTGGACCATTCCATAGAAGTTGGTTTCGAACATTCGGCGGGCGACGTCGACAAAAGAGGGATCGAGCGCGCCCTGGTTCACCACACCGATACCCGCGTTGTTGACCAGTAATGTGACGTCGCCGCACTTCTCGGCGGCGGAGTCGACCGTGTCGGGGTCGGTGACGTCAAGTCGCACCGGGACGATCGACGGGTCGTCGAACGGTTCGGGGTTTCGCATTCCGGCGTAGACGCGCCGCACGCCGCGAGCACGTAAGGCACGAGCGAAGGCTAGGCCCAGACCGCGATTGGCACCTGTGACGAAGGCAACTGAACTTCTGATGTCCATGATCTCCTTTCTCCGAACTGAACAACTGCAGACATGACGCGGATCGTGCAGGGGCACCATGCAGACTGTCGATAGCACCCATAACCGGCGCGGATGGACGTCGCGGACTGTTTTCAGACGCGAGAGGCGTTGTCGTCGTTGCATTTACGCGATTCTGTAGCGAAGGAAACCTGCTCATGGCCGACCTCGACCATTTAGGCGTAGGGGCTCGCCTCTACACGGTATTTCTCGGGACGGCCACGGGGCGATGGATTGCGTTGAACATCGCTCCCAAGGTCGACCCGTGGCTGATGCGCGTCACGCGCGGACACATCGGCATGGCCCTCATGCTGCCGTCGACCTTGCTGACCACAGTCGGCGCCAAGTCACGCATTCTCCGCACCTGCGCGGTGCTGTTCTTCCGTGACGGCGATGACGTCATCGTCATCGCCTCGAGCTTCGGGCGTGACCGACACCCGGCCTGGTATCACAACCTCAAGGCCAATCCGCACGTTCACGTCGGTGCTGGCGACGGTGCCGTGGCGATGACGGCCACCGAAGTCCGCGACCCAGCCGAGCTGGCCCGACTGTGGGCGCGCGCCGACCGCATTTATCCGCTATTTCCCGATTACCGCGGCCGGGCGGCCGTCAGCGGCCGAACCATCCCGATCATCCGACTCTCGGCGTCGTAGTCACAGCGGTCAACCGTCCATTTTTACCCCAACGTCAGCGGCGCGGAGGATGATCTGCAGGCATGGCTGCAACTGACCCCACCTTTTACCGCAGCCCGGGTGCCGCCATCGCCGCGGTGCCTGAGCAGCTTGCCTATGTTGTCGCATTCGATCCAGGAGGCCAGGCGAAAGATGCGCTCGCCGTGGTGGACTGCGACTCGTCCTCGTCGTCATACGGTCGCGTGGTCGGCTGGTCCGAGCTTCCGACGGCGGGCAACGAACTGCACCACTTCGGCTGGAACGCCTGCTCGAGCGCGCTGTGCCACGAGGGTCACGAGGGCCATGCGATCCAGCGGCGTTACCTGGTGGTTCCTGGCATCCGGTCGTCGAACACCTACGTGCTCGATACTCAACCGGACCCGCGAAACCCGGTGTTGGCGCACACCATTGGCGCAGACGAGCTCGCGGCCAAGGCCGGCTACTCGCGTCCGCACACCGTGCACTGCGGGCCGGGCGGCATCTTCATGTCCGCTCTTGGCGGACCGAACGGCGACGACGGGCCGGGCGGTGTCGCACTGCTCGACCACGACACGTTCGAGGTCGTCGGGCGATGGGAGAAGGACCGCGGTGAGCAATTCTTCGCCTACGACGTCTGGTGGCATCTGCGCCAGGACACCGTGATCACCTCCGAGTGGGCCTCGCCGTCGATGATCGAGAATGGCCTGAGCCCCGAGGATCTGCTCGGCCGAAAGTTCGGACACCACCTGAACTTCTGGAGCATGTCCGACCGCACCCTGACCCAGCGCATCGACCTGGGCGATGAACACCAGATGGTGCTCGAACTGCGGCCCGCGCACGACCCGACGAAGACGTGGGGATTCGCGGGGGTGGTGATCAGCGTCGAGGATCTGTCGGCGTCGGTGTGGTTGTGGCACCGGGAGGACGACGCGTGGGCCGTCGAGAAGGTGATCACCATCCCGGCCGAACCCGCCGCCGTCGACGATCTTCCGCCGGCGTTGCGACCGTTCGGCGCGGTCCCGCCGCTGGTGACGGACATCGATCTCTCGGTCGACGATCGTTGGCTCTACGTATCGTGTTGGGGTACTGGCGAACTCAAACAGTTCGACGTAGCTGACCCGCTCCGTCCCCGCGAGACGGCATCTGTTCGCCTCGGCGGCGTGGTGCGGCGCGAACCGCATCCCGCCGACCCGGACCTGCCGCTGGCAGGCGGGCCGCAGATGATCGAGATCAGCCGCGACGGCAGGCGCATCTACGCCACCAACTCGCTGTACGCGGCGTGGGACGAAGTGTTCTATCCCGACGGTGTCGGCGCGTGGATGGCCAAACTGGACGCCGACGTCGACGGCGGCGGACTCGTTGCGGACCCCGCCTTCTTTCCCAACGGCAACGACTTTCGGGGCCTGCGGGTGCACCAGACCCGGTTGCAGGGCGGAGACGCGTCGAGCGATTCCTACTGCTTCACCGACTGAGCGAGCCGGACCGCGAGCTCATCGGCGGGCACACGATGCCCGCGCGCGCAGCGGATCTCGACGGTGGCCTCGGCTTCGCAATCCCGGTGGGCGAGCCGCAGCGACGGGCTCTCCGGCAGGTGCCGCCGACCCCACTCGAACATCGCCCACACCACCGGCATGAAATCCAGTCCGGCGTCGGTGAGCACATACTCGTCACGCCGACGCTGTCCCGGCTCCTTGTAGGGCCTTCGCTCCAGCAGGCCGGCGTCGACGAGTTCGGTCAACCGGGCCGACGCCGCAGCCTTGGTGACGCCAATGCGGCGCCAGAAGTCCTCGAAGCGGGTGGTGCCGTAAAACGCCTCCCGCATGATGAGCATCCCCGACTTGGTCCCCACCAACGCCATCGTCTTCTCGATCGGGCAGTGCCCCACCGCTGACCAGGTGTCGCGGTCGGCGAGCCGCCCCTGCAGCACTGTCATGCACGTCACTCCTTTTCTGGGTTGTTATCACTATACCTAGGTGTTATAGCTGGATATAGCGAGCAATACTCAGCGTGGAGTTCAGGAGGCGGAAATGGCCGGATATGTGGGCCGCGACGCGGTCATCGTCGGTGCGGTACGTACCCCGATCGGAAAGGGCAAGGCCAGTGGCGCACTGCACGACGTGCTGCCTGTCGACCTGCTGGCGCACAGCCTGAAAGAACTGGTGAACCGGACCGGCATCGATCCGGCGCAGATCGACGACGTCATCGCAGGCGCGGTCACCCAGGTGGGCGATCAGGCGGTCAACATCGCGCGCAACGCGCTACTCGGCGCGGGCTTCCCCGAAGCGGTGCCTGGCACCACCGTCGACCGCCAGTGCGGCAGCAGCCAACAGGCGATCAGCTTCGCCGCCCAGGGGGTGATCTCGGGGGCCTACGACATCGCCGTGGCCGCCGGCGTGGAGTCGATGGGTCGGGTCCCGATGGGCTCGAGTGTGCTGCCCGGCAGTGACCCGTTCGGTCAGATGGCGCAGCGCTACCCGGAAGGCCTTGTGCCGCAGGGCATCAGCGCCGAACTGATCGCCGCGAAGTGGGGATTCTCCCGTCAGCAACTCGACGAGTTCTCGGCAGGCAGTCACGAAAAGGCCGCGACAGCAACCAAAGAGGGCCGGTTCGACAATGAACTCGTGCCGATTGCGGGGCTCACCACCGACGAGATCGTCCGTCCCGGTACCACCGTCGATACGCTCGCCGGTTTGAAGCCGGCGTTCTACAACCCGGCCTACGAGGCGCGTTTCCCGCAGATCAAGTGGGAGATCACCGCGGGCAACTCGTCGCCGCTGTCCGACGGCAGCGCGGCCGTGCTGATCACCACCAGCGAGGTGGCCCGACGCCTCGGTCTACGCCCGCTGGCCCGCATCCACACGGCCACCGTCGTCGGGTCGGACCCGCTGTACATGTTGACCGGCGTCATCCCCGCAACCGAAAAGGTCTTGCAGAGAGCGGGTTTGACGATCGGCGACATCGACCTGTTCGAGGTGAACGAGGCGTTCGCTCCCGTCGTGCTGGCCTGGGCCAAAGACACCGGGGCCGACCTGGCGAAGACGAATGTCAACGGCGGCGCGATCGCGATCGGCCACCCACTGGGTGCCAGCGGTGCACGCATCATGACCACGATGGTCAACGCGCTGGAGCAGCGCGGCGGACGCTATGCGCTGCAGACGATGTGCGAGGCGGGCGGCATGGCCAACGCAACCATCATCGAACGCCTGTAAGGCTTGCCCCCAATTGCACTCAGGGTCGTGATCTGGTGCCTTTCACGACCCTGAGTGCAATCTTCGACACAGGACGCCCGAGATTTCGTCAACGACAAGCGGGCTGGTCGAGGCCTGCCTAAACGCGCTGCAGTTCGAACAGCGGAATGACGCGACTGGTCTTTGCTTGGTACTCGCCGAATCCCGGCGCCAGCGCGACCACCTTGGGGTAGATCGCGTCACGCTCTTGCTGCGGTAACTCACGCGCGACGACGTCGTATCCGTCGGTGCCCACCTCGACGTGCGCCCGCGGATTGGCCCGAAGGTTGTGCACCCAATCGGGATTGGTGTCGGCGCCTGCCTTCGAGCCGACGATGATCATCTTCGCGTCGATGGTGAAGTAGGCCAGCGGCGCCAACCGCGGCTGACCCGACTTGGCGCCGGTGCTGGTCAGCAACAGCAGCGTCGCGCCTTCGAAGGGCCCACCGACCACGCCGCCGTTGGCGCGGAACTCGTCGACGATGCTCTTGTTGAACGCCTTCATGGCCTCGGCGTCAGGTATCTCCGTCATGAGGCATGAAGCTACCTCGGCGATGGATCCGATAGTGCGCTTCTGGTACTCGCCGAAGTCCGCTCGTTGCGCGACGATTTTCGGGTAGGTCGCGTCTTGCCGCAGTTGGTGCAGTAGGCCAGCGGGGCCAACCGCGGCTGACCCGACATGGCGCCGGTGCTGGTCACGCCGGGCTCAACGCCGGCGATTGGCGACTCTCTTCGACCGAGTATTGCCGTACTCAGTACAGCGGGTCGCCGCGACGAGATCATCGATGGATGACCGATACAGCTCGGACACCCGATGTCAACGTCGTCGTCGTGGGAGCGGGGCTCGCGGGTCTCTACCTTGCCTACCGATTGGGCCGCACCGGCCAGTCTTTTCGGATCTTCGAAGCGGGCGACGACCTCGGCGGAACGTGGTACTGGAACCGGTATCCCGGTGCCAGGGTCGACGTACCGAGCATCGACTACATGTACACCTTCGACCCCGACTGGCGAAGCGGCTGGGAGTGGTCGGAGAAGTACGCCACCCAACCCGAGATCCTTCGTTATCTGAACCACGTCGCCGACAAACACGACCTGCGCCGCCGCATCACGTTCTCCACCCGAGTGCGGCAGGCGCGCTGGGACGAGGAATCCGCGTTGTGGCACGTGCACACCGACGCCGGCGACGAGATCACGGCGCGTTTCGTCGTGATGGCCACGGGTTGTCTGTCCATGCCGAAACCGGCCGAGATCGACGGCTTGGACCGATTCGCGGGCGAGGTGTACTTCACCAGCAACTGGCCGCACCAGCCTGTCGACTTCACCGGCAAGCGAGTGGCGGTGATCGGCACGGGTTCCTCTGGCGTGCAGTCGATTCCGGTCATCGCGAGGGATGCGCAGCAAGTGGTGGTGTTCCAGCGCACCCCGACGTTTTGCATTCCGGCGCACAACGGACCGGTCACCGAGGAGATGCTGGCGCAGATCGAGAACGAGGCGGAATACCGCGCCGCGGCGAGGTTGTCGCCGGGCGGCATCCCGATCGAGCGCGCCATCACCCCAACGTTCAGCGTCTCGGAGGCTGACCGGCAAAAGCGCTACGAGCGGGTTTGGGAGTTGGGCCTGCTGTTCGAGTCGATCAACGTATTCTCCGACGTGCTCAGCAATCCGGCGGCCAACGACGCATTCGCCGAGTTCTTCCGCGACAAGATCCGCAGCATCGTCGAGGATCCACAGACCGCGCAAGAGCTGTGCCCGACGGAATATCCGGTCGGGACGAAGCGGCCATGCCTCGACACCGACTACTACGCCACCTACAACCTGCCGCACGTGCGCCTGGTCAACATCCGCAAGAACCCGATCCGGCAGATCACCGAAACCGGTGTCGAGACCGCCGACGAGGTCATCGCGGTCGACATCATCGTGTTCGCCACCGGGTTCGACGCCGTCACCGGCGCCCTCACCGCCGTCGACATCACGGGCCGTAACGGACTGGCGCTCAAGGACAAATGGGCGAACGGACCGCGGACCTATCTCGGGTTGACCACTGTCGGGTTCCCCAACATGTTCATGATCACCGGCCCGGGAAGCCCGTCGGTGCTGTCGAACATGACCGTGTCGATCGAACAACACGTGGACTGGGTGGTGGGCTGCATCGACCATCTGAGGTCCAACGGCTTCGACGTCATCGAACCTACCGAGGCCGCCGAATCGGGGTGGGTGCAGCACGTCAACGACTGCGCCGACATCACCCTCTTCCCCACCGCCAACTCCTGGTACATGGGCGCCAACGTGCCCGGTAAGCCGCGGGTGTTCCTGCCGTACTGCGCCGGTGTCGATTTCTACGGCGTCAGTTGCGCCGAAGTGGTGGCCCGCGGCTATCTGGGCTTCACGCTGTCCGGCCCGAAGGGGTCGCAGTGCAACGACGGCGTCGTGCGCCGGTTGCAGCCCGACGTCGAGATGGTCCTGATGGAGATCGCGGCGCTGAATCTGCCGCTGATGGAGTCGATGCCCGCGCCCGACGCTCGCGCGTTCTATCAGCAGACGCAGGCCGAACGGCCGCCGGGGCCGGACATCGGCGACATCGTCGACGGTGAATTCCCTGGCGCCACAGGTGAACTCGCCTACCGGCTGTACCGTCCACCGACACCCGGCCCGCACCCCGTGGTGCTGTACTTCCACGGCGGCGGTTGGGTCATCGGCAATGCGACTGCGGATGATCCGCTATGCCGCGACCTGTGTGTGCGCAGCGACGCTGTCGTCATCTCGGCGGATTACCGGCATGCACCTGAGCACCGATTCCCCGCCGCGGTCGACGACGCGATGGCCGCGCTGCGATGGGCCGCGGACAACGCCGAATCCCTCGGCGGCCGGGAAGGCCAACTGGCGGTAGCGGGTTGGAGCGCAGGCGCTGGACTGGCCGCGGTGGTCTGCCAACTCGCGCGCGACACCGACGGGCCCCACCTCGCCGGGCAAGCCTTGCTGACGCCGGTGACGAGCGGCAGCACCGCGCTCGCGTCGTACCGCGAGAACGCCGACGGCTACGGTCTGACGACACCGTTGATGACGTGGTTCTACGACCACTATGTCGACGAGGCCGACCGCGGCGATCCCCGCGTCGCACCGCTGCACGCGACTGATCTGTCCGGACTGCCGCCCGCGATCGTCGTGACGGCCGAATTCGATCCGCTACGCGACGACGGCCGGGCGTACGCCGCCGCCCTCACCGCCGCGGGGGTGCCGACCGAACACATCGCCGCGAGGGGGCACACCCACGCCTCGATGACGATGGTCGACATCGTGCTTTCGGGTGCGCCGATACGCGGCCAGCTTGCCGACGCGCTGCGCCGGTTCTTTGTGGCGGCGCGGACGCCCGAGCCCGCCTAGGCCTTTTCCGGCCCAGGCCCAATGTCGCCGCCATTGCGGCTCCTGGCGTCGATCCCGGATTCCTTGCGCTGCTGCGGCGTGATCTGTGCTGGCGCACCGGTCAGCGGGTCGACACCGCCACCGGACTTCGGGAACGCGATCACCTCGCGAATCGAGTCCATGCCGGACAGCAGGGCGTTGATGCGGTCCCATCCGAACGCGATGCCGCCGTGCGGAGGCGCGCCAAAGGTGAACGCCTCCAACAGGAATCCGAACTTCTCCTCGGCCTCGGCCTTGTCGAGACCCATCACCGCGAACACCTTCTCCTGGATGTCGCGGCGATGGATACGGATCGAGCCGCCGCCGATCTCGTTGCCGTTGCACACCACGTCATAGGCGTCGGCCAGCACCGCGCCGGGATCGGTGTCGATGCTGTCGGAGAACTCCGGCTTGGGGGCGGTGAACGCATGGTGCACCGCCGTCCACGCACCCGAGCCCACGGCCACGTCGCCGTGCGCGGTGGCCTCGTCGGCGGGTTCGAACAGCGGCGGATCGACGACCCAGGTGAACGCCCAGGCGTTGGGATCGATGAGTTCCTGCCGCTTGGCGATCTCGATGCGCACCGCGCCGAGCAGCGCCCGCGACGACTTGGCCGGGCCCGCCGAGAAGAAGACGCAATCGCCCGGCGAGGCGCCGACATGGGCCGCCAGCCCGTCCCGCTCGGCGTCGGACAGGTTTTTGGCCACCGGGCCGCCGAGTTCACCGTCATCGCCCACCAGCACGTAGGCCAGCCCGCGGTGCCCGCGCTGCTTGGCGAACTCCTGCCAGCCGTCCAACGTGCGGCGCGGCTGGGAGGCGCCACCGGGCATCACGACCGCGCCGACGTAGGGCGCTTGGAACACGCGGAACGCGGTGTCCTTGAAGTAATCGGTGCACTCGACGAGTTCCAGTGCGAACCGCAGGTCGGGCTTGTCGGAGCCGTAGCGCCGCATCGCGTCGGCGTAGGTCATGCGAGGCAACGGCGTCGGCACGTCGTAGCCGATCAGTGCCCACAGCGCCTTGATGATCTGCTCGGAGATCGCGATGACGTCCTCGGTGTCGACGAAGCTGAGCTCCATGTCGAGCTGGGTGAATTCCGGTTGGCGGTCGGCGCGGAAGTCCTCGTCGCGGTAGCAGCGGGCGATCTGGTAGTAGCGCTCCATGCCCGCGACCATCAGCAGCTGCTTGAACAGCTGCGGGCTCTGCGGCAGCGCGTAGAACGAGCCCGGCTGCAGGCGGGCAGGCACCAGGAAGTCGCGTGCGCCCTCGGGCGTCGACCGCGTCATCGTCGGGGTTTCGATCTCCACGAAGTCGTGTTCGGCCAGCACTGCGCGCGCGACGGCATTTGCCTTGGAGCGCAGGCGAATTGCCGCGCCGGGGCCGTCGCGACGCAGATCCAGGTAGCGGTATTTCAGCCTGGCCTCTTCGCCCGCGGTCTCGTCGAGTTGGAACGGCAGCGGCGCGCTCTCCCCCAGCACGGTCAGTGTCGTCGCGTTGATCTCGATCTCGCCGGTGGGGATTTCAGGGTTCTCGTTGCCCTGTGGGCGGACCTCGACGACGCCGTCGACGGCGATGCAGAATTCGGCGCGCAGTCGGTGGGCCGCAGCCAGCACGTCGCCCTCGCGGAACACCACCTGCGACACCCCTGAGGCGTCACGGAGGTCGATGAAGATGACGCCGCCGTGGTCTCGACGACGCGCCACCCAGCCGGCGAGGGTCACCTGCTGTCCGGCATCGGTGGACCGCAGCGAACCGGCGGCATGTGTGCGCAGCACAGAAACTCCCTGGGAAAGGCCTGACGACAGGACTGCCACAGTGTAGTGGGGCGTAGCTTGGCCCCCGTGGGCACGAGCATTGCATTGATCGGACCTGGCGCCATCGGCGCGACCGTGGGCGCATATCTGCACGCCGCGGGTCATTCCGTCCTGCTGTGCGGGCGCACCGAGCGCGACGCGATCGAGGTGCGGCCCGACGACCGCGACCCGATTGTGCTGCCCGGTCCGGTGCAGACGGATCCCGCTGTCGTCGACGGGCCGGTTGACGTGGTATTCATCGCGGTCAAGGACACCCAGACCGAGCAGGCAGGCGGCTGGCTGTCGCGGCTGTGCGACGACCGCTCCATCGTGTGCGCCCTGCAGAACGGCGTCGAACAGGTCGAGCGGGTCGGCCGGTTCTGTCCGTCGTCGACGGTGGTGCCCGCGGCGGTCTGGGTGTCGTCGGAGGTGCAACCGCAGCGCTGGGTGCGGGTGCGCAACCAGCCCCGGCTGGTGCTGCCGGACACCGACGCGGCGGCGACGCTCGCGGAGTTGTTACGCGGGGCGGGCGTCACGGTCGAGTTGGACCCCGATTTCGTCACTGCCGCGTGGCGCAAGCTGCTCGTGAACGCCGTGGTCGGCCTCATGGTGTTGTCCGGGCGACGCGCGGGCATCTTCCGCCGCGACGACGTGGCCGCGCTGGGCCGCCGGTACCTGGCCGAATGCCTGGCCGTGGCGCGGGCCGACGGCGCCCACCTCGACGAGGGGGTGATCGACGAGATCGTCGGCATGCTGGCGCAGGGGCCGCCCGACATCACCACGTCGATGCTGACCGATCGCCAGGCGGATCGGGCGCTGGAATGGGACATCCGCAACGGCGTCGTGCTGCGCAAGGCCGCCGCGTACGGCATTGCGGCCCCGATCAGCGAAGTGCTGGTGCCGATCTTGGCGGCGGCCAGCGACGGCCCCGGCTAGCTCACTTCCTCTGCGCCGAAACGGCATTCCGGCACGGAAAGTTCGAGAAGAGGCGTGCTGGAATGCCGTTTCGGCGCACGCGGGATCAGTACAGGGCCGCCCACGCCTTGCGGCGTGCGGCGTCGGGATCCTCGACGACGGTGTCGCGCGCGGTCTCGATGATGCGGGTGTAGCGGTGCGCGGTGTCGTAGATCGGCCAGTCGTGCCCGCTGGACCAATGAATCGGGCCGGACGTCTGCGCGGCGAAGTCCAGCCAGGCACGCTGCATGCGCCTGCCGACCGGTGGCTGCAGCCGCCGGCCCAAAGGATGCAGCTTGCGCCCGATGAACGACGCGTAGCTGTGCTGAATGTGCACGATCTCGCTGCCGTGGGTGGCGCCTAGGCCGAGAACCCGCAGGCTCCAACCGAAATGGTCGAACCGGTACATGTGCGTCGGCGCGTGGGCGCTGTACGCGTCGGCGAACGCCCATGCCGGCCCGCCGAACATGCAATCCGACCCGAATGCGACCAGCGCACGCCGCCGCGGATAGTCCGGATACGCGGCGAGCACGCGCTCTCTGGCATCCGGTGCGACGCGGTCGAGGTAGGCGTCGATGGATGCGGTCGTGGTGGGCAGCATCGGCGGTTTGGTCCAGGCGAACATCGACGCCTCATGGCTGTTGGTGCCGATGATCAGCGGCATCCGCGCCAGCGTGCCCGCCCGCGCCGCGTCGACGGGATGCCTCGGCAGCAGATCGACGCCATAGGTCAACCCGTAAGCGAGCGTCGGCGTCGTCGACGCGCTCTTGAGCTGCAGCAGGCCCGCGGCGCGGCGCAGTTGCCGCTGCGGCAGCGCCTTGACTTCGGCCGGGCGCACGCCCAGCCGCTTCAGGAATTCGTGCGCCCGCCTCGCGCGCAGGTCGCGGTCGGCGATCAGCGGCAGCGCGGGACTCTGAGCGATCGCGCGGTGGAACAGACCGTCGGCCGCCGGGCTGGCCAGCAGCGCGAGCACCGACGTGGCGCCCGCGGATTCGCCGAACACCGTCACCCGGTCGGGGTCGCCGCCGAAGGCCGCGATGTTGTCCCGAATCCATTGCAGGGCGGCGATCTGGTCGCGCAGCGCGAGGTTGTCGTCGAACCCGTCGCCGAGGTCGGACAGTTCGAAGCCGCCGAAGACCCCGATCCGGTAAGTGATGTTGACGACGACGACGTTCCCGTTGGCGGCCAATCGTGACCCGTTGTAAAGCTGGAACTGTCCGGCGCCGTACACGAATGCACCGCCAGGGATCCACACCATCACCGGTAGCGATCCGCCTGTGTCGGGCGACCAGACTTGCAGTGTCAGACAGGCCTCGTCACGCACCTTCGGATCGTCGCGACCGCCGCCGACGAACGACTTGCTCTGCGGTGGCAGCGGTCCGTGTTCGACCGCGTCGCGCACACCGGTCCACGGCTGCAGCGGCGCGGGCGCCAGAAAACGACGTTCGCCGACCGGCTGCTCCGCATACGGCACGCCGCGCCAGACGTCCACCCCGGCCTCGGTCGTGCCGCGCAGATCTCCAAGGCCGGTGTGCGCGATGGTCGAATGTCCGGCAAGGACTGCCACGCCCAAATCGTAGTGTGCGAAGCTGAGCAGACCCCGGTGGACAAGGAGACGGAGCGGTGCGATGACCTTCAACGAGGGTATGCAGATCGACACGAGCAACATCTCCACCGGCGGCGGCCGCGGTCCCGGCCGCGGCATTGCGATCGGCGGCGGGCTGGGTGGCTTGATCATCGTGGTGCTCGCGCTGTTTCTCGGGGTCGACCCCAGTTCGGTCGTGCCCCAACAACAGCAGATCGACACCGGCGGTGTCGATGCGCCGGGCTACGACCTGACCCACTGCAAGACCGGAGCAGACGCGAACAAGTACGTGGAATGCCGGGTGGCCGCGACCACGAACTCCGTCGACGGCGTGTGGCAGCAACTGCTTCGCGGCTATACCCCGCCGCACACCGTACTGTTCCACGGCTCGGTGCAGACCGGCTGCGGCCCCGCCGACACCTCCGTCGGCCCGTTCTACTGTCCGGTGGACCGAACCGCCTATTTCGATACCGACTTCTTCCAGGTGCTCGTCGACCAATTCGGTTCCAGCGGTGGTCCACTCGCTCAGGAGTACGTGGTGGCGCACGAGTATGGTCACCATGTGCAGAATCTGCAGGGCGTGCTGGGCCGCTCACAACGTGATCCGGAGGGTGCCACCGGCGCGGGGGTCCGCACCGAGCTCCAGGCGGACTGCTACGCCGGTGTGTGGGCGCACTACGCCGCGATCACGAAACAGGAGAGCACCGGCGTGCCATACCTTGAGCCGTTGAGCGACAAGGACATTGCCGACGCGTTGTCGGCGGCGTCATCGGTGGGTGACGACCGGATTCAGAAGCAGGCCACCGGCCGGGTCAACCCGGAATCGTGGACGCACGGGTCATCGGCGCAGCGGCAGAAGTGGTTCACCGTCGGCTACCAGACCGGCGACCCCAACAAGTGCGACACCTTCGCGACGAACGACCTTGGCTAGGCCGCCAACGGCCGTCGATGCCGTCGCCGAACGCTACCTCGATACGTTCGCGACGTTGGATCCCTGCGCGGCAACGGAAATGGGCATCCTCGGCCACGACGACGAGATCACGGACTACTCCCCCGACGGTGTCGCGGCCCGGGTCGAGGCGGCGCGCGCGACGCTGCGCGAACTCGACGTCGTGACCGCCGCCGACGACGTCGACTGGGTGACGATCGCCGCGATGCGGGAGCGACTCGGCCTTCAGATCGAACTGCACGACGCATGGTTGGACGTCGGCGAACTCAACGTGATCGCGTCGCCGCTGCAGTCGATGCGCGACGTGTTCGACCTGATGGCCACCGACACCGACGACGACTGGGCGTTGATCGGCAAGCGGATGTCGAAAGTGCCCACCCGGGTGGCCGGTTACGCCGACGCCCTGCGCGCGGCGGTGGCAGGCGGGCGGGCGCCCGCAGCCCGCCAGGTCGCACGCGGCACCCAGCAGGCAGCCCAGATCCAGCAGTTGTTCGTCGAGATGGTGGCCGACGCGGCGCCGGGCAACGCCGTGCTGCACGCGCAATTGCAGCAGCACGCGTCCGCTGCCGCCGACGCGTACGCCGGGCTCGCGACCGTACTGCGCGACGAGATCGCCCCCAACGCACGACAGGAAGATGCGTTCGGCCGTGAGGTGTACGAACTGCTGTCGCGGCAGTTCCTGGGTACGTCGGTCGACCTCGACGAGACCTACGAGTGGGGCCTTCGGCTGCTGGAAAGCATTGTCGCCGAGCAGGAATCGATCGCCGACCGACTGTACCCAGGGGCGTCGGTCAGCGACGTGTTGCGGCGACTCGACGACGAACCTCGCTACCTGGTGCATGGCACCGATGCACTGCAGGCGTGGATGCAGGATCTTTCCGACCGTGCGGTGGAATCGCTGGCCAAGACACACTTCGACATCGAGCCTGCGTTGCGGACACTGGAGTGCCGGATCGCCCCCACGCACACCGGCGGCATTTACTACACCGGGCCGTCGGAGGACCTGAGCCGACCAGGACGGATGTGGTGGTCGGTGCCGCCGGGTGTCGACACCTTCCGCACCTGGCAGGAAACCACCACGGTGTTCCATGAAGGCGTGCCCGGCCACCATCTGCAAGTCGGCCGCGCGGTCGCGTCTGCCGACCGTTTGAATCGGTGGCGCAGGCTGGGCTGCTGGGTGTCGGGTCACGGCGAGGGATGGGCGCTGTACGCAGAGCGGTTGATGGCCGAACTCGGCTGGCTCGACGACGCCGGAAACCGGATGGGAATGCTGGACGCGCAACGCTTCCGGGCCGCGCGCGTGGTGCTCGACATCGGCGTGCACTGCGGACTCACTGCACCGGATGGCGGCCGGTGGGACGCCGAACGGGCGTGGGTGTTCCTGCAATCGCACAGTGCGATGGCCGAGGAAAATCTGCGTTTCGAGTTGGACCGCTATCTGGGTTGGCCGGGCCAGGCGCCGTCGTATGCGATCGGACAACGCATCTGGCAGCAGTTACGCGATGAGATCGTCGCACCTCACCTGCCGCTGCGGGAGTTCCACAACCGGGCGCTGGATCTCGGCGGGTTGCCGCTGGACGTGCTCAGGTCCGCACTGCTCGACGGCTGACCAGCGTGACCTGGCGAACCAGATAGCCGATACCGATTGCGGCGCCGACGAATACGATCACGACGCCACACCCGGCGACCACCGCGGGCGTCGTCGATGTGACGAACCAGGCGGCACCGCCGATCGCAGCGGCGACCAATGCGAACGCCACCGCCGAGTGTTGGGGTGCGCGTAGCGGCCGCCACAGCGCCGACCAGGACACGAATGCACCGTAGACGACCACGTTGAACGAGAAGTCGATGCCCATCGCGAGGTACACGCCGAGATGAAACAGCACCACGGCCAGCGACGCCCACAGAGTCCAAAACCCAACGGCGAGCACGGCAAGAGCTACTGACCGCAGCAGCTCCAGCGCGACCAGCACGGCCGGTGCCGGGACGCCCGACAGCAGTTCGAAAGGTCCCGCAGGCGCGTCGATGAGTGAGTCGGGATAGTTGCCGACCCATTGCACGTCGGGCACCGTGAAAAGTGTCGCGACCGCGAAGATGATCCGGTACAGCCCGAGGTCAACCGCGGTGAGCGGGCCGCGCTGGACCCATCGGTCGAACCTCACCGGCCACGCCCGAAGTCGAGGTGGACGGTGCGCGCACGGTGGAGTAGGTGACGTCGCCGGGGTTTGTGAGGTGGTGAGCGGCCTTGCGCCACACGATGTCAACGCCGGTCGGTGTTCTGTCGGGGAATCGTCGGGCGATGGTGTCCTGCAGTCAGGTCAGCGTCTGGTCGTCGATCGCGAACTGATAGAACGCGAAAGCGTTCTTGAAGATCGGCAACGTGTCCAGCGGTGTCGTCGGAAGCAATTGGTCGTAGGCGACGGCCTCGGTCTGTCCGCCGCTGAACTGCCCACGAATTTCCGGCTTTTCGACGACGACGACATCGCCCTGCATTGGATGACCGGTGAAGGCGGGCATCGTCAACGCCGGATACGGTTCGGTCTTGGTGGTCATCAGGAACAACTAGAGCGCGAACAACACGACGGTCCCTGCGAAGAGCAGGCGTAGTCCGACTGTGCGCGTCAACGGGACCTCAATCGTCAGGCCTGGCGTGGGTCAAGCGTACCGATCGCGTAGGGCGCAACGCGGCTGCCACACTTGTGGCGTGACCACCGAACCCATCGAACCCGACACCAAGGACTGGACCTGGGTGTTGACACACCCGTGCCCGGAGTGCGGCTTTGATCCTGCCGCGGTGCACCACTCGCAGGTCGCCGACCGAATCCGCGCCGACGCGACCGACTGGCTGCGACGCCTCGGCGAACCCGACGCCGCGCAGCGCAGGCAGCCCGCCGTGTGGTCCACGCTGGAGTACGCCTGCCACGTCCGCGATGTGCACCGCATCTTCGATCATCGAGTCCGGTTGATGCTCACCCAGGATGAGCCACAGTTTCCGAACTGGGATCAGGATGCGACGGCGATCGCCGACGACTACGCGTCGCAGGACCCGGCCACCGTCGCAAACGAGTTGTTCGACGCCGCGGGCGTGGTCGCCGACACCTACGCCAACGTGCCCGCCGACGCGTGGTCACGGCGCGGATTGCGCAGCAACGGAAGCGAATTCACCGTCGCAACCATCTCCGTCTACCACCTGCACGACATCGTTCACCACGCCCACGACGTCGACAGGGCTGACCCTCCCCCGCGGGAGAGTGGCTAGAGGCGGGACTGTTCCTTGATCGCGGTGTCGGTGGTGCGCAGTGGGCGGATCAACGCGTCCTGCGTGAAGGAGGCGATCAACTCGCCCTCCTCGGTGTGCACCGCGCCGCGCACATAGGACATGCCGGCACCGACCTGTGTGCTCTCGTGGCTGTAGAGAATCCAGCCATCCCAGCGGACCGGTTCGTGGAAACTCACCGTCACCGTCATCGGCGCCGTCGACACGGTCAGATGCGCCTGGGCGGTGCCAATACCCTCATGCGCCCGCATGGTCGTCGAAATCCCAAGGTGGCCAGTGAAATACGCGATCAGCGCCTTTGCGAGCTCGTCGCGCGCCGGGATCGGGTCGTAGTGCAGCCACGCGTACAGTTCGGGTGGCCCCACCTCGTCGGGACTATTCACATCGACGATGTCGACCAGGCGCAACTGCCTGCCGTCCATCGGCATCGGCGACACGTTCGCGTCATCGGGTCCCGCGACGTCGGGGCGCGGCAGATGGTGACGGATGACGTCTGCGGTCGGCACGTCGGCCAGCACCGTCGCCGTGATGCACCGCTTGCCGTTCTGCTTGGCGGCGACGATCGCCGTCGCAGTCGACCGGCCTTCGCTGACCACGTCGATCTCCAACTCGACCGGCCCCGCCCCGACCATCACGGCGCGGGCGAACACCGCAGACACCGAACGCACTGACTTGTCCGCAAACCGTTTGGCTACCGCGACGATCGCCTGAGCGAGCACCTGCGTGCCCTCCACTACCTGGCGCTCGTCCTCACCGGCGGGCCCTGTCGCGGCGAGGAACCGGTTCTCCCCGTCCTGCCGGACGTCGAACAGGTCGAGAAGTCCGGCAACGGTCCACGTCTGCGCAGAGTCTGTCGTCATGGCACCGAACAGTAACCGAGCTTCTGCAAAAGCGGTAACGTCATTACCATGGCGAAGTCGAGCGGACGGACTCCCGACGCCGCCGGCGTCGACACCGAACCCCGGGAACGCCGCTTCATGAAGTCGGCGCTGGCGATTCTCGGCGAGACCGGCCGCACCGACTTCACGGTGCTCGAGGTGGTCGAGCGGTCAAAGACCTCGCTACGGTCCTTCTACCAACACTTTTCGACCAAGGACGAGTTGCTGCTGGCGTTGATCGACAAGATCATGTCCGAGTCGACGCGGAAGTGGCGCGAGGACACCGCGGGGTTGAAGGCGGCCGCGGCGCTGCGGGTACTCATCGACGGCATCTGCACACCCGCCGAGTCGACCACCCAGGACAGGGTCAACCGCGGACTGACCTCTTACAACGATCGCCTTGCCGAAACCCTGCCCGGCGAGTACGCGCGCGTGCTGTCGCCGTTGCACGACCTGATCAAGGACATCATCACCCGCGGTATCGCCGACGGTGTCTTCCCCAGCGGAATCGATATCGACGCCACCGCCGCACTGATCATGCAATCGGCGCTCGGCGCGATGCGATTGCAGGTGCTCGGCGCCGAACTCAACGGCGTCCCGATCACCGCCGACCACATCTACCAGTTCTGCATCGGCGGCCTGCACGGCCAGGCCGACCTCCGCTGACCTGCGCGATATTACTTCGCCTCGGGGTGATGTTTTCGCTGGTCCACGCGTGGTAATGTCATTACCACCAGAGCAAAACGAGACTTCCAGGAGGCGGAAATGGCCCGCAAGCTTCCGTATCCGGTGTTCGACGCCGACAACCACTTCTACGAGCCGAAAGAAGCTCTGACCAAGTTCCTGCCGGACCACCGCAAGAACGTCATCGACTACATCGAGGTGCGTGGCCGGACCAAGATCATGGTCCGCAATCAGGTCAGCGACTACATCCCGAACCCCACTTTCGAGGTCGTTGCTCGTCCGGGCGCACAGGAGGAGTACTTCCGGCACGGCAGCGGTGGCAAGAGCTTCCGCGAGGTGATGGGCAAGCCGATGAAGGCGATCCCGGCGTTCCGCGAACCCGCGGCGCGCCTGGAGGTGATGGACGGACTGGGTCTCGACTATTCGCTGATGTTCCCGACCCTGGCCAGCCTGGTCGAGGAGCGGATGAAGGACGACCCTGAGCTGATCCACGACGTCATCCACGCGCTCAACGAATGGATGTACGAGACATGGCAATTCAACTACGAGAACCGGATCTTCTCCACGCCCGTCATCACGCTGCCCATCGTCGACCGCGCCCTGGAGGAACTCGAATGGTGCCTGGAGCGCGGCGCCAAGACGGTGCTCGTCCGCCCCGCGCCGGTGCCAGGAATGCGTGGCACCCGGTCGTTCGGTACTGAGGAGTTCGACCCGTTCTGGGATGCCTGCGTCAAGGCAGGCATCCCGGTGTCGATGCACGCGTCGGACTCCGGATACGCCGAGTACCTGAACGACTGGGAGCCTGCCGACGAGTTCCTGCCGTTCAAACCGACCGCGTTCCGGATGGTCGCGATGGGCAAGCGGCCGATCGAGGACTCGATGGCGGCGCTGGTGTGCCACGGCGCGCTGACCCGCAACCCCGACCTGCGGATCCTGTCTATCGAGAACGGCGCCGACTGGGTGCCCTACCTGTTCAAGCAATTCGAGAACACCTACAAGAGGATGCCGCAGGCGTTCCCCGAGGATCCCGTGCAGGCCTTCAAGCGCGGCGTCTACGTCGCGCCGTTCTGGGAGGACGACTTCGCCAAGATGGCCCAGTTGTGCGGGATCGACCGCATCATCTTCGGATCGGACTGGCCGCATCCCGAAGGCTTGGCCGAACCGACGCATCTGGTCGATGACCTACAGGACCTCGACGCGGAAGGCCAGCGAAAGGTCATGGGCGGGAACATGATCGACCTCTTCAAGGTCGAGAACAAGATCGTCCACAACCCCGACGTGCCGCCTCTCGTCATTCCCGCCTGAACGGATCACATGACCGACGACGCAAATCCGGAACGGCTGCTGTTCGCCTCGACGACCCAGTCGTTTCTGGAGAAGGAAGCCTCGCTGAGCCGCCTGCGTGAACTGCACGCGGCGGGCGTTGCCTTCGACGCCGACTGGTGGCGACGCGCCGCCGAACTCGGCTGGACCAGTCTGCTGGTGCCCGAGGATCTCGGCGGTGGCAGCGTATCCGGGGACGGAGTCGCCGATCTGGCGCTCGTCGCCGAGTTGGCAGGCAGGACCGTCGCCCCTGGGCCGCTGCACCCGGTCAGCACCGTGCTGGCCGCCCTCGCCGAGGCACCCGAAAACCACACGGACACGATCGAATCGCTCGTGTCGGGGGAGGTCGTCGGCTCGTGGGCGGTGTACGAGCCTGGCAAGCCGTGGGCTCCGCTGGACGCGCAGACCACGGCGACCAAAATCGGAAACGGTTACCGGATCGAGGGTGTCAAGGATCGCGTCGAGGCGGGACCTCAAAGCGCGGTGCTGATGCTCGTCGCGCAATGCGACGGCGCGGTGCGTCAGTTCCTGGTTCCGACGGACGCGGCCGGGGTGCGCGTTGAGCGGCAACGCTCGATCGACATGGTCAAAAGCTATGCCCGCGTGCACTTCGACGGCGTCGAGGTCGACGAGTCCGCGGTGGTCGGCACCGTTGAGCAGACGCCCGGCATCATCGCGCGGCAAAGCCAGATCGCGCAGGTGCTGCAGTGCGCCGAGGTGGTCGGCATTCTCGACACCGTGCTGGCCTTCACCATCCAGTGGGGATTCGACCGACATTCGTTCGGCCGCCCGATCGGCTCCTACCAGGCGCTCAAGCACAAGTACGCAGACCTCAAGATCTGGTTCGAGTCCTGCCGCGCCACCACCAATGCCGCGGTCACGGCGGTCGCTTCCCGTTCGCCCGGTGCTGATTTGGTGGTCAGTGTGGCGAAATCCTATGTGGGCGAACACGCTCCTGGCATGCTGCAGGACTGCGTGCAGTTGCACGGCGGCATCGGGGTGACGTGGGAACACGACCTGCACCTCTTCCTGCGCCGGGCCACGCTGTACCGCTCGATGTTCGGCACACCGGAGGAACACAATCTGCGGGTCTACCGTCTCACCGAACTGGAGGCCGCGTCATGACCGAAACCGCTTCTGCTCCGCCCCAAACGGAATCGGTCGACGAGTTCGCCGCCCGCGCCCGAGCGTGGCTGGCCGACAACATGCCGCGCATCGACCCGGCCAACCCGCCCGAACACGACCGCGGTGAAGAGGAACCGTGGCGGCGCGCCCGTGAGCTGCAGAAGAAGCTGTACGCCGGTGGATTTGCCGGAATCTGTTTCCCCCGCGAGTACGGCGGGCTGGGCCTCCCGATCGCCTACCAAAAGGCGTTCGACAACGAGTCCCGAAACTACGAGATGCCGGTGATCCTCAACACCCCGACATTCACCATCTGCGCGGCGACGATCCTTGACACCGGCTCCGAAGAGCAGAAACGCAAGCACATCTCCGCGGTCCTGCGTGGCGAAGAGGTACTGGTCCAGTTGCTCTCGGAACCGAGCGGCGGATCGGACCTTGCGGGAGTCATCACCCGCGCCGACCGGGTCGGCGACAAATGGGTGATCAACGGCGCCAAGACCTGGAGCACAAGCGCTTTCGCCGCCGACTACGGGTTGATGTTGGCCCGCACCAACTGGGACGTGCCCAAGCACGAGGGCCTGACGATGTTCCTGGTGCCGATCAACAGCCCCGGCATCACCCTGCGGCGGATCAAGCAGGTGAACGGATCGGTCGAATTCTGCGAGGAGTTCTTCGACAACCTCGAACTCGGCGACGACGCCGTTGTCGGCGAGGTCAACCAAGGCTGGCAGGTCGCGTCGCGGCAGCTCTACCACGAGCGACGCGCAGTAGGCGGCGGCTCCGAGTTCGCCAGCGGCATTGGCGCAGAAGGCAAGTCGGATGTGCCGATCGACTACGTGTCACTGCTGGCGACGTTGGGGCAGGCGGACAACGAACGACTCCGAGCCCTCGCGGGCCGGGCGCTGGTGCACCGGGCGGTGCGCGACCAGTTGATCGACCACGTGTACCACGGCGTCCTCGACGGTTCGCTGCCACCTGCAGCGGGTTCGATCATCCGCGTCACGCACGCCGAGATTCACCACCTCGAGATCGACACCGTGCTGGCCATCACCGGCAGCGCCGGCGTGGTCGACGGCGGCGACGACCTGATCCGCTACGGCGACCGGTACCTGTCAAGGCAGGCGAGTGCGCTCGGCGGCGGCACCACCGAGATCGCGAAAAACATCATCGGCGAACGCATTTTGGGCTTCCCCCGCGAATACGCCGCCGACCGCGGTGTGCCGTTCAACCAGGTGAAGCGCAACAAGACCTGAACAATTCCCTCGCGAGCCGCTAGAAAAGTGTCGGTTGCAGGACCTCGGCGGGCGGTGGCGGCGCCTGCGCCGCGCGGAACGACCGCTTGTCCGGGGCCAGCCCGTACCTGGCCACCAGCGGCGCCGCCCGGTCGTGCAGCATCTTCCGGTAGTCGGCCGGCAGATACGCTCCGCGCCTGTACAACTCGCGGTACTCGCGCACGAGTTCGGGATGCGATTTCGCCAACCACGCCATGAACCAGCCGCGCGTCGAACCGCGCAGATGCAGACCGAACACCGTCACACCCGTGGCCCCCGCCTCCGCGATCTGGCGTAATAGCCCGTCGAGGTGCTCGGCCGAATCGGTCAACCGCGGCAGCACCGGCGCGACCATCACGTGACACCCCAGCCCCGCTTCGCGGATGGCGGAGATCAACCCCAATCTTGCTTGCGGCGTGGGTGTTCCGGGCTCGACGTCCTTGTGCAACTCGGGATCCCCGATCGCCAGCGACACCGCGACGCTGACCTCGACGGCATCCGCGGCTTGGGTGATCAACGGCAGATCGCGACGCAGCAGCGTGCCCTTCGTCAGGATGGAGAACGGTGTGCCGGACTCCGCGAGTGCACCGATGATGCCCGGCATCAGCGCGTAGCGACCCTCTGCGCGTTGATAAGGGTCGGTGTTGGTGCCGAGCGCGACGGTTTCGCGTTGCCACGTCCGGCGGTGCAGTTCGCGCCGCAGCACCTCGGCGACGTTGGTCTTCACCACTACCTGGGTGTCGAAATCGGTGCCGCAGTCGAGATCGAGGTACTCGTGGGTGGGCCGCGCAAAGCAGTACCGGCAGGCGTGCGAACAACCGCGGTAGCCGTTCACGGTGTACCGAAATGGCAACATCGACGCTGCGGGCACCTTGTTCAGCGCGCTTTTGCAGAGAATCTCGTGAAACGTCATGCCCTCGAACTGCGGGCTGCGAACGCTGCGCACGAAGCCGATGCGTTGCAAGCCGGGCAAGGCGCCGTCGTCGACGCTGATGCCCTGCCGATCCCACCGCACCTGTCTTGAGTCAAGAAGTTGGCAGGTTCGTGCTGTCGAGGTAGGCCTGCTTGGGGGTGCGGTCTTCCAGTGCTTGGT
>NZ_LZHZ01000071.1 GCF_001667505.1 Mycobacterium sp. ACS1612
GCGCTTGATGTGCTGCGGCTTCGTGATGCGGTGCATGGGGTGGTGGGGCGGCATCCGAATCTGGTTGCGCGGTTCTGCGATCGGTTCGACGAGCCAGTCCAGGTGATTCCTGCCGATCCGGTCGCGGGTTGGCAGTATCTGGACCTCGACGATGATGACGTGGCTCAGCTGTGTGTTGACGAGCGTGCTGCGGTGTGTGCGTTGTCGGATTCGCCGGCGTTTCGGGCGCTGTTGATCCGCACCGGAGTGCATCGGTATCGCTTTGTGTTGACCAATCACCACATCGTGGTCGATGGGTGGTCGATGCCGATTGTGTTGCGGGAGATCTTCGCCGGCTACCACGGTCAACGGCTACCGGCTCCGCAGTCCTACCGCAGGTTCGTGTCGTGGCTGGCCGACCGCGACCTCGACACCGCGCACGCGGCATGGCACGACCAACTGGCCGGCTTCGACACCCCGACACTCGTCGGTCCGCCCGACCGGCTGGGCACAGGTCCCCGCGCCGCTGCGTCGTTCGTGGTGTCCGCATCCGGCGCACAAAAGCTCACCGAGCTCGCCCGCACCCACCACACCACCGTCAACGTCGTCCTGCAGGCTGCATGGGCGCAACTGCTGATGTCGCTGACCGGTCAACACGACCTCGCCTTCGGCGTTCCGGTCTCAGGCCGGCCGACGGAGTTGCCAGGCGCGGAGTCCATGGTGGGACTGTTCATCAACACGATTCCGGTGCGGGCCAGACTCACGCCGACCACCACCACCGCCGACCTGTTGCGCCAGTTGGAAATCGCTCGCAGCCACAACCTCGACCATCAACACACCGCGCTACGCGACATCCACCGCATCAGTGGTCACGACAGGCTTTTCGACACCCTGTTCGTCTACGAGAACTATCCCATCGACGCCGGTGCGCTGTCGGTCGACGGCGACCTGGCCATCACCGACATCACCACCCGCGACGCCACGCACTACCCGCTGGTGCTGCAGGCATCGCCCGGAACCGCAACGACCCTTCGTCTCGACTACCGCACGGATGTATTCGACGAGCAGACTATCCAGGCGTTGGGTCAACCGTTACTGCGGTTGTTGACCCAGATGGCCGACAATCCGCGGCGCGGACTGTCGTCGATCGATCTGCTCGATCCCGGCGAACACGCTCGACTCGCGACGTGGGGTGACCAAGCCACGCTGCGCCAATCCGCCCCTGCGGCAGTGTCCATTCCGGAGGCGCTGGCAGCGCAGGTTGCCCGCACCCCAGACGCGGTCGCGATCAACTGCGGTGCCGAGTCGATGACCTATCGCGAATTCGACGAGGCGTCGAACCGGTTGGCGCATCTGTTGACAGCACAGGGTGCCCGCGCGGGAGCCGTTGTGGCGCTGATGTTCACGCGCTCCATCGACGCGATCGTCGCGATGACCGCCGTGCTGAAGACCGGGGCCGCCTACCTGCCCGTCGATCCCGCGCTGCCCGACAAGCGGATCGGATTCCTGCTCGCCGATACGGCACCGGTGGTCGTGGTCACGACCGCCGCACTGGCCGGCCGGCTGGACGCACACGAAGTGCCGGTGATCGATTTCGAAGACGTTCGCAACAGCGACTATCCCTGCACAGCCCTGCCCACGCCTTCAACCGATGAAATCGCCTACCACATCTACACGTCCGGAACCTCCGGTGTGCCGAAAGGGGTGGCCGTCACCCACCGCAACGTGATCCACATGGTCGAATCGCTCGACACCTCGCTGCCGCGTGGCGGCGTGTGGGCGCAGTGCCACTCCTACGCGTTCGACGTCTCGGTGTGGGAGACGTGGGGTGCCCTGTTGCGCGGTGGCCGGCTGACGGTGGTGGGTGAGGACACGATGGCCTCACCCGACGACCTCCACGCGTTGTTGGTCGCCGAAGGTGTCACCGTGCTTGATCTGAGTCCCTCTGCGGCGGCGATGCTGTCGTCGCGCGGGCTGAAGTCGATGACATTGGTCGTCGGTGGCGAAACTTGCCCCGCCGCCCTCGTCGACCGGTGGGCGCACGACAGGACGATGATCAACGCGTACGGCCCGACCGAGACGACCGTGGACGCGGCCAGGAGCACTCCGCTCGCCGCCGGGTCGGGACTACCGCCGATCGGATCGCCGGTGCCAGGGTCGGCGTTGTTCGTGCTCGACGGATGGCTGCGGCCGGTGCCCCCCGGCGTGGTCGGGGAACTCTACATCGCCGGACACGGTGTGGCAGTGGGGTATTGGCGGCGCAGCGAATTGACGGCAGCACGGTTCGTGCCGTGTCCGTTCGGCGGCCCGGGCGAGCGCATGTACCGCACCGGCGATCTGGTGCGGTGGCGCCCGGATGGCCAACTGGAATACCACGGCCGCGCCGACGAGCAGGTCAAGATCCGCGGCTACCGCATCGAACTTCGCGAAGTCCAGTCGGCGCTCGTCGGACTCGACGGCGTCGAACAGGCGGTGGTGATCGCCCGCGAGGACCGCCCCGGCGACAACCGCCTGGTCGGATACGTCACCGGGAGCGCGGATCCCGCCGCCGCGCGTGCCGCGTTGGCCGAACACCTGCCACCCTATATGGTGCCCACCGCAGTGGTGGCCGTCGACACGTTGCCACTCACGGTCAACGGCAAACTCGACGTACGCGCCCTGCCTGCACCGGAATACCCGCACACCGACGACTACCGGGCGCCCACCAATGCAGTCGAAGAAGCGGTGGCCGACATCTACGCGCATGCGCTCGGCATCGACCGTGTCGGCATCGAGGACTCCTTCTTCGACCTCGGCGGCGACTCGATATCGGCGATGCGCGTCGTCGCCGCCATCAACGAGACCTTCGACGCCCACCTGAGCGTGCGCACGCTCATCGCAGTGCCCTCCGTGAGAGGCCTGAGCATGCGGGTCAGCGGGGCGGCCCACTCAGCGGACCCCGCGTCCGATCACCGCTTCGAGGCGGTGCACGGTCGCGGCGTCACCGAGATCCATGCCGCAGACTTGACTTTGGACAAGTTCATCGATGCCACCACGCTCGCCTGCGCCCCGACGCTGCCCGGCCCGAGTCCAGAGGTGCGCACGGTGTTGCTGACCGGAGCAACAGGTTTCCTCGGGCGCTACCTGACGCTGAAGTGGCTCGAGCAGATGGAGCTCGTCGGCGGCACACTGATCTGCCTGGTGCGCGCCTCTTCCGACGAAGACGCCCGACGTCGTCTCATCGACGCTTTCGACAGCGACCCGGAGCTGTTGCGGCGCTTCCGGGAACTGGCCGATGCGCACCTCGAAGTCGTCGCAGCCGACAAGGGCGAGGTCAATCTCGGTTTGGCGCAACACAGTTGGCGGCGACTGGCCGCCACCGTCGACCTGATCGTCGATTCTGCCGCCGTGGTCAACGGTGTGCTGCCGTACAGCGACCTGTTCGGGCCCAATGTAGTTGGCACCGCTGAACTGATCCGCCTCGCGCTCACGTCCAAGCTGAAGTCGTACAGCTACGTGTCGACTGCCGACGTCGGCGTCCAGATCGAACCGTCGGCGTTCACCGAAGACGCAGACATCCGCGTCATCAGTCCAACCCGCGTCATCGACGACGGGGTGGCGAACGGCTACGGCAACAGCAAGTGGGCCGCCGAGGTGCTGCTGCGCGAGGCCAACGACCTGTGCGGGCTGCCGATAACGGTGTTCCGGTGCGGAATGATCTTGGCCGACACCACATATGCCGGGCAGTTGAACGTGTCCGACACCTTCACCCGGATGGTGCTCAGTGTGCTGGCCACCGGCGTCGCACCTGCGTCGTTCTACCAACTCGGCACCGACGGGCACCGGCAGCGCGCGCACTTCGACGGACTGCCCGTGGACTTCGTCGCCGAAGCGATTGCCACGCTGGGTGCCCAGACGGTGGACGGCTTCCAAACGTTCCACGTGATGAACCCGCATGACGACGGCATCGGACTCGACGAATACGTCGACTGGTTGATCGAGGCCGGTTACCCCATCCGGCGCATCGAGGAGTTCGGGAACTGGTTGCAGCGCTTCGAAGCGGGCCTGCGTGCCCTGCCGGACCGGCAGCGCAGGCATTCGGTGCTGCAGATGCTGTTGCTACGCAACTCCGGTCGGGCGCGCCCGCTGCCGCCGACGCTCGGCTCCTTCGGCCCGACCGACCGATTCCGCGCCGCCGTGCGTGACGCCAAAATCGGTCCGGACAAGAACAATCCGGACATACCGCGGGTGTCCGCGCCCACCATCATCAAGTACGCCACCGACCTGCACCGCCTCGGATTGCTCTGACATGCTCACGCTGCTACGCCCGCACTGGTTGTCGCTGACGGTGAGCCTGCTTCTACTCGGTGCCGCGACCGCGCTCATCCTGATTCAGCCGCTGCTGGCCGGCCGCCTAGTCGAGCGCGCCACCACTGGCTCGGCCGATGCGGGCTCGGCCGTCGTACTGATCGTGATGCTCGTCGGCTACCTCGCGTTGGAGGCATCAGCGCACTTCCGGCTCGACCGCACCGGTGAAAAGATCGTGCTGTCGTTGCGTGACGACTTCACCAATCACGTTGTCCGGCTGCCCATCGGGCTGCTGGACCGCGCCCGCACCGGTGACCTGCTGGCCCGCGGAACCAGCGACGCAGGCTTGCTGCGCGATATGCCGCGCGCCGTCGGCGATGTGCTGTTCGGCTTGATGACGCTGCTCGGTGCGGGCATCGTCATGTTGTCGATCGACGCGGTCACCGTCGGTATCGCGGTGGCCATCCTGGTGCTCGCGTTCGTGGTGGGCAACCCGTTCCTGTCACTGATCCAACGCGCATCTTTGAATCGCCAAGTGGCCCTGGGCGATTACACGGCGGGGTTGGATCGGGCGCTCGGCGCGGCGCGCACAGTGAAACTGTTCGGCGCCGAGGACCGGGAGGCGCGTTCCATCAATGTGACCACGCGTGCCGCGTACCAAGCTGGCGTGCGCATCGCCTCCTCGACAGCCATCAACATCTCGATCATTCGCCTCGGCGTCACCGGCGCGTTCCTGGCGATCATGATCATCGACGGACGCCGCGTCGCCGACGGCACTCTCGGCGTCGGCCAGTTGGTCAGCCTGCTCGCCTTCGCCGTATACGCCATCTTCCCGATCACCGCCGCCTTCACCGCACTCGCCACGCTGCGCACCGCGGCGGGCGCCTATCAACACCTCACCACGACCCTGCGAGAACTCCCCGAGGGCGATCCGCCGACGCTGTCCGTCGCGGACGGGTCGGCGCGACGGACGGCCTGCGCACCGATGGTCGAATTCGATCAGGTGTCGTTCTCCTATGGCGACGCACCTGTGCTCGACGACGTGTCGTTCGCCCTGCGCCACGACCAGATCACCGCGCTCATCGGCCGATCCGGTGCGGGCAAGTCCACGATCCTGGGACTGTTGTGCCGCTTCTACGACCCGGACGCCGGAGCGCTGCGCTGGGAAGGGCAGGATTTCCGCGCCATCCCGCTTCGCGAGCTACGCAGCCGACTGGGCCTGCTCGAACAGGACGCCCCGGTGCTGCACGGCTCCATTCGCGACAATCTGTTGGTCGCAAATCCCGATGCCACCGAGGCCGATCTGTGGCTGGTGCTGAAACAGGCGAACATCGCCGACGAGATCGCTCGTCTACCAGACAAACTCGACACCGCCGTGCTCGAACGCGGGCGCGGACTCTCCGGTGGTCAACGTCAACGACTGGCCCTGGCGCGGGCCTTCCTGTCCCGCTCACAGCTGATACTGATGGACGAACCGACGGCGCATCTCGACCGCGCCAACGAGCACGACGTGATGGCCAACCTGCTGCAGGCACGTGGGCAGCGCAGCATCCTGGTCGTCGCGCACCGGCTCTCCACCGTCACCCACGCCGACCAGATCGTGGTGCTTGCGGACGGCCGGATCCAGGCCACCGGTACCCATTCCGAACTGATGGGCGTTAGCGTCTACCGCGAACTCATCGAACACGAACTCGCCAACGACTAGCGAGGCAACCACGTGCTGTCCGGAATCGCGCGGCTGGCGATCACCGCTCCGCGCCGGGTCATCGCGTTGGCCGCGTTCGTCATGATCGGTACCGCGATCTTCGGCGTTCCGGTGGCCAAGTCGCTGTCGGCAGGCGGGCAACTCGATCCCGGCGCGCAGTCGTCCCTGGCCTCGGCGCTGTTGTCCGAGAAGTTCGGCCAGGGTGACATGACCATGTTGATCACCGTCACGGCCGACGGCGGTGCGAGAAGCCGCCAAGCCACGGCGGTCGGCACCGATCTGGTTCGGCGGCTGAACGATTCGCCGGACGTCGAGCAGGTGCACTCCCCATGGACCGTCCCACGGGCGGCGGCATCGTCGCTCGTCAGCAAGGACGGCAAGACGGGATTGATCGTGGCCGCCATCACCGGTGGCGAAACCGGCGCACCGCTCAACGCCAAGCGTCTGACCGACGAGTTCATCGGTGACCGTGACGGCGTCCGTATCCGGGCGGGCGGTGACGCGACCGTCTACTGGCAGGTGAACGAGCAGACGCAGGAAGACCTGCTGTTCATGGAGTCCCTGGCGCTACCGCTGAGCTTCGTGGTGCTGGTGTGGGTGTTCGGCGGTCTGGTCGCCGCGGCGCTGCCCGTTGCAGTCGGTGTGTTCGCGATTCTGGGCGCCATGGCGTCGTTACGGGCCATCGCGATGGTCGCCCACGTGTCCATCTTCGCGTTGAATCTCGCCGTCGCGATGGGCCTGGCACTGGCCATCGACTACACGCTGTTGATCCTGAGCCGATACCGGGATGAGTTGGCAGCGGGGCAGACTCGTGACACGGCGCTGATCCGCACAATGGCCACGTCGGGGCGCACGGTGTTGTTCTCGGCCATGACCGTCGCGTTGGCGATGGCGACGATGGTGCTGTTCCCGCAGTACTTTCTGAAGTCCTTCGCCTACGCGGGCGTCGCGGTCGTCGCGTTCACCGCGGCCGCATCGACCATCGTCACGCCCGCTGCGATCGTCCTGTTGCACAGTCGACTCGACGCATTGGACGTGCGCCGGTTGATGCGCCGTTTCCGTAGACAGTCGGACCCGCACCCCGGTGGGTTCGGGCAGCGGTTCTGGTATCGGTGGACGAAGTCCGTCATGCGGCACGCCACGCCGATCGGTCTGGCGGTGATCGCGGTGCTGCTGCTGATCGGCACGCCGTTCACCGATGTCAAATGGGGCTTTCCCGACGACCGGGTGCTTCCACCCTCCGCGTCGGCGCGACAGGTCGGCGACCAGATCCGCAGCGACTTCCCCGACTACGGGGTGCCGAGCATCACCGTGGTGCTGCCGGACGCGGCCAGCCTGACGCGCGCCGAATTGAACCGTTACGCGGCAGCGTTGTCACGGGTACCCGACGTGTCGGTGTCGCCGCCGAGCGCAGTCGAAGACGGCGCCGCGTTCGTGACGGTCGGCAGTACCGTACCGCTGTATACCGCGGCATCGAGCGAGCAACTCGACCGACTGCACGCGGTGCCGACCCCTGCGGGCACGCCGGTGTTGTTCGCCGGTGTGGCACAAGCCAATCGCGACAGCATGCAGGCGATCGCCTCGCACCTGCCCCAGGTGCTTGCGATCATCGTCATCATCACGCTGGTGTTGGTCTTCCTGCTGACCGGAAGTGCGGTGCTGCCCTTCGAGGCCGTGCTGATGAACGTCTTGTCGCTCACCGCCGCGTTCGGCGCACTGGTCTGGGTCTTCCAGGAGGGGCACCTCGGTGGATTGGGCACCGCGGCGACCGGCACCCTGGGAGTACAACTGCCAGTGTTGTTGTTCTGCATCGCATTTGGCCTGTCGATGGACTACGAGGTCTTCCTGATCTCGCGGATCCGGGAATTCTGGCTGGCGTCGGACCGCGGGCCGACGGCCAACGACGAAAGCATCGCGCTCGGCCTGTCCCGCACCGGGCGGGTGATCACCGCCGCGGCGTTGATCATGGTGATCTCCTTCGCCGCGTTGATGGCCGCGCAGGTGTCGCTGATGCGGTTGTTCGGATTCGGGTTGACGGTGGCTGTCCTGGTCGACGCCACCCTGGTGCGATTGCTGCTGATGCCCGCGATGATGCACTGGCTCGGCGGGTTCAACTGGTGGGCGCCAAAACCATTGGCCCGTACGCACATCGGAGCCGCCGACGCGGATTGGCGCAGCGTCTGGCGTCGTGTGCTCTTCGGTCAGAGCGGTTAGCCGACTACCCGAGGCGGACCTTCTCACGTAGCCGCTCGACGAGGAATTGGCGGGTGGACACCGGCCGGAAGGCGCGGGCGGCGGCGGTCAATGCGTCGAGGGATGAGGGAGTCAGCTCGATGTCGGCTGCGGCCACGTTGAACTCGAGTTGCTCGACACTGGACGCGCCGGGAATCGCCACCACATTCGGCAGGCTGATCAGCCACGCCAGCGCGACCTGCGCCGGCTTGGCGCCGACGTCGGCCGCCACGTCACGAAGCGTCTGCAGCAGCGGTTCCACCCGGCGCAGGTTCTCGGTGCCGAACAGCGAGTTCATCGCCCGCGCACCGCCCGGCGGTCGGTTGTCGACCCCGTACTTGCCGCCGAGAAGACCCTGTGCCAGCGGACTGTATGCGATCACCACCCGGTTCTCCCGCTCGGCGAACGGCACCAGGTCGTCGAGGGCACCGGGTCGGGCCAGTGAGAAGTCCACCTGATTGCTGATCACCGGCCTGCCGAGCGCCGCGTCGGCCTTGCGCCACCGCTCGAGCGAGTAATTGGAGACGCCCGCGGCGCCGATCTCACCGCTGTCGAGCAGGCTGCGCATGCCCGGCATGAGCACCGAATCGGGCACCACCGGGTTGGGTTGATGAACCTGGTACAGCGGGATCCGGTCGACCCCTAGCCGCCGCGCGCTGGCCCGCGCCCGGTGTTTGATCACCGGTGGGAACGGCGCGACCGGGAAGATCTTGCTGGCCAACACAACCGAGGAACGCTGCTCGCCGAGTGCCTCACCGAGAATGCGCTCACTTCTGCCCATCCCGTAGATCTCGGCGGTGTCGAACAGCGTCACGCCCAGAGCCAACGCCCGCTGCACGATGTCCTTGGCGACGCCGGAGGCGTAACCGGCGCCGTAGCCCCACTCGGTCGAGCCGAACTGCCAGGTGCCCACGCCGATCCGACTGGTCCGTCCGATCCCGGCGACGTCGAGGTACTTCATCGCCCCACCGTACTTTCTCCGGAAATTCGAGTAGTGGACTACTCGTGCTGATACCGCCGAACGCAAGGAAGCTGATAGTTGCAGGCCGGGAGCGGCGGACGCGGGGGACGCCGCTCCCGGCCAAAACAAGGGGGAGTAATGAGCGTTGACATCGCACCAGAAGTGTCGGACCAACTGGCACGGCGGGCCAAGATCCGTGCGTTCCGGGCGGGGCGGTACATCCTGATCGTCGCCAGCGGCGACCTGCCGACTCCGGGCTACGACGCGGACATCGAGCCGAGCCCGCTGCGGATCTTCCCGCAGCAGTACAACCTGCTGCAGCGCAGGCGTCCCGGAATGTGGCCGCAGGTGCTCACGCCGTACACCTACGGTGAGTTGTTCGTGTACCCAGAAGATCAGTCGATGGTCACCGTCCATCACGCCGACGGGCAGGACGACGTCGAGATCGAGCCCGCCGGCCTGGATCTCGCGGCGTTCACCAACGCGGTGTCTTCGTCGCAGGAATCGATCGGGGCGGTCGACGAGGCCACCGGAACGTCGTCGCGGTTGAGCTTCGACGAGGCGTTCGCCGATGCACTGGCGAACCTGCCGGTCCATGAGCCGTCACATCCGGACGAGTTGACCAGCGTCAAGGTGACTGAAGTAGGCGCCCTGTTCGGGGGTATCGCCGGCTTCCGGCACCTGTACGTCAAGGTGCAAAGCACCACCGCGTGAGTTTCGGGGCCGCGAGCGGCGACGGGGGGAACGTCGCTCGCGGCCTTTCTCTGTCGCCAGAAAGTCTCACGAGATCGCTTGCACGATCTCGCGCGTCGTCACCACCGCAGTTGCATAGTTCGGGATGTTCACGTCGAGTGCGGCGTGCATCTCCTCGTCGGAGTAGTCCGCTGTCGCGTCTCTGACCATCGTTACTTCGTAGCCGAATTCGGCGGCGAATCGGACGGTCGCCTCCACACAGGTGTGCGCGATCAACCCGATGACGATCAACTTGTGGATGCCGTGCTTCTTCAACAGCACATCGAGATCTGTGTTCGCGAAACCGCTTGAACACCAATGCTCCTGGGCCACCACGTCGCCGGGATGCGGCTCGAACCCGGTGCGCAGTTCACCGCCCCAGGTGCCGTCCTCGAAAGTCCTTCGGTTCCACGCCGCCCGTTGAATCGGTGCGATGTACTTCCACGTCTCGTAATCGCCGGGACGATAGCGGTGGTGCAGTGCGTAGAACACCCGAATGCCCGCACTCCGTGCCGTGTTGAGCACCTCCAACATGTTGGGCACACAACCGACGGCCTCCGCCACCGCCTTCAACCGATCCCATACCTTCCCGCCCTCGGCGATGAAGTCGTTGTAGGGATCGATCACCACCAGGCCGGTGATGTCGTTCTCGTAGGTCACCTCGGCCATTTGTTCTCCCGCGATCGGCGATGTCGGCAAATAATGGTTCTACGCCATGACCGAACGGGAGGCAGCATGAACGTCACGGCCGGGATCGCAGCAGCCGCGGTGCTCGCCGGAACCGCGGTCGGGTTCGCGGCGCCTGCGCAGGCCGAAGATTTCAGCGGAACGTTCGTCCCGAACGGACCGGGCATGTCCTCCACGTGGGTGGTCACGTCATGCGGCCCGGACTGCGCCCGTGTGTCGGACAGCAGCGGATGGTCGGCCGACGCCCACCGGTGGGGCGACGTGTGGCGCTTCGTGGTCGACCTTCCGGACGGCACGAAGTGCAACAACGACGGGGTGTTGCCGGGAACGGTCACCTTCAAAGTCGATGCGCCCCGGAACGACGGCACTTTCCTGACCACCGATCCCGCGGTGGGATGTCAGTGGGGTCTTGCCCCGGGCTACTCACAGCCCGTCTACTTCACCCTGACCAGGATCTGATCTGGCTCAGAAGCCGATCCCGACACCGAAGCCGCCCCAGTAGTCGTCGTTCGGATTCGGGCACGAAACGTCGACGTAGACCACCGCCCATGTGTTCTCGGCAGGCGGGCTGTGGTTCGGATTGTGGATCGCGGTGACCTTGCAGCGGTCCAGCGGGACCGAAGGGGTGCCGCTGACCCAGTTGATCTGAACGTCGTAACCCTGCGCCTGAAGGTCGTCGACGGTGGCGCTGGCGTCTTCAGCACCTGCGACCGGCCATACCGGTTCCGCATTCGCGACGGGCGCAGCGCTGCCTGCCGCGAGCGCGAGCCCGGCTGCGAACATGCCGACCCTGATTGCCATGGCGGTCCTCCCGGTTTCCATGATGAACCGGGAGCTGTAACAGTTCCGGTGAACCGACGATGAACTAGCAGAGTCGTAGCAACTGCTGGACCAGGCCCAGCGTTGGGGGGAGTCGGCTGCGCATCGTTGAAGGAGTCGATGCACAGATGAGTGCACCGCTTGAAATCTGCGCTAAGCGAGGGGTTGTCGCCGTTCTGGCGTCGGGGATGGTGATCTCGCTCACCGCGCTCACTGGGGGAATCGCACCGGCATTCGCCAAGCCGGGCAACGATCAGATGGTCACCACCACCGCGCCGGCTCCGCAGCCGAAGGCGCCCGTCGTCGAAGAGGCGGAACCGCCTGCTCGGCAGGCACCACAGAAGGCGCCGGAGGTAGTTCCTGCGGCGCCGAGCGTCGAGGCGCCTGCGCCGCAGCGGACCCAGCAGGCAGTCGAACCAGTCGCGCCGGTCGAACCAGACGCGCCGGTCGAGCCGGTCGAGCCTGTGGCGCCGCCGGTAACGCAGACGACGTCCGCGCCGGTGGTCACCGCCGTCGAGCCTGCCTCGCCGACGAGGGCGGCGCCACCTGCATCGAAGGTCGAATCGCCGGCTCCGCGTGCTGTCACACCGCCGTCCTCGGAGGAGTCGCAGGAGCCCCAGGAGCCGCAAAAGCAGCGGGAGTCGCAGGAGCCGTCCACGGCAGCGTCGACGGAGGCTTCGAGAGAAGTCTCACCTGCGCCCGCCGTGATCAGCCCTGCGCCAGCGCTGGTGGCCCCGAGTTCAGCGATGGATGACGTGCCGACCAGCGCTTCGGTAGCCCCGAGCACCGAGGGCAAGAGCCCCGAGGGCAAGAGCACCGAGCGCAAGAGCGGCGAGCCGGAGGCGGGCGCCGCGGTGAAGAGCGGTGAACCCACCGTCTCGGTCACCCAGGCCGCCAAGGTCATCGAGACGGCCGAGCCTGCGACGCTGGATGCGCCGAAGGCCGACGTCGAGCTGGCCCGCAACGCCAAACCCATTGAGGTCAAAGCGGATCCGGCGCCGAAACAGGACGTCGACGAGATGGCGAAGTCGATCGGCCTCGACCTCGGTGTGAAGGGACCCTCGGGCGTCGAGGCGAGCGCCAACGCCAAGGTCGACAGGAGACTGGCCAGCAGCCGGGTCTTCGATCGTCCGATCCGGCAGTGGCGCCCGGACTGGGTGCAGTACGACGAGTACTACCGGCCGATCATCGTCAACCCGTATCACGAGCGGGTGCGGATCGTGTACGTCTACCAGAACGTGCCCCGCATCGTGTGGATCCCGCCGCTCGCGCGGGCCGTGCTCGAGGTGGCCCAGTTCGCGGCGTACAGCTTCACCGCTGTCGTCGACACCGCAGCCAACATCGTCAACGCCGCGGTGAACACCGCATTGAACGTCGCTGTCGGCACGTTCTTCGGCGGCGGCTACATCCCGGCGGTCGGGCTTCCGCTGCCGCCGCCTCCGCCGCCGGTGCTGCGTTACGACAACGTCCCGGTGTTCGTGAACTATTCGAACGCCAGGTATGAACCGTTCCGGGTGCGGCGCGTCATCGACGTCGGCGACGATCCGCAATTCGGCGAGCGCAAGGTGCTGCTCGACGGCGCGACCCCGGCATGGGGCGTCTGGACGCAGACCTCTACGGGGGAGCGGCAATTCGAGGTTCACCGGACCCAGCAGTTCCCGGGTCTCGATGCTCCGCAGGAAGCCCCGCTGCCGGGCGACTACCAGCTCAGGCTGGCGTCGGACGAGTCGCCGTCTGGCATGACCGGCCGGGACATCTTCCTGTACGCCGCTGCCGGGGTGACCGTGGCGCTCGGCTTCGGCGCCATCGGCCTGGCGCTGTTCCTGGGCCGCCGCCGGCCACAGCACTGAGTCCGCACAACGAAAGAGGGGCACCCGAAATGGGTGCCCCTCTTCGTATGTCAGTGTCAGTGGCTCTGGTGCACGCTCGTGTCGACGTGCGGCACGCTCACTTGCGGTTGAGTGATGTTGTTGACCCAACCGTTGTGGCCGATGTCGGCCTGGGCCGGACCGGCCAGCCCGAGCACTGCAGCAGCCAGACCGCTGGCGATCATGGTGGCAAACCCGAACTTCTTCATTTTCTCGTCCTTTTTCGATGCCTTCGCCGGGAGGTTGTTCTCACCGGTCTGATTGCTTGAACAGCGAGGTCAAGGGTTTAATTCCGCTGGCAGTAATTGACCGGCGGTTGGCAGGAATCGACCGCTCGAGGTGGTGACGGCCGTCACAGCAAACACGCGAAGTGCGCCAAACCGCTAGCCGGCGCCCTTGCCGTTGTCGACGCGATACACCGCGCCGTGGATGGCCGCGGCGTCGTCACTGGCCAGGAACGCGATCGTCTTGGCGACATCGACGGTTTCCATGAAGCCGCGGGGAGAGGCGATGCGCAGAATCAGGTTCCAGTCGGCGTTTTCCGGTGCCTGGAACTCCGTGGACTGTGCGGTCGGCATGCCGCCCGGGCACACCGCGTTGACACGCAACTTCTCCTTGGTGAACTCGACCGCGAGTGCGCGGGTCAGCCCGATCAGTCCGTGCTTGGCAGAGCAGTAGCCCGCCGAATACACCTCACCCTCGACGCCCGCGATCGACGACACGTTGACGATGTTGCCGCCCGTCTCCAGCAGGTGCGGAAGCGCGGCCCGGCACAGGTAGAAAGGTCCGTTCAGGTTCACCGCGAGGTCGCGATCCCACTCCTCGTCGGTCATGGTCGGCGTGTGCCGCATCTGATGAAAGCCGGCGATGTTGGCCAGGACGTCGAGCCTGCCGAATTGGGCGACGCAATCCGCGACCGCCTGCCTGCACGCGGCGGGGTCGGCGATGTCCACCGACGAGTACTTGCCGCCCGGCACCTGTTGGAACACCGTCGCCATCCGGTCGGCGGCGCGCGCGATACCGAACACCGACGCGCCGCGTTCGGCGAACAGTTGTGCGGTCACTGCACCCAGGCCCGCCGAGGCTCCGGTGACCAACGCGACCTTGCCGTCCAGTTGTGTCATGGCACGACCCTCTCACGAAGGCCGCGGGGTCAGACGGCGGCGCGCGGTCGCGCGGGCGGGACCGCGGCCAACAGCGCGCGGGTGTACTCATCCTTGGGATCGGCGAACAGTTGCGCAGCAGGCCGGTACTCCACGGCCTCCCCGTTGCGCATCACCAACACGTCGTGGCTCATCTGCTGGATGACAGCCAGATCGTGGCCGATGAACAGATACGTCAGCCCGAGTTCCTCCTGCAGGCGGGTGAGCAGGTCGAGGATGTGGGCCTGCACCGAAACGTCCAGCGAGGCAGTCGCTTCGTCGAGGATCAACAGTTCCGGCTCCGCCGCCAGCGCACGGGCGATGCTCACCCGTTGCCGCTGCCCGCCCGACAATTCGTGCGGATAACGCGAAGCGAACGCGGTTGGCAGGCCGACCAATTCGATCAGCTGCGCGACCCTGTCCCGCCGGGCGGCCGTGGCTGTCGCGATTCGGTGTACCCGCAGCGGTTCCTCGATCGCGTTCTGCACACGCATCCGCGGGTTCAGCGACGAGAACGGATCCTGGAACACCAGCCCGATCTTGCGCCGCAACGTCTTCTGCTGCTTGCCGCGCGCACCGAACACCTCGACGCCGTCCAACTGCGCGCTGCCACCGCTCGGTTGGACGAGCCCCGTCATCGCGGCCGCGACCGTGGACTTGCCCGAACCCGACTCGCCGACCAGACCCAGCGTCGTGCCGCGCCGCACCTCGAACGACAGGTGCTTGACCGCATGCACGGTCGACCTGCCGACCGGTGTGGTCACCGGGAATCGCACGTCGACCCCTTCGACCCTCAGCAGCGCCGGTGCGTCGTCCGGCGCGGGCGCAGGCTCGGCGGCGCCGACCAGCGGGCGGGCGTGCAGGAGTTCACGAGTGTAGTCGTGCCGCGGTCGGTCGAAAACATCGAGAATCGGCGCCTGCTCGACGATTTCGCCGTCGCGTAGCACCGTCACGTCGTCGGCGACCTGACCGATCACGCCGAGGTCGTGGCTGATCCACACCACCGCGGTGCCGAAATCGCGCTGCAGATCGCGCACCAACTCGACGATCTGCGCCTGCGTCGTCACATCCAGCGACGTGGTCGGCTCGTCGGCGATCAACAGTTCAGGATCGCACGCCAACGCGATGGCGACCATCACGCGCTGTCGCTGACCACCGGACAGTTGATGCGGGTACGCGTGCAGACGGGTCTGCGGATCCGGCAGGCCGACCGCCTCGAGCAGTTCCGACGCCCGGTTCTGCGCTTGCCGCCGTGTCATCTTGCGGTGTGTCTCGAGCGATTCTGTGATCTGGCGGTCCAATGTCAGCAACGGATTCAGCGACGTGCCAGGGTCTTGGAACACGAATCCGATCCGGCCGCCGTGCACGCTGCGCAGTAACCGCGCCGACGCGCCGACCAACTCCGTCTCGCCTGCCAGCTTGCTGCTGCCCTCGACCACCGCACCGGGGGTGTCGAGCAGGCCGGTCGCGGCGAGCGCGGTCATCGTCTTGCCCGAACCCGATTCGCCGACGATGCCCAGCGTCTGCTCGCGCTGCACCTCGAAGCCGACGCCGCGGACCACCCGGCGGTCGCCAATGCGCACCCGCAGATCGCGCACGCTCAGCACCGGATCAGTCACTGCTTGCCTCTCATTTCGATCATGCTGCGCTGCTTGGGATCCAGTACGTCCCGCAACCCGTCACCGACCAGGTTGAACGCCAGCACGATCACGAAGATCGCGGCGCCGGGGAACACCGCCATCCACCACGCCATCGTCACGAACCCCTGCGAGTCGAAGATCATCCGGCCCAGCGACGGTTGCGGCGGCTGGATGCCAAGGCCGAGGAACGACAGCGCAGCCTCCGACAGAATCGCGAAGGCCAGCGACAGCGAGGTCTGCACGATCAGCGGTCCTGCAATGTTCGGAATGACATGGCGGCCAAGGATGTACAGACTTCCGGTGCCCATCGCCCGAGACATCTGAACATACGGTTCGACGCGCACGCCGAGCGTGCTCGCGCGCGCCACCCGCGCGAAGATCGGCGTGTAGACGATGCCGATCGCCAGTATCGTCGTCGTGGTGCCAGGCCCGAGAATCGCGACGACGGCCAGCGCCAGCAGCAGGACCGGAAAAGCGAACATCACGTCGACGACCCGCATGAACACGGTGTCCACCCAGCCGCCCCGGTAGCCTGCGATGACGCCGACCGTGACGCCGACGACGACAGCGAACGCCACACTGACCACGGCCACCCGCATGGACGCCTGAATCGCCACCAGCACTCTGGACAACACGTCGCGGCCCAATTCGTCGGTGCCGAACCAATGTTGACCGCTCGGTGGCTGCAGCGCATTGGGGACGTCGACGTCGTTGACGCCGAACGGGACGATCCAATCGGCTGCCACCGCCACGAACATGACGACGGCGAGCACCGCCGCGCTGACGACGGTGACGGGGTTGCGCAACAACAGTCGCCACGATGCGACGCGTGAGGTAGCTGTCGTCATGCCAACCGGATCCTCGGATCGACCACCGCGTAGAGCATGTCCACCACGAGGTTGATGAGCAGGAACAGCGCGGCGATCAACAGCACCGCGCCCTGAATCACCGGATAGTCGCGGGCCGCGACGGCGTTGTACACCAACCGGCCCAGACCCGGCCAGGCGAACACCACCTCGACCACGATCACGCCGCCGAGGATCGTCGCAAGCTGAATTCCGGTGATCGTCAACACCGGAACGAGCGCGTTGCGCACGGTGTGCCGCAGCGTCACCACCCGCGGCGGCAATCCCTTCGACCTGGCGGTGCGCACGTAGCCCATCGACGCGACCTCGAGCACCGCGGATCGCACGTACCGTGTCATGATCGCCGCAGCCACCAAACCGACTGTCAGCCCCGGCAATACGATGTGGCGCAGCCAGCCGGCCGGGTCGTCGAACAGCGGTCGGTAGCCCGACGTCGGCAGCCAACCCAACGTCGTCGCGAACAGCGCGATGAGCAGGATGCCAAGCCAGAAGTCCGGGATGGACACGCCGAACTGGCTCGTGACGCGAACGATCGCGTCGGACACCCGGCCCTCGCGCAACGCAGACCAGATGCCGGCGGGCAGCGCGATGGCCAATGCGATCACGATGCCTACGAGGCCCAGCGATACGGTCGCGGGCAACCGTTCCAGCAGAGTGACGGTGACAGGGTCGCCGTTGCGGAAGCTGACGCCGAGGTCGCCGGTGAGAGCCGAACCGATGTAGCTGAAGAACTGCTCGACGATCGGGCGGTCCAGCCCGCTCGCCGACCGCAACGCGTTGTATGCCTCCGGGGTGTAGCGCGTGCCGAGCGCGATGCGGACCGGATCGCCGGGCACCAGATGGACGAGTGCGAACACCACCACGAGCACCCCCAGCAGGACCACGGCGGAGTACATCAGTCGTCGGGCAATGAAGCGGGTGACCGGGTGGGAGAGGACGTTTCTCACGCGGCGCCACCCGGTGCGAGGGTCGCCGTGCTGAACCGGACTGCGCCGTCTCGCCGCGCCTCGTAACCCGACAGTCGCTTCGTCCACGCCTGGATCACCGACGGGTTGTACAGGTACAGATAGCTGACCTGATCGGCGATGATCGTCGCCGCCTTGGCGTAGTCGCCTGCGCGCGCGTCGCGGTTGGTTTCGACGCGTCCGGCATCGAGCAGTCGGTCGACGTCCGGATTCGAGAACTTCTGCGCGTTGCTGCTGCCGTCGGTGTGGTGCTGTGCGTAGTAGAAGTCGTCGGGGTCGATGTTGCCCAACCATCCCATCATCAGCATGTCGAAGTGACCGTTGTTCTGTTCGTCGAGCCAGGTGGCGAAGTCGACCGTGCGAATGTTCACCGTGATGCCAAGCGGGGCAAGGTTATCCGCAATGATCTGCGCGGCAGTCACCGTCTCCGGGTATTCGGTGGTGACCAGCATGTCGAGGTTCTTCGGGCTGGCGCCCGCCTCGGCCAACAAGTTCTTGGCCTTGTCGATGTCGTGGCGGTAGGTGTCATAGGGCGTGTACCACGGGTTGCCCTTCGGGATCGCCAGTTGGTTGGCGACGGCCGTGCCGTAACTGGTCGCCTGCACGATGGCGTCGCGGTCGATGGCGTAGGCAATCGCCTGCCGGACGCGGACGTCGCTCCATGGCGAGCGGGTCTCGTTGAGCGCGAGATACCAGTAGTCGTTGCTCGGCGTCGCCGCCAGCGTGATCGAGTCGTCGTCCTTCAACGCCGCAACCCGTTGCGGCGGAATGGAGTCCGTCCAATCGACCTCGCCTGCCTGCAGCGCCGATAGCGCCGTTGAGGCTTCGGGGATGAATCGGAACGTGACACCCGAGATCTTCGGCGCCCCAGCCCAGTACGTCGGGTTCGCCTTCAGCGTGATCGAGTCACCGCTCTTCTGGCTCGCGAACTCGAACGGCCCGGTGCCTATCGGATGTGTGGCGATCCGGCCGCTCTCCACGTTGCGGCGCTGCACGATTGCCACCCCTTTGAAGCCGCCGAGGTTCGTCAGCAGGTTCGGGGTCGGGTGCTCGAGCGTGATTCGCACCGTCGCCGGGTCGAGCGCGCGGACATCGGTGACGGCGCTGAACTTGTCGGAGTTGGCCAGCTTCTCGTCGATGATGCGCCGATACGAGTACACCACGTCGTCGGCGGTGAATGGGCTGCCGTCGTGGAAGGTGACGCCGCGGCGCAGGTGGAAAGTCCACGCCAGTTGGTCCGGACTGACGTCCCACGACTCGGCGAGCGCGGGCCGCATCTCGAGGTTCGCGTCGGGGGCGACGAGGGTGTCGAATACGTTCTCGAGGACCTCGAACGAGAAGTAGGCGCTGGTCTTCTGCGGGTCCAGTTGATCGGGTTCACCCGCGATCGCCGCGACCAGGTTGCCGGACGAATCGTCGCCGAGGTCAACTCTGGAACCTGTCGAACAGCCGGTCACAGCGGCGACCATCCAGAGCACGACACATAGAGCGGTCAAAACCCGCACGCCGCTCTTTACCCCGGCGACGGGGGCGGCCAAACCCCGATCGCTAGGTAAACCGTGACTTTGCCGAGTGGTCACTGCGATACTCGACGACGTGAGAATCATCGGTGGGCTCGCTGCAGCTGTCCTGCTGTGTTCGGCCGCGCTTGGGCTGTCCGGGTACGCGCACGCTGACCAGGTGCTCCAGGGCATCTACGAGTACACGCCCGAACAGGGCGACAGCGGCACCTACGAGATCTGGCCATCGTGCGTTCCGGTGGTCGGCGACCTGCGTGAACCGCTGAACCTGCCGGTCGCCTGCCGGTTGCACATGTCCCCGCAGTCCGCTGCTCTGACCGGCGGCGACGCCACCCTGTCGGGCGGTGTCTGGCAGTGGACGACGCCCAAGAAGGAAGGCATGCAGTGCCCCGACGGTAGCTGGGCGCCCGTCGTGGAGACGCTGAAATTCGACGACCTGACCATGACAGGCACCCGCTCGATCAGTCACACCGACGTGTGCGGCCTGGCGCCGGGCATCATCAACATCCCGTTCAAGATGTCCTACAAGGGGCCGCTGCCCATCCCGAACGAGCAATACCCGCTGTACTGCGAGCCTGCCGGGCTGCGCATCTGCCAGTGACCGGGCGAGCGGTCCCGCTGCTCAATGGCAAGGTGGTCGACCTGACCGGCCCGGGCCTGACGTCGCAGTTCGGCGTCACGTGTACCGACCTGGGCGCTTCGGTGACAGCGCCCAACGGCAAGTTGGTGTCGGTGTTCGGCGACACTTTCTCGGGACGCAAGGTGGGACAGGGTGATTGGCGCTCGCCTGTGGTGCTGATCGGTACGGGCGACGCCGATCACGAGATCGTCTACGAGCGGGCCGGGGGAGAGGATCCGAACTACGCCCGCCAGTTGTGGCATTACGTCCACGACGACGTGGCCACTGGTTGGACCCGCGGCGGCATCAGCACCGTGATCCCGTCGGACCTGCTGACCGTCGGCGACTCAATGTTCCTGCACGCCATCGTCAATCGGGGATTCGGCAACGTGATCTGGACCGAGATCTGGCGCTCCGACGACAGCGGAGTTTCGTGGTGGCACATGGGCGAGGACGCGAAGTTCCCCGCCGATCTGCACGGCGGGCACGCGCAATGCTGGTCGTGGGATTACGAGCCCGACGACGGTTGGGTGTACGTGATGGCGACGGGGTTTCAACGCGACAAAGGCATCATCTTGATGCGTGTTCGGCCCGAACACATCGGCCAACGGTCGCGATACATCAGTTGGGGTTATGCCGACGACCGCTGGGCGTGGGGAACGCACGCCACTCCGATCACACCCGAGGGCGAGAAGTGGGGCGAGTTGACCTTTCGCCGGATGGCGCAAGGCAAATGGGTGCTCGGCGGATTCCTGGCGTCGAGATACGCGCTCGGATACCGCGTCGTCGACTCACCGGTGGCGAACATGCACACCACGGAACTGCAGATCCCGGTGACGGGTTCCTCGTGGCAGGACGAGGACCATGCCGGAAACCGGGTAGCGCAACTCTACGGCGGCTATGTGCTACCCGGTTCACGATTCGACATCAAGGGTGGCGTCGGGCTGGTGGTGTCGCAATGGCATACCGACAGCGGATGGCCTTACCGGGCAATGCAATTCAAGGCCGCGCTAAGAGACACCACCAAGACGGTGGAGCCACCGGACCCGATCAACCTGTGAGCCTCAGACGGTGAAGCCGCCGTCGACATTCCAGTTGGCGCCCGTCACGAACGACCCTTCCGGCCCGGCGAGGAAACGGACCACACCGGCGATATCGCTGGTGTTCCCGTAGCGGCCAAGTGATGTCATCGGCCGTGCCCAGTCGGCGAAGCCGCCGTCTTCGGGATTCATATCGGTGGCGATCGGTCCCGGTTGAACGTTGTTCACGGTGATCCCGCGCGGTCCCAGCTCGCGGGCAAGCCCCAGAGTGAGGCTCGCGACGGCACCCTTGGTCATCGCGTACGCCGACAGGCCCCCGACGGGCACTCGGTCGGCGTTGATGCTGCCGATGTTGATGATCCGGCCGCCGTCGCCGAGATGAGGCAGCGCATTTTGGGTGGCCACGAACACGGCGCGAATGTTGACAGCCACCAATCGGTCGAACTCTTCGAGCGGAAATGTCTCCGCCTCGCCGACGGCTGCCACGCCTGCGTTGTTGACCAGAATGTCCAGGCCACCGAGTTGTGCGACGGCGTCGTCGACCGACCGTGCGACCTGCTCGGCGTCGGAGCTGTCGGCCTGGATGGCGACCGCCTTGCCGCCCGCCTCGGCGACCTGCGCTGCGAGTTTCTCCGCCTGTTCGGCTGACGCGGAGTAGGTGAACGCGACGGCAGCACCGTCGGCGGCGAGCCTGCGTACGATTTCGGCCCCGATGCCGCGTGATCCGCCGGTGACCAGTGCCCGACGTCCTGCCAGTGATTCAGTCATGACTTCCTCAAGCCAAGTTGGGTCCCGAACATTCCCAGGTGTCATAGGGTCACCGGTTGATGACCGAGCAGACCCGACTCGAACGCTGGGATCAGCGCACTGACTTGCCGCTTGCCGGCGTGGCGCTGGTGTTCCTGGCGTTGTATTCGGTGAAGGTGTTGGTCCGGCCGCATGGCGCTGTCGACAAGGCGGTCGACATCGGACTGTTGGCCGTCTACTGCCTGTTCGTGGTCGACTACCTCGCGCGGTGGTATCTGGCGGAGCCTAGAGGCAGGTGGTTCCTCAGACATCTGTGGGAGTTGCCGGTGATCCTGCTGCCGTTCCTGCGCCCGCTGCGGTTGTTGAGCCTTGCCGTTGTGGTGAACGCGCTGCAGCGGGCGGTCGGCCAGACCATCCGAGGAAAGGTGTTGGTCTACACCGTGTGCGGCGCGGTGGTGATCGTCTATGCGGCGTCCCTGGCGATCCTCGATGTCGAGGGCACCCGACCGGAATCCGACATCCACAACCTCGGCGACGCGTTGTGGTGGGCCATCACCACGGTGACCACGGTCGGGTACGGTGACCTGTCACCGGCGACCTGGATGGGGAAGATCGTCGCGGTCGCGTTGATGATCGGCGGGATCGCCCTCGTCGGTTCGGTGACCGCGACGCTGGCGTCGTGGATCGTGCAGCGGGTGGCCGAAGAGGACACCGCCGAGGAAGTGGCGACGCGGGCGCAGATCGAAGAACTGCGCGACGAGATCCGCCGACTCTCGAAGTTGCTCACCGGCGATGACCCGCCCGCCTATGGTGAAGGCCGTGAAGCAATCTGACAAGAAGCGGGTCGTCGTCTGGGGCACCGGGTTCGTCGGCCGGATGGTGATCGCCGAGATCGTCAAGCATCCGGTGTTCGAACTGGTCGGAGTCGGGGTGAGCAACCCGGACAAGGTGGGCCGCGACGTCGGCGAGATCTGTTCTCTGCGGCAGCAATTGGGATTGGCGGCCACGGATGATGTCGACGCCCTGATCGCGCTGAAACCCGATGCGCTGGTGCACTACGGCCCCACCGCCGCGCACGCCGACGACAACATCGCGCTGATCACCCGCTTTTTGCGAGCCGGGATCGATGTGGTCTCGACGGCGATGACGCCGTGGGTGTGGCCGACCATGCATCTGAACCCGCCGAACTGGATCGAGCCCATCACCGAGGCGTGTGAACTGGGCGAGTCGTCCTGTTTCACCACCGGAATCGACCCGGGATTCGCCAACGACCTGTTCCCGATGACGTTGATGGGGTTGTGCTCCGAGGTGCGCAAGGTGCGGGCCTCTGAACTGCTCGACTACACCAACTATGAGGGTGACTACGAGTTCGAGATGGGCATCGGCAAGCCGCCCGAATACCGGCCGCTGCTGGAGAATCCCGACATCCTGGTATTCGCTTGGGGCGCAACGGTTCCGATGATCGCGCACGCCGCGGGCATCATGCTCGACGAGATCACCACGACATGGGACAAGTGGGTGACGCCGATCGAGCGCAAGTCGGCCAAGGGCATCATCGAACCCGGAAACGTTGCGGCCGTGCGGTTCACCATCAACGGCGTGTATCAGGGTGAGACCCGCATCCAGCTGGAGCACGTCAACAGGATCGGCGCTGACGCCGCCCCGGACTGGCCGTCGGGCACCGAGAACGACGTCTACCGCGTCGACATCGAGGGCACACCGAGCATCTTCCAGGAGACCGCGTTCCGCTTCACCGACGGCTCAGGGCGCGATGCCGCGGCGGCGGGTTGCCTTGCGACCGGTCTGCGGGCGCTGAACGCGGTGCCTGCCGTCAACGACCTGTCGCCGGGGTGGGTGACGGCCCTCGACCTGCCGCTGATCCCGGGTGTGGGGACCATCCGGTAGAAATCCGCAGTCGACTGACGTGACGATTTGCTAGTAACGATGGCGCGGTCGGTCAAGATGGACTACCGATAGGGTTTCATCGAGACGGAGTGACATGTCTGACGGGGTAGGGCTGTCGGTTGGCGCGACCAACCTGGCGGCCGTCGTAGTGGGCCGGACCGCGGTACGGCGGTCCCCGGTGGTGACCCTGTACCCCCATCGGCCGGCCGAAGTCGGCGTGCCCAGCGAAAACCCCAACCTCGCCGAGCGTGGGCTGATCATCACCGACTTCGTCGACCGCGTCGGCGACCCGGTGGGGATCGTCGCCGCCGACGGCTCGACCCACATGGCCGACCGGGTGCTCGCCGACGCGTTGCGGGCCATGCGTCGTACCGTCGGCCACCCAGGCGGCCCGGTCGCCGTCACCTATCCCGCGCACTGGCGCCCCGCCGCCGTCGACGCCTTGAGCACGGCGCTGGCGTCGGGATCGGAGCTCGCGCAGGCGGCGCTGGTATCCGACGCCTACGCTGCGCTCACCGCGTTGCAGGACGACCCCGGGCTGCCGACTCGCGGTGTGGTCGCGCTCTGCGACTTCGGCGGCACCGGTACCAGCATCACGCTCGCCGACGCCGCCAACGGTTTCGCGCCGATCGGCCCGACCGTGCGCCACACCGACTTCTCCGGCGACCTGATCGACCAGGCGCTGTTGACCCACGTCCTCGACGACTTGTCCGCGGCAGGCACCATTGTCCTGTCCGGCACGTCGGCGATCGGCTCGTTGAGCCGGCTGCGGGCCCAGTGCCGCGGCGCCAAGGAGCGGTTATCCACCGCAGCGGTCACCTCGTTGGTGGTCGAGTTGCCCGGCCACCACAGCGACGTCCGGCTGACCCGCAACGAACTCGACGAGGCGGTGCGCGGGTCGCTCGCCGAATTCGTCGCGATCTTGCGAGATGCCGTGGAGCGCAATGGTATTCGCGGCGCCGAGCTGGTCGCGGTCGCTACCGCCGGCGGCGGTGCGCGGATGCCGATCATCACCACCACGCTGTCCGAACACCTGCGCGTGCCCGTCGTCACCACCGCGCAGCCCGAGTTGACCGCCGCGATCGGCGGCGGCCTCAAGGCCTCCCGCGGGACCGTCGAGGAGGGCGCGACGTCGATGGCCGTCGCGCCGGGCGTCGCGGCCGCGGCCGCCGCGGCCACTGCGATGGCCCCCGAGGTCGGTGCCCAGGACGCACCACAGTCGAGCACCTTCGGCGCGCTGGCATGGTCGGACGCCGACGACGCGCCCGATGTCGCGCCCTCCGACTCCTACGATTACGACCTCCCCGCCGGGGCCGGGTACGCCGACGGGCCGCGACCGCAGATGCAGTTCGACCACGAGGCGTGGGAACAGCAACCGGAACCGCTGTCCTGGTACCGCAAACCCGCCCTGGTGCTGGTCGCCGGCGTGCTGGCGCTGTTGGCGGCGCTGACGGCCGCGGTGCTCTTCGTCATGCGCGACGAGTCGACACCAGCGCCGGCGTCGACCACCGGCCCCACCACCACAACCACACCGGCCCCGGCCACCACCGCCGCGCCACCACCTCCGGCCGCGCCTGCACCCGAGCCGCAAATCCAGGCACCGCGCACCCGCACTGTCCTCGAGCAGGCGCCGCCACCCCCGGTGACGGTGACCGAGGCGCCGCCGCCGACCACGGAGGCCCCGCCGCCGACGACTCAGCAGCCGCCGTGGAGCCCGCCGTACTCGACGGTTCCCGGGCTGCCATGGGTGCCTGCACCGCCGACGATTCCGGGCCTCCCGCCGCCGGCCAACCCCTAAAGCGTGTCCAACAACTGGGTTCGGTCCAGTCTGCGGAGTAGCAGTGCTATTTGACTGAGGTAGACGAAGTCTTCCACCGATGCGGCGGGCAGGATCGCCCACCGCGAGATGTCTCGGAATCAGGAAGCGGGCGACGCGCGCCCATGCGGTATCAGACACATCGGAGTGGTACCGGCGTCGATGCCACCCTCGTGTTGGTGAAACCAGCTCGGATGACGCGGGAACCGACGTTCAGACCGCACCTGCAGCCTGAACCGATGACGCCCGAGAAGGGCGGTGCCCAACACTCAACCGAGTTGTTCGACACGCTTTAGGCTCGCCTGCATGACCGATGGCTTGCTCTTCCATCCGAACACCTACGACCCCCAGCAGTTCGACGAGGAGACGCGCCGGTTGCTGCGCGCCACGATCGATTTCTTCGAAGGTCTCGGCAAGAAGCGCATCCTCGACGACGACCTCGCCGCGCAGTGGCCCGCTGATTTCATCGACTTCGTCAAGCGCGAGAAGCTGTTCGCGACGTTCCTGACGCCGTCGGAGTTCGCCGACGGAAATCCCGACAAACGTTGGGATGCCGCCCGCAACGCCGCGCTGTCGGAGATCCTCGGCTTCTACGGACTGACCTATTGGTACACGGAGCAGGTCACGATCCTGGGACTCGGACCGATCTGGCAGAGCGAGAACAAAGACGCCAAACTCAAGGCCGCCGACGACCTGGAGGCGGGCGACGTGATGGCGTTCGGGCTATCCGAGCGTGCGCACGGCGCCGACGTCTACAACACCGACATGGTGCTCACCCCGGCCAGCGAGGAGGACCGCGCCAACGGCATCCTCTACCGGGCGACGGGCGAGAAGTACTACATCGGCAACGGCAACATCGCCAGCATGGTGTCGGTGTTCGGCCGTCGAGACGACGTCGGTGAGGCGGATGCCGGGGAAGGGTATGTGTTCTTCGCCGCCGACAGCGGGCACGAGAACTACCACCTGCTCGACAATGTCGTGCACATGCAGATCTACGTCAGCACGTTCCGGCTGGAGAACTATCCGGTGCGCGAGCGGGACATTCTGCACACCGGCGTGGAAGCCTTTGCCGCAGCATTGAATACGGTCAACGTCGGCAAGTTCAACCTGTGCACCTGCACCATCGGCATGACCGAACACGCCTTCTACGAGGCGATCACGCATGCGCAGAATCGCATCCTGTACGGCCGTCCGGTCACCGACTTCACACATGTGCGCGCCAATTTCGTCGACGCGTACGCCCGTCTGGTCGCGATGAAGCTGTTCAGCCAGCGCGCCGTCGACTACTTCCGCAGCGCCAGCCTCGAGGACCGGCGCTATCTGCTGTTCAACCCGATGACCAAGGCCAAGGTCACCATGGAGGGTGAGACGGTCGTGCGGGCGTTGCACGACGTGATCGCGGCCAAGGGTTACGAGAAGAACACGATGTTCCGCGAGGTCTCCCAACTGATCGGCACACTCCCGCGACTGGAAGGCACCGTCCATGTGAACGTCGGATTGGTGCTGAAGTTCATGCCCAACTACATGTTCAACCCGGCCGAATATCCGGAGATCCCGACCCGCAACGACCCGGCCGACGACACCTTCTTCTGGAACCAGGGGCCGACGCGCGGCGCGGCGAAAGTGCGGTTCGCCGACTGGAAACCAGCGTATGAGAACCACGCCCGCATCCCGAACGTGACACGGTTCTACGAACAGGCCCAAGCGTTTTCGACGCTTCTCGCCACCGCCGCGCCCGATGCCGAACAGCAGCAGGATCTGGACTTCATGCTCAACGTCGGGCACCTGTTCTCGTTGATCGTCTACGGTCAGCTCATCCTGGAACAGGCGGTGCTGACCGGTCTGGACGACGACATGGTGGACCAGATCTTCGATTTCCAGATCCGCGACTTCAGCGCGTACGCCGTTGCGCTGCACGGCAAGCCGAGCTCCACGCAGGACCAGCAGGACTGGGCCGTCGCCGCGATCCGCAAACCAGTGCCCGATGCCGGACGCTTCGACCGGGTGTGGCAGCGCGTCAAGGCTTACGACGGCGCCTACGAGATGCGGGCCTGACGCACCCCCGTCACCGACTGCCGCGGCAACCGTCTCGCCCTTGCCGGTAGCCGAACAACTTCTCGACGCTGCGCGCCACCTGCGGTCCGTAGCTTCGCTGGAGCAGATACAGGGTCACCGTCGTCGACGACCCTGGCATCGACGACGCAGACGCCCGTCGCGTCCAAGACGTCCATGCCGAGGTGATGGGTGACCGCGTGCCTGCCCTCGAGCAGACCTGCCATCGCCAGTGCCAGCGACCCACCGCAGACGGTCGCCACCGTCACCTCCGGGTTGGCCATCGCCTTGCGCATCAACGGCACCGCGGCAGTCTCCCCGAATCGGGCAACCCGGCTTGGTCGGATCTAGTTGGGCTGTCGCGTTCAACACCATGCCGCGGGTGCCGCTGACCACAGGCCGCGGGCCTTCGGCGGAGACAAGTTCCACGTGCAGGGCGCCGCCTACCTCGTCGCTGCCCGCGGCGAGCACCTCGAACGGTGCGATGGCGTCGAGCGGGTCGAATCCGTCTAACAACACGATCTGTGCGTACACATGCTCATCGTCGGTGCGCCGCGCGTCACGCAACAGCGGTCAAACGGTCGTTGCTCGCCGAGATGTTGCCAGCCCGTCAGCTACTCCAAACATCCTCTGATGAGGCGTGCGAGAGCTTGCGGCTGAGACAGGAAAGGGAAGTGCGACGTCTCGATCCGCAACACGTCGTCGGCGCGTTTGGCCATCATCTCCTGCGCAGCGACTGGAATCACGTTGTCGTTCTCGCAAATGACATAGGTGCTCGGGATCCTCTTCCACGCGGTTTCGGTGACTTCCTGCTGCATTGCCGTGTAGCGCTGGTAGCCGAGTTGAGCGACCGCCTCTGTGGCCGTGCGGTTCTCGACGTCGTGGTAGAACACGGTCATCGGTGCCGTCACTTCGACGTAGCCGCCGATGCCGTCTCGGTGGTGCAGTCTTGTCCACGGCATCAACCGGCCACCGCTGGCAGACAGCAGCGACTCACCCACATCGAGTGGGAAGGCGGCGAGATACACCACGCGCTGGACGTTTTCGGTCTTCGCCAACGCCTGGGTCGTGGGCACACCGCCATAGGAATGGGCAACCACGACGACCGGGCCGTCAATCGCGGCGACCGCCTGCGCTATCACCGCCGCGTCGGCATACATGTCGCCGAGGGTCGCCGGATCATCACCGGTGCTCGTCAACGTCACAGTGCGTACTTGGACATCTGTCAGTTCGTTGACGAGCAGGTCGAAGTGGCTGGGCTTGTGCCAGGCGCCCGGCACCAGAAGCACAGTGGGACAGGTCATGAGGCGCCCTGCGTCGACATCAGCAGCCGTTGTTCGATCAAGTCGGCGCCACGGGCCGCTCCGCCAGTCGCGGCGTACCCGTCGGCAACACGCCGCGCACCGTCGGCCATCGTCATCGCCTCCAAAATCTTCGCGCGCATCCGGCGGACGGTGAGTTTCGTGGGCAGCAGTCGGGTGCCGCACTTCGCCACTTCCACGCGCCGGGCTACTTCGAATTGGTCGCGGCCGTAAGGCACCACGCATACCGGCACCCCATGAGCCAGGGACTTCTGGGTGACGCCCATGCCGCCGTGGGTGACCGCGCAGACGGCGTGGGCAAGCACCAGGCTGTGCGGGACGAACTCGCGCACAGTGGCATTCGGCGGTGGCGTGATGTCGTGCGGCGCCCCCGCCGGGAAGGTCGCCACGACATGGACGGGTTCGTCGGCCATCGCCGCCAGCGCGACGCGCGCCAGCTCGAAGTCCCCCTGATCCTCTGACGATGTCGATACCAGGACGATGGGGCGGTCTATTCGGGTCAGCCATGTCGGCGCGGTCGGCGGTGTCGGGTCATAGGAGCAGTCGCCGATGTACTGGATGGAGTCGTCGGGGTCCGGATGCGGGTAGTCGAACGGTGGGGCGGTGGCCACCAGAAGCAGCGGCGCCCGACGTGCGTAGTCGTCGGCCGATTTCAGCGGTGACAGATCGAGTCTGGCCCGAATGACGTTGTGCGATGCGGTCCACGAATCAGGTGCGCTGAATCTCGGACGAAGCAGCGCGTCCCGCAGACGACCGAGCGGACCGGGCCACGGCCGAAACCCGGGCCCCCATGGTGGTGCTCCGCGAGATCGCAGATACGGCACGAAGGGCCAGAAGGACAGCCAAGGCAGCCCGCTGGCCTCGGCCACTGCGGTGGCGCCCCAGCAGTTCGGGTCTACGATCAGCAGTTCCGGGTGGAACTCATGGATGGCTTCGGCCAGATCGAGGATCTCGTACTCGGCACGACGAACGAACGCGTCTCCTACCCGCGACAGCGACTCCTTCGGAGATGCGGCGCCCGCGTCACCGAGGCGGGTGACTTCGATGCGAGGATCGACCGGTTGCGTGTCGAAACCCATGTCACAACCGGTCTTCACGCCGGCGGCAAAAGTCCGCAGCGCGATCTCATGGCCCCGATCACTTAACTCCGTCAGCAGCACACTGATGGGGAAGAAATGACCCATCGCGGGGCTCTGATACGCGAGAACTCTTGCCATTCAATGTTTTCCTTGATCAGTGCGGTTAAACGTCAATCACGTAACGAGCCATGTCCCACCAGCCAGCGCCGCAGAAGTTCCTTGCGGACCTTGCCGTTACTGTTGCGCGGCAGGGATTGGACGTATTCCAGCCGGGTAGGCAGGTACCACTCGGTCATACCGAGGCCGGTCAGGTATCGGCGCAGTCCATCCAGGTCGATTGGTGGGGTGGTCGCGGGAACCAGGACAGCGCAGGGCGATTCAGCGCCGTCGTCGTTCCGATAGCCGACCAGCGCCACATCCTCGACTTGCGGGCTGGCCATCAGTTCGGATTCCACATCGGCGGGAATCAGGAATACGCCGCCGATTCGGTCGCTGATCCGGCCCAACAACCGGATCCCGCCGCGGCCATCGGATACGGCGAGATCGCCGGTGTCATACCAGCCGTCGTCGTGCGCGGCTGTGAGTGTGAACGCGTCGCTGTCGCGGCACACAGTCGCCAGGCACACCGTGGCGCCGCGGACGAACACCCGCTGGGGTTGCTCGTGCGATGCGACCGCGGTAGAGCGAAGCTGGACTTCTACGCCCGCGATAGGGCGGCCGTCACTGAAAGCGGCCCAGTCCGAAGGATCGCCGACGCGCGTCACGGTGCCCGTACCGATTTCGGTCGTTCCCCACCCGCTGAGCAGACGTGCTCCCAAAGCGGAGGGGACCGCAGTGATGAGCGGTTTGGGGATCGACGCGCCTACGCAGCGGACGGTGCGTAGAGCAGGCAGCGGCCTGGGGTTCTCCCTGATCGCCATGAGCACGTCGGAGACGAAGTTGGGCGCGGCCACCACCCCGGTGGTTGCACTGTCGGCGAGGACCTCCACGCCGCGCCGCCCGGACCATTCGTCGAGCAGAACGACGGATGCCCCTGCCGTCAATGCGGCCCTGGCGGTGTCCTGCCCAACGGTGTGCATCAGCGCATGAGGCGTGAATCGCACGTCGTCGCGACCGAAGTCGTGTACCTCGGTGATGCTGGATGCCGATGCATACAGCGTGTTCTCGGTGTGCAGGGCAACCTTCGGCACGCCGGACGTACCAGAGGTGCAGAGGAGCATGGCAACTCGATCGGGGTCTTCTTCCGCGTCGTCAAGGTTGATCGGATGTCCGCGTTCCCATGGCGTCTGCTCGACGAACGAACGAAAGTCGAGTTCGCCCGTCGCCGGTTCGCCGATGACTAGATGGTGTCGCAGTGCGGGCAGCGTCGGTGCCATCTCCCGCAACGCCGCGGCATGGTCGAATCCCGCCCACTCGGAGGTGGTTATGCACACTGAAGCACCGATGCGGTGCAGGATCCGCTTGAACTCCCGCGGGCGGATGCTCATCATGACCGGCGCCACCACCGCCTGCAGTCGCGCTGCCGCCAGCAGCAACACGTGCGCCTGCCACCAGTTCGGCAATTGATACGCGACCACCCGGCCCGGCCGTACTCCGAGCTCGTACAGCGCGCCGGCGAACCGCGTCACCCGCCCGGCCAATTCGGCGTAGGTGATCAACTCCGCTTCGCCCTTGGCGCGGTACGCATGGATGGCTATCCCGTGCGGCGTCTCGTCTCGCCATCTCCGCAGATCACCAATCTGTCCGGTATCCCGCCATATCCCAGAATCGCGGAACCGCCGCACGTTCTCCGCCGGAGGGCGAACCGTCACATCGACGGGCATCTCGTCACCGTGTGTGCTGACGGGCGCTGGGATGACGCAGTGAATCGCGGGACACGATCTCCTCCGGTTTCAGCAGGGTGATCATGTCGACTCCCGGCGCACAGATGCACACCGCGACGAACCGAGTCCAACCGGTCTGGTCGAGGTTCGTCATCTGATAGTGCACGACGTCGCCACCGGGCTCCCAAAAAGCCTCGCCTGCAACAATTTCCCTTGGCTCCTCACCTTCCAGCTCGAACAGCATCCTGCCTTCGAGCATGTATCCGAACACCGGCCCCGAGTGCCGGTGCGGCGGCGTCCCGGCATCCGCAGGCGGGAGTTCGACTAGCTGTGTCATAGCGTGTGAGCCCTCCGGGATGGACGGCGGGGTGACACACAGCAGATCCGTCTTCTTCAAGTTGCCTATGACCATCATGGTTTCAACGTTAGGTACGTCATCGCGCCTTTCAGGGGCCACTTCGAATGCTGGGGAAGGGGCCAGTTCGACCGGTCAATCGGGCAGCAGTTCGGTCAGCGCACCGAGGGCGGACGACCATGCACTCGGGGCGGGCGACGCGTATCCGACGACGAGTCCGTCACGTTCGCTGGAGCTGTCCGGATGCCGGAACCAATCAAGACCTTTCACGCCGAGCCGCCGCCACCCGGACCGACGACTCAACCCGCTCTCGCCGCCACTGGCGACCTCCAATATGACGTGTAGGCCCGCATCGGCTCCCGACGCGGTGCACGTAGGGGATTGGGCGATGGCAGCCATGAGTTGCGCACGGCGTTGGCGGTATTGTGCACGCATCGTGCGAAGGTGTCTGTCGTACGAACCGGACGCGATGAATTCGGCCATGGCCAACTGCTCGACAAAGCCGGAGTTCTCCTCTGTTTCGCCCTTCTGCCGGGCGACCGGTTCGACGAGTTGCTCGGGCAGCACCAGCCAGCCGAGCCGAAGTCCCGGCGCCAACGACTTGCTCACCGTCCCCATGTAGATGACATGGTCGGGATCGAGGCCTTGCAATGCGCCGACAGGCTCTCTGCCGTAACGAAATTCGCCGTCGTAATCATCTTCGATGATCAGCCCGCGGGTAGCGCGTGCCCAGTCGAGCACCGCGGCACGGCGCTCGCGGCTCAACGTGACGCCGAGCGGGAACTGGTGCGCCGGGGTCAGCAGCACACCGCCCGCATCCGGCATGTCATCGAGAGCCTTCACGTCAGCGCCAGCGGAGTCGACAGGCAACGGCGGGCAGTCGATCCCAGCTTGATTGAGCGTCGCTCGTTGGGTCGGCAGCCCGAACTCTTCGACGGCCACGGTTGAGATCCCTCGTTCTGCCATGGCACCGGCGACGAGACGGAGCCCCTCAGCCGCTCCCGAGCACACGACGATGGTGCACGGTCGCGCTCTGACGCCGCGCGCTCGAGCCAGGTATTGGGCGAGGGCGTGGCGCAACTCGGACCGGCCGAAAGGGTCGGCGTAGCCGAACGCGTCGACAGGTGCCACGTCCAACGCACGCTTGACCGCCCGACTCCACTCAGCGCGGGGGAACGACGACAGGTCGGGCTGACCGGGTCGCAGATCGTGGTCGAGCCTGCGGGGCGACCGTCGCCGGGGCGGGGTGGCGACGGACCCGACTATGTCGGCGGCTCGCTCGGACACCAGCGTGCTCGAGCCGTGCTGAGAGGTCAACCAGCCCTCGGTGACGAGGACGGCGTACGCTCGGGCCACCGTGTTCCGCCCGACACCGAGGTCGGTGGCCAGCGCGCGGCTCGACGGCAGCCTGGTGCCCGGTACGAGGCGCCCCGAGCGGATGGCGTCGCGAATGGCGTGCGTCACACTGTCTCGAACTCTGCGCCCATGGCGTTCGAGGTGAAGATCCAGACCGGCAGCCGACGTGCGCCATTCTGCGGCGCGCTGCACCTCAGCGATTCCGTCCGTCACCTCAAGCCTCTCTTCGACGACACTGTGAAAACGCCGTGAAGGGCCGGTCTTATTGCATGGCTTCTCGATGACTCGACAGGATGGGTACGTGACTACGGGTGCGGAGATCGTTGTGGACCGGCTGGCCGCTGGGGGAGTCGAGGTGTGTTTCGCCAACCCCGGGACGTCGGAGATGCATTTCGTCGCGGCGTTGGATTCCGCACCGCAGATGCGCGCCGTGTTGTGTCTGTTCGAGGGGGTGGCGGCGGGCGCGGCCGACGGCTACGCGCGCATCGCGGGCAAGCCCGCGGCCACCCTGCTGCACCTGGGGCCCGGGATGGCGAACGGGTTGGCCAACCTGCACAACGCCAGGCGAGCCCACAGCCCCATCGTCAACGTGGTGGGCGACCACGCCACCTATCACCAAAAGCTAGACGCGCCATTGCAATCCGACATCGACGCGCTCGGCCATTGGCTGACCGGCACGGTGCACCGACCCGCGTCGTCGAACGAAATCGGGCGAACCGTCGACGCGGCTGTTGCCGCGGCCAGTCTGGGACGCATCGCCACGTTGGTGTTGCCCGCCGACCTGTCATGGGGGGACGCGGAACCCGTTGCAGCAAGAGACACGCCACTGACTGCACGTGAGCGGGAGGTCGTGAGGCTTCTCTCACAGGGGTATACCGTTCGGGAAGTCGCGGAGAAGCTGACCGTGTCGGCCAGGACGGTGGAAGGTCATGTCTACCGGGTGATGGTGAAGCTGGGTCCATCTGATGGATGGAAGCCCGACGAGACGGACGACCAGTTCGCCGCCGCCGCTGATATCGCCCAATTGCTGAAGTCATCCGGCCAAAAGGCGGTCCTGCTGCTCGGCGGCGCCGCCACGGGTCCGGACGAATTACACGCTGCTGCAAGGATTTCCGCGACCACCGGGGCGCGGTTGCTCATCGAGACCTTTCCGGCCCGGCTAACCCGTGGCCGTGGTGTGCCGAACGTCACACGACTCGGTTATTTCGCCGAACTCGCACAGGAACAACTCAAGGGTGCACGGCATCTGATTCTTGTCGGGGCCCGGTCGCCGGTCACGTTCTTCGCCTATCCGAACCTGCCTGGCGACCTGGTCCCTGCGGGCGCGACGGTGCACAATCTCGGGGCAGGGCGACTCGCCGCGGTCGCCGAACTGCTTGGTGCCCAGGAGCTTCCGGACTCCACCGCCAGTCCGGGCCAGCTACCGACCGGACCGCTGCGAGCCGACAACTGGGCCGCGGTCGTCGCCGCACTGCTGCCCGAGGATGCCATCATCTCCGACGAGGCCAACACCAGCGGCCTGTTGCTGCCCGACGCCACCGCCGCCGCACCGAAGCATGACGTGCTCACACTCACGGGAGGCGCCATCGGCCAGGGCCTGCCGGTGGCCGTCGGCGCCGCCATCGCCGCGCCGCACCGCCCGGTCGTCGCTCTGCAGTCCGACGGCAGCGCGATGTACACGATCTCAGCGCTGTGGACCATGGCCCGCGAACAACTCGACATCACCGTCGTCATCCTCGACAACCGCGCATACGCCATCCTGCAGATCGAGTTGGCGCGGGTCGGTGCCTCGGCGGGCGGTCCGAAGGCGCGCTCGCTGCTCGATCTCTCTAATCCGAACCTCGACTTCGTCGCGATCGCCGAGGGCTTCGGGGTGCCCGCGAAGCGCGCCACCACCGCAGAGGAACTCGCCGAACATTTCAGCGCCGCGATCGCCGAACCCGGACCGCATCTGATCGACGCAGTGCTGGCCACATAGCACACGACCGCCACTATTTTGCCAGTGCGGCTGGTACCGTCGGTCTGTGCACACCGTCGCTGTACTGGCACTGCCCGACACGATCGCCTTCGACGTGAGCACCGCCGTGGAAACTTTCGGCCGAGTCCCGCTGCCGTCCGGCGAACCCGGCTACCGAGTCCTGGTGTGTGGCGTCGAACCGGTGGTCAGCGCCGGACCGATGCGGATCGGCACCGACTTCGGCCTCGACGCCGCGGCCGAGGCCGACACGATCGTCGTCCCCGGCCGCAACGATGTCACCGTCGCCACCCCCGACGAGGTGTTGGTCGCGCTGAAGAGCGCCTACGCCGACGGCACCCGTGTCGCGTCGATCTGTTCGGGCGCGTTCACCCTCGCCGAAGCCGGCCTGCTCGACGGCAGACGCGCCACCACCCACTGGATCGCGGCCGACTACTTCCGCGGCATGTTCCCCGCGGTCGAACTCGACCCCGACGTGCTCTACGTCGACGAGGGACAAGTGCTCACGTCGGCAGGCGCGTCAGCGGGACTGGACCTGTGCCTGCACATGATCGCCGGTGACTACGGAGCCGCGGTGGCCGCCGACGCCGCGCGTCTTGCTGTCGCACCTCTGCACCGCAGCGGCGGCCAGTCGCAATTCATCCTGCGAAACACGGCCCCTGCCAAGAACATTGCCGAGCGCACCGAACTCGACGACGTGCTGGCCTGGATCGAGCATGAGGCGCACCGCGACCTGTCGCTGCGCGATATCGCCGACCGGGCCGCGATGAGCATCCGCACCCTCAATCGCCGATTCCAGGCAGAGACCGGCCAGACACCCATGCAATGGGTCACCGGCGTGCGTATCCGCCATGCGCAGCAGCTACTGGAGAGCACCACATACGGCGTCGAAAAGATCGGCCGCGACGTCGGATTCACCTCGCCGGCCAATTTCCGTGAGCAGTTCCGCAGGCTCACCGGGGTGTCGCCGCAGAGCTACCGCAGCACGTTCCGGGACCGGATGGCGGGTTAGTGCGCTCTGGGCCTTTTCCAGAGCACGATCTGGGCCAGCGGGATCTGCATCTCTTCCGGCGCGGCTGCCAGCCGCGCGGCGACACCCGCCTGCAACCGGTCCATGAAGTCCGAACGTCGGGTGTCGAGGCGAGCGCCGTCGAGGGCGGAGGCGAGTGTCGGAAACACCGACGCGCGGGCGAACGCCGCCCACTGCACACCGAAAGCGGTTGCGTCGTGGTCGACTTGGTGCTGCGTCCAGAACCGATCCTCGGCGTTGAACACCTCGAGGTGCTCGACCTCGACGCGCTCGAAACGGCCCTTCGGCGCGAACGGAGACAGGAAATCACCGGCGCGACGCGAGACCAGCGGAATGCACATCCGGTGCACCTCGTCCTCGGTGACGACACCCTGCGCCACCAGATCGGCCAGTTCAGCGAGCACGGCGTCGAGCAGGGGACGGTGGCCGAATTCGCCGTCCTCGCCGATGGCCGTGGTCAGCACCACCACACGGCCGCCGGGGCACAACTCGCGCCCACGAAACGCGACGAACTCGTGCCAGTCGAACGCGGCCTGTTTGGCGTAGGCGGCCTTGACGCCCTCGTCGCTGCTGTAGGCCACTTGCAGGTGGTCGGGTACCGGAGCGGGCACCCGACCCAGCCACTGGATGGCCCACGACGACCAGCCCAGGTTCACGCTGTTCGACGGCAGGATCTGGGTGTAGAACGAGCGACCGATCGCCGAGGCGAAGGTGGCCGGGTCCTTCTTCAGATACGAGTCGGGGTCGTGCTCCAGCGTCTCGAACATGACCGTGAAGTCGTTGTCGGACACATCGGTATGTGCCACCAGGATCGAATGCTCCGGCCGGGTCCGCTTGCGCAGCACCGCGATTGCCGCGCAGATCGGCAGCAGCGAGTTGTGCCCGGTGGACGCGCCGTAGTCGGCGATGACCACGGGTTGCGGCGCCTTCGGAAGCGGGACGGCGCCGGCGGCCCGCTCGAAAAGCTTTATCGCTCCCGACAATCCGGCCGCCTGCAGCCGCGAACTGGCGGTATACGAGCCGCTGTCCATCGGCTCGGGCCGCACGACGATGCTGGATTCGGGCACCTTTAAACGGTAGCCTTCCAGCGCCTACGCCGGATACCGAATCCAGGAGGCCGCGCGGACCGACGAAGCCGCTCGACGCCGGTCTGCGCACGGGATTGATCACGTGGCTGATTGGTGCGGCAGCGCAAACCGCGCCGTGACAGACTTCGCGAATGGCCAACCGGACCGGACCGCGGATCGCGATCTTCTCCGCCGTACTCACCTTGGTCATCGGCGGCGTCGGCCTGATCGCCGCGCTGATCCTCAACGCGTTCGTGCTCGACGACTACGACGCGTACGGGGAAGTGCCTGTCCCGGGATCGACCAGTCTGCAACTGCCCGCCGGCGAAGTGACGGTCAGCTTCCACACCCAGGTGACGGGCAGCCCCTCGAGTGGGTTTCCGATCCCGGACCTGAAGTTCTCGATCACCCCGCCGCAGGGTATCGCGAAGCCGCAGGTCACCGAAAGTATCGGTGGCACAACGACAGTCAACAGCGAGACACGTGTCCGGGTGTGGCTGCTGCAGGTCGCACAGGAGGGCATCTACGACGTCGTCACCGACGGGAACGTCAACGGGTACATCAATCCGCAGCTGGCGTTCGGGCACGGCACCGCATACGGCTGGCTCACGTGGGTGTTCGGCGGGCTACTCGCCCTTGGCATCGTCGAACTGGCCGCGTCGCTGATCTGGTCGGCCCGTTCGGCGAAGGCGGCGCGACCGCTGACACCGGAGGTGCGTCTCGATGAGCCGACATGGGCGGGCGGCGCGGGGTCCGCATCGAGCTATGCGCCCAACGATCAGGGGATGCGCCTCGAGCGACTTCGGCAACTCGCCGCGCTGCGCGACTCGGGCGCGTTGACGCAGGACGAATTCGAAGCCGAGAAGCGCCGCGTCCTCGACTCCTGACGGCTATCCACCAAACGAAAAAGGTTCGCCGGAACTCGACCGTTTGGCTCTGAACCGCAGGTTCCGCGGCGAATCGTCTGTTGTAGGTAGATTGCCGGCAGTACTATCAGCGACCATGGTTCAGCGTCGAATCATCGGAGCGCCAGCAGGTGCAGCGGTGCTGGCGGCCCTGGCGATCGCAAGCGCCGCACCCGCCGCAGCGGACGAGGACCAATACCTCAAACTGCGCGACGTATACCCGACCTACAGCGCCGAACAATTGCTCGCCGAAGGCCAACGGGTGTGCGCCGTCGCCAGGCAGGGCGTCCCGTCACCGCAGGCCGTCGTCATGGTGACGAACGACCTGGGAATGTCGACCACGGCAGCCCTTGACATCGTCAGCGCAGCCGTCATGAACCTCAAGTGTTAGTGGCCGCGGGCCACCCATTCGTCGTAGTGCACGATTTCGTCGCCGATGGTGGTCGAGTCGCCGTGCCCGGTGTAGACGACGGTGTCGCCGGGTAGCTTGCCGAGCTTCTCCGAGATCGACGACAGAATGGTCGGGAAGTCGGAGTAGGACCGGCCCGTCGCACCGGGGCCGCCTTGGAACAGCGTATCGCCAGAGAACACCGCGTTCAGTTCGGGCGCATGCCAGCAGACCGAACCCGGTGAGTGCCCGGGGGTGTGGATGGCGCGCAGTTCGTGGCCGGCGACGCGCAGCGTCTCGCCGTCGGCGACGGTGCGGAAGTTCTTGTCGGGGTGCGTCATTCGCCACAGCACATCGTCGGCCGGATGCAGCAGCACCGGGGCGTCGAGCGCGTCGCCGAGTTGGGGCGCGACCGTGACATGGTCGTTGTGGCCGTGGGTACACACCACTGCCACCACATGCCTGCCGCCGACGGCCGCCACGATCGGGCCCGCGTCATGGGCGGCGTCGAACACCACCACCTCGTCGTCGTCGCCGACCAGCCAGATGTTGTTGTCGACTTCCCAACTGCCGCCGTCGAGTTCGAATGTGCCGTGCGTGACTACGCGTCCGATGGGTCCGCCGTTCACTTCATCACCACCACGCTGCGCAGCACCTCGCCTGCGTGCATCTTGTGGAACGCGTCTTCGACACCGTCGATGCCGATGCGCTCAGAGACGAACTTCTCCAACGGCAGCCTGCCCTGCAGGTACAGCGAAATCAGGGTGGGGAAGTCCCGTTCGGGTAGGCAGTCGCCGTACCACGACGACTTCAGCGATCCGCCGCGGGAGAAGAAGTCGATCAACGGCATCTCCAAAGTCATGTCCGGTGTCGGAACACCCACCAGCACAACGGTTCCCGCCAGATCGCGGGCGTAGAACGCCTGTTTCCAGGTTTCGGGGCGGCCCACCGCGTCGATCACCACATCGGCGCCGTTGCCGTCGGTCAGGTCCTGGATGGTGGCGACCGGATCGAGGTCACGCGCATTGATGGTGTGCGTCGCGCCGAAGCCGCGCGCCCAGTCCAGCTTCTTGTTGTCGGTGTCCACGGCGATGATCCGCTTGGCGCCGACCAGCGCCGCACCCGCGATCGCCGCGTCACCCACACCGCCGCAACCGATCACCGCGACGGTGTCGTCTCGCCCGACCGCACCGGTGTTGACCGCCGCGCCGAGACCGGCCATCACCCCACAGCCGAGCAGACCGGCAACCGCCGGATCGGCTTCGGGGTCGACCTTGGTGCACTGCAACTCGTGCACCAGCGTCTTGTCGGCGAACGCGCCGATCCCCAACGCGGGGGTGAGTTCGGTGCCGTCGGTCAGGGTCATCGGTTTGCTGGCGTTGAAGGTGTTGAAGCAGTACCACGGCCTGCCGCGTTTGCAAGCCCGGCATTCGCCGCACACCGCACGCCAGTTCAGGATCACGAAATCGCCTGGTTCGACATGGGTCACGCCTTCGCCGACCGCCTCGACGGTCCCGGCCGCCTCGTGTCCGAGCAGGAACGGGAAGTCGTCGTTGATGCCGCCCTCGCGATACGTCAGGTCGGTATGGCACACCCCGCAGGCGAGGATGTCGACTACCACATCACCTGGACCCGGGTCGGGGATGACCACATCCGCCAACTCGACCGGATCGCCCTTCTTACGTGAGATCACGCCGCGCACCGTCTGAGTCATGCGTACAACCTAATGCCAACAGTGCCAAGCTGAGTGTGTGACATCTATGTATCTGTCCCACGGCGCGCCACCGCTCGTCGACGACGAATTGTGGGTCGCACAGCTCGAGCAATGGGCGGCGCGGTTGCCGACGCCGTCGGCGATCCTCGTCGTCTCGGCGCACTGGGAAGCGGCGCCGCTCACCATCGGGTCGACCACCACCGAGACCCCGTTGACGTACGACTTCTGGGGTTTCCCACAGCACTACTACGACGTCACCTACGACGCGCCCGGTGCGCCCGACCTCGCCGCGCGCGTCGAGGCGCTGATGCCCGACGACGAGCCCGTCGCCCACGACAGCGATCGCAGGCTCGACCATGGCGCCTACGTGCCACTGACCGTCATGTATCCCGACGCCACGATCCCGGTGCTGCAGGTCTCGATGCCGACGCTCGACCCCCAACGCCTGTTGCACCTGGGTGAACGGCTGCGACCGCTGCGCGACGAAGGCGTGCTGATCATCGGCTCCGGGTTCACCACCCACGGCCTGCCCTTCCTGGACGACCCGTCACCCCGCGCCGTCCCGCCGGGCTGGTCGACCGAGTTCGACGCATGGGCCAGCGAGCGCTTCGCCGCGGGCGACCTCGACGCGCTGATCGATTTCCGGCACCGGGCGCCCGGAATGCCGTACGCCCATCCGACCATCGAGCACTTCTCGCCGTTGTTCGTCGCGCTCGGCGCGTCGAGCGATCCTGGCCAGACGCCGAGACAAGTCATCGACGGCTATTGGATGGGCCTGGCGAAACGCTCCATTGAACTCATTTGACCGCCTACGCCGTTAACAGGATTGAGATGAGCACATATACACACGCAGACGCAACTGCCCCAGAGACCACCGAGGAATTCGCCGAACGCATGGTCGGCGCGATCGACAGCGCCAGTCTGGCGATCCTGCTGTCGATCGGTCACCAGACCAAACTGTTCGACACGCTCGCCGAACTACCGCCCGCCACCAGCGCGCAGATCGCCGACGCCGCCGGCCTCAACGAACGCTATGTGCGGGAGTGGCTTGGCGGGGTGGCCACCTGCCGCGTCGTCGACTACGACCCCGTGGCGCAGACGTATTCGCTGCCGCGTCACCGCGCCGCCGTGCTGACGCGCGCCGCAGGACCCGACAACCTGTCCCGCGTCGCGCAGTTCGTCTCGATGCTCGGCGAGGTGGAACAGAAAGTCATCGACCGCTTCCACACCGGCGGCGGGTTGTCCTACAGCGAGTATCCGCGGTTCCACAAGGTGATGGCCGAGCAGAGCGGCGAGGTGTTCGACGCCGCCCTCGTCGACGCCATCCTGCCGATGGCCGAGGGGCTGCCAGAACGCCTGCGCGAGGGTGCCGATGTCGCCGATATCGGTTGCGGTAGTGGCCACGCCATCAACGTGATGGCCGCGGCGTTTCCGGCCAGCCGGTTCACCGGCATCGACTTCTCCGAGGAAGGGCTGTCGGTCGCGACCGCCGAGGCCAAGGCCCGCGGACTGTCCAACGCGACGTTCGTGCAAGCCGACGTCGCCAACCTCGATGTGGCCGAAGCCTACGACGCCATAACGGTTTTCGACGCCATCCACGATCAGGCGCAGCCTGCGCAGGTGTTGGCCAACATCTACCGGGCGCTGCGGCCGGGTGGGGTGCTGCTGATGGTCGACATCAAGGCGTCGAGCCGGCTCGAGGAGAACATCGGGGTGCCGATGAGGACCTACATGTACACCGTGTCGACCATGCACTGCATGAGTGTGTCGCTGGGTCTGGACGGGGCCGGGTTGGGCACGTGTTGGGGGCGTCAGCTGGCCACGTCGATGTTGGCCGACGCCGGATTCGACAACGTCGCGGTCAACGAGATCGAGACGGACCCGGTCAACTTCTACTACGTCGCACGCAAGTGACGGGTCACGGGCGCAGCATCGGCGCTTCGGCGGCGTGGCGGCCCCGCAGTTCCTCGTCCCAGTCGCCGCTGCAGTAGACGGTCAGCTCGGAGATCCGGCCGTCGCTGACCGTACAGAGGATCATCTTGCGGCCGGTGATCTCCCTCTCGCCGTCGTGCACTCGCTCCGTGAGCTCGGCGACAAATCCGGTCGCGGTGGGCACAGTGCGGACTACGGTGACGTCGTCCATGCCGTTGGGCGCGTAGCTGTTGTACCACTCGGCGAAGGCCTCGATGCCTTGCAGCTGGAACCGCCACAGCGGCGGGTTCCCATCAAGAAATACGTCGTCGGTCAGGAGGTCTCCCACCTCGGCGGTACGGAACATCTCGGCGAGTGCCGCACTGAGATGCTCGGCTGCGCTGATGTCGGTCACGGTTGGGCTCTGGATGCTCGTCATGTCAACTCCCTTATTCGTAAGTCCGACGCTAGGCAGAGTGCCGCAGCGGCACATCGAGCGAATATCCGATTTGGAGCGCGCTGCCAAATCCACAGAATTGCCGATGCGTGCCTTGCGGTTTCCATGGTTTGCCCGATGTGTGTGTCAGGCAGACCTCGTACCGTACGGATCGAAACCGCTTGAGCAGAGGGAGGAACCGATGAGCGAGCACCCCAACGTGACAACAGTGAATCGGATGACGGAGGCCATCGTGGCGGAGGACCGCGAGACGCTTGCGTCGTTGTTCACCGCCGACTTCAAGTACCACCTTCGCGGACCGTTCGCCACCGCTGGCGACCATCTCGGCGTGGCGGGCATCCTCGGCGCGATCCGCCCGGTCTTCGACGCGACCGGCGGGGACGTCAAGCTCGAGCAACAGTTCTGCGTCGGCCTCGACGGCTGGGCAGCCGAGTGGGAGCATGCTGTGCTCGGCCGCCGCGGCAAGACACTCGAGTCGGACAACGCGTTCGTCTACCGATTCGTCGGCGGTCGGATCGCTGAGATGTGGATGTTCCTGGGCGCCGACCCCGACGCTGCCGCCACGTTCTTCGGTTAACGCTCCCGGCGGCTGGTGCGTCCACCACACTGGAGGGGTGGGTGGGCCTGGCCAGAGCCGCGGCATGGCATGGGACGAGGAATACCGGCGACTTGCCACGCTCGATGTCGAGCAAGGACTCGACGTCGACGATCTCGACCGACTGGCGACCGCCGCATATATGACCGGGCGCGACGACGTGAGCTTCGAGCTCTGGGGCCGGGGACATCACCGCTGCCTCGAGACAAGCGACATGGCCCGAGCGGTCCACCTTGGGGTGCGGCTGGCCCAAGCCCTCGCCTTCAAAGGTGATATCGCCCGCAGCTGTGGGTGGGTCGACCGGTCACAACGTCTGCTGGACGAGGCCAATCTCGACTGCGTCGAGCGCGGTTTTCTTGAACACGCGGCGGGTATGTGCCGGATCTTCGCCGACGGCGACATCGCGGCGGCCAACGCCGCGTTCGGGCGGGCAGCTAAGACAGGCGAGCGATTCCGCGACCGAGAACTGCTCACACTCGCTCGTATGGGCGCGGGCAGGTGTCTGATCTACCTCGGAGAGATCGCCGGAGGCCTGGCGCTTCTCGACGAGGCCATGGTGTCGGTTGAGGCCTGCGAAATCCCGCCGATGGCCGTAGGCGACGCGTACTGCACAGTGATCGACGCCTGCTACGAGCTGTTCGACCTTCGCCGCTGCGAGCAGTGGACGGACTCGTTCACACGGTGGTGTGCGGCTCAGGGCGGGCTCGTCCTTTACCGGGGGCACTGCCTGCTGCATCGCGCCGAGCTGCTGATGCTGCACGGTTACTGGTCCGACGCCGTCACCGCCGCGCAGGAGGCGTGTGCCCGGCTCGCCGAGCCGATCAACCCTCTGACGCTCGGGGGTGCCCACTATGTCGAGGGCGAATTGCACCGGCTGCGTGGCGAATTCGCGATGGCCGAGCAGGCATATGAGCGCGCCAACGCGCTCGGATGCCAACCACAGCCAGGCATGGCGTTGCTGCGACTCGCGCAAGGCCGCAGCGACGTCGCCGCCGCGCAATTGCGACGACGGCTCGCCGAGGCGGACCAACCCATCGACCGTGCCCGCGTCCTGTGTGCGGCCGCTGAGATCCTGATCGCAGCCGAGGACGTCGAAGGCGCTAGGGCGGCGGCCGACGAATTGACCTTGCTCGCAACCGAACTCGGCTCGTCGCTCTTGCGGGCGCACGCCGCACTGGCGACCGGTGCCGTTCTCCTCGCGGCATCAGATGTGACCACGGCACTGGGTGCGCTGCGCCGCGCCGCCAGTGATTGGATCGAGATGCGCATCCCCCATGAGGAGGCGCGCACCCGCCTGCTAATCGCCGACGCGTGCGACGCGCTGGCAGACCTCGACACCGCCGCGATGGAACGGCGCGCAGCGCGGTCGACGCTTGCGGCGCTCGGAGGGGACGTAGTCCCAGAACGCCAACTGGCACCAGGTCTGACCACTCGCGAGGCGGAGGTGTTGACACTCGTCGCCCGCGGAAAGACCAACCGTGTGGTCGCCGCCGAGCTCTGCATCAGCGAGAAGACCGTCGCCAGTCACCTCAACCACATCTTCACCAAACTCGGGCTGTCTTCACGGTCAGCGGCGACCGCCTACGCGTACGAGCACAACCTCGTGTCATAGGCTCGCGTCGATGAGCGCCCTCGATGCGATAGCCGACTGGCCCGTCGAAACCGCCGCCGCTGCCGTCGTCACCCCCTCCGGCGTGGCAGCACAGCACGGCGACACGGGACGACGATTCGCGCTGGCGTCGGTGACCAAACCGCTCGTAGCCCGCGCCGCACAGGTCGCCCTCGAAGAGGGGGTGGTCGAACTCGACGACGAAGCCGGGCCTGCGGGCTCGACGGTGCGGCACCTGCTCGCCCACGCTGCGGGGTATGCGATGACCTCGGCGGAGCTGATCGCCAAGCCGGGCCAGCGCCGGGTGTACTCCAACTACGGCTTCCAGGTGCTCGCCGAGACCATCGAGCAGGCGTCGGGCATCGAGTTCGGCCAGTACCTGACCGAGGCGGTGTTCCAACCGCTCGGCATGACCGACTCCGTGCTGGAGGGAGGCGCCCAGGCGGCCGGCTACGGGGCTACGTCGACGATTGCCGACCTGGCGGCGTTCGCGGCCGACCTGCTGCGCCCGGCGACAGTGTCACCGCAGATGCACACCGAGGCCACCGAGGTGCAATTTGCGGGCTTGGCCGGCGTGCTGCCGGGCTTCGGGTCGCAACGGCCCAACGACTGGGGGCTGGGCTTCGAGATCAGAGACGGCAAGTCGCCACATTGGACCGGATCGTCCAATTCGGGGCGCACGTACGGGCATTTTGGCCAGTCAGGCACGTTCTTGTGGGTGGATCCTCAGGCCGATGTTGCGCTCGTGGTGCTGACCGACCGCAAATTCGGCGACTGGACATACCCGCTGTGGCCAGCGATCTCTGACGAAGTCCTGAGAGAATTTCGCGCAGACTAGCGCAACACATGCCTCACAAGGCACAATAGACACGCACGACACAGCGTTAGCTCTAAGTCATTCGGTTCTGCCAGGTCGTTGGGGAAGACGTCCCTCGCGGAACCGAAGGAGCAGCTGATGCGTGCAGCGAACCAATTCGCCGACGCGGCGACAGGTGTGGTGTACATCCATGCCTCACCCGCGGCGGTATGCCCGCATGTCGAGTGGGCGCTTTCGTCGACCCTTCAGGCAAGGGCGAATCTCAAGTGGACCCCGCAACCGGCGATGCCGGGGCAGTTACGTGCGGTCACGAACTGGATCGGGCCGGTCGGCACGGGCGCGCAGTTGGCCAACGCGCTGCGGTCGTGGTCGGTGCTGCGGTTCGAGGTGACCGAGGACCCGAGCGCCGGCGTCGACGGGCACCGCTGGTGCCACACCCCGCAGCTGGGGTTGTGGAGCGGTCCGATGAGTGCCAACGGCGACGTGATGGTCGGCGAGATGCGGTTGCGCGCGTTGATGGCCTCCGGCGCCGACGTGTTGGCCGCCGAACTCGATTCGGTGCTCGGCACCGCGTGGGACGAGGCGCTGGAGCCTTACCGCGATGGCGGCGACGGCGCCGAGGTCAGCTGGCTCAGCCGGGGAGTCGGCTAGCGCGCCTGCGTCGCCAGGCAATCGCAATCGAAGATCACGACGCTCTCGACCTCCAAGCGAATCCAACCGCGGTGGGCGAAATCGGCGAGAGCTTTGTTGACCGACTCGCGTGACGCGCCGACCATCTGCGCGATCTCTTCCTGCGTCAGATCATGCGTCACGCGTACCGCCCCGCTTTCTTGCGTACCGAAGCGCTGCGCCAATTGCAGCAGTTGCTTGGCGACCCGGCCGGGCACGTCGGTGAAGATCATGTCGGCGAGATAGTTGTTGGTGCGACGCAGTCGGCGGGCCAGGACTCGCAGCAACTGCTCGGCGATCTCGGGGCGCTCGGCGATCCACGCGCGCAGCGCATCGCGGTCCATCGACGCCGCCCGCACCTCGGTGATGGTGGTGGCGCTCGATGTGCGCGGGCCCGGGTCGAAGATGGACAGTTCGCCGAACATGTCGGACGGTCCCATGATGGCGAGCATATTCTCGCGGCCGTTCGGGGACCGGCGGCTGATCTTGACCTTCCCCGAGATGATGATGAACAGGCGATCGCCTGGGTCTCCTTCCGCGAATACCGTGTGCCCGCATGGGAAATCGACGGGCTCCAGTTGCGTTGTCAGCGCGGGTACGGCGCTGGGCTCGAGCCTGTGGAATATTCCGGCCCTGGACAGCATCTTGTCTACAAAGACTCGGTCGGCATGCGGTTCGGCCCGCTCTCGCCGCCGGTAATGCCACACATTGTCGGGTCCGCGGCGCGGCATCTGATCCGTGTTGATCGCTTTCGGGTCAGCAGTCATTCGAGTTCTCCGAATTGTGTGGGCAAGGCATGGTCGTCACGTCCGTCGGCCGCGACGTCGCACTAGCCACAATTGCGGGTTGGGATCCCAGTAGCGCCACCGCTGGCGCCCATCCATGCCTCCGGCCACCTGGAACTTCGGCAGTGGCGGGAGCCGGAGCCGTCAGCGGCTCCACCAGGCCTGCGAAAGATGAAAAGCCATGCCAGGAAGATAGTATCGCGGTACTCCAATGGTAATTTCTTCCAACCTGCATGGTCTCGTTGAGCAGCAGACTGCCTGTGTCGAAGCATTCTCAGGCGTGAGTGCTGGTGCCAAGCAATGTGTTTCGATGTGTCAGCGGGGTTGGATTGGGCACGATAGGTGCCGGATCAGACGGCGGCGGCGTTGAGGATCAGCTCGAGTACCTGGACGGGCCTGGTGGCGAATGAGGCGTGACTAGTGTCGAGCTCGATGGTTTCGCGGGCGTGAATACGCTCAGCCATCATCCGCTGAGTCTGCGGTGGGATCATTCGGTCTTGGGTCGAGACCTGGTACCAGCTTGGTTTGGTGTTCCACGCCGGCTCCCGGGTGAGATCCCGAAAGCACCGACGTGCGAGCGGCCTCTGGGTTGTTGCCATGATCAGCGACTCCGTGTCGTCGAGGTCGTGGCAGAAGGCGTCATGAAACGTGTCTTGGCGGTGCCACAGGAATTCGTCGTCGAAGGCCGCGCTGATACTCGCTGAGCCAGGCGCGGGGTCGCTACCGGAAAGAATGCTGGTCAAGCTTTCGCCCTGCGCAGGTGCGAAGGCAGCGAGGTAGACCAGTCCTACCACGTTGGGTGCTCGACCTGCGCCGGTGATCACCGCGCCACCGTAGGAGTGGCCGACCAGCAGGGTGGGACCTCCCATCCATTCCGCCAATTTTCGGGTGTTCGCGATGTCGTCGGACAGCGACGTGAGCGGATTCTGCACTGCCATCACTCGATGACCCGCTTCGCACAGCCCCGGAATTATGTGCCGCCAGTGCGAACCGTCGGCGAACGCACCGTGCACGAGAACGATGTTGAGCTTGTCCGTCATGATGCACTTCCTCGAATGAGTACGGAATGCCTCCGAATGGAGATGACCCGTGATGGACCATTGTGCCGATCGCTCGCCCGCGACTCAGCGCCAACACGTCTTTCGTTGGTCGGCACGAAGTTTGTGCGATCAAGCTCGCAGGGGCTTCCCCCGTCCGCATTTAAGGGATTCCTGGCCGGAGGAAGGCGGCGCGGAACCCATGGTGGCCGCCAGCATGGTTGTCAGACACAGGCCAACCACGCAAGCAGAAAGCGAGAAGCCATGTCAGAAATCATTGCGGGCGTTGAGGTCCCCGAGACCGCGGCGATCGCAGAATCCACTCGTCTGGTCCAGGAGACGATCAGTCCGCTGCTCTACCACCACTCCCGCCGAGTTTTCTTCTTCGCCCAGATCCACGCTGAACGGCTCGGGGTGGAGCCAAATCCCGAATTGCTCTACCTGGCCGCAATGTTCCACGACACCGGTCTGGTGCGGCCTTTTTCCGTTGCCGAACAGCGTTTTGAGGTCGACGGTGCAGATCACGGGCGCAAGTTCTTGCTCGAACGCGGTTTTCCGCCCGCGGCCGCCGAAACCGTGTGGACGGCTATCGCGCTGCACACAACACCAGGCATTCCGGGGCGAATGGGCCCGGAGATCGCCGCCATCCATTGGGGTGTGATGACCGACGTGCTCGGTTTGGGCCTTGACGATCTCAACGCCGACGAGGTGAATGAAATCCTCGCTGTCCACCCGAGGGGTGATTTCAAGAACGAATTTCTCCGGGCCTACTTCGACGGGTTCAAAAACCGCCCTGAGACGACCAACGGAACGGTCAACTCCGACGTCGTTGAGCACTTCATCCCCGGCTATCGGCGCATCACCACCGTCGAGCGCATGCTCGGCGCGCCTTGGCCGAGCTGACCACGAAAAGGCATCGGCGACATCGCAATGACCATCGCAATGAAACATGTGGGTCGCTTCACAGCGAGGCGTCGACTGGGACGGGGTGCCTCATGCCGGGTTGAATTGACGATTGCCGATCGCGTGATTGTCACAACGACTGCGATCGTGCTGATCGCCGTGTCACTAGTGTTGGCCACGCCGGCTGCGGCAACGACACCCCGCGGCGCTAGTGGTCCCGGTGATCACCTTGCGACAAGCGCCATCCGGGAGCACGAACGTGTAGGCGGCTCGTCACGTCGGTGGAGGCGTGACAACGTGGGGACAGTAGCGACCGATCACTCTGTTGACGAGCCCCGGGCCGCCGCAGGGCAGCGCAATGCCAACCTCGGTGCGTGGCTTCCTGGCCGTGATAAGTGCAAGAGGCGCAGGGGGCTTCGCATGCTGCCGCTGTGGTGCACCGACCCTGCCGCCGGGTGGATTGGCAGTACTACCTATCGGACGCAGAATGATCCGGGTAACCCAAGCGGCATCTCGACATCAGCAACTACCATGCTGCCTCGTAGTGCAATTCGGTACGCACGGCCGCGGCCGTGATTTCTCAGTATCGCTTCATCCAAGGCGGCGACCATGAGCTCTGGGGGGCACTCAACACGGCGAACACAAAGTTCGGTCGCCGGACTGGACATCCACCTGGATCGCCCCCGCGGCAGGGTACGCGACGGTGTCATGGAAGCTATTCGTAGCGCGATACGTTCCGGGCGACTGCTACCGGGCACTCGGTTGCCTTCAAGCCGCGCACTGGCTGCCGATCTCGGAATCGCGAGAAACACCGTCGCGCGCGCGTACGCTGAACTCATCGCCGAGGGTTGGTTGACATCACAACATGGCTCGAGCACTTTCGTTTCGTTACGTGCGGCCGAATTCGTCGGGGCGTCGGCAGCACCACCAAGCGGACCCGCACACCGTAGGCTAGACCACGACTTACGGCCCGGCCATCCGGACCTGTCGTCCTTTCCACGCGCTGAGTGGAGTCGGGCGGTCAAGCGCGCGTTGACATCGGCACCATTCGAGGCGTTCGGCTACGCCGACCCGCATGGCCGGCCCGAGCTCCGCCGCGCCCTTGCCCAATATCTCGCTCGCACGCGCGGAGTTCAGGCTCGACCGTGCAACATCGTGGTGACCAGCGGAGCCGCCGAAGGCCTGAGTCTCATCGCCGGTGCGCTGGCGGACGCCAAGGTTGCCGCCGTTGCCGTCGAGGAGTTCGGCCTGCCCTCACAGCGGGAGTCGCTGACGAGAGCGGGATTACGTTGTCCGCCAGTGGCAGTGGACGCCCATGGCGCTGAAATCGGGGCTCTTGACGACATGACAGAGGTGGGTGGCGTCTTGCTCACACCTGCGCACCAGTTCCCCCTCGGCGGGTCCTTGCATCCCGACCGCCGCGTAGCGGTCATCGATTGGGCCCGACGAACCAATAGCGTGATCATTGAAGACGACTACGACGGGGAATTCCGCTACGACACAAACCCCGTCGGTGCGCTGCACGGCGGCGGTCCCGAGCATGTCATCTACATGGGGACGGCTAGCAAGTCACTGGCGCCGGGCCTTCGTCTCGGCTGGTTGGTGTTGCCAGAACCACTCGTCGAGGCGGTGGTGCGGCAGAAGGGCGAAACCGAAGCGACATGCGGCTTCGTCGAACAGTTGGCCATGGCCGAATTCATCACGTCAGGCTCGTATGACAGACACATTCGCACCATGCGCGCCAAGTATCGACGCCGACGCGACGAACTTGTCGCCGCGGTCACCCAGTCATCGCCGACAACGACGGTGAGAGGGACGGCCGCAGGTCTGCATGTGGTGCTCGAGTTTCCCAGTGGCGACGAGAATGCGCTGGTTCGACAGCGTCCGTGGCGGCGGTTGGGGGTGGAGCTTCTCGACTACTACCGTCATTCCGAAATCGGCACCGCACGTGAAGGTTTCGTAATTGGCTATGCCTCTCCCTCCCCAAGTGCATGGTCAGCGGCATTGGCAGCCTTGATCGAGCTGTTGTCCTGACCAGTCCGTCAACTGGCCCATCCATGTCGCGGCCGAATGGCCCATTATGTGCGCGTTACCGCCGTTAGCGTTGAATCATGTTGATCACAGAAACCCCCAAGATCACCGATCCTTCAGTCACGTTGCCCGAGATCCCTCATGAGGAGTTCTTTGAGGAAGAACTCATGGGCAATGCGCTGGAGCTTCTTGGATTCTGTCTGTGCAGGCAGCTTGCAATCTTCCGCCTGCTGCTTGGGGCTGGGGATCAGCGCCCACTACCGGATCACCACTTCGCTGCTCGTGGGTGCGATGTTCGTGGTCTGGCGTGCGTGAACCATTGGCCAAAGGGCACTGCACCACTCCCGGATAGCCGAGTTCCACTGAGCCAGTTCGGACATCGGGTGGCGAGTCAGCCATTGAACCAATTGAGTATCGCGACAATCGTCGGTCACACCATTAAGCGATCCCATCAGGAGAAGATATGTCGCCTTTTACGATTCGCCCCTTGGACTCGACGGTGCGCCAGTACCGCAACGCTGGGGTGTGGCGTGATTACGGGTCGATCAGTGATCTGCGCCGATGGCGCGACCAAACACCGAAGCGCTTGGCAGTCAGCGCATTTCGTGCCTCCGATGCGCCGGTAAAGCTCAGCTATCACGCTTATGCACATCTCGTCGAGCGCTTTGCGGGCGCACTGTACGAACTGGGCGTGCGGCGCGGCCACGTGGTTGCGATCCAGCTGCCGAACTGGTGGCAGGCGCTGGTGCTGTTCCAGGCCATCGCACGGCTGGGTGCGGTGCAAGCGCCCTGTATGACCACGATCCGACCCCGTGAGATGGAGCGAATGCTCCACCGGCTGGAAGCCAGCGTCTGCATCACCGTGGACCGGTGGGCGGGTTTCGAGCACGCCGAAGCGTTGCGGGAGATGGCTTCCCGACTGCCGAGGTTGCGTCACCGGGTTGTCCTCGGGCGGGCCACGAAGGGGGATATCGAATTCACCTCGTTCTTCGAAGAGACTCTGTGGGAGCAGCGCCACCCCGTGGCGCTGGACGATGTCAGGGAGGATCCCGACGCTGTTTCGGCAGTGTTTTTCACTTCGGGAACCACAGGAGAGCCCAAAGCCGCGCTGCACACCGAAAACACGCTGTCCACAACCACCGTCGCCGTCTGCGAGATCATGGACATCCAGTCCTCGGACGTGTTGTTCAGCCCGCACGCCCTGATGCACATGGCGGCGCAGATGTCGGCCAGATCAGCCTTGCAGACCGGCGCCTCGATCGTCCTGCTCGACTCCTGGTCGGGGCCACGGGGGCTGGAGGTGATGGCCGAGAGCGGCACCACGCGACTGGCGATAGTCGCACCAATCTTCGTCAATGACTTGATCACAACGCTCGGGGACCGGCCCGGTTCGCAAGTTCTTCCGGCCCTGCGCACGGTCGCCACCGGCGCCACGACTATCCCGGCACCACTGGCCGCAGCAGTCGCGGAGACGTTCGGCCTACCGCTGCAGACCACTTGGGCGATGACAGAGACCGGTGTGGCGACGATGACCCGGAGCCACGACCCGCCGGACTGGGCCGCCCACAGCGATGGTAGACCGGTGCTGTCAGTGGAACTGGACCTGCGATCCGACGGCGAGATCAGCCGCGAGCGACCCGGTGAACTATTCGTGCGAAGCGGGGGCGTATGTGTAGCGACAGTGGGACGTGACACCGGCACTGTGGTGGTCATCGCCGAGCATGACGACGGCTGGTATGCCACAGGCGACTTGGCGGTGCCCGATGGGCGCGGAGGGATTCGGCTGATGGGCCGCGTCGGCGACAGGATTGGCGGGGTATTCATGATTCCGGTGGCCGACGTCGAATCTGAGTTGCTGCGACATTCCGGCGTTCGGGACGTGGCGCTGGTCGGCTATCCGGACGGGCAGGGAGGTGAGCTGGCCTGTGCGGTCGTCGTTCCCACCGGGACACCTCCGGTCACTCTGGACGAACTTCGTCGGCATCTCGACGGCCTAGGCATGACGGATTGGTATCTGCCCAGCCGGCTCGAGTGTGTCGACACTCTTCCTCGCAACGGCACCGGAAAGGTCCGCAAGGAGTTGCTGCGACGCTGGCTGAGGGGCGAAGCCGACCTCACCGACTGATACCATCCCGTTTCGTGAGGCGACACCCTTAAGGGCTCAGGCGTGCGCGACTGCCCGGCCCTGGCGGCGCTCGTAGCGACCCAACCCGTGCCGCCCTAACTTGAACCGGCCTTGATTACAGTGCACGGCAACAGTATTCACGGACATATTCGTGTGGCTGATGCAGCCTCCCGCCAGAGCGGACGCAGTCGATAACTGCACAGGCGTATTCGGTTAGTCCGGGCAGAGAACCGTAAACCTTCTACCACAACACATCCGGCGACGAACACTGCTTACGGTGGTGAAACCGGCCCCAATGAATCAAGGACGATTGGCCCCCCAATATGCAGCTTCCAGACCAATAATTGGGTAACACGCAGCATTAGGTCTGCGTGTTCTGTTGGGTCCGTCTGTGGCCCAACAGATTCAGAGATCGCGGCGAAGGTCTAATCCACCGACGTAGCGTACTTCCTATGATAACCGAGGACCGTGGATGTCGAGTGATACCCGTGAACAGCGGCTCCTGTGCCGCATTTCGCACCTGTATGCCACTGACCAGCAGTTCGCCGATGCCCGGCCGAACGATTCGATTACGCGTGCGATCGAATCGCCCGAGCTGGGGCTGTCCCAGATAGTTCGGGCCGTGCTCGACGGCTACGCGGACCGCCCCGCGCTAGGCGAGCGCGCCGTCGAGTTCGTCACCGACCCCGCGACGGGTCGCACCTCGGTGTCGCTGCTCCCCCGCTTCGACACCATCACCTATCGCGAGTTGTCCGACCGCGTTGATGCTGTCGCTGCCGCGCTGACGCACAGCCCGGTTCAACCGGGTGACCGCGTCGCGATCCTTGGGTTCACGAGCATCGACTACACCATCATCGACATGGCGCTGCCACGTCTCGGTGCGATAGCCGTGCCCCTGCAGACGAGTGCACCGGTCGCCCAACTGCGACCCATCACCGCCGAGACCGAACCGGCGGTCATCGCGTCGAGCGTTGAATTCGTCGACGACGCAGTCGAACTCATCTTGACCGGCCATTGCGCATCGCGGTTGGTCGTCTTCGACTACCACGCTGAGGTGGACGATCACCGCGATGTCCTGGCTGCCGCGACCACGCGGCTTGCCCAAAGTCCTGTTGTCGTCGAGACGTTGGCCGAGGTGCTGACCCGCGGCGATTCGTTGCAGACGCCACCGGCGTTTGAGTTCGGCGACGACACATTGGCGATGCTGATCTACACCTCCGGCAGCACCGGCACGCCGAAGGGCGCCATGTGCACCGCGAAGGCGCTCGCCAACTCGTGGCGCCGGTCCAGCGGGACGGTCTGGAATACCGGTGGCGCGACCCCGACCATCACGTTGAATTTCATGCCGATGAGTCACGTGATGGGGCGCAGCATTTTGTACGCCACGCTAGGGTCCGGTGGCACTGCGTATTTCGTTGCCGAAAGCGATCTTTCGACGTTCTTCGAGGATCTGGCGCTGGTCCGGCCCACACGGTTGAGCTTTGTTCCGCGGATTTGGGACATGCTTCTCCAGAAGTACCAGAACGAGGTCGAGCGGCGAACCGCCGATGGTGCAGACCGCTGGGCGGTGGAGGCCGACGTGCTGGCCGACATGCGCAGGACCCTGCTCGGTGGCCGGTTCATCTCAGCGGCAACCGGGTCGGCGCCGATCTCTGCGGAGATGAAGACGTTCGTCGAAACACTGCTGGACCTTCACTTGTCCGATGGTTATGGCTCCACCGAGGCGGGCCCGGTTCTGACCGACGGTCGGGTGCAGCGGCCGCCGGTGATCGACTACAAGCTGGTCGATGTGCCGGATCTTGGCTACTTCAGTACCGACCGTCCGTATCCGCGTGGCGAGTTGTTGCTCAAGTCCGAGGCGATGTTCCCCGGTTACTATCGGCGGCCCGAGGTCACCGCCGAGGTGTTCGACGACGACGGCTACTACCGGACCGGCGACATCGTCGCCGAGTTGGGTGCTGACCGGTTGGAGTATGTGGACCGGCGCAACAATGTGCTCAAGCTGTCTCAGGGCGAGTTCGTCACGGTGGCGAAGCTGGAGGCGGTGTTCGGTGACAGCCCGCTGGTGCGCCAGATTTTCGTCTACGGCAACAGTGCGCGGTCGTATCTGCTGGCGGTGATCGTGCCCACCCCCGAGGCGCTGGCACGCTGGTCCGAAGACGAACTCAAACCGCTGATCAGCGAATCGCTGCAGGAGGTCGCGAAGGCCGCGAACCTGCAGTCCTATGAGATTCCGCGCGACTTCATCATCGAGACAACACCGTTCACGCTGGAGAACGGGCTGTTGACCGGTATCCGCAAGCTCGCGCGGCCCAAGGTCACGCAGCACTACCGCGATCGGCTCGAACAGCTCTACACCGACCTGGCCGACAGCCAGGCCAACGAACTACGCCAGTTGCGCCGCCACGGCGCCGATCGTCCGGTGCTCGAGACCATCAGCCGGGCGGCAGGCGCGCTGCTGGGTGCGGCGGCAACCGACCTACAGCCCGACGCGCACTTCACCGATCTGGGCGGAGATTCGCTGTCGGCGTTGACCTTCGCCACCCTGCTGCACGAGATCTTCGACATCGAGGTGCCCGTCGGCGTGATCGTCAGCCCCGCCACCGACCTGGCCGCGCTGGCGGCCTACATCGCGGCCCAACGCCAACCCGGCAGCAAACGGCCGACATTCGCCTCGGTGCACGGCCGGAACGCCACCGAGGTACACGCCAGTGACCTGACGCTGGATAAGTTCCTCGACGCCAAGACCCTGGCCGCCGCACCGTCGCTGCCCGCGCCCAGCAGCGAGGTGCGCACCGTACTGCTCACCGGCGCCACCGGATTCCTGGGCCGCTACCTGGCGCTGGAATGGCTGCAACGGATGGACCTGGTCGACGGCACGGTGATCGCCCTGGTCCGCGGCAAAGACGACGCCGCCGCCCGGGCCCGGCTAGACCAAACGTTCGACAGCGGTGACGCCGAACTGCTGCGCCACTACCAGCAGTTGGCGGCCGATCACCTCGAGGTGATCGCCGGCGACAAGGGGGAAGCCAACCTCGGCCTGGACCAGGCGACCTGGCAGCGGCTGGCAGACACCGTCGATTTGATCGTCGACCCCGCCGCGTTGGTCAACCACGTGCTGCCCTACAGCCAGCTGTTCGGCCCGAACGCCCTGGGCACCGCCGAACTGATCCGCATCGCGCTGAGCACCAAGCACAAGCCCTACATCTACGTCTCGACCATCGGTGTGGGTGCGGGCATCGAACCCGGCCAGTTCACCGAGGACGGCGACGTGCGCCTCTACAGCGCCACCCGCAAAGTCGACGACAGCTACGCCAACGGCTACGCCAACAGCAAATGGGCCGGTGAGGTACTGCTGCGCGAGGCCAACGACCTGTGCGGCCTTCCCGTCTCGGTGTTCCGCTGCGACATGATCCTCGCCGACACCACCTATGCCGGCCAGCTCAACGTGCCCGACATGTTCACCCGGCTGATGCTGAGCCTGGTGGCCACCGGGATCGCACCCGACTCCTTCTACGAACTCGACGCCAACGGCAACCGGCAACCGGCGCACTACGACGGCCTGCCGGTGGAATTCATCGCCGAGGCCATCTCCACACTAGGGACCCACCTGGGCGAAGGGTTCCAGACCTATCACGTGATGAACCCCTACGACGACGGCATCGGGCTCGACGAATACGTCGACTGGCTCATCGACGCCGGATTCGCTGTACGCCGCGTCGGCGACTACGCCGGCTGGCTGCACCGCTTCCACACCGCGATGCGCGCCCTGCCCGAACACCAGCGCCAAGCCTCACTGCTACCGCTGCTGCACAACTATCAGCATCCCCAACCACCGATCCACGGATCCATCGCCCCAACCGACCGATTCCGCACCGCCGTGCAAGAGGCGAAAATCGGCCCCGACAAAGACATCCCACACGTAACGCGGGACATCATCATCAAATACATCACCGACCTACAACTACTCGGCCTGGTGTCACTGCTCGACGTCAACGAAAGTGCCGGCTCGAGGACGATGAGTGCCATCAACCGCACAGCCTCGCGGGATTCGACCGCCTCACGGCCAGAGGGAAACGGAACGGCGTGCGCTCCAAGAGAAAATTACCTATGACGGTGCGGCGATGACCATCGCCGACTGCGATCGACTGCGTGAACTCGCGGCGACCGAGGCCTCGTTGCGGCGCATTGCAATGCTCGTCGCCAACGGCGCACCCCCAGAAACGGTGTTCGGCGCCGTCACCAAGGAAGCCCTTCGCCGATTCGGCTCCGGCACCGCCCGGATGATTCGCTACGAGATAGACGGAACCGCAACAATCTTGGCCAACGAAGGTACAGTCGGTCCACACGTCAACGTCGGTCAAGTGTGGAAGAACTTTCCCGAAGCCGGCCTGACGGCGACCATCCGGCGCACCGGCGCACCGGCCCGGGTCGACGACTACCGCGATATACCGGGCGGGAAACCGTACGTCGACGAAGGACTGCGCTGCGCCGTCGGTATGCCCATCACTGTCAACGGTCGACTCTGGGGCATGATCGCCGTCGGATCCGCAGAGGGCCCATTGCCGTCGTGCACCGAGCTCCGCATGATGGAATTCACCGATCTCCTTTCGACCGCCATCGCCACGGCTCACCATCGCGCGGAGCTGATCGCATCGCGCGCACGAGTCGTCTCCTCCACAGACGAAGCCCGCAGGCGGATCACTCGCGATCTGCACGACGGCGCGCAGCAACGTCTCGTAGCACTGGCTCTGCGACTGCGGACCGCAGCAGAGTCGTGTACCGATCTCCAAGCTGCTCGCGACAGTCTGCACGCCGCCGTAACCGACGCCGTTGAGATCAACAATCAACTACGGGAAGTCACCCAGGGGATACACCCTGCGATTTTGTCCGAAGCCGGACTGGGCCCGGCCCTGCGAGCACTCGGACGGCGATCCGCCATCCCGGCGGATGTCTGGGTTTCCTTCACCGACCGATTGCCGCCATCGATCGAAGTCGCTGCGTACTATGTGGTTTCGGAGATGCTCACGAACGCTGCGAAGCACGCCGGGGCGACTGCGGTTCAAATCCGCGCCCACCTCTATGCCGACCAGCTACACGTGTCGGTCCGAGACGACGGAATCGGCGGGGCGAATTCGGCAGGCTCCGGCATCATCGGTCTTCGCGACCGCGTGGACGCTCTGGGCGGAACCTTGGAAGTCACAAGCGCGCCGGGCCAAGGAACCGTCGGCATTTGTCAGCTGCCGACGGTGCCCCCACCGGGACCACCGTGCGCATGTTTCACCCACTGAGGGGTCCACGCTGCGAGGGCCGGCTAGTGCCCAACAGGTGGCGATCGCAGAATTTTCAGCGCACCGGGCACGGCTGACACCTCAACCGGCAGCGGGCACACGTATTCGCCGTCGGCGTAGGCGTTGATGCCGGGGGAGTCGACGGTGGTGGTACGGGCCCGCGTGGTGCGCACCTCGTCGAGGTCGACGTGCGTGCCCTTGAACACGGTGGGGAACAGACGAATCAACTTCGTGCGCGACGCCGACGCCACCATCGTTACGTCGAGTTGGCCGTCGGTCGGGTCGGCGTTCGGACAGATCAGCATGCCGCCGCCATAGCTGCGGGTGTTGCCGAAAGCCGCGAGCGTCAACTCGGTCTCGAGTTCGCGTCCGTCGAACGACAACCGGAACGGCAACAACCGCAACTTGGACAGCTCGGCCACCATCGCCAGGTTGTAGCGCATCCGGCCGTGCGGCCACCGCATCCGGTTGGTGCGGTCGGTGACAAGCGAGTCGAAGCCCGCGGCCATCACGGTGCCGAACCATCTTTCGGTGCCGTCGGCGCCGACGATCCGGCCCAGGTCCACGGTGCTGATGATGCCGTCGACGATGACGTCAGCCGCGGCCTCGGGATCCCTTGTGGCAATACCGAATTCGCGGGCATGGTCATTCCCGGTACCCGCCGGAATGATGCCGAGCGGTATCCCACTTCGGGCCAGCACTTGCAGAGCCAGGGAGATGATGCCGTCGCCACCGACCACCACGAGCGCGTCCATGCCGCGCTCGAGCGCTCCTTCGACCAGGCGGCGGGCGTGTTCGGCGTCGGTGCCCGCGATCGCGACGACGTCGACGCCGCGTCGATGCAACTGCTTGACCGCGCGTTCGGCGGCATGCGGTGCGCTGCCGTGTCCCGATGCCGGATTGGTCAGGACGGTGACTCTCACGGAAACAGCTTGCCGGGGTTGAGGATTCCCGCCGGGTCGAGCGTGGCCTTGACGGCGCGCAACACCGCGACGCCGAGGTCGCCGACCTCGTCGCGCATCCACGGCCGGTGATCGGCGCCGACCGCGTGGTGGTGCGTGATCGTGCCGCCGGTGCGCACCATCGCATCGGACGCGGCGGCCTTCGCCTTGCGCCACTGTTCGATCGGATTGCCGCGCTGTCCGGCGACCACGGTGAAGTAGAGCGAAGCCCCGGTCGGATACACATGCGAAATGTGGCACAGCACAAGGGCGGGCGTGCCGGATTCGGCCAGCGACGTCGTCAGCGCCTCAGTCACCGCGGCCTTGAGCGCGGGCACGTTCGACCAATTGGTCGCGGTCTCCAGCGTTTCGCACAGCGCGCCGGCCGACAACAGCGAGTCGCGCAGATACGGAGCGTTGAACCGGCCGTGCTCCCATGCCCGCGCGGGCGCCTCACCGAGCGACGTGCCGCCCGTCGCCGAGAGTATGGCGCGGGTCTCGGCATGCCTGCTCTCGGTGTGGGCCGCCGAACCCTCGAACACCGTGATCGCCAGGCAGCCGCCGGTGATGCTGTCTTCCCCGATGCTCTCGGTGGTCGCGAGGTTGACGCCGGTTTCGGCCTCGTCCGACAGCCGGATCACCGTCGGCCCGGTGCCGGTCTGCACGACGGCGCGCAGCGCGTCGGCCCCTGTCGCGAAGTCCGGGAACGACCACGCCTCGTATCGCGTCGTCTCCGGCACCGGATGTACCCGCACCCGCACCCGGGTGATGACTCCGAACACCCCTTCGGAGCCGATCATCAGCTGCCGCAGGTCGGGCCCCGCCGCGGACTCCGGCGCACGGCCCAGGTCGAGGACGCCGGCAGGGGTGACCGTGCGCAGGCCGCGGACCATGTCGTTGAAGCGGCCGTAGCCCGCGGAATCCTGGCCCGAGGAGCGGGTGGCGGCGAACCCGCCGATGGTCGCGAACTGAAAACTCTGCGGGAAGTGGCCCAGCGAGTAGCCGCGCTCGCCGAGCAGTCGCTCGGCCTCCGGCCCAGTGACCCCCGCACCCAACTCCGCTTCGCCGGAAATCTCGTCGAGCGAATGCAACTGGTTCAGCCGCCGCAGGTCCAGCGAGATGACGGCCTTGAAGTCGCCCCGGATCGGGTCGAGGCCGCCGACCACGCTGGTGCCCCCGCCGAACGGGACGATCGCGATGCTGCGGTCCGCGCAGAACCGCAGGATGCCCGCCACCTCGTCGTCGCACCCGGGGAGCAGCACCGCGTCGGGCGCGTCCTGCACCCCGGAATCCTTGCGGCGCAACAGATCCAGCGTCGACTTGCCACCTGCCCGTAGCAGTCGGGCGTCGTCGTCGACGCCGCAGTAGTCGGCGCCGACAATCGCCGCCAGGCCGTCGACGTCGGCTGGTGACAGCGCCGACGGCCGCAACCGCACCTGTTCTGCCTCCAGGTCGGCCACCGCAGACCCGTCCACGCCGAGGGCCTGCTTGAGGAGTGCGCGTATGCCCTCGGATAGCGGTTTCGCCTGCGCGGGATCGCCCCATGCGTTCCACTTCATAGGAGGTAGCAGCGCGCTCTGTTGGTCATCCGGGCGGATCATGCGTTACAGTATTACACATGGTGTCAATCAGTAACGACTCCTCGTCGTCCGCGAGGGGTGACCGCATCCTCGAGGCGGCGGCGTATTGCGTGGTCGCCTACGGCCTGGAGCGGGTGACGCTCGCTGAGATCGCCCGTCGCGCCCGGGTCAGCAGGCCGACGGTCTACCGGCGCTGGCCCGACATCCGCTCCGTGCTGGCGGCCCTGCTGACCACCCGCATCGTCGCGGCGTTGGACGCCGTGCCGAGTCGCGGGGTCGGCCGCGCCGCGGTGGTGGAGCGCGTCGTCGGCGTGGGCGTCCGCCTGCGCGGGGACGAGGTGGTGATGGCGGTCTTCCGCAAGGCGCCCGACCTGACGATGGTCTATCTGACCGAGCGACTGGGCACCAGTCAGCAGATTCTTATCGACGCGCTGGCCGCCGACATCAAGCTCGCGCAGGAAGAGGGCAGCGTGCGACCCGGCGAACCGCGTCAGCTCGCGGCGATGTGCCTGCTGGTCGCGCGCTCGACCATTCAATCCGGCGCCATCGTCGCGCCGATCCTCGACGCCGACGCGCTCGACGTCGAACTCGCGCACTGTCTGGACGGGTACCTGAGACCATGACCGGTTCCACCGCACTCAACGAGGGCCGCCGCGCTGCCGACCTGGCCTTTATCGCCGAGGGTGCGCCGCTCGACGTGATCGTGATCGGTGGCGGCATCACCGGCACCGGGATCGCGCTGGACGCCGCCACCCGCGGTCTGCGCGTCGCGCTGGTGGAAAAGCACGATCTGGCGTTCGGCACCAGCCGGTGGAGTTCCAAGCTGGTGCACGGCGGCCTGCGCTATCTTGCGACGGGCAACGTCGGCATCGCGCGCCGCAGCGCCGTCGAACGCGGAATCCTGATGACGCGAAACGCGCCGCACCTTGTCAGGGCGATGCCGCAGCTGGTCCCGCTGTTGCCCGAAATGCACACGGCGTCAAGGGCTTTAGTGCGATTCGGGTTCGCGGCAGGCGACGGGCTGCGCAAGCTGGCTGGCACGCCGTCGTCGACGTTGCCGCGCTCGCGCCGGATCGGCGCGGCCAAGGCGATCGAACTGGCGCCCACTGTGCGCAGAGACGGGCTCAGCGGTGGTCTGCTGGCTTACGACGGCCAACTCATCGACGATGCCAGGCTCGTCACCGCGGTGGCGCGCACGGCGGCGCAGCACGGCGCGCGCATCCTGACGCGGGTGGCCGCGTCGAACGCAACGGGCACGTCGATGACGTTGACCGACCAGCGCTCGGGCGACTCGTTCGACGTCACCGCTCGTGCGGTCGTCAACGCCAGCGGTGTGTGGGCGGGCGAGGTCGACCCATCGATCCGGCTGCGACCCAGTCGCGGCACACATCTGGTGTTCGACGCCGCGGCATTCGGCAATCCCGTTGCGGCGCTGACCATTCCCATTCCTGGCGAGATCAACAGGTTCGTGTTCGCGATGCCCGAGCAGCTCGGCCGGGCGTACCTCGGGCTGACCGACGAGGACGCGCCAGGCCCGATTCCCGACGTGCCTGAACCGACGCACGACGAGATCACCTTCCTGCTGGACACCGTCAACACCGCACTCGAAGCCGCCCTCGGGCCAGCCGATGTCATCGGTGCATACGCCGGCCTGCGACCGCTTATCGACACCGGTCACGGCCGCACCGCCGACGTCTCGCGCGAACACGCCGTCGTCGAGTCGCCCTCGGGTGTGATCAGCGTGATCGGCGGCAAGCTCACCGAATACCGGTTCATGGCCGAAGACGTCCTCGACCGTGCGGTCGCGTTGCGGGCTCTGCCCACGACGCCGTGCCGGACCCGCAATCTGCCACTGGTGGGCGCCCCGGCGAATCCCGTTGCCACGCTGCGGTCCCCGACCGACCTGCCGGGCTCGCTGGTCGCTCGCTACGGCGCGGAAGCGCCGAACGTGATAGCTGCGGCCTCCTGTGAACGGCCGACCGAGCAGGTGGCCGAGGGTATCGACGTCACCCGTGCGGAATTCGAGTACGCGATCACGCACGAAGGCGCGATGACCGTCGACGACATCCTGGATCGGCGCACCCGCATCGGGCTCGTGGCGTCGGACCGCGCCCGTGCCGCGGCGGCTGCTGAAGAATTGCTGGCCCAACAGGCATAACCCCGTCGGCTATTGGGCAACCACTTATCCATGGAACGAATGACGGAGGCCACAGCCGCTGGTCCAACGCTGAAGAAAGCCCTCAACCAACGCCAACTGCGGATGATCGCGATCGGCGGCGTGATCGGGGCTGGGCTGTTCGTCGGGTCTGGCGTCGTCATCGCGGACACCGGGCCCGGCGCATTCATCACCTACGCGCTGGCCGGTGTTCTGATCATCATGGTCATGCGGATGCTGGCCGAGATGGCGGTGGCCCATCCGTCGACCGGATCGTTCGCCGACTACTCACGCGATGCGCTCGGCCATTGGGCGGGTTTCTCGGTCGGCTGGCTGTACTGGTACTTCTGGGTGATCGTCGTCGGATTCGAGGCGATCGCCGGCGCGAAAATCGTGCAGTACTGGATCGATGTCCCACTGTGGCTGATCGCGTTGGTCTTCATGATCCTGATGACCACGACCAACCTTTTCTCCGTGAAGAGCTACGGCGAGTTCGAGTTCTGGTTCGCCGGCATCAAAGTGGCCGCAATCCTCGTTTTCATCGCTGTCGGAGCACTTTTCGTCCTCGGTCTGTGGCCGAACAAGTCAGCCGACGTCTCCAATCTGACGGCGCATGGCGGGTTCATGCCGATGGGCTTCGGCGCGATCACCGTCGGCATCGTGACGGTGATCTTCTCGATGGTCGGTGCCGAGATCGTCACCATCGCCGCTGCAGAATCGTCGGACCCGGAACGCGCCGTCGCCAAGGCGGCCAACTCGGTGATCATGCGCATCCTGATCTTCTATGTCGGCGCCACGTTGCTGCTCGTCATGATCCTGCCCTGGAACGACCAAGGCCTCGCCGGCTCGCCGTTCGTCGCCGCGTTCACCAAGATGGGAATTCCCTACGCCGACCACATCATGAACGCGGTGGTGTTGACCGCCGTGCTGAGCTGCCTGAATTCGGGGATGTACACGGCTTCGCGCATGTTGTTCGTCCTGGCGGCCCGGCGCGAGGCACCGGCCCAACTGGTGCGGGTCACCCGGCGCGGGGTGCCTGCGATCGCAATTCTGGCCTCGTCGGTGGTGGGTTTTCTCTGCGTCATCGCCGCGGCGGTATCGCCGGACACGATCTTCGCGTTCCTGCTGAACTCCAGCGGGGCCATCATCCTGTTCGTCTATCTGCTCATCGCGATCTCGCAGATCGTGCTGCGGTACCGCGCATCGGACGCAGGGCTGAAGGTCAAGATGTGGCTGTTCCCGGTGCTGTCGATCGTCACTGCCCTGGCGATTCTGGCGATTCTGGTGCAGATGTTCCTCGATCAGGCGCTCCGTTCGCAGTTGGTGTTGAGCCTGCTGTCGTGGGCGGTGGTCCTGGTGCTGTACTTCACCAACAAGTGGTTCATCAACCGGAAGCCGGAGGCGGAGCAAGCCATTGGCACAAAGCCACACCGGGTCCTCGTGCTGGCCAATGAAACCGCTAATTCCACGGAGCTGCTCGACGAGTTGCGGCGTATCGGCGCGGACAAGGACGCCACCTACTTCGTTCAGGTGCCCCTCAGTCCAATCGAGACGGGGACGGCGGCCACCCACGGCCCGCTCGACGTGTGGGAGGCCACGAAGCAGGCGGCGCAAGCCCGGCTCGACCACACGCTGGCCACGCTGCGCGCCGAGAACCTCGAAGCCGAGGGCGCACTGGGTGATCAACGACCGCTTCGCGCCCTCGCGGAGGCGGTCGAGGCATTTCACCCGGATCAGATCGTGATTGCGACGCTGCCGCCCGAGTTTTCGGTCTGGCACCGCTTCGATGTCGTGGAGCGCGCCCGCGCCGAGCACCACATACCGGTGACCCACGTGGTCGCCACGCCCGTATCCGCGGGACGCACCTAGCCGGCGCCAGTGCCGAAGACCAAGCCCAACAAGTAGGTGACAGCGGCAGCCCCGTAGCCGATCATGAGCTGTCGCAGCGCCCTGCGCACCGGGGGACCACCTGACAGCAGGCCGACGATGACTCCCGTGGCCAGCAGAGCGATTCCGACCAGAACGGCCGCCACCACCACTGCAACGTAACCTTCAAGACCGAACAGGTACGGCAACACGGGGATCAACGCCCCTGACGCGAAGAAGCTGAAGCTGGAAACCGCCGCGCGAAGCCCGGTGCCGACGGCTTCATGGCTGTCGGCGTCTGGCGCGCCGAGCCGGCTTTGACCACCGCCTGCCGGAAGGCCGGCCAGCACTCGGGCAGCGCGATTGGTCGCGTCCTCCTCGCTCATCCCGCGGGCGCGGTAGACGAGCGCCAGCTCGTTGGCGTTGACGTCCAACTGCGGCAGCGCCGCACCGGCTTCCGGGCTGGGTGTGGAGGCCTCCAGCAGTTCGCGCTGCGAGGTCACCGAAACGTATTCACCGGCACCCATCGACAGCGCGCCCGCGAGCAGCCCGGCGAGGCCCGTGATGAGCACCGTGTGGTTGGACACGCCCGCCGCGCTGATGCCCAGGACCAGAGCCAGGTTGCTGACCAGTCCGTCGTTGGCGCCGAATACCGCCGCGCGGAAACTGCCCGACAGCTGATTGCGGCCGCGGGTCGCCAACGCGCGCACCACCTCCAGATGGATGCGCTCGTCGGCGGCCATGGTGGCCGTTGCGTCGGCGTCCGTGTCGTAGGTCGAGCGTGCCTCGGCCCGCTGGGCAAGGGCCAGCACGAATACCGAACCGAAGTGCCGCGCCAGAAATCCGAGCAGGCGGGTGCGCATATCAGCGCGCCGTGGCTTCCCGACGTCGTCGCCGAGCAGGTTGAGCCAGTGTTGTTCGTGGCGGCGCTCGGCCTCGGCCAGGCTGAGCAGGATGGTGCGCTCTTCACCCGTTCTGCGTAGCGCCAGACCGCGATAGACGTCGGCTTCGGCGCGTTCGTTGGCCAGGTGTTGTCGCCAGCGACGCAGATCGGACGGTCGCGGCCGGCCTTCTGTCTCCATCAGTCGATCATTCCCGTTTGGTGACGACAAGACGCAAAATGCCCCGACACGCCGGGCGTGCGGGGCATATGCGACTGCTCGCCGCGATTACAGCGGGATGTTCTTGTGCCTGCCGCGGCGCTGCGGCGCCTCGGCAAGCGCCTGGGTCAGCTTGCTGCGGGTGTGCGACGGGTCGATCTTCTCGTCGACGACACCGATCTCGATGGCGGAATCCACACCACCAGCGATCTTTTCGTGCTCGGCCGCGAGTTGCTCGTGCAGCGCCTCACGCTCGTCGTCGGGTGCGGCCGCCAGCTTCTTCTTGTGCAGAATGCCGACTGCGGCCTTGGCACCCATCACGGCGACCTCGGCGTCCGGCCACGCGAACACCTTGGTGGCGTTCAGCGACCGCGAGTTCATCGCGATGTAGGCACCGCCGTAGATCTTGCGGGTCACCAGCGTGACCCTTGGAACGGTGCACTCACCGAAGGCGTGCAGCAGCTTCGCGCCGCGGCGCACCACGCCGCCCCATTCCTGGTCGACGCCGGGCAGGTAGCCCGGCACGTCGACGATGACGACCAGCGGGATGCCGAACGCATCGCAGAGGCGCACGAAACGTGCTGCCTTCTCGGCGCTTTCGGAGTTCAAGCAGCCGCCGAGGCGCAGCGGGTTGTTGGCGATCACGCCGACGGTGCGACCGGACAACCGGCCCAGGCCCACCACGATCGACGGCGCCCACTTGGCCTGGAACTCCTCGAACGGCGTGTCGAGATCCAACAGAGCCTCGACGATCGGGTGTACGTCGTAGGCGCGTCGCGCTGAATCCGGCAGCAGTGCATGCAGGTCGGTGTCGCCCGACTCAGCCTTGGTGCGGTCGAAATGGCCCTGCTGGCAGAACAATTGGACGAGGCGCCGACCACGGTCGTAGGCATCCAACTCGTTGTCGGCGACGATGTGGCACACGCCGGACTTCTTGTGGTGGGTGTCCGGGCCGCCGAGTGACGCCATGTCGACGTCCTCGCCGGTGACGCTGCGAACGATGTCGGGTCCGGTGACGAACACCCGGCCCTCGGGCGCCATCACGACGACGTCGGTCAGCGCGGGTCCGTAGGCGGCGCCGCCCGCAGCGAAGCCGACCACCACCGAGATCTGCGGGATGTAGCCCGACGCGCGAATCATGGCCTCGAACATCAAGCCGACCGCGTGCAGCGCCCTGACACCCTCAGCCAGTCGCGCACCACCGGAGTGCCAGATACCCACGATGGGGCTCTGCTCCTCGATCGCGGTGTCGTAGGCGTCGACGATGTGCCTGCAGCCTTCAACACCCATGGCGCCGCCCATGACGGTGCCGTCGGTGCAGAAGGCGATGGTGCGCACGCCGTTGACGGTGCCTGCCGCGGCCAGCACGCCGGAGCGGTCCCGCTCGTGCAGCAGTTCGACGCTGTTGTCGTCGAAGAACGTGCTCAAGCGCAACAGCGGATCGCGGGGATCCAACGATTCGCTGGTTGCCTCCGGGGCCATGGTCGTCATCGAGGTCTCCTGGTTTCTCAGTACTTCCCGAAGGCGAGCGCCACGTTGTGCCCACCGAATCCAAACGAGTTGTTCACTGCGTATTGATAATTGCCGGGTCGCGGTCCGCCGTGTACGACGTCCAGGTCGATCTCCGGGTCGAGATTCTTCAAGTTCAGCGTCGGGGGGATGACCCCGTTGCGCAGCGCTAGAACGGTCAGGATGGATTCGACCGCACCGACCGCGCCGACCGAGTGGCCGAGGGCCGACTTCGGTGCGTACACGGCGGGCCTGTGGCCGCCCATCGCATTGTTGATCGCCTTCGATTCGGCCACGTCGCCGACCGAGGTTCCGGTCGCGTGTGCATTGACGTGGTCGATGTCCGTGGGCTGCAGGCCCGCGAGCTGGATGGCACGCGACATCGCGTGACCCGCCTGCTCACCATTGGGATCGGGGGCCACCATGTGGTACCCATCCGAGGTGACGCTGGCGCCCATCAGCCGCGCGAGGATGTTCGCACCGCGCGCCTTGGCGTGTTCCTCGGTCTCGATCACCATCAACGCTCCGGCCTCGCCGAACACGAACCCGTTGCGGTCCCTGTCGAACGGACGGCATGCGCCCGCAGGGTCGTCGTTGGTGGTGGACAACACGATTCGCATCTGAGCGAATCCCGCGATCGGCACGGCCTCGATCTTCGATTCCACGCCACCGCAGATCGCGATGTCCGCCTCGCCGAGCACGATCTGCTGCCACGCGTGGGCGATGCCCTCCGAACCGGACGCACACGCCGAAACCGGCGTGATGACACCGGCTTTGGCGGTACGCTCCAGGCCGACGGCGGCCGCGGGGGAGTTCGGCATGTACTTCTGCACCGCGAGCGGCGACACCGCCTTCATGCCCTTCGCCCGCATGTCGTCGTAGGCGAAGACCAACTCCTCGGCCGAACCCAGGCCGGTGCCGATGGACACCATCAACCGGCGGGAATCGACTTCTGGCGCACCAGCGTTCTGCCAGACCCGCCGCCCGAGGACGGTGGACATCTTCTGTAGGTACGACAGCCGCCGCAACTCCACGCGGGAGAGCTCGGAGTCGAAGTCCTCGAGAAGATGGCCACCGATTCGGACGGGCAGGTTGTACTGCTCGACGAACGGATCCTCGAGTTTGCGGATACCGCTTTGCCCGTCGAGCAGCTTCTGCCACGTGCCATCAGCGTCGGTTGCCAGGGCGGTCGTCATCGCGATACCGGTGACGACCACGTTGGGGAAACCGTTCCCCGTCGTTAGCTGAGTGCGTCCTGCCATTACAGCTCCGAAGCTTCCTCTCGCTTAGTAACGACCAAACGCCAGAGCGACATTGTGACCGCCGAATCCGAACGAGTTGTTGATGGCGTACTGGTATTCGCCATACCGAGGCTCGCCCGCAACGACATCGAGATCGATCTCGGGATCGGGGGTCTCGTAGTTCAACGTCGGCGGGATCACCCCGTCGCGCAAGCTCAGGACCGTCAGGACCGATTCCAGCGCACCGACCGCTCCGATGGAGTGACCGAGCGCCGACTTCGGCGCGTACACCGCGGCGTGCTCCACACCGGCGACCCGGATGGCGTTCGCCTCGGCCGTGTCCCCGATCGGGGTCGCGGTCGCGTGTGCGTTGACGTGGCTGATGTCCTTGGCGTCCAGCCCCGCCGTCTCGATCGCACGTTTCATCGCGTGTCCGGCGCGCACACCGTCGGCGGCCGGAGCCACCATGTGGAACGCGTCGGACGTGATGCCCGCACCCATCAGCCTTGCCAGCGGCTTGGCGCCGCGAGCCTTGGCGTGTTCCTCGGTCTCGATGACCATCATGGCGCCGGCCTCACCGAAGACGAACCCGTCGCGGTTCTTGTCGAACGGACGCGACGCGCCCTCGGGATCGTCGTTGCGTGTCGACATGGCACGCATCATCGAGAACGTCGCGATGGGCAGCGCCTCGATGCCGCCCTCGACGCCGCCGACAACGGCGAAATCGGCGTCACCCATGACGATCTGACGCCAACCGTGCGCGATGGCCTCCGAACCCGACGAGCAGGCCGACACCGGGGTGATGACACCGGCGCGGGCACCGAGTTGGAGCCCGACCACCGCTGCCGCCCCGTTGGGCATGATCATCTGAACGGCGAGCGGTGACACCTTGCGGGGCCCGCCCTCGTTCATCGCGTCGTAGGTTTCGACGATCTTCTCGCCGCCACCCAGACCGGTGCCGAGGACGACCGCGAAGCGGTCCGGGTCGACCTCGGGACTGCCCGCGGTCTCCCAGAGTTGACCCGCGAGCAGCTTGGCCATCCGCTGGACGTACGACATCCGCCGCATGTCCAACCGACCCATGTGATCGTCGACGGGATCCTTCAGGTGGCCGCCGATGCGAACCGGCAGATCCCACTTCGTGACGAACTCGTCCTCGAGGACGTGGATGCCGCTCTCACCGGCCAACAAGCCCTTCCACGTGCTCTCGATATCCCCAGAGATCGAGGTGGTTGCCGTAACGGCGGTCACCACAACACTGGGGAAACCGCCGTTAGCAGTGGAAGGCTTGGTCACTTGGTCTCCGCGATCTGCGCCCGGATGGCCGCCGCGGCCTCGGGGTTCTCTTCCTCGAGCTTCTGGATGTAGGCGACGACGTCACCGACGGTGCGCAGGCCCGCGAGGTCCTCGTCCGGAATCTTCACGCCGTACTTGTCCTCGGTCTGCACGGCGATCTCGACCATCGACAGCGAGTCGATGTCCAGGTCGTCGACGAAGCTCTTCTCAGGGGTGACCTCAGACGGCTCGATGCCGGTGACCTCTTCGATGATCTCGGCGATGCCGGCGATGATTTCTTCCTGGGTGGTGGCCACAATGGCTCCTTCTAATTGGTTGATACTGCTCGAAATTCGGACTGGGTCGATCTTTATGTGGTTGTAACCTGGCTCAGAGCTCGACGAGCCCGTCCAGATCAGCGGGAGACTTGACGGCGTGCGTCGGCACCCCCCGAAGTTCGCGTTTGGCGATTCCGGCCAAGGTCCCCGCGGGCGGGAACTCGACGATCGCCGACACATTGTTCTTACGCATGGTCTCGGTGCATAAATCCCACCGCACCGGACGAGTCAGCTGGTTCACCAACTTCGTCATCGCGTCTGTGGCCGAAGTGACCGGCTGGCCGTCGGCATTCGAGAGGAGTGTCGCGTTCGGCTCTGCGGTCGTTACGCCCTCGGCCGCCGCGCGGTAGCCGTCGGTGGCCGACGCCATGTAGTGGGTGTGGAAAGCGCCTGCGGTGGCCAGCTGACGGACCCGAGCCTTGGCTGGCGGATCTTCGGCGAGCTTGTCGAGTGCGGACAGCGCGCCCGCGGCCACGATCTGGCCTGCCGCGTTGCGGTTGGCGGGAACCAGGTCGAGCGCCTCGAGCCGGGCCAGCACCTCGGCTTCGTCGCCGCCGAGCACCGCAGACATTCCGGTGGGCTCCAGCGCGCAGGCCTTGGCCATCTCCGAACCGCGGGTGGCGGCCAGCTTGACGGCGTCATCGGCGGAGATGACGCCGGCGATCGCGTACGCCGCGATCTCGCCGACCGAGTGGCCTGCGACGATGACGTCCCTGTCGGCGAACAGTCCGCGCCGGGTGAGTTCTTCATGGGCCAGCAGCGTCGCGGCCACCACCAACGGCTGGGTCACCGCGGTATCGGTGATCTCCTCGGCGGTGGCGGTGGTGCCAAGACCGGCGAGGTCAAGGCCGCTGATCTCGGACCAGGCGGCGAGACGCTCGGCAGCGCCGGGCAGCTCGAGCCACGCGGTGAGCATGCCGGGGGTCTGGGAGCCCTGTCCGGGCGCAAGCAACGCGAGCGCAGTTTTTTGAGGCACGAATTAAGAAAACACTGTGAAGACGGTTTCGGACGGTGTAAGAGATTATGAACCTCGTCTTATGTTTTTGTAGGTCCTCCACAAAACGGCATGTGATGCGACTCCATCGATACCCGTCCGCAACCTTCGCCTTCGTTCACTGGACTGCGACGCGTGCCTTTCGGGCCTCGGTTGGCGCGTTTGCCGTGCTGGGATGGTACGCATGACGGCCCAATCGTCCCACTGTGGCGGCCACCCGCAGCACATAAGCGTCGCGAGGAAGGGTGGGATCGCGGCCCGTGAAATCGGCGATGCGTTTGAGCCGGTAGCGGACGGTATTTGGATGAACGAACAATTTGCGGGCACAGGCTTCGATGGCCCCGCCCGAGTCCAGATACGCGTCGAGCGTGTCGGTCAGCGCGGGGCCCGCGTCGGCGAGCGGCCTCATCACCTCGGTTTCCAGGGCCGCGATCGCGGTCACGTCGCCTAGCAGAGCCCGTTCCGGCAGCAACTCACGCGCCGACACCGGCCGTGGTGCGCCGCTCCAGCCTGCGACGGCATTCATCCCGGCGATCGCCTCGGTTGCGCTGATGTGAGCGGCCCCGAGGGTGGGCGCCGTCGGCCCGATCACCACTGGCCCGTCGGCGAAGACGCCGAGTAATTCTGCGAGGAACTTCTCCGTGGGCGCGAGCACGCCGGAGACGATGGCCACCAGCCAGGTCCCATGCACGTCCGACAGCGCGGCGCGGCCGTTGCGCTCGACGACATCGTGGACGTCGTCGCTGGTGAGGTCGATCCGGTCGGGTTGGGGTAACCCGACGATCACTGTGGCGGGTGCGGTCGCGTCCCAGTTCAGAGCGGCCGCCTGGGACTGCAACTCCGGTCCGGTGTCCCCGCGGACCACGGCGTCGACGACGTTGGCCTCCATCCGGGTGTCCCATGCGCCGCGTGCCTCGGCCTGGTCGGCGTATGCGGTGGCGGCGGCGAACGCCAAATCGCGGCTGTAACGCAGGATTCCGGCCGTCAGCGCGGTCAACTGTTCCTCCGAGCGCGCCAGCAGCGGCACGACTTCCTCGAAGAACTCCATCGTGATGCGCACCATCTCGACCGACTGGCGCAGCGCGATGCGCCGGCGCAGATCCTGGGGCACCACCTCGAAGGCCTGCGCGGTGTAGCTGACGTTGCTCTGCGGATTGCGCATCCACTCGACGAAGTTGACCACCGCGGCCTGCACCACCAATTGCACGCTCGCGCGCTGCGAGGCCTCCAGGTCCGCGAAGAACGGCAGCCGTTCCTCCATCGCGCGTACCGCTTCGGTGGCCAGCCGGCCCGAGTACTGCTTCAGCCGACGCAGCACCGACTCGGGCACGGTCTGCAATACCTCGAGCGTCGACCTCGGCGGGATGAACCGGTTGTCGGGCATCCCCAAAGGCTACGCGACTCTTCTGGAGGAAACCTCCAACGCTGTTCGCGCCCGTTCGCGCCCAGGCCGCGCCGAGACTACGGTTTCTGAGGCAAAGGCGCCGTTTGCCGTCATTTTCCGTAGTTTCGCGGCGCCGAGGGAACCGCGAGCCGCTCGCGCGCACCTAATCAATGTGGACGATCTCATAGTGGGCAGCGAAGCCCTGGCCGCGCGGCTGGTTACACGGCAGATGCTGCGCACCCGATTCGTGAAGCTGCATCACAACGCCGACGACATCGAACGGCTGGAATTCCTGGCCGACCAAGGCTGGATCATCGTGCGCGTCAGCTCACGACAGCTGCGATGCGACCGGCCCGGGATCGTGCGGCGCGTACGGAGGGCGCACTGGTGAGCCGCGGTCAGGCGCTGCCGGTGTCCTTATAGGACACGCCGGCGGCCATCACGTCGTCGATCTTGTACTTGCGCGCCGCCTCGATAGCCACCGAATCGTCGATGTTGCCGTCGCGGGCCAGGCCCTCGAGCACCCCGACGACCACCGATTCGGCGTCGGTGTTGAAGTACCTGCGCGCCGCTGGGCGGGTGTCGGAGAAGCCGAAGCCGTCGGCGCCGAGGGTGATGTAGGTGCCCGGCACCCACGGCCTGATCTGCTCGGGCACCGCGCGCATCCAGTCGGACACCGCCACCACCGGACCCGCCGCGTCGGCCAACGCGGTCGTGACGAACGGGGTGCCTGCGGGCCGCTCGGGGTGGCGCAGCTTTTCCTTCTCTATCTGCACACCGTCGCGGTTGAGCTCACCCCAACTGGTCACCGACCACACGTCGGCGGCGACGTCCCACTCCTCGGCGAGCAGATCGGCCGCTCGCAGCGCCTCGGGCATCGCCACGCCTGAAGCCAGGATCTGCGCGACGTGGGTGCGCGCCTCGGGTGCTTTGCGGTAGCGGTAGATGCCGCGCAGCAGCGCCTCGATGTCGAGCCCCTCTGGCTCGGCGGGCTGGACGTAGGGCTCGTTGTAGATGGTGATGTAGAAGTAGACGTTCTCCGCGTTCTCGCCGTACATCCGGTGCAGGCCGCTCTCGACGATGTAGGCGATCTCGTAGGCGAACGCCGGGTCGTAGGCCACCACCGCCGGATTGGTCGACGCCAGCAGCAGTGAATGCCCGTCGGCGTGCTGCAGACCTTCTCCGGTCAGCGTCGTGCGTCCGGCCGTGGCGCCCAACACGAATCCGCGTGCCATCTGGTCGGCCGCGGCCCACAGGCCGTCGCCGGTGCGTTGGAACCCGAACATCGAATAGAAGATGTAGACCGGGATCATCGGCTCGTTGTGTGTCGCGTAGGACGTGCCGGCTGCGGTGAACGACGCCGTCGAGCCGGCCTCGTTGATGCCCTCGTGCAGGATCTGGCCGACTTCACTTTCCTTGTACGCCAACATCAATTCGGCGTCCACACTGGTGTAGAGCTGGCCGTTGCGGTTGTAGATCTTCAGGCTCGGGAACCACGAGTCCATCCCGAACGTGCGGGCTTCGTCGGGGATGATGGGCACGATACGTGGCCTAATCTCCTTGTCCCGCAACAACTCTTTGAAGGTCCGTACCATCGCCATGGTGGTGGCGACCTCCTGGGTGCCCGAGCCCTTCTTCAGCGCCTTGTAGGTGTCGCGGCCCGGCAGCGTCAGCGCCTTCGACTTGGTGCGACGCTCGGGCAGGAACCCGCCCAACGCCCGACGGCGTTCGAGCATGTAGCGGATCTCGGGCGCCTCGGGACCGGGGTGGTAGTACGGCGGCAGGTACGGGTTCTTCTCGATTTCCTCGTCGCTGACCGGAATGCGGATGGCGTCGCGGAAGAACTTGAGGTCTTCTATCGCAAGCTTTTTCATCTGGTGGGTCGCGTTGCGGCCCTGGAAGTGGGCGCCCAGCGAGTAGCCCTTGATGGTTTTGGCCAGGATCACGGTCGGCTGACCCTTGTGCTCGGTGGCCGCCCGGTAGGCCGCATACACCTTTCGGTAGTCGTGCCCACCGCGCTTGAGGTTCCAGATCTCGCTATCCGACATCTTCTCGACCAACGCCTTGGTGCGCGGGTCGCGGCCGAAGAAGTGGTCGCGGACGTAGGCGCCGTCGTTGGCCTTGTAGGTCTGGTAGTCGCCGTCGGGGGTGGTGTTCATCAAGTTGACCAACGCGCCGTCGCGGTCGGCGTGCAGCAGCGCATCCCACTCACGGCCCCACACCACCTTGATGACGTTCCAGCCGGCGCCGCGGAAAAAGGACTCCAGCTCCTGGATGATCTTGCCGTTGCCGCGCACCGGGCCGTCCAGGCGCTGCAGATTGCAGTTGATCACGAAGGTCAGGTTGTCCAGTGCCTCGTTGGCGGCCACCTGGATCTGGCCGCGGCTCTCCGGCTCGTCCATCTCGCCGTCGCCGAGGAACGCCCACACGTGTTGGTCGGAGGTGTCCTTGATGCCGCGGTCGTGCAGATAGTGGTTGAACCGGGCCTGGAAGATCGCGTTGATCGGGCCCAAGCCCATCGACACGGTGGGGAACTCCCAGAAGTCGGGCATCAGCCGCGGATGGGGGTACGACGGCAGCCCGCCGCCGGGATGACTGTGCTCCTGGCGGAAACCATCCAGTTGGTCGGCAGTTAGCCGGCCTTCGAGGAATGCGCGGGCGTAGACGCCGGGGGAGGCGTGGCCCTGAATGAAAATCTGGTCGCCGCCGCCGGGGTGCGACTTGCCGCGGAAGAAGTGGTTGAAGCCGACCTCGTACAGTGCCGCCGACGACGCGTACGTCGAAATGTGGCCTCCCACACCGACTCCCGGCCGCTGCGCGCGATGCACCATGATCGCCGCGTTCCACCGGATCCACGCCCGGTACCGCCGCTCGACGTCCTCATCGCCGGGGAACCACGGCTCGAGTTCGGTCGGAATGGTGTTCACATAGTCGGTGGATGTCAGCGCTGGAATGGCAACCCGCTGTTCGCGGGAGCGTTCCAGCAACCGCAACATCAGGTAGCGCGCCCGAGCGGGACCCGACCGCTCCAGCAACTCGTCGAACGATTCCAGCCATTCGCCGGTCTCCTCGGGATCGATATCCGGGAGGTATGACGCGACCCCTTCGCGAATGATCCGAACCCGGTCGGGTTCGGCTGTGGTGCTGGAGTTTTGAGCCAGGTCCTGGCGCACGAACTCGGTGGTCAACTTCCGCTCCTTGTCAGGCGGTGTGGGTGCTACGCGATCGGCGTAGCTGCCTCTATCTTTGTCCCATCGTGCCCCACTTGCACTGCCGGGGGTGTGGAGTGGAATGAACCCGCGATCCCGGGTTCAAACCGGTAACGTCTGCACCCGTGCTGATCGCTGGGCTGTCCCGCAACCGGCTGCGAATTGCTGCCCTGGTGATCGGCATTCTGGCGGTCATCGCGATGGTCATTGTCGGCTGCACCAGCGTCACCCGGGGATCTGCGCAGATTGACCGCGCCGATGCCCCGGTGTATCGGGCGTCGGTCTCGGCTTCCATCGAGGAGTCGGCGTCCAGTTCAAGCGCCCGCGAGTCCGAGCGGCAGGCGTCGCTCACCACGCAGGCGATCCACACCTCGTGTGAGGCGCTGAGTTCGTCGAGCGTGGACGCGATCACCGCGGTGAACAACTACGTCGACGCCTTCAACCGCAATGCCGCCGACGCCACCGCCAAGGCGCAACCGGCCGTCGATGCGCTCAACCACAGCGCCGACGTCGTTGCGGGCAGCGTGTCGGACACGCTGGCCCCCAATCTGCGCGATGCGCTCAACGCGTGGGTCGATGCGGCAAGGGGCCTCGCGGCGGCGATTGCGGGCAATTACGGGCCCGACGAGTTCAACGCGGCGATCACCAAGCTCAACGACACGAAAACCACCGCGCTCAACCTTTGCGACGCGGCATATCGATGAACCTGCCGCCAGTGGTCAATGTTTGGGCCCCGGCGTGCGACGATAGGGCTTGATACATCGCCGGGCGCAACGTGCGCTTCGAACTGGCTGAAGGAGGACCGACCGTGGTCGCGGCGGATGACGCCCCGAACTACGCCCGCAGACTGGGCATCCAGAAAGATCAGGTTGTGCAGGAGTTGGGCTGGGACTCCGACGTCGACGACGACATCCGGGCCGACATCGAAGAGGCGTGCGGTGGTGAGCTGCTCGACGAGGACGCCGACGAGGTCATCGACGTGGTCCTGTTGTGGTGGCGCGACGGCGACGGCGACCTCGTCGACAACCTGATGGACGCGATCACCCCGCTCGCCGACGACGGCGTCATCTGGGTGGTCACCCCGAAGACGGGCAAGCCCGGCCATGTTCAACCGGCCGAGATCGCCGAATCGGCGCCGACGGCCGGCCTGATGCAAACATCGTCGGCCAACCTCGGCGACTGGATTGCGAGCAGGCTGGTGCAGCCGAAGTCGAAAGCGGCCGGGCGGCGCTGATGGTCGAAGTCGGTAGCGACGCGCCCGACTTCACGCTCAAGGACCAGAACGGCCGGTCCGTCAGCTTGAGTAGCTTCCGTGGCGAGAAGGACGTGCTGCTGGTGTTCTTTCCGCTTGCGTTCACCTCGATCTGCCAGGGCGAGCTCGATGAGATTCGCGATCACCTGTCGGACTACGAGAACGACGAGACGGCCACACTGGCAATCTCGGTGGGTCCGCCGCCCACGCACAAGATCTGGGCAACGCAGAGCAGCTTCACTTTTCCGGTGCTGTCAGATTTCTGGCCGCACGGCGCGACGGCGCAGTCCTACGGCGTGTTCAACGACGTCACCGGCTTCGCCAACCGCGGCACATTCGTAGTGGACCGCTCGGGCGTCGTACGGTTCGCGGAGATGAAGCAGCCGGGGGAGCCGCGTGATCAGGGGGTGTGGAAGGCCGCGCTGACGGCGCTGCGGCCACGCTGATCGATTTCCACCTGCAGGTCACCGACCTGTAGCCTGCCCGGCAAGGGGCGCGTAGCTCAGTGGTAGAGCTCTGGTTTTACACACCAGCGGTCGGCGGTTCGATACCGTCCGCGCCCACTCATTCGAGACCTCTTTGCGTGAGCAAAATACTTGTGATAGCCGCGTCGGTGCGTTTGGCGTCGTGAAGTTCGGGAGACTGTCTAAGTCGCTGGTAACCGCAAAAGCTATGCAAAACCTCTATGTTCTGGCTACACTGCGTTAGCTGGCAGAAACCGCCCGGCCCATTCACGACCACCGAGGGGAAGTAATGAAGAAGACTTTGATCGTAGCCGGGCTAATCGGTGCCGCAGCGGTGTTGACCGCCGCGCCCGCCGGGGCTGACACGCCCAGCAGCTCGGTGAGTTGCTCGCCGATGCCGCTGTGCCAGATCCAGGGCCCGATGTCGGAGTTCCAGCAGAGCGTCACCGATTACGTCACCAAGGGTCCGGTGATCTTCGCGGGAAGCGTTGCCGACTTCACCATGAACGGGCCGCAGACGTTCCAGGGCAGCGTCAAGAAGTTCGTGACGGAGGGCCCCAAGACGTTCCAGCGGACGTTGATGAACCCGGGTAGCGAGAAGTACAACCCGGATCCCAACGCTGAGGACTAGATCAGCACCGGACAGACGTCAACGCCAGGGCTTTCGGGCCCTGGCGTTCTCGTCTGTCGGTTATGACGGCGGCGCGAAGAATTCCAGCGCGTTGCCGTCCGGATCGCGGAAGCTGAGGCCGGATCCGTAGTGCTCGTCGACGATTCCACTGTGCTCAACGCCGAGAGAGTTGAGCCGCTCGACCCAGCCCTCCAATTCGGCACGATCGGCGCAACCGAACCCGACGTGGTCAAGTCCTACCCGAAACTCGCTGAACCGTCCGCCTTCGGCTCCGCGGTCATGCTGGTGGATGCCGAACAGCGTGCCGTTGTCGAATGCCCACACCTGATGCCGGAAGCCGGCGTCGGTGTGTTCGTCGAGCAACGGGTCAGTCCCAATAAGGGATCGGTACCAGGGACCGCTCACGTCGAGATCGCTCACTGTGAGCGCGACGTGGTTGAGTGCCGGGAAGGCCATGGGGACTCCTCACTGCTCGTTTCGTGATCTGTTCCATTGAACGTGACGGTTTGCCTTTTCGGAACGCAACCATGATCGCAGCTATCCAGCAAATGCAATCCCGCATGTTCTGCCGACTGGCTAGTTGCCGCAACTAAGCAATCCCCGCCTTTGCCAGAATTTGCTAATTGACGCTGGAGCAGGTTCTGAAACGCGCGGATGTCGACACGTACTTGCAGGTCCAACGCGAAAACTTCTTGCGTTGAGGATTAATGAGGGCGGTTGCTGGGAATCGATGAGATGTATCGATGAACTCGGTGCGGGGACCGGGTAGGGAATGGATCACGAAATGGGGATACTGTGTGGCAAAGTAAGAGACAGGGCCGGATATGTCGGCCTGTCGTGAAGATCAGTGTTGCAGTGACGGCCTCGGCGTTGTTGTCGGCTGGGGCAGCGAGTCTGTTGACGGCCGGGGGATCCGGCCCGGTGATGTTGCCATACGCCACGGTGGCGGCGATCAACACAGACAACACAACCGTCGGGTTCGCCGACTCCGACATCATCGGCATGTCGCAGGCGGACATCGATCGGACTCTGGACGAGATGCAGGCCATGGGCGTGCAGAACGTCCGGATCCTGATTCCATGGAACGGAATCGAATTGGCGGACGATTTCTTCTACTGGAACAAGGTCGACGCCCTGGTGAACTCCGCCTATGAGCGCGATATGGGCATCCTGGGCGTGCTGAACTCCACGCCCGCATGGGCGACCGAGCCCGGCCAGCCGGCGCCCGCCAGCCCGCCCGCCGACACCGCGGAATACGCCGAATTCGTTGGTGCAGTGGCGGAACGGTACGCCGGGAAGGTCTCTGCGTACGAGGTGTGGAACGAGCCCAACGCGACGACTTTCTGGTATCCATCACCGGATCCCGCCGGGTACACCGAGTTGTTGCAGGCGGCCTACCCGGCGATCAAGGAGGCCGATCCGGACGCCACCGTCATCGGCGGCGTGGTCGGCTGGGTGACCGACTATCCGGGCCTGGCGATCAGCCCGGCGAAATATGTCCAGGGCATGTATGACGCTGGGGCACAAGGGTATTTCGACGCGCTGTCGTATCACCCCTACCAGTACCAGGTCGCGTTCAGCCAGGGCAAGCCCTATGGCCCCGCAGCGCCGATCAACCAGTTGGACCTCATGCACCAGGAAATGGTGGCCAACGGCGACGGGGACAAGCTGATCTGGGCGACCGAATATGGTCAGCCGACATCGGAAGGTGGCGAGGCAAAACAGGCGCAGTTCATCTCGAACTTCCTGAACACCTGGAGCAGTTTCGACTACACTGGCCCGTCGTTCATCTACACCACGCGTGACCGTGCCACCGGTAGCACCGATGATCAGGACACGCTCGGCGTTCTGCGCACCGACTGGTCTCGTAAGCCCGTAGCCGATGTCATCGAGCAATGGACGGCGACGCATCCGCAGTCGTCACCGAGCACCGTGACCTTGACCGCCACGACGGACACCTCGGAGGCGACCAACGTCTCGACGGCCTCGAGGACCACGACGTTGGCGCCGGTGGCCGCGACCGAGATCCCGCAAAGCACGATGACGCCGTCCACCGGGACGACCGAAACATCAACGGCGCCAACGGCTACCGCCACCGCGGAGCCGACAGCGGAGCCGACGGCAGAGCCGACTGCTGAGCCGACATCGACGCGCTCGACGTCGACCGATGACAGGACGGACGACACGACCGGTACGGCCAATACGTCCGATACGTCGAGCACGTCCAGCACTTCTGGGTCTACGTCCAGCAGCACGAGCGACAGCGACTCGGCGAGCGATAGCGACTCCACTGGGTAACCCGCGAGGACGGACTCGGAAGGCGGGTCAGATGACTCGCCTTCCGAGGCGTGCTCGGGCCCGCATGTTGCGCAAGTAGAGCTCATAGGTGAACAACCAGAAGTCGCGCGGGATGACACGGTCGGCGACGCGCAAGCCGAACAGCAGCAGCTCGAACAACCGCTGTTGGTCCCGGGACCATTTCAACTGCATGTGCGCACGGAACTCCGGTGGCAGAAACCCGGTCGTCGCAAAAAGATTCAGCGGCCCGATCAACTGCCGAAGCGGTGTCGGCAGAAACGCCGTCGCCGCCACCCCGTACAGGTGCTCGCGCACCGGCGGGTCAATGCGAAGCTCCTCGAGCGAGCGCTTCCAGTACTCGTCGAACGCGGCCCGATCAGGCGGCCACATGTCTTCGCGGACCTGCAACGTGGTGCCCAGCTTCCTGGCGTCCCGATACACCACATCGGCGGACTCGTCGTCCAGTGGGCCGTACAGAAACTCGTGCTGATCGATGTAATACCGGTACAGACAGGCCGCCACCCACAGTTGTAGCCGCGGGTCAAACGCGTTGTATCGCACCGGACTCGTGGCCCGCGACCGGATCATGGTGTGCACCTTGTCGATTTCCCGACGCACGAGCGCACGGTCCGCGGCGGTGCCAACGGTCGCCGCCGCGAGGTAGTAGCCGGTGGTGCGGGACCGCTTCAGCGGATGCCTGTAGACGTTGCCGCTGTCGACCGGACTCTCCAGCACGCCGTACCCGACTCCCGGCGAGGCCAATTGCATGATGACATTCGCCGCAGGCAGCAGCACCGCGGCGGGGTTCAGCAGGTCGGCCACCCGGGTCGGGCGCCGGGGCGGGCCCAGCCTCATGAGATCGAGTAGACCACTTGTGAGACGCTCCCGGAGTGTTTGTGCAGGCGTGTCAGGCGCGCGTTGCGGGGATCGCCGCCGGCTATCTCGCTGATGTGCTGTTCGGTGACCCGCGTCGCGGCCATCCGGTGGCGCTGTTCGGTGGCGCGGCAGCGGGTTTGGAACAGCGCACCTACGCCGATTCCCGCCTCGCCGGGGCGATGCACGTGGGGGTGCTGCTCGGCGCGCTGGGTGCGCTCGGTGTGGCTGTCGAGCGTGGCGCCCGCCGCGAGGGAGCGGTGTGGACCGCAGCGGCGACGGCGGCCGCCACGTTCGTCGCGCTCGGCGGAACGTCGTTGGGTCGTACCGGACACCAGATGGCCGCCCTGCTCGGCAGCGGCGACGTCGAAGCCGCCCGGCGGCTACTGCCGTCGCTGTGCGGACGTGACCCCGCGGCCCTGGATTCGGCCGGGTTGGCGCGCGCGGCCCTGGAATCTGTCGCCGAGAACACCTCCGATGCCCATGTGGCCCCCGTGTTGTGGGCCGCGCTCGGCGGTATCCCCGCGGTGCTCGTCTACCGCGGCGCGAACACACTCGACGCGATGATCGGCAACAAATCGCCCAGATACGCCCGATTCGGTTGGGCCGCAGCACGTTTCGACGATGCGGCGAATTACCTCGCATCCCGTGTGACAGGCGTGTTGGTGACGCTGGGCGCCCCGCTGGTCGGCGGGTCCTCCACCGCGGCGCTGCGGGCCTGGCGCCGCGACGCGGCACGCCACCCCAGCCCCAACGCGGGCGTGGTGGAGGCGTCGTTCGCGGGTGCGTTGGGGGTGCGACTCGGCGGGCCCACGCAGTACGCCCACGAGCTGGAGATCAGGCCGACGCTCGGCGACGGCAGGCCGCCCGAGGTCGCCGATCTCGCGCGTGCGGTGCGGTTGTCGCGCATCGTGCAGGCCGCCGCCACGGCGGCCGGTCTCAGCGCCGCCTGCCGTATCGGTCGGCGAGTTTCTGCTCGACGGTGAGCGGGGCGTCGCTGTGGGCGGTCGACGCGGCGGTCTTTTCCCGCCGGCGCTGCTGCACCTCGGCGTAGACGAAGTAGCCCACCAAGATCGGGGCGATGATGCCGAACGCTATCCACTGGATGCCGTACGACAGGAACGGACCCGCGTCGAGTTGCGGCAACGCGATGACGCCGAGCCCGCCGGGCTGGTTCTCGACCAGTTGGAGATACGACCCGGTCAGCGGCGTTCGGACCAGCTCGGAGATTTGTGCGGTGTTGATCGAATACACCTGCTGTGCGCCGTTTTCGCGGAACGGATCCTTGCCTTGCACCGTCGGCTCCGAATCCCGCAGTCGCGCGGTGATCGTCACGGTTCCGGTCGGCGCGGCCGTGATTGGTGGCGCGTTGGAACCCTGCTCGGGTTTGACGTATCCGCGGTCGACCAGCACCACCGGCCCGCCGTCGACGGCGAACGGAGTGAGCACCTCGAACGCGGGATCACCTTCGATCACGCGAAGCCGGGCCAGCACCTGCTGATCGGACAGATAGTGTCCCGTCGCCGTCACCCGGCGCCACTCGGCATCCGGTGCTGACGAGTCCTGTTGCGGCAGATACGTTTTCAGCGGCAGCGGGTCGGCCGTCAGCGACTGGGAGATTTGCTTGTTCTCCCGCGACGTCTTGGTGTTCTTGCCCAGCTGCCATGGCGCGAGGACGGTGAAACACAGATACGCGAACGCGATCACCACGACGAACAGCGCCAGCCACGCCGGCCGCAGGAGAAAGCTCCACCGCTTGACCATCAGCTTGCGATTCCCCGACTCGCCAACTGCTCGTCCACCCAACTGTGCAGCCCCGGCAGCGCAGCCTCGATCACTGTGAACGTGTCTTCGAAATCGTCATGCGTTCCGTAGTAGGGATCTTCGACGTCGAGGGGGTGCGCTCCAGACCGCGGATCGAACGACCGCAGCATCCGGATCCTGCTGGCAGGCACGCCCATTTCCTGCAGCATGCGGAGATGGTTGCGGCCGAGCGCGATGACCAGATCCGCCGACAGGTGGTCGTCGTCGATCTGCGCGGCCCGGTGTGCCGTGGGATAGCCGTGTTCGCGAAGCACGTGTGACGCGCGCCGGTCGGCGGGATCGCCGACATGCCAACTGCCGGTGCCCGCGCTGGTGACGCGGACCGCGTCGGAGAGACCCCGTTGCCGGATCTGGTGAGCGAACATCTTCTCCGCCATCGGCGACCGGCAGATGTTGCCGGAGCAGATGAATGTGATGTGCAGCGGCTCAGACACCCAACACCTCACGGAGATCATCGACCGTCGAGACGTGCGCCAGCGCGCTCACGGCGTCGCGACCCTCGAAGTCCGTCCTGCCGTAGCCCCAGCCGACCACTACCGTCTCGATGCCGTGTTCGGCCGCCCCCTCCACGTCGTGGGACCGGTCGCCGACCATCAGCACACGGTCGGGCAGCGGATGCAGCTGGGCGAGGGCGTGCGCGACGACGTCGGACTTGGTGGCGCGGGATCCGTCGACGCTGGCGCCCGCAATGACCTCGAAGTGCCCGTCGAGACCGAAGTGCGCCAGAATGCGCTGCGCCGTCGGCTCCGCCTTCGAGGTGGCCACCGCCAACCGCACCCCGGCCGCGCGCAGATCCGCCAGTAGGGGGGCAATCCCATCGAAGAGCCGGTTCATAGCCCAGCCCCGGGTGCTGTAGTCCGCCCGGTAGGCGGCGATCGCGGCGTCGGTATGGTCGCCGAGCCCCATCTCGCGCAGGGTGTGATGCATCGGTGGGCCGACGACGCGGCTGGCCAGATCGCCGTCGGGCACCACAGCGCCGACCGCACCGAGCGCGTGCTTGAAGCTGGACACGATGCCCTGCGCCGAGTCGGTCAAGGTGCCGTCGAGGTCGAACAGCACCAACTGCGGGCGCGTCGCGACGGTACCGGGCAGGGTTTCTGTCACGACTCCATTGTCGCCGACGTCTAATGTCGTGCTGTGGCCAGTCATCCTCGTGCCGCTGCGCGCTACCACGGCGACCAGGCTGCAATGCCCGGCATGCTGGATTTTGCCGTCAACGTGCGCGCCACCGAGCCGCCGTCGTGGCTGGTCGACAGGCTGTCCGCGCGACTGACCGACCTCGGCCGGTATCCGAGCGCGGCCGACGAGCGCCGCGCTGTGCACGCCGTGGCCGCCAGGCACGGCCGCATCGCCGACGAGGTGGCGCTGCTCGCCGGGGCGGCCGAAGCCTTCGCGATGCTGGCCAACCTTCGGCCGCGGCTCGCCGCGTTGATCGCGCCCTCCTTCACAGAGCCCGAGGCGGCGCTGGCCGACGCCGGTGTCCCTGTCAAGCATGTGGTGCTACGCCCGCCGTTCGGCCTGGCCGGTGCCCGGGTGCCGGACGCAGCCGACCTGGTGGTCGTCGGCAACCCGACGAACCCGACCGGCGTCCTGCACTCCCGCGACCAGATCCTGTCGTTACGCAGGCCGGGCCGCATCGTCGTGGTGGACGAGGCGTTCATGGACGCGATTCCAGGTGAGCCCGGGTCGCTGGCGGGCGAGTCACTTCCCGACGTGGTGGTGTTGCGCAGCCTGACCAAGACCTGGTCGGTGGCCGGGTTGCGGGTCGGCTACGCGGTCGGGCCCCGCGAGGTCCTCGACAAGATGACCGCGCGGCGGCCGCACTGGCCGATCGGGACGCTTCAACTCGAGGCGATCGCGGCCTGCAACACACCGGAGGCGGTCGCCGAGGCCAAGCGCGGTGCGCACCGACTGAGCGCACTGCGCGCCGCAATGGTCGACGCCCTGAGTAGCATCGGCCTGGATGTCATCGACGGCAGCGCCCCATTCGTACTGTTCACCGTCCCGGACGCGCAACTGATGCGAAAGATACTGGACGGCAAGGGAATCGCTGTGCGGCGGTGTGACACGTTCGTCGGCTTGGACGGTGAATACCTGCGGGCCGCCGTGCGCCCGCACTGGCCGGTCCTCGTCGACGCGATAGCGGAGTCGTTGCGATGAGCGTCGCGCTGTCCGAGATCATCGGCGTCCTCGACGAGGCCTATCCGCCGCGGTTGGCGCAGGCTTGGGATTCAGTGGGTCTGGTCTGCGGCGACCCGTCCGAAACCGTCGAAACCGTCACCGTTGCGGTCGACGCCACCGCTGCCGTCGTCGCCGAGGTACCCGATAGCGGATTGCTGCTAGCGCACCACCCGCTGTTGTTGCGCGGGGTCGACACCGTCGCTGCCAGCACCGCCAAGGGCGCGCTGCTGCACCAGATGATCCGAACCGGGCGAGCGTTGTTCACCGCTCACACCAACGCCGATTCGGCGACGCCTGGCGTGTCCGATGCGCTGGCAGGCGCGTTGGGGCTGACCGTCGAAGAGGTCCTGGAGCCGATCTCGGTGGCCGGTGACATGGACAAGTGGGTGGTCTACGTGCCCGCGAACGACGCCGAAGCGGTGCGTGAGGCGATGTTCGTCGCGGGCGCGGGCCGCATCGGCGACTATTCGCACTGCAGTTGGAGTGTGCCTGGCACCGGGCAATTCCTGGCGCACGAGGGCGCGTCGCCTGCAATCGGCAGCGTGGGCAGCGTCGAGAAGGTGGCCGAGGACAGGGTGGAGATGGTCGCGCCGACCCGGTTGCGCGCACATGTGCTCACCGCGTTGCGGTCTACGCATCCGTACGAGGAGCCGGCGTTCGACATCTTCACGCTGGCCGCGGTCCCCGGCGATGTCGGGTTGGGACGCATCGGCACGTTGCCCCGGCCGCAACCGTTGTCCGCGTTCGTTTCCCGCGTGCATGACGCGCTCCCAGGCACCTCGTGGGGCGTGCGGGCCTCCGGCGACTCGGCGGCCATGGTGTCGCGGGTGGCGGTGTGCGGGGGAGCGGGTGACTCGCTGCTCGACAGGGTCGCAGGCGCAGACGTGCAGGCCTATGTCACCGCCGATCTGCGCCACCATCCCGCCGACGAGCACAGGCGGGCGTCCGACGTCGCGTTGGTGGACGTCGCGCACTGGGCCAGTGAGTACCCCTGGTGCACACAGGCGGCCGAACTGCTGCGCAACCGTTTCGGTGACGCGCTGCCGGTGCGGGTGTCGACGGTGCGCACCGATCCGTGGAACGTCGAGAGAAACGGAACATGAAAGCAGAAGTAGTGCAACAACGCTCGTTGCTGGAGCTGGCCGAACTCGACGCCGAGCTGAGCCGCATCGCGCACCGGGCCAAGAACCTGCCCGCCCAACAGCAGCTCGAGGAGGCGCAGTCGACGCATCGTGAGGCCAACGACCGCCTCGCCGCGGTGCAGATCGCACTGGAAGACCTCGACGGCCAGGTGGCCAAGTTCGAGTCGGAGATCGACTCCGTCCGGCAGCGCGAGGACCGCGACCGGTCGCTGCTGTCGGGGGGCACCGTCGACGCCAAACAGCTGACAGACTTACAGCACGAACTCGAGACTCTGGAGCGGCGTCAGGCCAGCCTCGAGGATTCGCTGCTCGAGGTGATGGAGCGTCGCGAGGAATTGCAGAGTCAGCAAGCCGACGAGCTTGCTCGGATCGACGAGTTGCAGACCAAGCTCGCCGAGGCGCAGCAGGCGTGCGATGAGGCACGCGGGGAAATAGACCAGCTCAAACACCAATCCCTCTCTCGGCGGGACGAATTGGTGGCGGCGCTGAACGCCGATCTGGTCGGGTTGTACGAGCGTCAGCGTGCGCGCGGTGGCGCAGGCGCCGGCGTGCTGCAAGGCCGTCGCTGCGGCGCGTGCCGGATCGAGATCGACCGCGGGGAGCTGGCCCGCATCTCAGCCGCCGCCGACGACGAGGTGCTGCGTTGTCCCGAGTGCGGCGCAATCCTGTTGCGAGTCAAGGGAGCAGGCGCGTGAAGGTGATCGTCGAGGCCGACGGTGGCTCGCGCGGAAACCCGGGGCCCGCAGGCTACGGATCGGTCGTGTGGACGGCCGACCGCACCGCGGTGCTTGCTGAGAGTAAGCAGGCGATCGGGCGGGCCACCAACAACGTCGCCGAATATCGCGGGCTGATCGCGGGCCTGGAGGAAGCGGCGAAACTCGGCGCTACCGAGGTCGAGGTCTCGATGGACTCGAAGCTTGTGGTGGAACAGATGTCGGGCCGGTGGAAGGTAAAGCACCCCGACATCGAACCGCTGCATCAGCAGGCGAAGGCACTGGCGGCGCGGTTCGACCGGATCGGCTACACCTGGATCCCGCGCGCCAGGAACGCCCACGCCGATCGGCTGGCCAACGAGGCGATGGACGCGGCGGCCGAACTCGAGAAGGTCGTCGCAGAGCCGAAGCAACCGCAACCCGTGGCGTCGTCCCCCGGTTGGACCGGTGCGCGCGGCGCGCCGACCCGCTTGCTGCTGCTGCGCCACGGGCAGACGGAACTATCAAGGGAGCGGCGGTATTCCGGCCGCGGCAACCCTGCGCTGACCGACGTCGGACGCCAGCAGGCGGAGGCGGCCGCACAATTTCTCGCGCGAACTGGCGGCATCGATGCCGTCATCTCCTCGCCGTTGCAGCGGGCGTACGACACGGCGGCGACGGCGGCCAAGGCGCTCGGCCTCGACGTCGCGGTCGACCATGACCTGATCGAAACGGACTTCGGGGCGTGGGAAGGGTTGACATTCGCTGAGGCGGCCGAGCGCGACCCCGACCAACACCGGCGCTGGCTGCGCGATACCGGCGTCGCCCCTCCTGACGGCGAGAGCTTCGACAGCGTCGCCGAGCGCGTGCGACGCGCGCAGGCGCGAATCATCAACGAGCACGGCCGCGCAACCGTATTGGTGGTTTCGCATGTGACGCCGATCAAGACGCTGCTGCGGACGGCACTCGACGCGGGCCCCGGCATTCTCTACCGGTTACACCTCGACCTCGCCTCGCTGTCCATCGCGGAGTTCTATCCGGACGGCGTGGCCTCGGTGCGGTTGGTCAACCAAACGGCCTACCTGTAGTCAGCTGTGCAGGTGCAGCCGTTCTCCATGCACCCCGAACAGTGTGATCGCCTCGACGGGTCCGTCGACGGTGCCGAACCAATGCGGGGTCCACGTCGAAAACTCAACGGCCTCACCGGGTTTGATGATGAAGTCCTTGTCGCCGAGGATCAGCCGCAGGAGGCCCGACAGCACGTACATCCAGTCCTGGCCTTCGTGTACCGGCAGTTCCGCGGGAGGCGTGCGCCGCCGAGCACTGATGCGGATCTTGTACGCATGCAAGCCACCCGCGGGACCGGCGCGGTGTAGCGGCCAATATGTCACGTCGTGGTGGGTATGCGAACCGGCCCTGACGCGTGGGTCCTCGGTCTCCGGCGCGCGCAGCAGTTCGTCAGTGCTGATCGAGAGCGCGGCGGCCAACCGCGGCAGATGGTCGAGCGCGAGGCGACGTTTGCCGGACTCCAACCGGCTCAGAGTCGATACGTCGATGTTCGAGCTGCTGGCCACCTCCTCGAGGGTCAGTCCGCGCTGGGTGCGCAGTTGCCTGAGCCGTTGTCGGACCCGCAGGTCGACGTCCTCCCTCGGGCTTTTTGCCTCCATGGCAAGTGAGTTTGATTGATCCGCGTGGATTTGGGCAAGCTCGAAGCATGGACTCGAAATGGGATTGCGTCGTCGTGGGCGGCGGTGCGGCAGGCTTGAGCGCAGGAATGGTGCTCGGCCGGGCCAGGCGGCGGACACTGCTGATCGACGCCGGTCGGCAGAGCAATTTGGCGGCACATGGCGTTGGAGGTCTCCTGGGGCACGATGGCCGCTCGCCGGCAGAACTGTACGAGATCGGCCGCCGGGAACTCGCTGAGTATTCAAGCGTCGACGTGCGGACCGGCGAGGTGGTCTCCGGCGAGCGGGTCGGCGACCTCTTCGAGCTGAAGCTGTCCGACGGATCCCGTGAGCAGGCGCACCGGGTGGTGCTCGCGACCGGCATGGAGTACCGGCCGCCGGTAGTGAAGGGGCTGGAGGAGTTTTGGGGCAGGTCGGTGTTTCACTGCCCTTTTTGCGACGGATGGGAGTTACGTGATCAGCCTCTTGCGGTACTGGCCCGTGGCGAGAAGGCGATCCATTCTGCGCTGTTGTTGCGCGGCTGGACCGACGATCTGATTCTGTTGACGGACGGCGAGGCGGATCTCGGTGACGACGACCGGGACCGGCTGACGTCCGCAGGGGTCAAAATGGACGAGCGGTCGGTGGCCGAACTCACCGGACGGCAGGGGCAACTCGAGGCGGTGCAGTTCACCGACGGCGGTCGGCTGGAATGTCGTGGCCTGCTCGCCGCTACCACGCTGCATCAGCGCTCGCGATTGGCTGAGCAGCTCGGAGCGGAGCCGGGGGAGGCGACGCCGTTCGGCGAGACACCGGTGAAGGTCGATGGTCTATGTCGTACCTCTGCGCCAGGGGTTTTCGCGGCCGGTGACCTCAGTACACAATTGCCACCCTCGGTTGCCTCGGCCATCGCGGCCGGCTCGCTGGCCGGTATGTCGGTGGTGCAGAGCCTGCTGGCCGACCAATGCGGACTGCCCGTCCCGGATTGGAGCGAACATGTCGACGCCTGACGCAAAAGAACACTGGGAGCAGCGGTATGCCGAGCGCGACCAGCGATGGAGCGGTCGGGTCAATGTCCGTCTGGCGGAAATCGTTTCCGCGTTTCAGCCGGGCCATGCGCTGGATCTCGGCTGCGGCGAGGGCGCCGACGCATGGTGGCTAGCGGAGCGCGGTTGGACCGTCGTCGCGGTCGACATTTCGGACACCGCGTTGCAGCGTGCTGCCGCGGGCGCCGAGGAACGCGGGGTGAGCGATCGGATCCGCTTCGAGCAGCACGACCTGTCGGAGAGCTTTCCCAACGGTGAGTTCGACCTGGTCTCCGCGCAATTCCTGCATTCGATGATCCCGTTTGACCGGCCGAAGGTGTTGCGGCGCGCCGCTTCTGCGGTGCGCTCCGGCGGGGCGTTGCTGATCGTCGACCATGCGGGGCCACCGCCCTGGGCATCAGAACTCGACCATCACCACCACGACTTCCCCAGCGCCGAGGAGGTCATCGAAGGGCTGGAACTAGGCGACGAGTGGGACCGGGAACGTGTCGATGCGGTCGAGCGGGAAGTCGCCGGACAGACCGCGGCGTGGACTGACAACGTGATCGTGCTGCGGCGAGGCTGAGCGCGCTCACGCAGATCTCACGCGGCATCGTGGAAGACGAGTCCGAGTGTGAACCGCTCGCCCGAGCGGACGGTCGAAACACCGTGTCGCACGGGGGATGCCGACCAGCCGCGGGATGATTCGACGGGACGCTCACGGGTGGTGAAGACGAACCCGTGACCGAACGGCAGCAACGCCGCGGTGCCGCGCGACTGCGCACGCGGACGTTGTTCGACGAGCAGGAACTCACCGCCAGTGTGGTCGACGCCGGGTTCGCTGAGGTTGATCACCACTTGCAGCGGAAAGACCAAGTCGCCGTACAGGTCTCGGTGCAGGGCGTTCCAGTCGCCCTTCCCGTACTTGAGCAGGATCGCGGTAGACTTCGTTTGGCCGGCGTCGTGGCACATGTCCAGCCACTCCTCGAGCGTGTCCGGCCAGGGAGCGTTGCGGCCGAGCTTGGTCCACCAGTCCCGCGCGATCGGCAGTAGGCGGGGATAGAGCGCCTGCTTGAGCGCCCCAATGGGTTGTGGATAAGGCTGCTGGAAGTACCTGTATTCGCCCTCGCCGAACCGGTATCTGCGCATGTCGATCGTCGCTCGGAACAAATGGTCGTCGGGGTAACACGCTCGGATCTTCCGAGCCTCGGCCTTGGTGAGCAGCCTGGGTAATAATGCGCCCCCAAAGTCGTTGAGCTCAGCGGTGATTGCTTCCCAGTCGGCGGACTCGACCCGCCGCTGCCATAGCGTCGAAGTCATCAGAACAACCGCGCCTCCTTCACCGCGCTCGGTTCCTCCAATTCCAGCAGAAGTTGCTTCCGTTTCAGTCCGCCCGCATATCCGGTCAGCCGACCGTTTTTGCCCACCACACGATGGCACGGAATCACGATGCTCAGCGGGTTGTGGCCGACCGTCTGCCCGACCTCGCGGGCGGTGATGCCGTCGCCGATTACGGCCGCGAGTTCGCCGTAGGTGATGGTCTCGCCGTACGGGATCGTGGTCAGCAGATGCCAGATGCGCTGCTGGGTTTCGTCGCCGTGCAGGCGGGTCGGAAGTGTGAATCCGCGACGGCGGCCTGCGAGGTAGTCGCGCAGTTGGGTCTTTGCCTTGGCGAGTAGGTCGTCGGCGTCCGCATCGACCTCGGGCCCACCGCGTCGTCGGCGGGCCGATACCAGTGGTGCCGGAAGTACAGGCCGGTCAGCGCGTCGTCCTGGGCGACGAGGGTCAATTCGCCGAGCGGGCTTTCGATAACCGCGTGTCGGGTGTTCATACCCAGTAGACGCTGGTGGGGGAGCATGCGTGAGATCTGTCGTAGCGCTGTGGCAGTATCGAACATGTGTTCGAGGGGTTGGGGGATGGGGAGCTCGTCGATGTGATGGGTGAGTCGACGCGCGATGAGTCGACGGCGATTGCGCAGCGCTTGGCGGC
>NZ_LZHZ01000072.1 GCF_001667505.1 Mycobacterium sp. ACS1612
ACCAAGCACTGGAAGACCGCACCCCCAAGCAGGCCTACCTCGACAGCACGAACCTGCCAACTTCTTGACTCAAGACACGGTTCCGCTGGCCCGTCAAGGCTTATGTCTCAGGACATCGGTGACACATCGCCTGGGATCGCGTCCCGGTGATCAGTCGAGCACAGCCAAACGGAACCGGCCAAGGCGTTGCGGGTCCGCGGCGATGTCGATCTCGGTGATCCGCTCGCCGACGACGGTGAAGCGCAGCACCAGCGCCAGCTTGCCCTTCGGGGCGACCACGATACCGACGGCGTCATCCACCAATGCCGGTTGGGCGAACCGCGCGTTGGCCGAGAACGCCTGCGCATTGGCCGCGACGGTGCGGGCCCCGCGGAACGTGGTAGGGGTGCCCGCCGCGGCGGCGTCGACGCGCAGCACCACGTCGCTGTCGAGCACGCCGAGCAGCGCGTCGAAGTCACCGTCGCGGGCGGCCGCGTAGAACGCGTCGACGAGTCGGCGTTGACTTGCTAAATCCGTTGCGGCCTCGGGAGATTTACCACGCACGCGGCGACGGGCCCGCGACGCGAGCTGCGCGGCGGTGCTTTCGGTGCGCCCGACGATCGGTGCGATTTCGGCGAACGGCAGGTCGAACATGTCGTGCAGCACGAACGCGAGACGTTCGGCCGGGCTCAATGTCTGCAGGATGACGAGCAGCGCCACTCCGATCGAGTCGGCAAGTACCGCTTCGGCTTCCGGGTCGACGGAATCGGCGGCGACGGGCGGTACCTCGTCGAGCGGTTCCTCGGCCCGCGCGCTGCGCGCCCTCAACATGTCTAGACAGATGTGCGCGACGACCGTGGTCAACCAGCCGCGCAGATTGCGCACCTCACTGACGTCGGTGCGCTCGTACCGCAGCCACGCTTCCTGGACGGCGTCGTCGGCCTCGGTCAGCGACCCCAGCATCCGATAGGCGACGGCGCGCAGATGTGCACGGTGCTCCTCGAATGGTTCTGCGGGCACGTCGCACCTCCTGCCGTCATATTCCGCCCATGCGGGCCGTCATGGTTATGACGGGCGACGACCCGCCCACATGACAGGGAGGACGGACATGAAGGCGCTGAGGGTGGTTTTCGCGCTGCACGGGCTGATCACCCTGGCCGGCGCGATCGTGCTGATGGTGTTTCCCACGGCCATCCCGGCGATGGCTGGCATCACCATCACCAGGGGCGAGTATCTGCTCGTCTATCTGGTGGCCGCGGCGGAACTCGCGGTCGCCGTGCTCTCGTTCGGCGCGGTCCGCATCACGGACTGGGCCGCCGCGACGCTGATCGTGACGACACTCGTGGTGCTGCACGCGACGAGCGGCATCCTCGACATCGTCTACATGGCGCTCACGGAACCGAACGCGACCATGAGCTGGAACACCGGCCTGCGGTTCGTGGTCGTCGCGGTGTTTCTCGTAGTGTGGTCGGCCGCGCGTCGTCACCAGACGCCTGGCACCAACCGATAGTGCACTCGCTGGGCGTATTCGTCGTACCCCATGAGATCGGAAGTCAGCGCCTTCTCCTCGTCGAGAATGCGCGCGGCGAGCACAGCCATTCCGGGAATCACCAACAGCAGTGCCCAATACGAGCCGAGCGCAAGCGGAACACCGATCATCAGCACGACGTTGCCGGAGTACATCGGATGGCGGACAACGGAATACATACCCGTCGACACCACCTTCTGGTCGGCCTCCACGTTGATGTTCGCCGCGGCATAGCCATTCTGAATCGTCGTTCCCATCGCGATCAGCAGGCCGACACCGACCAGGACATCGCCGACGACGGAGACCGCGGCCGGCACCGATGACCAACCGAAGCGGTAGTCGAGAACGCTCACCACGATCATCGCTCCCAGCGTGAGAAACGCGAACGTGATGATGAGTTTCTGCAACGGCCGACTCTCCGCCGCCGGACCTGCCCGCATACGTCGTTGTAACGCAGCGGGATTGGTGGCGGCGAGGTACACGCTGGGAATCAGCGTGGCAGCGGCGAACACAGCAATGAACGCCCAGCCCCGCCAGTAGTCGAAGGTCTCGGCGGGAGCGAACACCAGAAGTAGGAAAATGCCGAATCCGATGATCGAGGTTGCCACCGACTGAAGGGCCGTCTTCATTGCTCGCTCCTCACCACACACCGGGTACCAGTCGGGAGCGCACCTTCTGGGTGTACTGCTGGTAGCCCGTCAGTTCCTCCGCCAATGCCTTCTCCTCGTCGAAGATGCGCGCCGCGAACAGGACCAAGTAGAAGCCATCGATCAGCAACGCCCAGAACGACCCGAGCGCAAGCGGAACGCCGATGAGCATGACCAGCGCGCCGAAGTACATCGGGTGCCGGACCAACCCGTAAAGGCCGGTGGAGATCACCGCCTGGTCCGCCTCGACCGTGATATTCGCTGCGGCATATACGTTTTGGTTGACGACGACCATGGCAATGCTGAGCCCCGCCACCACCAGCAGGTTACCGATGGCGACCACCGGGGTCGGGACGTTCGACCAGCCGAATCGATGGTCGAGCGCCGAAACCACAAGCAACGCAGCGAACGCCAGTACGATGCCCGCGCTGATGACCTGCTGGGCCGGTCTGGACTCATGGCGCGGGCCTGCGTTCATCCGCCTGCGCAGCACCGCGGGGTTGGTCAGGCCGATGTACACCGTGAAGATCACCGACAACGCCAGGTAGATGCCGAGGAACAGCCACGCCTCCCAGTAGTCGAACGTGCCCGCCGGCCAGAACAGCGCCAGCGCGAACAATCCGAAACTGAGCAGGCACGTAACCGTCACCTGTAGTGCGGTTCTCATAGCGCATCTCGGTTGCGGTAGATCCAGCAGGCGCTGAATGTCAGCGCCGCGGCGACGACGACCATGACCGTCAGCGCTACGACGGGATAGTGCGACGGCGCAGTGGTACGGCCCACCGGCGACAGGTCGATCAGCCAGCGCGGCAGCCGCAGCAGCGCGCCAAGGTACAGCGACACGACGACGAATGTCACCGCGAGCCAACCGATCCAGGCCTGCCGAAGGGCAACGGCCAACGCGGCGATGCCTGCTATGACCGCCATCGCGGGGACAAAGGCCAGACCGGCCAGTGTCAACTTCATGATGGTGGCAGGTTCGCCCAGTGTCAGACCCGCACCAAGCCCGTTGCCGAGACCGGCGAAGAACATCAACACCACCGACCCGATCAGCGCGGCGGCCACCGCCGTCAGCAGCCACCGCCACCGCGATACGTCACCGGCCAACACGGACTCGCCGAGCCCGGACTGCTCGTCGTTGTACACCCGCAGCACGGCGGTGACGACGTACGCGGTGGCGGCGGCCGCCAGGAACTGCGTCATCGTCGTGTACACACCGTCGTTGCCCTGCGCGGCCAGCACCCTGGCAAGAAGCTCGTTGTCCTCGGCGGCGTCGAGCAGCGACTTCGTCATCGATCCGAAAGCCAAGCCCGCCAAGAACAATCCGACCGTCCAGCCGATCGTCTGGCCACGCTGCAGGGTGAGATGCAACGCCAGTACGCCGGTGACCGGGCGAGCGTTGGGCCTCTCGCCGGTGGACGGGATCACGCCGTCGTCGTACTGCCTGCCGCTCTCCAGCCAGGCCGCCAGTGCCATCAGTGCCAGCGCGAGCCCCACCAGCAGCGCCAACGGCCACCAGCGCAGGTCGACGAACGGACGCATCTGTTGTGCCCACGCGATCGGGGAGAACCAACTCAACGCCGAACCGGAATTGTCGATGACGTCGCCGACGCCGCGCACCAACGCGGCCATCGCCAACACGCCCATCGCCGCTCCGGTTGCGGTGCGGGCTTGGCGCCACAGCTGCGCCGTCACGGCGGCCACCGCACCGAACACCATGGCCACGCCGGTGATTCCGAGGCACATCGCTGCGGTGTCGACGATCCGGAAGCCCGTCGACGCCATCGCCAGCGTCATGGTGACAGCGAGCACGGCGTTCACGCCGCCGACCAGGATCAGCGCGGCATAGGTGCGGGCGTAGCGGCCCACCACCGACGACAGCACCAGTTCCGCGATGCCGTTCTCTTCCTCGGCACGGGTGTGCCGAATGACCGTGGTGATCGCGAGAATCGACGTCGCGACGATCAGCGTGAGCATCAGTTCGTTGGCCATCATCGCGCCGAGGTCCGTCTCGTTGCCGCCGAACATCGGCCCGCCCAACATCATTCCCGCGGGTGTCTTGAGCAGGTTGACCCGCGCCAGTCGTTGCGCCTCTTCCGGATAGGCCAGTTTGATCGCGTTTGGGGCGTACACCATCATCAGCGTGAGCACCGCGATCCACACCGAAAGCCGAATCCGGTCGCGGCGCAGGGCCAGTCGCAGCAGGCCCGCTGCTCCGGTGAACGGTGACCCGGGCCGGGCGACCTCGTGCCGGCCCGCGACGGTTGCGGTCGTCATCGCGTCACTTCCTGATACTCACGCAGGAAGAGGTCCTCGAGCGACGCGGGCGTCACCGTGAGTTCCTCGATGCCGAGTTCGGTCAGGTGCTCCATGACGAAATCCAGGTCGGTGCGGTCCACCGAGAAGCAGACGGCGACGTCCTGCACGGTGAAGTCGTGCACGTACGGAAGCTGCTGCAGCCCGAGGGCATCACCGCGGGTGCGCACGGCGATGGTGGTGCGCATCAGGTGCCGCAACTCCGCGAGCGTGCCGGACTTCACCGCGCGGCCCGACCGGATGATCGTGACGTTGTCGCAGAGCTTCTCCACTTCTGCCAGGATGTGGCTGGACAGCAGGACGGCAGCGCCGCGCCCGGCGACCTCCTCGACACACGTCTGAAAGGCCTTCTCCATCAAGGGGTCCAGGCCTGAGGTCGGCTCGTCGAGAATGTACAACTCGGCGTTGGTGGAAAACGCGGCGACGATCGCCACCTTCTGCCGGTTGCCCTTCGAATAGGTGCGCGCCTTCTTGTGCGGGTCGAGTTCGAACCGCTCGATCAATTGGTCGCGGCGCCGGGTGTCGACGCCGTTGCCGCGCAGACCGGCCAGGAAGTCGATGGCCTGCAGCCCGGTCAGATTGGGCCACAACGTCACATCGCCTGGCACGTACGCGATGCGCCGGTGCAACGCGACCGCGTCACGCCACGGGTCGCGGCCGAGCAACCGAACCGCCCCGCCGTCGGCGCGCAGCAGGCCGAGCAGGACCCGGATCGTGGTGGACTTGCCCGCGCCGTTCGGGCCGAGGAAGCCGGTGATGTCACCCGGCGCCACCGTCAGGTCGAGACCGTCGAGAGCCTTGGTGTGGCCGAAAGACTTTGACAGTCCCCGGATTTCGACAGCGGGCTGCGACCGCGTGGTGTCAGCCCGCTGCAGGGATGCCGTCGTCATTCTGCTCTCCTTCGTTGGATGTGAACGGAATACCTTTTTCACGTGCCGCGAGGAATGCGTCGTACATGGTGGAGTCGGTCATCAGGCCCTCGGTGTAGATCTCGAGGGCGGGCAGGATCATCTGTTCGCCGTAGTCACGCAGCACTGCGCGCAGATCGGTTGGGGTGGGGTGCATCTGGATGAAAAGGAAGAATCCGCCGCCACTGGTCAGGCCGAGAAACTTGGCGCGGGCGCGCGGGTCCCGGCTGGGCTTGAGCAGGCCGTTCTGCACACCCTCCTCGAGGTACCCTTCGGCGTTGTCGATCATCCGCTGCCACATCATCTTCGCCAGTTCGCTACCGGACTGCATGCTGCGCACCAGGTAGGCCATCATCGGCGCATACGACTCGATTTCGGACATCTGCCTGAACCACTCGGCCGGATCGCTGGCCCGCATGGAGGCCGACTTCCCGGTGCGGATCTCCTCGGCGATGTAGTCGTCGCACGCCTTGCGCAGTCCGTCCTTGGAGCCGAAGTGATGGATCACCAGCGCGGCGGACACGCCCGCGGACTCGGCGATGCTGCGAAGCCCGACGTTGAACCCGTGCTCGCCCCACTGCTCGATCGCCGCGTCGCGAATCCTCGCTAGGGCCGTGCGATCGTCCGACGCTGAACGCATGTTCAGTACGCTAAACGGTCGTTCAGTGCGTCGTCAAGCACTCAGGCCGTAAAAGATCCGTAAAGACGTGTCGTGCCGCCTCCGGCCCGTTTTGCTAGGTACTTTCAGCCCGTCACAGGTGGCAACACGGGAGGACGGCGGCCAAGTGGGTAGAACGATCGGCGAGATCCTGCCGTTGGCGGTGGCTCTGGCGGCAGGGCCGCTGCCGGTCATCGCGATCATGCTCATCCTGGTTTCCGACGAGGCGAAGGCCAAAGGCCTCGGGTTCGTCATCGGCCGCATCGCCGGTCTGGCGGCGCTCGTGGCCGTTGGGCTGGTGATCTTCACGCTGATTGACGATCCGGCGCTGGCGGACCGAGGTCATCCGCGACCGGCGATGTCGGTGGCCAGGATCGTGATCGGCGTGGCGCTGATCGCGCTGGCCTGGCGGAACTGGCGGCGACGCAACGAGCCATCGAAGCCCAGTGCACTGACGCGTCGGGTGGACTCGCTGACTCCAAGGGGCTCGGTGGGCCTCGGCCTGGTGGTAAGTGTGATCGACCCGGCGAGCCTGTCGCTGGGATTCCTGTCCGGGGTGGACATCGCGGCCGCGCGGTTGCCCGTCGCGACAGCGGTGATCGTGGCCTGTGCGTTCGTCGTGCTGTCGACGCTGACGATCACGGTTCCGTTGGCGGGTTACCTGGCAGGCGGGCAGGCGGCCCGGGACCGTCTCGTCGGCATCAAGGGCTGGCTGCAGACCAACGAGAAAGCCGTGATGATGGTGTTGTTCTTGCTCATCGGGGCAATGCTGATCGGTCGCGGCATCCGCGACCTCGCCGTCGCGTGATTTCAGTCGCGGGCGGCGGCCAGCAGACCGTCGCCCAGCGGGATGAGCACGGGCGTCAACCGCTCGTCCTCAGCGATCAGGCGCGCCGCCTCACGCACCGCGACGACTTCGGCGTCCTTGGCGTTCGCGTCGCCCGCGCGTCCACCAAGGGCCGCTCGGTGCACGACGATCGCGCCGCCCGGCCGCAGCAGCCGGATGCCCTCTTCGACGAACTGAGGCTGATCGATTGGGTCGGCGTCGACGAACACCAGGTCGTAGGACTCGTCGGCCAGCCGGGTCAGCACCTCCTGCGCACGGCCGACGATCAACCGGGTTCGTCCGGGGCCGACACCCGCCTCGCTGAACGCCTGCTTGGCCAATCGTTGGTGCTCGGGCTCGACGTCGATGGTGGTGAGCACGCCGTCGTCGCGCATCCCTGAGAGCAACCACAGACCGCTGACCCCGGCGCCGGTGCCGACCTCGACCACCGCCTTGGCGCCGGTCAGCTTGGCCAGCACACAGATCAGGGCGCCGACCGCCGGGGTGACCGCACCGGCGCCGATGTCGACGCCCCGCTCCCTGGCCGCGGCGACGATGGCGTCTTCGGAGATCGAACCCTCGGCGTGGCTGACGATGGAATCGGGCCGGCTCAGCGGTCCGCCCCCGATGACGTCGTCGATGCCGGCCATGCCCGCAGCGTAGAGCGAACCCAGGTGGCCCGCAGCAGCGACACGCCCGGGCAGGTTGGCCAGAATCACAGCCCGCGGAAACTCGTTTGCGCTGGTGGGAAAATGGGTAGCGAAGGTTCTCAGGAAAAGTTCAGTTTGCTCATATGCCAACCACACCCCGGTCGGAGACGGTAACTCGCATGGAACACGGCGGACGCTGGGGTTATGGGAATAAGAGCAGCTGCGAGCGCGTTGCCGTGCACATCGAGCCGTCGATGACTGATGACGGCTGTGACCGCGATGAGCGGCTCGCGCGAAGCGCCGACAACATGGAGGATCCGACGACCACCACCACGAAGCTGTCCCCCGTGACGATGGCACACCTCGAGCAGTACACGGACGGCGAATGGGTAGAGCCGTCCGACGAGTTGACCGGTACCGCTGTCTTCGACGCCACCGGCGACAAGACCACGATGCCGTCCTGGGATGAGCTCGTACGTCAGCACGCCGACCGGGTGTACCGGCTGGCCTACCGGTTGTCGGGCAATCAGCACGACGCCGAGGACCTGACCCAGGAGACCTTCATCCGGGTGTTCCGGTCGGTGCAGAACTATCAGCCGGGCACGTTCGAAGGCTGGTTGCACCGCATCACGACCAACCTGTTCCTGGACATGGTCCGCAGGCGCGGCCGCATCCGCATGGAGGCGCTGCCCGAGGACTACGACCGGGTGCCCGCCGACGAGCCCAACCCGGAGCAGATCTATCACGATTCGCGGCTGGGACCCGACCTGCAGGCCGCACTCGATTCGCTGCCGCCGGAATTCCGTGCCGCGGTGGTGTTGTGCGACATCGAAGGTCTGTCCTACGAGGAAATCGGCGCCACGCTGGGCGTAAAGCTCGGCACCGTGCGCAGCCGGATCCACCGCGGTCGTCAGGCGCTGCGCGACTATTTGGCCAGCCGCTCCGCCGACACCGCCAAGTCGGCCTGACCGTTGGCACGTGTGGCCCACAGGCTGCCGCGCTACATTCAATTCAGGTCCGTTGATGCGGCATGACCACATGAGAGGAGCTGGGGCGATGGTCGACCCGGGACACGTGTTCCGCAGAGCATTCTCCTGGCTGCCCGCTCAGTTCGCGTCGCAGAGCGACGCGCCGGTCGGCCCGCGCCAGTTCGGGTCGACCGAACATCTGTCGATCGAGGCCGTCGCGGCATTCGTCGACGGCGAGCTTCGGATGACCGCCCATCTGCGCGCGGCGCACCATCTGTCGCTGTGTCAGCAGTGCGCAGCCGAGGTCGAGGCGCAGCGGCAGGCCCGCGCGGCGTTGCGCGACTCGGGTTCGATCGTCGTGCCGAGCTCCCTTCTCGGCATGTTGTCCCAGATCCCGCAGCACGCTCCGGTCGAGCCGCCGGACCAGCCAGACCAGCCTCAGTTCGCTGACGGCACCCCGCGGTATCGGCGTAAACGCCGGTAGGGTGATTTGCAAATGACGTGCGCCGGACTCCACGTTTCGGGTGGGCGCTCCAGTAGAGGGTGATGAACGGGTGACCAATCTGGACCAGTCGGGGCGCGAGCGTCTCGAACCGCGCCCTGTGTCCCGTCCACCCGTCGATCCGGCGTCGCGTCAAGCGTTCGGCCGGCCCGACGGCGTCAACGGTTCCTTCGCGGGCCTGGAGCGCTACCGCGACCAGGCCGAGTACACCCCGACCAACAAGCAGGCCGACCCGGTGCTCGCCGAGGCGTTCGGCAGGCCATACCCCGGCGGTGACTCGCTGCAGCGGCACCCCGCCGACGCCGGCGCGCTGGAGGCCGAACGCGACGTCCAAGACTTCGACGAAGCAGACGACCCGTGGCGCAATCCCGGTGCCGCCGCCGCGCTCGGCACGCCCGCGCTGCCGCAGTCCGCGCCCGCGCCGTCGACGGCCGCGATGGGCAAGGTCGGCGTGCGCGACGTGTTGTTCGGCGGCAAGGTGTCCTACGTCGCGCTGGCCGTGCTGGCCATTGTCGCGTTGGTGATCGGTTTCGGCGGCGGCTGGATCGGCCGCAAGACCGCCGAAGTGGTCGAGGCGTTCACCACGTCCAAGGTCACCCTGGAAACCAGTGACAACGGCCCTCCTCCTGAAGGCCAGTTCGCGAAAGTTGCTGCCGCCATTGCTGATTCGGTGGTGACAATCGAAGCCGTCAGCGACTCGGAGGGTTCGCAGGGCTCCGGCGTCGTCATCGACCCGCGCGGCTACATCGTGACCAACAACCACGTCATCTCCGAGGCAGCTGCCAACCCGAGCCAGTACAAGACCACCGTGGTGTTCAACGACGGTAAGGAAGTGCCGGCCAACCTCGTCGGCCGCGATCCGAAGACCGACCTGGCGGTGCTGAAAGTCGACAACGTCGACAACCTGTCGGTGGCCAAACTCGGCGACTCCGAGAAGTTGACCGTCGGCGACGAGGTGATCGCCGCGGGTGCCCCGCTTGGGCTGCGCAGCACCGTTACGCACGGCATCATCAGCGCGCTGCACCGGCCGGTTCCGCTGTCCGGCGACGGCTCGGACACCGACACCGTCATTGACGGTGTGCAGACCGACGCATCGATCAACCACGGCAACTCCGGCGGTCCGTTGATCAACATGAACTCCGAGGTCATCGGCATCAACACCGCGGGTAAATCGTTGTCCGACAGCGCCAGTGGCCTCGGCTTCGCGATCCCGGTCAACGAGGTCAAGCAGGTCGTCGAAGCGTTGATCAAGGACGGCAAGATCGCGCACCCGACGCTCGGCCTGACCGCCCGCTCGGTCAGCAACGACATCGCCTCGGGCGCGCAGGTCGCCAACGTCAAGGCAGGCGGGCCTGCCGAGAAGGGCGGCATCCTGGAGAACGACGTCGTCGTCAAGGTCGGCAACCGCACCGTCGCCGACGCCGACGAATTCGTAGTTGCGGTGCGCCAGTTGACGATTGGTCAGGAGGCGCCGATCGAGGTGGTGCGCGACGGTCGTCATGTGACTCTGATGGTGACGCCCGGCGCCGACAACCCGGCGGTCTGATGTTCGCGAACATCGGCTGGGGCGAGATGCTGGTCCTGGTGATCGCAGGCCTGGTGATCCTGGGACCCGAGCGGCTACCCGGTGCCATCCGCTGGACGTCGGGCGCGCTGCGGCAGGCCCGCGACTACGTCAGCGGTGCCACCAGTCAACTGCGCGACGACCTCGGCCCCGAGTTCGAGGATCTGCGCGAACCGCTCAGCGAGCTTTCCAAGCTGCGCGGCATGACGCCGCGGGCCGCGCTGACGAAACACCTTCTCGACGGCGATGATTCGATCTTCACGGGTAAGTTCGACGCATCCGAGCCGCCGGCGGAGAAGCCGCTGTCGGCGCCCGCACCGCAGCCGGTCGCGAAGCCCGAACCACCTGCCACGACGCCGTTCGACGCCGACGCCACCTAGCTTTCTGCGAAACGGCATTCCAGCACGGAAAGTGCGAGTAAAAGCGTGCCGGAATGCAGTTTCGGCGATAGGTGCTACCGCCTGGCGGGGTCCAGCCCCAGCGACATGCCTGCCAGTCCACGCTTGCGGCTGGACAGCGTGTCGGCGATCTTGCGAAGCTCCTTGCCCGCCGCCGAATCCGGCGCCGACAACACCAGCGGCACCCCGGCATCACCGGCGGACACCAGCGCCGGGTCAAGGGGAACCTGGCCCAGCAGAGGCACATCCGCGCCGACCGACCGGGACAGACTCTCGGCCACCTGCTTGCCGCCGCCCTCGCCGAAGACCTGCATGGTCGTGCCGTCGGGCATCAGCAGTCCGGACATGTTCTCCACCACGCCGGCGATGCGTTGTTTGGTCTGCAACGCGATCGCGCCCGCCCGTTCGGCCACCTCGGCGGCCGCCAGTTGCGGGGTGGTCACGACCAGGATGTCGGCGCCGGGGATCAACTGCGCCACCGAGATTGCGATGTCACCGGTACCGGGCGGCAAGTCGAGCAGCAGCACGTCGAGGTCGCCCCAGTACACGTCGGCCAGGAACTGCTGCAGCGCGCGGTGCAGCATCGGCCCACGCCACACCACCGGGGTGTTGCCCTGGGTGAACATCGCGATCGAGATGACCCGCACATCGTGGGCGACCGGCGGCAGGATCATCGACTCGACCTGCGTCGGCCGGTCGGTGGTGCCCATCATCCGCGGCACCGAATGCCCGTAGATGTCCGCGTCGAGCACGCCGACGGACAACCCGCGCGCGGCCATCGCGGCGGCCAGGTTTACCGTGACGCTGGACTTGCCGACACCGCCCTTGCCCGACGCCACCGCGTACACCCGGGTCAGCGAGCCCGGTTGCGCGAACGGGATCACCGGCTCACGGGCGTCGCCGCGCAACTGCTTGCGCAGTTCGGTGCGCTGCTCGTCGTTCATCACGTCGAGGCTGACCTTGACGGCGCCGGTGCCCGGCACGTCGGCGACCGCCCGACTGACGCGCTCGGAGATCTCCGTCTTCTTGGGGCAGGCCGCGGTGGTCAGGTACACCTCGACATGAACAGCTCGGTCGGGCTCGACGGTGACGCTCTTGACCATGCCGAGTTCGGTGATCGGCCGGCGCAGTTCCGGGTCGATCACCTTGGTCAGTGCGGCGCGGATCGCCGCTTCCAGCTCTGGGGGAGATGCAGACATCACGTCGAGTCTAGGCCGACTCGAGGGCGTCCTTAACCAACCGGTCCCGGCGCAGGTCCGGTCGCCGGCGGCAGTACCGGCTGCTCGGCAGGCGGCGGCCCCGGCGCAGGACCGGGTGCGGGACCGGGGGCAGGCTGGTCGAGGGGCGCCGGACCCGGTGGCGGAGCCTGCGGTATGAGCATTTGCGCGTCACCCGGTGCCGGTGCGACGCTCGGCGCAGGCGCCGCCGGGGTGATGCAGAAGACCGCGCATTCGGCGGGCCGCTGCTGTTCCTGCGGCGCAGCCGGCTGCTGCATCCAGGGCGGCAGCCACGGCGGCGGGGCAGGCTTCTGGGGCTCCGGCTGAAGCGGCGCCGCCACCGGAGCAGGCCCGGGCAGCGGCCCCAGCACCTGACCCGGGAACAGCTGGCTCGCGACGTCGCCGCGGCCCATCATCGGGATCAGCGCCAGCGGGTCGTTGGCGGGCAGCCCGAGCGCGTTGGCCGGCAGCCCGGGCCCAAGGCCCTCGTAGTTGTCCAGATGGGCGTCGCCGAGGGGCGGCACCGGCCCGGTGATCGGTGGCAGATCCACCGGCACCACGCCGGTCGCGTAGGCCGCGGCCCAGCCCAGCACGTTACGGGCATAGGCGATCGAGTTGTTGTAGCGAAGGATCGCCGACATCACCTGGCTCGGGTCGCGCAGGTTCAACCCGCCGCTGCAGAGGTAGCGGGCCGCCGCCAGTGACGCGTCGTAGACGTTCTGCACATCCGCCTTACCGTCGCCGTCGCCGTCGCTGGCGTAGCGCGACCAGGTGCCGGGCAGGAACTGCATCGGACCCATCGCCCGCGCGAACGTCACCCGATTCGACGTGCGACTCTGCACGATGACCTCGTTGCCGGGCAGCGTGCCGTCCAGCGCGGGACCGTAGATCGGCTGTACCGCGGTGCCGCGCGAGTCGGTGGCGCCGCCGTTGGCGTGCAGCGACTCGATGCGGCCGATGCCCGCCAGCAGGTTCCAGCTCACCCCGCACGTCGGGCTCGCGGCGGCCATCATCCGCTCCGCGTTGCGGTACGCCGACAGCGCGACCGCCGGAATGCGAAGCGTCCCAGGCGAATTCACCACCGCCGACGGCGGGGGAGCGGAGATCGTGGTCGCGGCGATATGGAAGGCGGTCGGATTCTTCTTGACTGCGACGACGGACGCGCCGTCGTGCTTGCCCGCCGAGGATGAAACGGCCGCCAGTGGCGTCACGGCGGAGTCGCGGACCGGTGTCGGTGCGGACGCGCCGACGGCACCGGCGAGGACGACAGGGGCGAGGATGACAACACCGAAGGCAGGCTTGCCTACGAGTCGCCGTGCTCGGCGCCGCGCTGCGTCAACGGCGGCTCGTCCCCCTGTGTGCACTCAACCGTCCTAGGTGTGCGGCGAATGGTGAACCAGGTCACCATACCTACTCTGCTTTCGGCTGTTGCAGCAATGGCGATACCCGGCTCAGCCAGGTCGTTTGGCCCGCCGCTCCGAACCGTCCGGCTTGGTCGCCGCTTCGCCGTCCGCAGGCGCTTGCGGCTGGCGCAACTCGGCCAGCAATTCCCGCAATTCTTCGAGTTCGCGGCGCAGGTAATCGCGGGTCGCCACCTCACCGACGGCCAACCGCAGTGCGGCCAGTTCGCGGGCCAGATATTCGGTGTCGGCCTTGGTCTGTTCGGCGCGTCGCCGGTCCTCTTCCAGCGACACCCGGTCGCGGTTCTCCTGGCGGTTCTGCGCCAGCAGGATCAGCGGCGCCGCGTACGCCGCCTGCGTGGAGAACGCGAGATTGAGCAGGATGAACGGATACGGATCCCACCGGAGGCCGACCGCGAACAGATTCAGGCCGATCCAAACGATCACGATGATGGTCTGCCACGCCAGGTAGCGACCGGTACCGAGGAAACGCGCGATCGATTCACTGAATTGGCCGACGGCCTCGGCGTCGACGTTGAACCCGAAGCTGCGGCGCGACGTGCGCGGCGTGTCCAGCCGCTGACGCGCCGACGATTCGCTCATGTCGCTCCTTCCGGAGCCGCTAGTTCGGGTTCTTCGCGTTCCCGCCAGTCGTCGGGCAGCAGATGGTCGAGGACGTCGTCGACGGATACCGCGCCAAGCAGGTGGTTCTCCTCGTCGACAACCGGACCGCAGACCAGATTGTAGGCGGCGAAATACCGGGTCACCGCGGCGAGCGGATCCTCAGGGCTCAGGCTCGGCAGATCGGTGTCGACGATGCCGCTGACCAGTTCGGCGGGCGGTTCGCGCAGCAGCCGCTGCAGGTGCACACAGCCCAGGTAGTGGCCGGTCGGCGTCGCGGTCGGCGGGCGGGTGACGAACACCAGCGACGCCACCGCGGGGGTGAGGTCGGGATCGCGGACCCGGGCCAGCGCCTCGGCCACCGTGGTGTCGGGTGCGAGTACCACCGGCTCGGACGTCATCAGGCCACCCGCGGTGTCGGGCGAGTGGCTCAGCAGCCGTCGCACGTCCTCGGAGTCCTCGGGATCCATCCGGCGCAGGAACTGTTCGGCGTCGGCCGGCGTCATCGTGCCGAGCAGGTCGGCGGCGTCGTCGGGGTCCATCGCCTCGAGCACGTCGGCCGCGCGCTCGGCTTCCAGCTTGCGCAACACGTCGGCCTGCTCGTCCTCGGGCAACTCCTGCAGCACGTCGGCCAGCCGCTCGTCGTCGAGCGCCTTCACCACCTCCAACCGGCGCTTGGCGGGGAGCTCGCGCAGCGCCTCGGCGACCTCGATCGGGCGCTGCCCCTCGAACTGTTCGAGCAGCTGCCCGACGCCCTGGTCGGGCATCGCGAGACCGGACGGAGTCAATCCGTGTACCCGGTTCCAGTCGACGATGGAGACGTTGCTGCGACGGCCGAGTCGGCGTTGCGGGCGCACCGCGACCCTGGTCACCACCCAGTCCCTGGTACGGGTCTGCTCGATGCCGAGATCGACCACCACGACGTCGATTCCGCTCAACTCGGGCAGATCGGAGTCGTCGACGCGGACCCGGGTCTCGATCACCTCGCCGAGCACGAGCACCTCGTTCGGGCGTTTGGAGAAGCGGCGCAGCGAGACGTTGCCCGTCGCGAGGGTGACCGCGCTGGGCTCGATGGCCGTAACACGCAGAATCGGAACGAAAATCCTTCGGCGAGTGAGCAATTCGACGACAAGGCCGAGCACCCGCGGCTGATGGCCCGCGACACCGATGCTGATCACCAGGTCGCGCACGCGGCCGATCGACTCGCCGTCCGGGCCGAGCACCACCAGCCCCGCGAGCCGCGCCGCGTACACCCTGTTGACCGCCGCCATGTCTGTAGAGAGTAGAGAGTGTCCTTGTGGAAAACGCGTATCGACCCCGTCGAACCTGTCTTTCGGTGCCGGGCAGCAACCCCAGGATGATCGAAAAGGCGAAGACTCTGCCCGCCGACGAGGTGTTCCTCGATCTGGAAGACGCCGTCGCGCCCGAGGCGAAGGCCGAGGCGCGGACCCAGGTGGCCGTCGCCCTCGCCGAATCGGGATGGGTGGGCCAACTGCGCGGCGTGCGGGTCAACGATTGGACGACGCCGTGGACCTACGCCGACATCATCGAGGTGGTCTCGACGGCAGGCGCGTCACTCGACATCGTCGTGCTGCCCAAGGTGACCGACGTGTCGCACATCCACGCTCTCGATCTCCTGCTGACCCAACTCGAGACTACTCACGGACTTCCGGTGGGCCGCATCGGAATTGAGGCACAGATTGAAAACGCGCAGGGGCTGGCCAACATTGACGCCATCGCGGCGGGGCCCCGCATGCAGGCGCTGATCCTCGGGCCCGCCGACATGGCGGCCAGCCTCAACATGCGCACGCTGGAAGTCGGTGAGCAGCCGGAAGGTTACGACGTCGGCGACGCGCATCACCATGTGCTGATGCGGATTCTGATCGCGGCCCGCACTCACGGTGTGCTCGCGGTCGACGGCCCGTATCTGAAGGTGCGCGACGTCGACGGTTTCCGTCGGGTGGCGGGACGGTCGGCGGCACTGGGATACGACGGCAAGTGGGTGCTGCACCCGGATCAGATCGCGGCGGGCAACGACGTTTTCAGCCCGCGGCAGAAGGACTACGACCATGCCGAGTTGATCCTCGAGGCCTACGAATGGCATACGTCGCGGGCGGGCGGGGCCCGCGGAGCGGCGATGCTCGGCGACGAGATGATCGACGAGGCCAGCCGCAAGATGGCGTTGGTGATCGCGGGAAAGGGCCGCGCCGCGGGTATGCTGCGCACCGCCGAACCGTTCCGGCCGCCGAGCTAACGCGTCACGGCGCCCACTGCCAGCCGCTGGCGTAGAGGCTGATCGACAGCAGCACGTAGAGGAGCCAACCCACGACGGCGAGGCCGCCGATGATCGTGCCAACCAACGCCAGCACGTAGCCGTCCTGGCCGGTGCGTTTGGTTTCACGCATGGCGACCACGCCCAGCACCAGGCCGACCATCGACGGCAGCCCGCAGCAGAACAGTCCCGCCAGCGACGTCACCAGCGAGCCGATCGCCTTGCTGTTGATGCCCGGCGGCCTGATCGGCCGATACGGGTCGTAGTAACCCGGATAGCCCGGCGGCGGGTACACCGGCGGCGGCAACCCGTAATCCGCCGGATAGTCGACAGGCGGAGTGGGATCCGGGTCGCTGGCCGTCATCGTCAGCTACTGAACGCCACCACGAAGAAGATGAGGCCGACGACCAGCGACAGCGCTCCGACCGCGATACCGGCGACCGCGAAGCCGTGGCCCTGTTCCCCTGTCCGCTTGATCTGGTTCAGTGCGACGATGCCCAGTGCGATGCCCGCGATGGAGCCGAGCCAGCATAGGAACCCGACCAGCGAGGCGACCAGCGACGCGATGGCCATCGGGTTGGTCTTCGGCTGCGGCGGGCCGTAGGGGGAGTACTCGGGTGCCGGATAGCCCATCGGCGGCGGCCCGTAGCCAGGGGGCGGAGGGGGATAGCCGGGCGCCTGCCCCCCGAACTGCGGTGCGCCGTACTGCGGCGGAGGCGGGTATGACGGAGCGCCGTAGCCGGCGGGAGTGGGGTAGGGCGGCGGCGGGTAGCCGGGTTGGGCGGCGTCTGGTGCCGGGTACGACGGGGGTTGCGGCGACTCGGCTGGCGGGAAACCCGGGTAGCCGGGCTGCTGCGGATAGCTGGGCGCTTCGTAGACCGGGGGCGGGCTGTACGCGGGCGGTGGGGTGTAGCCGGATTGTTCGCTCGACTGCTCGCCGGATTGTTCGCCGGACTGCTCGATCGAGGGTGCCTCGTAGCCGCCGGACGTCGGCTCCGACGCCTCGCCGCTGGAATCGGATGATGCCGTTTGGCCTGCGTCCTCGCCCGGATTTGTCATGCTGATCAACCTAGCGCAAGTACTGGGCACCAACGCGGCCGTCGTAGCGTTGATCCGGATGAGAAACGATACGCAAATCAGGCGCGCATAGAGGAGATGGAGCAGCGATGACCAGCCCGTTTCAGCCAGGACAAGCCCCGGGCGCAAAACCGGGCGGTGCAACTGCGGGGCGCGGTGGCCCGGCCCCGCTGCCCACCCCGCCGAAGGGGTGGCCCATCGGTTCGTACCCGACCTACGCCGAGGCTCAGCGTGCGGTCGACTACCTGTCGGACCAACAATTCCCGGTGCAGCAGGTGACCATCGTCGGCGTCGACCTGATGCAGGTGGAACGCGTCACCGGCAGGCTGACCTGGCCGAAGGTGCTCGGCGGCGGTGTGCTCACCGGGGCGTGGCTGGGCCTGTTCATCGGCCTGATCCTCGGCTTTTTCAGCCCCAGCCCGTGGGGCGCGCTGGCCACCGGGCTCGTCGCCGGGGTGTTCTTCGGCCTGATCACCTCCGCCATCCCGTATGCGATGGCGCGCGGCACAAGAGATTTCAGCTCGACCATGCAGCTCGTCGCCGGTCGCTACGACGTGCTCTGCGATCCGCAGAACGCCGAGCGCGGCCGGGATCTGCTGGCGCGCTTGACGATCTGACCCTCGTTTCGCCGCGAGCGACCGCGTCTGCATGTAGACACGCCGGTGGCAGCTGGCAGTTTGCGGTCGCTCGCAATTGCGTAACGGTGTGCGACGCGCGCAGCGAAAGTGTTGCGTATCACGCCTGACTGGCAATACGGTTTGCCCGCGGGAGAGTCCCGTCAGACGGGAGTTTCAGTGGTGGGCCCACGGCGGCTAGGTGCTGCGGCATTGGCCGCGTTGACGACTGCGTCGGTGGTATCCGCGTGTGCATCCAACGGCGGCGGAACCGTCATCAATTTCTACACCCCGGCTAACGAGATGGCCACGTTCACGGCGGTGGCCAAGCGCTGCAACGAGCAACCCGGCGGACGCTTCACCATTCAGCAAATCAGCTTGCCGAAGGGCGCCGACGACCAGCGGTTGCAGTTGGCGCGGCGGCTCACCGGCAACGACAAGACGCTGGACGTGATGGCGCTCGACGTGGTGTGGACCGCCGAGTTCGCCGAAGCCGGTTGGGCGTTGCCGCTTTCCGACGATCCTGCGGGCAAGGCCGAGGCCGATGCCAACAACGACACGCTGCCCGGGCCGCTTCAGACAGCCACCTGGCAGGACAAGCTCTACGCCGCACCGGTCACGACGAACACCCAATTGCTCTGGTACCGCGCCGATTTGATGGACGAACCACCGAAGACGTGGGACGACATGGTGGCCGAGGCGGCGCGACTGCACGCGGCGGGCAAGCCGAGTTGGATCGCCGTTCAGGCCAAGCAGTACGAAGGTCTGGTCGTGTGGTTCAACACCTTGCTGGAAAGCGCTGGCGGTCAAGTGCTTTCCGACGACGGGAAAACCGTCACGCTGACCGACACACCGGAACACCGCGCCGCCACCGTCAAGGCGCTGCAGATCATGAAGGCCGTTGCTACCGCGCCGGGGGCGGATCCGTCGATCACGCAGACCGACGAGGGAACCGCCAGGCTCGCGCTCGAACAGGGCAAAGCCGCGCTGGAAGTGAACTGGCCATTCGTCCTGCCGTCGATGCTCGAGAACGCCGTCAAGGGCGGTGTCAGCTTCCTGCCGCTGGACAAGCAGCCCGACCTGGAGGGCAGCATCAACGACGTCGGGACGTTCTCGCCCACCGATGAGCAGTTCAAATCGGCATACGAGGCCAGCAAGAAGGTGTTCGGGTTCGCGAACTACCCTGGTGTGCAGCCAGGTCAGCCCGCCAAGGTGACGCTGGGCGGCCTGAATCTCGCGGTCGCCAGGACATCCCAACACCGCGCGGAAGCGTTCGAAGCAATCCGCTGCCTGCGCGACGTCGACAACCAGCGGTACACCTCGGTGGAGGGTGGCCTGCCGGCGGTACGGGCGTCGCTGTACGACGACCCCACCTTCCAGGCCAAGTACCCGCAGTACGCGATCATCAAGGAGCAGCTCACCGACGCCGCGGTGCGCCCGGCGACGCCGGTCTACCAGGCGGTGTCCACGCGCATCTCGGTCACCCTTGCGCCGATCACCGCCATCGATCCGGAACGCACCGCCGATGACCTGACCACCCAGGTGCAGAAGGCAATCGACGGTAAGGGGCTGATCCCATGACCGCTGTTGCGCCCACGCCCACAGCGCCGAGGATCGGCACCGACGACAAGAAGTCGGAACGGCGACTGGCGTACCTGCTGATCGCCCCGGCAGTGCTGCTGATGTTGTTGGTCACCGCATATCCGATCGGATACGCGGTGTGGCTGAGCCTGCAGCGCTACAACCTCGCCACCCCGGACGACACAGCGTTCGTCGGCCTGGGCAACTACATCACCGTGCTGTCCGACCGGTATTGGTGGACGGCGTTCGTGGTGACCCTGGCGATCACCGTGGTGTCGGTGGCCATCGAATTCGTGCTCGGTATGGCGCTGGCACTGGTCATGCACCGGACCATCTTCGGTAAAGGCGTGGTTCGCACCGCGATCCTGATCCCGTACGGCATCGTCACCGTCGCCGCGTCGTACAGCTGGTATTACGCGTGGACGCCTGGCACCGGCTATTTGGCCAATCTGCTGCCGGAGGGCAGCGCGCCGCTGACCCAACAGATTCCGTCGCTGGCGATCGTGGTGCTGGCCGAGGTGTGGAAGACGACGCCGTTCATGGCGCTGCTGCTGCTCGCCGGATTGGCGCTGGTGCCGCAGGATCTGCTGAACGCCGCGCAGGTCGACGGCGCGGGTGCCTGGCGGCGGTTGGTCAAAGTGATTCTGCCGCTGATCAAACCGGCCATCCTGGTGGCGCTGCTGTTCCGCACACTCGACGCGTTCCGGATCTTCGACAACATCTACGTGCTCACCGGCGGCGCCAACGAGACGGGATCGGTGTCGATCCTGGGCTACGACAACCTGTTCAAGGCGTTCAACCTGGGTCTCGGGTCGGCAATCAGCGTGCTGATCTTCCTGTCGGTGGCGCTCATCGCGTTCATCTACATCAAGCTCTTCGGTGCCGCGGCGCCCGGGTCTGAAGAAGAGAGGCGCTGATGTCGACGTCTGAACGGGTCGGCGCGGGACGGGCGACGGGCTGGACCGTCGTCAACATCCTGGTCGTGGTGTACGCGCTGTTTCCGGTGCTGTGGATCCTCAGCCTGTCGCTCAAGCCGACGTCAACCGTCAAGGACGGCAAGCTGATTCCCACGCAGATCACCTTCGACAACTACAAGGGCATCTTCCAAGGCGACATCTTCACCTCGGCGCTGACCAACTCGATCGGAATCGGGTTGATCACCACGGTGATCGCGGTGGTGGTGGGTGGTATGGCCGCCTATGCCGTTGCGCGGCTGTCGTTTCCAGGTAAACGGCTACTGGTCGGGGTGGCGCTGTTGATCGCAATGTTCCCGCAGATCTCGCTGGTGACGCCGATCTTCAACATGTGGCGCAGCATCGGGCTGTTCGACACCTGGCCCGGCCTGATCATCCCGTACATCACCTTCGCGCTGCCGCTGGCCATCTATACGTTGTCGGCGTTCTTCCGCGAGATCCCGTGGGATCTGGAGAAGGCCGCGAAGATGGACGGCGCCACGCCGGCCCAGGCGTTCCGGAAAGTGATTGCGCCACTGGCCGCACCGGGCATCGTCACGGCTGCGATCCTGGTGTTCATTTTCGCGTGGAACGACCTGCTGCTGGCCCTGTCGCTGACGGCGACCCAGCGGGCGATCACCGCGCCGGTGGCGATCGCCAACTTCACCGGCAGTTCGCAATTCGAGGAGCCGACCGGTTCGATTGCCGCCGGGGCGATGGTGATCACCATCCCGATCGTTATCTTTGTCCTGATTTTCCAACGACGGATCGTTGCCGGCCTGACGTCCGGTGCGGTGAAGGGATAGCTTCATGGCCGAAATAGTGTTGGACCGGGTGACCAAGAGTTACCCCAACGGCGCGACGGCGGTGAAAGAGTTGTCGATCACCATCGCCGACGGGGAGTTCATCATTCTGGTCGGCCCGTCCGGTTGCGGAAAGTCCACGACGCTGAACATGATCGCCGGCCTCGAGGACATCTCGTCGGGCGAATTGCGCATCGGCGGCGAGCGGGTCAACGAGAAGGCGCCGAAGGACCGCGACATCGCGATGGTGTTCCAGTCTTACGCGCTGTATCCGCACATGACGGTCCGGCAGAACATCGCCTTCCCACTGACCCTGGCGAAGGTGAGCAAGGACGAGATCGCCAGCAAAGTGGACGAGGCCGCGAAAATCCTTGACCTGACCGAGCTTCTGGACCGCAAACCTGCCCAGCTGTCCGGCGGGCAGCGGCAGCGGGTGGCGATGGGCCGCGCGATCGTGCGTAATCCCAAGGCCTTCCTGATGGACGAGCCGCTGTCGAACCTCGACGCGAAGCTGCGGGTGCAGATGCGCGCCGAGATCGCGCGGCTGCAGAACCGGTTGGGCACCACCACCGTGTACGTCACCCACGATCAGACCGAGGCGATGACACTGGGGGATCGGGTGGTGGTCATGCTCGCGGGCGTCGCGCAGCAGATCGGCACGCCGGAGGAGCTGTACAACAACCCGGCCAACCTGTTCGTCGCGGGCTTCATCGGCTCACCGGCGATGAACTTCTTCCCGGCCAGCCTCACCGACGTCGGTGTGCGGTTGCCGTTCGGCGAGGTGACGCTCACCCAGGAAGTGCACGACCGGATTGCCAAACACCCGAAGCCGAACAACGTGATCGTCGGGATCCGGCCCGAACACCTCGAAGACGCCGCGCTGATCGACACCTACGCGCGGATCCGCGCGCTGACCTTCGGCGTGAAGGTCGACTTCGTCGAGTCGCTGGGCGCCGACAAGTACGTACACTTCAAGACCGAAGGCGCAGGCGCGCAGGCCGCTCAGCTGGCCGAGTTGGCGGCTGACTCCGGCGTGGCTGAAAACGAGTTCGTCGCACGGGTTTCCACCGAATCGAAGGTGACACCCGGGCAGCCGATGGAGTTGGCGTTCGACACTTCCAAGATTGTGATCTTCGACGCCGACACCGGCGCGAACCTGATGCTCGAGCCCGAGGGCGGGCAGGAGCAACCCGCGCCCGCCGAGTGATCGACGTCCTCGCGAAGGTCCGCTCGCATCTCGGCGAGCACTTCACCCGCGCCGGGATCATCGCCGAACCCGACGAGGCCAGCGTCACGTTCCTCGGCACCGAGCGCATCGACGTGCTGCGGTTCGGTCCCGACCACGACGGCGTGAGTCACCATGTGTCCGTAGGCTGTTCGCGCAACCCCATGTTCGATCCGACGGAGATGGTGACCGACGCGCTGCACGGTCCGCGAGCCGAGATCGTCGTCGCGTTGCGCGGCCCGTCACCCACGGGACTGGCCCGCTCGATCGCGATCGTGGCCGCCGCGCCCGCCGTCGAAGGACTGATCCTGGAACCCGACGCGCTGATCGACCTGGAGACGCCGCTGTGGGATGCGGCACCGTTCACCGCATTCTTGTTGAGCCCCAGCGACATCGGCGATGTGCCGTTGACCGACCCATTGCCGCCGGTGAAGCTGCTGGCCGCCACGCCGATCACGGCCACCGAAGCCGCCTGGGTGCGTCTGAAGGGTGCCGACGCGATGCGCGAAGCCTGGACGCAGGACGGCGTCGACGTGCTGGACCCCACCCGGCGGGCCGCGCAGCCGAGCTGACTTGTGCGCCGAAACGGCATTCCAGCACCGAAAGTTCGAGAAGAAGCGTGCTGGAATGCAGTCTCGGCGAAACTACAGCCAGTGGTTGTGCCGGAAGGTTCGGTACAGCAGCGAGCAGACGATCACCATCGTCAGCAGCACCGCCGGGTAGCCCCACACCCAATGCAGTTCGGGCATGTGGTCGAAGTTCATGCCGTAGATGCCCGCGAGCGCCGTCGGCACGGCGGCGATCGCCACCCACGCGGAGATCTTGCGCATGTCGATGTTCTGTTGCATCGCCACTTTGCCGAGCGCGGCCTGCACCAGCGAACTCAACAGTTCGTCGTAGCTGGTGATCCGGTCGGAGGCTTGGGTGTTGTGGTCCAGCACGTCGCGCAGGTAGCGGCGCACCTCTTTCGAGATGAGGTCGTTGTGGTCGGTGCCCATGCGCTGCAGCGCCAGCGTCAACGGCGCAACCGCCCTTCGCAATTCGACGACCTCGCGCTTGAGCAGGTAGATGCACTCGATGTTGGTCTGCGTCAGCGGCGAGAAGATGTCTTCTTCCATCGCGTCGATGTCGGTCTCGATGAGGTCGGTGATGTCGAGATAGTTGTCGACGACATGGTCGGCGATCGCGTGCATGACGGCGTAGGGGCCGAGCTTCAGCGTCCCCGGTGATGCGTCGAGGTGCTTGCGCAGCCCGGCCAGCCCGCCGTGCTCGCCGTGGCGCACGGTCACCACGAAGTCGGGGCCGACGAAGATCATGATCTCGCCCGTCTCGACGATCTCCCGCGCGATCGACATCGAGGCGTGCTCGACGTACTTCACCGTCTTCAGCACCAGGAACAGGGTGTTGTCGTAGCGCTCCAGCTTGGGGCGCTGGTGCGCGTGCACCGCGTCCTCGACCGCCAGATCATGCAGGCCGAACACGTCGGCGACCGCCTGCATCTGGTGTTCGTCGGGTTCGTGCAGGCCGATCCAGACGAACGCGGTGCTGCCTTGGCTCTCCAGTTCGCGGACCTTGGTCAGCGCGGCCGCGTGGGTGTACTTGCCCGGTGCGCGCTGGCCGTCGACATAGATGCCGCAGTCGACCATTGCGCGGGCCACCGGAACGTAAATCGACTTCGGCTCCGGGTGGGTGTGTTTGGTCTTGGCCACTGGCCGAAGGGATGACGGCAATGCGCGAAACGATGGCATCTCTCATCTCCCAGGGGAAGAACCGCTGCGCAGGTCTGATCAGCGGATTAATGCTACGCGCCTCGATGTACCCACACATTCCCGGCAGAACCGGGGTGCGCTAGTTTCGTCCCGGACAGACCTTCGCCCGCGGTGCGGGCATCGAACTTCGCCCAAGGAGCATCCGACGTGAGCACAACTCCACTCAAGGTCGCCGTCACCGGTGCCGCAGGCCAGATCGGCTACAGCTTGTTGTTCCGCCTTGCGAGCGGGTCGCTGCTGGGCCCCGACCGTCCGATCGAGTTGCGGCTGCTGGAGATCGAACCGGCGCTCAAGGCGCTCGAGGGTGTCGTGATGGAACTCGACGACTGCGCGTTCCCGCTGCTGGCAGGCGTCGAGATCGGCTCGGATGCCAACAAGATCTTCGACGGCGCGAACCTGGCCCTGCTGGTGGGCGCGCGGCCGCGCGGTCCTGGCATGGAGCGCAGTGATCTGCTGGAGGCCAACGGCGCGATCTTCACCGCCCAGGGCAAGGCGCTCAACGAGGTGGCCGCCGACGACATCCGTATCGGCGTGACGGGTAACCCCGCCAACACCAACGCCCTGATCGCGATGAGCAACGCACCGGACATCCCCAAGGAGCGGTTCTCGGCGCTCACCCGCCTCGACCACAACCGCGCGATCAGCCAGCTGGCCAAGAAGACCGGCGCCAAGGTCACCGACATCAAGAAGGTGACGATCTGGGGCAACCACTCGGCCACCCAGTACCCGGACATTTTTCACGCCGAGGTCGGCGGCAAGAACGCCGCCGAGGTGGTCGACGACCAGGCCTGGATCGAGAACGACTTCATCCCCACTGTCGCCAAGCGCGGCGCGGCGATCATCGACGCCCGCGGCGCCTCGTCGGCTGCCTCCGCCGCCTCCGCGACCACCGACGCGGCCCGTGACTGGCTGCTCGGCAGCCCCGAGGGCGACTGGGTGTCGATGGCGGTCATCTCGGACGGCAGCTACGGCGTGCCCGAGGGCCTGATCTCCTCGTTCCCGGTCACCACCAAGGACGGCAACTGGAGCATCGTGGGTGGCCTGGAGATCGACGAGTTCTCCCGCGGACGGATCGACAAGTCCACCGCCGAACTCGACGACGAGCGCAAGGCCGTTACCGAGCTGGGACTGATCTGAGTCCCCGTGACCGAAACGCTGCCGCCGAACCTGCAGAGCGGGCAGATCGTCATCACTGATGAGGAGATCTTCGAAGCTCACGCGGGCGGCAAGCTATCTGCGGAACTGAAGACGCCGCTGGACACCCAGCGCGCCCTGTCCATCGCATACACCCCCGGGGTGGCCCAGGTCAGCCGTGCGATCGCCGCCGACCACAGCCTGGCGGCCCGCTACACCTGGGCCAACAGGTTGGTGGCTGTGGTCAGCGACGGCACTGCTGTGCTCGGCCTCGGCGACATCGGCCCTGCGGCCGCGCTGCCGGTGATGGAAGGCAAGTGCGCGCTGTTCAAGGAATTCGGCGGGCTGGACTCGATCCCGATCGTGCTGGACACCAAGGACCCCGACGAGATCGTCGAGACCCTGGTACGGCTTCGACCGTCATTCGGGGCAGTGAACCTGGAGGACATCTCCGCGCCGCGCTGCTTCGAGATCGAGCGCCGCGTCATCGAAGCGCTCGACTGCCCCGTGATGCACGACGACCAGCACGGCACCGCGATCGTCGTGTTGGCAGCACTGATGGGGGCCGTCAAGGCGCTCGATCGTGACATCACCTCGCTGCGCGTGGTGGTCTCCGGTGTCGGCGCGGCGGGCGTCGCGTGCACGAATATCCTTATGGCTGCTGGTGTTTCAGACATCACCGTGGTGGACACCCGCGGCATCCTGCACCCCGGCCGCGACGGGCTGACTCCGGTCAAGGCCGAACTCGCCGGCCGGACGAACCCCGACGGACTCACCGGCGGCATCGCCGACGCGCTCGAGGGCGCCGATGTGTTCCTCGGCGTCTCAGGTGGTGTGGTGCCTGAAGAGATCGTCGCGACGATGGCTCCCGGCGGCATCGTGTTCGCGTTGTCGAATCCTGACCCGGAGATCCATCCCGACCTCGCCGCCCGGTACGCGTCGGTAGTGGCGACGGGCCGCAGCGACTTCCCGAACCAGATCAACAACGTGCTGGCGTTCCCCGGCGTGTTCCGCGGCGCGTTGGATGCAGGCGCCAAGCGCATCACCGAGCGGATGAAGGTGGCTGCGGCCGAGGCGATCTTCGCGGTGGCGTGTGAGGACCTCGCGCCGGATCGGATTGTGCCGAGCCCGCTGGATCCGCGCGTCGGCCCGGAGGTCGCGGCGGCGGTGGCCGCGGCGGCCGCCGAATCCTGATCGGCCCGATGCGCCGACTGGCGGTGGCGCTGCTGGCGCTGATCGTCGTCGGTTGCGGGACGCGGGCGGGGCCGCCGTCGATCGCCGTCGGCGCTACCTCGGATCCGGAATCGAAATTGGTGGCGCACATCTACGCGGCGGCGCTGCGGTTCTATGGCAGTCCCGCGCACGTGAAATCCGTGTCCGATCCGGTGGGTGAACTCGATTCCGGTGGCGTTCGGGTTGCGCCGGGCTTCACCGGTCAACTGCTGCACAGGTTCGACCCCGATGCGACCGCGCGCTCGGATGCGCAGGTGTACCGGACGCTGCTGTCCGTATTGCCGGAAGGTGTTGCGGCCAGCGACTATACGACCGCCGCGGAGGACAAGCCGGCGATCGCGGTGACGGAGCAGACCGCTGCGGCGTGGGGCGGGCGCGACGTCACCGCCGTCGCCCGCAACTGCGCGAAGGTGACCGCAGGTGTGCTTCAGAACGCGTCGTCACCCGCAAGGCTCGGGCAGTGCGCGCTGCCCAAACCCCGCCAATTCCCGGACCACACATCGCTGTTCGCGGCGCTGCAGGCCGGCCAGATCAACGCCGCATGGACGTCGGACGCAACGCCGAACATTCCGACGGAACTGGTGGTGTTGTCCGACAAGACAGCACTGATCCCCGCCGAGAATCTCGTTGCGCTGTATCGGCGTAACGAACTCGACGAACAACAGGTGCTGGCGCTCAACGAAGTGGCGGGTGTGCTCGACACCGGGTCGTTCACCGATATGCGTCGACAGGTCGCAGAAGGCAAGGACCCGGGGCAGGTGGCGGACGCGTGGCTGGACGCCCACCCCTTGGGTCGCTAGTCCCCCTCGCGCCAGTGACCGTGTTTGTACGCCGACACGCTGTGATTTGTGTACATTTCGCGGTCGCTCGCGATTGAGAGTGTGACATCAGTGCGCTTCGGGCACCATCCGGGCCATCACCGTGGAGAACAGACGCTGGTAGCCCGACCCGGTGAGCCGGACGATGAGGTCCAGCGCGGTGGCGTCCGGGCCGACCAGCACGCGGGCCTTGTTCTTGCGGACGCCGTCGAGAATGATCTGCGCCGCCTTCTCGGGGGTGGTGCTGGCAAGCTTCTTGTCGAAGGTGTTGGTGAGCTTCGCCTTGTCGACGCTGTCGACCGTCGTCATGTTGCGCACGATGTTGGTCTTGATGCCGCCGGGGTGCACGGTCGTCACCTTGACCGGATGGCCGGCGAGCTGCATCTCCTGACGCAACGCTTCGGTGAAGCCGCGGACCGCGAACTTCGCCGCGTTGTAGGCGCCCTGCCCCGCGACCGAGAAGATGCCGAAGATGCTGGACACGTTGACGACGTGGCCGTCGCCCGAAGCGATCAGGTGGGGGAGGAACACCTTGGTGCCGTTGACGACGCCCCAGAAGTCGACGTCCATCACCTTCTCGATGTCCTTGAACTGGCTGACCTCGATGTCGCCCGCGAACGCGATACCGGCGTTGTTGTAGATCTGGTTGACCTTGCCGAAGTGCTCGTTGACCGCGTCGGCGTACACCTGGAACGCCTCGCGCTCAGTGACGTCGAGGCGATCGGCTTTGACCGGCGCGCCGATCGCCTTGAGCCGCTCCTCGGTTGTCGCCAGACCTTCGGTGTCGATGTCGCTGATCGCCACGCTGGCTCCCGAACGGGCCAATTCGACGGCCATCGCTTGCCCGATGCCGGACCCGGCGCCCGTGACCACCGCGACTTTCCCGGCGAAGCCCTGCATAACGCACTCCCTCGTGTCGGTTGACTCGGCGTCGAGGCTAGTCGGTACCGCGGGTCCCGCGTACGGGGGCCTGGCAGTGCTGATCAGTTTGTAGTCGAGGATCTCGTCGACACCGACCCGACCGCCTTCGCGGCCCAGCCCTGATTCCTTCACACCGCCGAACGGCGTGGCGGGATCGGAGCAGGATTCGCTGCGTCGCCGCGGCGCCGTCTTCCCCCAACTGGGTTGCGCACGCACGGCGGCGTCCAAGGCGCGTCGACCCATTTGCCGTCGATGAACAGCTGTCGTGGATATGACGCCGCGAATTCGGTGAAGCGCTCGGTCGGGATGGTGGCAGTCATGGCCGAATTCCTTTGTGGTCTCGTAGCCCGCGCGCGAGCAGCTGTGCCACGTGCTGCGGTGGCGGGTTGCCGTGTGGATTGATGTGTGAAATCTGCGTCTGGCAACTGAAACCGTCGGCCGCGATCGCGGACCGGGCCGCCTCGTGTTCCAGTGCCGGCCGAAGTGCGAGATCGGCGACGCGCATTGACACGTCGTAGTGTTCACGCTCGAACCCGAAGTTGCCCGCCAACCCGCAGCACCCCGCTGCTTCCTGCACGGTACTCACGCCCAGGCGGTCGAGCAGCCGGCGCTGGGCGGTCGCGCCGAAGACCGCGTACTCGTGGCAGTGCTGTTGCAGGACCAGTTGATCGGGAAGACACGGCGGCCGCCAACCCTGATCCAGACGGTCCTCGACCGCCGCTCCGAATGTCGTGACGCGGGCAGCCACTCGACGGGCGGCATCGCCGGGCACCAGTTCGGGCACGTCCTTGTGAAGCGCTGCCGCGCAACTGGGTTCGAGTACCACGATCTGTGATGGTCCTGTCGCATCGAGGATCTTCACGGTCCGCTTCAGCACTCGTTTTGCGATCGACAGCTGCCCGGTGGTGATCCACGTCAACCCGCAGCAGGCGCCGCGAACGTTGGTCAGCTCGGCGCCGGCGTCGGTGAGCACGGCAGCGGCATCGGCCAGCAGGTCGGGGCGGAACGCGGAGGTGAACGTGTCGGAGAACAACACTGTGTCGTGGTGCCCGACACTAGACAAATATGGCTGCACTGCCCACTTCCCCGCTCGTGCGCGCGAGAACTCGGGAACAGTTCGTTGCGCGGTGACCCCGCCCGCCGCGGCAACGGCTCTGTGCAGCGGCTTGATCCGGGTGGCGCGGTTGACCACCGACGGCATCAGTCCGGCGAGACGCGCCAACACCGGAAGCCACCCCAGCGAGTAGTGGCTGCGGGGCCGAATCCGACCCCGGTAGTGCTGGTACAGGAATTCGGATTTGTAGGTGGCCATGTCGACGCCGACGGGGCAGTCGCTGGAACACGCCTTGCACGACAGGCACAGATCCAGCGCCCCATGAACGTCGGAGGACCGCCAGCCGTCGGTGATCACCTCGCCGCGCAGCATCTCCTGTAGCGCCCTGGCCCGGCCGCGGGTGGAGTGGTTTTCGTCATGAGTGGCGCGGTAACTCGGGCACATGATGCCGCCGGTATCGCTGCGGCAGCGCGCGATTCCCACGCATCTCTCGACGGCATCGCCGAATCCGCCGCGGTCATGCGGATAGGTGAACCCGCGCAACGAGCCGGTGGTTTCGGCGAGCGGCAGCGGCGCCAAGCTCGCGGTGACCGGCTCCGGATCGACGATGATTCCCGGGTTGAGCAGACCGACCGGATCGAAGGTCTTCTTCACCGCCCCGAACAGGTCGACCATCTGCGGGCTGTACATGATCGCAAGCAGTTCGCTGCGCGATCGCCCGTCGCCGTGCTCGCCGGAAAGGGTGCCGCCATAGCGGGTGACCAACTCCGCAGCAGCGCAAGCGAATCGCCCCATTGCCGCGATGCCGGTGGGCGTACGAAGGTCGAAGTCGATACGTACGTGGATGCAGCCGGCACCGAAATGTCCGTACAACACCCCGGTGAGGCCGTGTTCGGCGAGCAGCTTGCGAAAGTCGCGTAGATAGCCCGGCAGTTCGGTGGGCGCGACCGCGGCGTCCTCCCAACCTGTCCACGTCTGCGTCCCGTCGGCGCGTCGGGCGGCGAGTCCCGCGCCGTCTTCGCGGACCCGCCACAACGATGCACGATCAGCGGCATCGGGGACGATCCGTGCATCCGACAGCTTGCCGTTGCGTTGCAGTCGCAGGACCAATTGGTCGGCCCGCGCGGCGACTTCGCCCGCGTCTGCGCCGTCGAGATCGATGAAGAGCCAAGCGCTGCCGTCGGGCAGGCCGGTCACGGAGTCCGCACCGCGTCGCGCTCGCATCGTCGCAACGATGCTTTCGTCGACGCCCTCCACGGCGGCCGGCGAGAACTCCAGGACGGTCGGCACATCATCGGCGGCGGCCACCACGTCCGGATAGCCGACCGCGACGAGCAACGCGGCCGGGGCGGTCGGAACAAGGGCGAGGGTGGCGCCGACCACGACGGCGCACGTCCCCTCGGTACCGACGATCATGCGGGCGACGTCGAAACCGTTCTCCGGCAACAGATGCTGCAATTGATAGCCCGACACCTGCCGAGGGATGCGGCCTAGTTCCGTTCTGATCGGAGCGAGATTCTCGGCCGCGAGCGAACGCAGATCGGCGTTCAGTGCCCCCGCACGCGCCAATGCCGCCGGGTCATCGGACCGCGCAGGGCGCACCCCGCCGCGGCCGGCTATCACATGGCTGCCGTCGGCGAGCACCAACTCCAATTCGACGACGTGATCGACCGTGCGGCCATGGCGCACTGAGTGATTGCCGCAGGCGTCGTTGCCGATCATGCCGCCCAGCGTCGCGCGGCTGTGCGAGGACGGGTCCGGACCGAATTGGAGCCCATGCGGCCGCAGCACGCGTTGCAGGTCGTCGAGTACCACTCCCGGCTGCACCGTCGCCGTGCGGTTGTCGACGTCGATGTGTCGCACCGCGTTCATGTGGCGCGAGAAGTCGAGCATCAAACCGCGGCCGATGGCGTTGCCTGCCATGCTGGTGCCACCGCCGCGGGGGACCACCGGCACGCCGTGTTCTCGACATGCCGCCAACAGCGCGATCACGTCGGCTGGCCGACGCGGATAGGCCACGCCCAGCGGGGCGACCCGGTAGTGCGAGGCGTCGTAGCCGTACTGCGCGCGGGCTCCCGGCCCGAAGTCGGCGGCGACGTCGAGCCGTTGCACCACCTCGCGGAGCTGCTCAGCAGGCGAGGCCCCGGCTTTTCTCACTGGCATGATTGTTCAACAGTAGAGCAGTACTGCGCGTCCGCCCCGGCGCGCTGATGAGCGAGATGGACGTGGTGGCCGTCGACGAATACGGCCGGGAATTCGACAAAGTCACGTTCCGCCGCCAGGTCCGCGCCTGCGCCGCAAGAACGAGCTACTGCGCGAACGCCTCGTCGATTATTTCCTGCTGCTCGACCGCGTGCACCTTCGACGAACCCGACGACGGCGCCGACATCGCCCGACGCGAAATCCGCTTTATGCCCGACAACCGGTCCGAGCACACCTCTGGAAGCGTCAGCCCGAACGTCGGCCACGCTCCCTGGTTGGCAGGCTCCTCCTGCACCCAGAAGTACTGCTCCACATTCGGATACCGGTCCAGCGTCTCCTTCAGCCGACGCCGTGGCAGCGGGGCCAGCTGCTCGATGCGCACGATCGCCACGTCGTCGCGGTTGTCCTTGGCCTTGCGGGCCACCAACTCATAGTAGAGCTTGCCGCTGGTCAGCAGCAGACGCTTGACCGCGTCGCGGTCGCCGGTGCCCTCCTCGTACGTCGGCTCCTCGAGCACCGATCGGAACTTGCCCTCGGTGAACTCCTTGAGGTCGCTGACCGCAGCCTTGTTGCGCAGCATGGACTTTGGCGTCGCCACGATCAGCGGCCGGTGAATGCCGTCCAAGCCGTGCCTGCGCAACAGGTGGAAGTAGTTCGCCGGTGTCGACGGCATGGCGATCGTCATCGAGCCCTCGGCCCACAGCAGCAGGAACCGCTCGATGCGGGCCGACGTGTGGTCCGGCCCCTGGCCCTCATGTCCGTGCGGCAGCAGCAGCACCACATCGGAGAGCTGACCCCACTTGGCCTCACCCGAGCTGATGAACTCGTCGATGATCGACTGGGCCCCGTTGACGAAGTCGCCGAACTGCGCCTCCCACAACACAAGTGCGTCAGGGTTGCCCACCGAGTAGCCGTATTCGAAGCCCACCGCGGCGAACTCGGACAGCGCCGAGTCGTACACCATGAACTTGCCACCGGTCGGGGTGCCGTCGGTGTTGGTGGTCAGCAACTGCAGCGGCGTGAACTCCCGACCGGTCTTGCGGTCGATGATCACCGAATGCCGCTGGGTGAACGTGCCGCGGCGGGTGTCCTGCCCGGACAGCCGAATGGTCTTGCCCTCGGCCAAGAACGAGCCCAACGCCAGCAATTCGGCGAACGCCCAGTCGACCTTGCCTTCGTACGCCATCTCGCGGCGCTTCTCCAGCACCGGTTTGACGCGCGGATGCACGTTGAAGTCGTCGGGGTACGCCAGATGCGCGTCACCGATGCGGGCCAGCAGCGACTTGTCCACCGCGGTCTTCATTCCCGCGGGCACCATCTGGTCGGACTCGACCGAAGAACTCGGTGCGATCGGATGCTTCTCGAGGTCGCGGACCTCATTGAAGACCCGCTCCAGTTGTCCCTGGTAGTCGCGCAGCGCGTCCTCGGCTTCCTTCATCGAGATGTCGCCGCGGCCGATCAGCGCTTCGGTGTACGTCTTACGCGATCCGCGCTTGGTGTCGATCACGTCGTACATGTAGGGCTGCGTCATCGACGGGTCGTCGCCCTCGTTGTGACCGCGACGGCGGTAGCACAACATGTCGATGACGACGTCCTTCTTGAACTTCTGCCGGAAGTCCACTGCCAGCCGGGCCACCCAGACGCACGCCTCGGGGTCGTCGCCGTTGACGTGGAAGATCGGCGCGCCAATCATTTTCGCGACGTCGGTGCAGTACTCCGACGACCGCGAGTCGTTCGGCGACGTGGTGAACCCGATCTGGTTGTTGACGATGATGTGGATCGTGCCGCCGGTGCGGTACCCGCGCAGCAGCGCCAGGTTCAGCGTCTCGGCGACCACACCCTGGCCTGCGAACGCCGCGTCACCGTGCAACATCATCGGCACGACCGAGAAACCGTCAGGCCCATCGCCCTTGTCCAGCAGGTCCTGCTTGGCGCGAACCAGGCCTTCCAGCACGGGGTCGACGGCCTCCAGGTGCGACGGGTTGGCCACCAGCGACACCTGAATGTCGTTGTCGCCGAACATCTGGATGTAGTTGCCTGTCGCGCCCAAGTGGTACTTGACATCGCCGGAACCGTGCGCCTGCGACGGGTTCAGGTTGCCCTCGAACTCGCTGAAGATCTGCGAGTAGGGCTTGCCGACGATGTTGGCCAGCACGTTGAGCCTGCCGCGGTGCGGCATGCCGATCACGACCTCGTCGAGCGCATGCTCGGCGGCCTGGTCGATGGCCGCATCCATCATCGGGATGACAGTCTCCGCGCCTTCCAACGAGAACCGTTTCTGCCCAACGTATTTGGTCTGCAGGAAGGTCTCGAAGGCCTCGGCGGCATTGAGCTTGCTCAGGATGTACTTCTGCTGCGCGACGGTCGGCTTGTCGTGTTTGACCTCGATGCGCTCCTGCAGCCACTTCTGTTGTTCGGGCTCCAGGATGTGGGTGTACTCCACCCCGACGTGGCGACAGTACGCATCGCGCAACAGGCCAAGCACATCGCGCAGCTTCTTGTAGTCCTTGCCCGCGAAGCCGTCGACCTTGAACTCGCGGTCCAGGTCCCACAGCGTCAGGCCGTGGGTGGCCACGTCGAGGTCGGGGTGGCTGCGGAACCGGGACTTGTCCAACCGCAGCGGGTCGATATCGGCCATCAGGTGGCCGCGGTTGCGGTAGGCCGCGATCAACTCGATGACGCGCGCGTTCTTGTCGACGATCGAGTCCGGGTTGTCCGTGCGCCACCGCACCGGCTCATACGGAATGCCCAGTTCGCGGAAGATCTCGTCGAAGAAGTCGTCGGACAGCAGCAGTTCGTGGATGGTGCGCAGGAAGTCGCCAGACTCCGCACCCTGAATGATGCGGTGGTCGTAGGTCGACGTGAACGTGACCAGCTTGCCGACCCCGAGTTCGGCGATGCGTTCCTCGCTGGCGCCCTGAAACTCCGCGGGGTACTCCATCGCGCCGACGCCGATGATGGCGCCCTGGCCGCGCATCAGTCGTGGCACCGAGTGCACGGTGCCGATGGTGCCCGGGTTGGTCAGCGAAATCGTGACGCCGGAGAAGTCCTCCGCGGTCAGTTTCCCGTCGCGGGCGCGCCGGACGATGTCCTCGTAGCCCGCGATGAATTGCCCGAATTGCATTGTCTCGCAGCCTTTTATGGCGGCGACGACAAGTTGCCGGTTGCCGTCCTTGCCCTGCAGATCGATGGCGAGTCCGAGGTTGACGTGCTCGGGCGTCACCGCAACCGGCTTGCCGTCCACCTCGGCGAAGTGGCGGTTCATGTTCGGGAACTTCTTGACCGCCTGCACCAGCGCGTAGCCGATCAGGTGGGTGAACGAGATCTTGCCGCCGCGGGTGCGCTTGAGGTGGTTGTTGATGACGATCCGGTTGTCGATCATCAGCTTGGCCGGGATGGCGCGCACGCTGGTGGCAGTCGGCACCTCGAGCGAGGCCGACATGTTTTTCACCACCGCGGCGGCGGCACCGCGCAGCACCTGCGTCTCGTCGCCTTCGGCGGGCGCGGGGGCGGCGGCCTTCGGCTTCGCCGCGGGTTTCGCCGGCTCCGGTGCCTTGGCTGGCGCGGCGGCCACGCCATTGCTGGTGTCCGCTTTGGGCGGGGGCGCGGGTGCGGGCTCTGGCGGCGCGACGGGGGCGGCGGCGGACGCCTGGGCCGGTTGACCGTTCCCGGTCGGCGGTTTCGGTTCGGTGGTTGGCTCAGGCGAGTAGTCGACTAAGAATTCATGCCAACTCGGGTCTACCGACGAGGGATCCTCGCGGAACTTGCGATACATCTCCTCGACCAACCACTCGTTCTGTCCGAATGGTGATGGTGAGCTCACGGCAGCTACTCGCCTCGATTCCTTCGCTCAGGCAAGCGGTTCACGCTCGCCACCCATATTCCCGCGGTCCACGGGGATTACCCGGAGGACCGCCGCCTAAAGGCTAACGCTTCCCGATTATCCCCAGCGGGCCAAACCACCCGAACGGCAGTTCCCCTCATCGCTCACTCGGGCTGGGCAGCACATGCAGCGACGATGGCCACCGCGCCGGTGCGGGGCCGAACGCCTTCCTGGCGTTGGCGACGATCTTCTTGGCCATCAGTCTGTTTCCCACTCCGCCGACCACCGCGCCAATGCCGACTGGCAACAACTTGCCGAAGGCGATCGCGCCCCGCTTGAGGGTGTAGCGCTTGACGAAATACCGCAGCAGTCGCGAATTGAGTTGGGACACCGCCGGTAGCGGCAGCGTCGCCGCGCCGTCGGACAGCCAGGCGCCGCTGGTGCGGCCGGGACCGAGCAGGTCGGTGACCGCCTCTTTGCTCTCGTCGCCGACGAGAACGGCAAGCACCAACGCGCGACGGCGTTCGCGGTGGTCGGCTGGAATCCCGTGCACCTCCGCAAGTGCGAGCACGTAGACGGCGGTGGCCTCGAGGAACACCACGGTCTCACCGGCCACTGCGGAGAGCGCCGCGAGCGTGCCGATGCCGGGGAACGCAGCCGCGGAACCGACCGCTGCGCCGCTTGCCATCACCGCGGCGGTGTAGTGCTTTTCGAGTCTGGAGGCCACCTCGGCGGGCGTCGCATCGGGATTGTGCGACCGCAACCGGTCGACGTAGGCCTTGATGGCAGGCCCCTGCACCCGAGAGCCGCGCTCGATGATCTGCGAGAGCACCTTGGCTGCAGCGCCGGAATTCTCGTCGGGAACGGCCGGCACCTGGCTCTTGGCTTTCGACCGAGCACTCATGTCGGGTCCCCCTTGTTCCGAAGCTGCTGTTTTCAGGCTAACGGTTGCTCAACGAACGGGGGCCGTGGTCAGTGCCCTGGCAAGGAACCGTAGGCGTGACGCAGTGAGCCCCCGCCACCGCAGCTGCGGGGCGGGGGCTCATCGAGGGAACTAGACCGCCGGATGGGTGCCGCGAGTATTTGTGGTGCCCGTGCCGACTCGACGGTCAACGTCGTTGCGGCGCTTCAGCCCGACTAGGCCAAGCAGGCCGAGCAGCCCCGCCAGGCCCCACAGGCCGTTGTCGCCGCTGTCATCGTCGGTGTCCTCGGCGGCGGCAAGGGTGCTTGTCGACGTTACTGCGGGGCCGGCATCCGGCGCCGGGGTCGGTGTGGCGTTCGCCACTCCAGCACCCGCCAACGACACGGCACCGGCAGCGATCAGCGTAGCTAATAGGTTTCGCAATTCGATCTCCTTGAACATGGGGCGCGAATGCCCCGAAGGCACGAGCCAACGGGCTGTAGCTCGCCTATCTGCGGCAAGAGAAGAGTCCCCCCAATGCCGCGCCCTGAGGTACCCGGCGACGAGCCCGGTAAACTTCTTTGAACTACTAACTACTCGGCTTTGCTGACCGCCCCCTCGGCCGTCACCGGAACAAATTATTGAGAAGCGGCGCTAACCACTTCCATGGCAACATCGAGCGACGTGAACGTGACCAGCACAGAGTCGCCGCCGAGCCGCATCCGGATGATCGCGGTGCTCGGCGCGTTGGTCGCGCTGGGCCCGCTGACCATCGACATGTATCTGCCCGCGCTGCCGAAGATCGCCGACGACCTGTCGGTGTCCGAATCGGTCGCACAGCTCACGCTGACCGGGACGCTCGCGGGCCTGGCGCTCGGCCAGCTGATCGTCGGCCCGCTGTCGGATTCGCTGGGCCGCCGCAAACCGATGATGGCGGGCATCGTGCTGCACATGCTGGCGTCCTTGCTGTGCCTGTTCGCGCCGAACATCACCGTCCTGGGCGTGGCGCGGGGGCTGCAGGGGGTAGGCGCCGCCGCGGCCATGGTGGTGGCCATTGCGGTGGTCGGCGATCTGTACTCCGATTCGGTCGCGGCGACCGTGATGTCCCGGTTGATGCTGGTGCTCGGGGTCGCACCGGTGATCGCACCGTCGCTCGGTGCCGCGGTGCTGCTGAAGGGCTCGTGGCATTGGGTCTTCGCGGTGCTGGTCGTGCTGGCGGGCGGGCTGCTGTTGTTGGCGGCGATGTCGCTGCCAGAAACGCTGCCGGTTTCGCACCGGCGCCCGCTCAAGGTGCGCAGCATCGCCGCCACTTACGTGGAACTGCTGCGCGACGCCCGGTTCGTCATCCTGGTGCTCGTCGCTGCGCTCGGGATGTCCGGGCTGTTCGCGTACATCGCCGGCGCGCCGTTCGTGCTGCAGAGCCACTACGGCCTCGACCAGCAGGCGTTCGCGCTGGTGTTCGGCGCGGGCGCGGTCGCCCTGATCGGCGCGACCCAATTCAACGTGGTGCTGCTGCGCCGGTTCTCACCGCAGACGATCGTGCTGTGGGCGTTGGCGGCGGCCGTGCTGACGGGTGTGGTGTTCGTCGGGCTCGCTTATCAACACGTCGGCGGCGTGGCGGGCTTCGTGGTCCCGGTGTGGGTGATCCTGGCCGCGATGGGTCTGGTCATCCCCAACGCGCCCGCGGTGGCGTTGTCGCGGCATCCCGACGCCGCCGGTACCGCGGCGGCATTGCTGGGAGCGGCACAGTTCGGTCTCGGTGCGGCGGTGGCCCCGCTGGTGGGCATGCTCGGCAACAACGAGGTCGCGTTAGCCTTGGTAATGACGGCCGGCATGGTGATCGCATTGCTGGCCCTAGTGGCGGTCGGCGTGCCGGCCGCCGAAGCCAAGGACGACGTCAGCGGCGACGCCGTCGCCGAACCGGCCTGACCTCGTACTGGTCGACCCCGGGGTTGTCGGGGCATAACCCGGTACGTACCGTCGGCTGAATCGTTCCTTATCTGGTCGACCCGAGATGTACCCAACGCTGACTAACGGGCAAGAAGACCGCGCTCGAGGGGGAGTGCGGTTACCAGCCGACGGCGGAGAAACCGCGGTGCAGAATCCGTGGAACGCGTTGTGGGCCATGCTGGTCGGGTTCTTCATGATCCTGGTCGACGCGACCATCGTCGCGGTCGCCAACCCGTCGATCATGGACAAGCTCGGCGCCAGCTACGACTCGGTCATCTGGGTCACCAGCGCCTACCTGCTGGCGTACGCGGTGCCATTGTTGGTCGCTGGCCGCCTCGGCGACCGGTTCGGACCGAAGAATCTGTACCTGATCGGCCTCGCGGTGTTCACCGGCGCGTCCCTGTGGTGCGGGCTTGCGGGCAGCCTTCACATGTTGGTCGCGGCCCGCGTGTTGCAGGGCATCGGGGCGGCCTTGCTGACGCCGCAGACGCTGTCGACGATCACCCGGATCTTCCCTGCCGAGCGCCGCGGTGTGGCGATGAGCGTGTGGGGGGCTACCGCCGGGGTGGCGACGCTGGTCGGCCCGTTGGCGGGCGGGGTGCTGGTCGACTATCTCGGCTGGCAGTGGATTTTCTTCGTCAATGTCCCGATCGGCATCATCGGGCTGGCGCTGGCTGTCTGGCTGATCCCCGCGCTGCCTACTTCGACGCGCAAGTTCGATCTGCTCGGTGTTGTGCTCTCCGGCATCGGCATGTTCCTGATCGTCTTCGCGCTGCAGGAGGGCCAGGCGCACGACTGGGCGCCGTGGATCTGGGGCACCATCGCCGGCGGCATCGGCTTCATGGCCGCGTTCCTGATCTGGCAGTCCGTCAACACCAGCGAGCCGCTGATCCCGCTGATCATCTTCCGCGACAGAGATTTCTCGCTGTCCAACGTCGGGGTCGCGACCATCGGCTTCGTCATGACGGGGACGTTCCTGCCGTTGATGTTCTACGCCCAGGCGGTTTGCGATCTTTCGCCGACGCGGTCGGCGTTGCTAACCGCGCCGATGGCGGTCACGACGGGTGTGCTCGCGCCGTTCGTCGGCAAGATCGTCGACCGATCGCATCCGCGACCCGTGATCGGCTTCGGGTTCTCCGTGCTGGCGATCGCGATGACGTGGCTGTCGGTCGAGATGGCGCCGAGCACGCCGATCTGGCGGTTGGTGCTGCCGATCACGGCGATGGGGATCGGTTCGGCGTTCATCTGGGCGCCGCTGGCGGCGACGGCCACCCGCAATCTGCCGCCCAAGTTGGCGGGCGCCGGTTCCGGTGTCTACAACAGCACCCGCCAGGTGGGCTCGGTGCTGGGCAGCGCGGGCATGGCAGCGTTCATGACGTCACGGATCAACGCGGAGATGCCGCCGTTGCCGGGTGAGGCGATGCGGGGTGACGGCTCGGCGATCGCGTTGCCGACGTGGCTGAACGAACCGTTCGCCGCGGCGATGTCGCAGTCGATGCTGCTGCCCGCGTTCTTCGCGTTGGTCGGCGTGGTCGCGGCGGTGTTCATGCTCGGCTTCGGTGATCCAGAACGGCTGGCCGACGACGACGATCGCCACCGCGACACCGGCTTCGCCGTCGAGTACGGCGGCGACGAGGCGTTCCTCGACGACGACGAATACCTGGAGTACGAAGTGCGCTGGGACGACGCCGAGCCCCCGCATGCCGAACCGGCCGCCCATATCGAGGACCCCGTCACCGAACCTCTTCGGTCGCATGCCGAGCCCGACGCCTCACCGCCGCCGGTCGAGGAGCCGCCACGCGAAGATTGGCGGGAGATGGTCGACCAGTGGCTCGCGGACCTGCCGCCCGTCAAACCGAAAGCAGAGCCGATCGGGTTCGCGCACAACGGTTTTCACGTCGACGACGAAAGGCGGTTCCAGCCGCTTCCGCCGCCCGCGCCGGATCCGCCGCGGCACCACCGTTCGGAGAGTCAGCCGCAGAAGCGACCGTTCTGGTTCGAGTCCAACGGCAAGCATTCCCGCGACGACCCCGACGACGCACCCCGCTACGGCAGGCACTCGACACCCGGCCGCGACTAGTTTTCTCTCGGTCGCGCTGCCTGGTCGAACAGCACCGCGGGGTTGAGGTAGCCGGTCGGGTCGAACGCGGCCTTGACGGCGCGCATCGCCGCGATATCGGCCCGCGTGCGCGACATCGACACGTAGTCGCGCTTGCGGGTGCCCACGCCGTGCTCGGAGCTGACGTTGCCGCCGCTGCGGGCAATCAACTCCATCATCGGTGTGTAGAGCCCACGCTCGGCGTCGGGACCGCAGCGCACCACGTTCAGGTGCAGATTGCCCTCGCCGATGTGACCGAACAGCACGGGAATCGCATCAGCTGCATAGGTGGCGACCAGCTCGGCGGACTCCTTGGCAAACGCGGCGATCGCCGACAATGGAAGGGACACATCGAATTTCAGCGGCGGACCGTACACACCGAGCACCTCGGCCACCGATTCGCGGACCTGCCACAGCCGCTGCTGCGCGGCGACGTCGACGCCGACCGCGGGCTCATCTGACATTCGAGCGTCGTCCAGCGCATCGGCCAGCCGCTCGGTTTGGTCTGTGTCACCGGCCAATTCGATGAGCAGCTGCCACGCGCCGTCGACGGGCGCGGCCACACCGACATGCTCGGCGGTCAACGCGCTGGCGCGGGCGTCGATCAGCTCCAAGGCCGCGATGCCGTCCATATCCCGGAACCGCCGCCCGGTCTCGACCAGCGCGTCGAGATCGTCGAAACCGCAGATCGCGGTCACGCGCTGCGACGGCGTCGGATGCAACCGCAGATCGAGCGCGGTGATCACGCCGAGTGTGCCCTCCGCGCCGACGAACAGCGACGCCAAGTCGTATCCGGTGTTGTCGCTACGAACTCGACTGTGCCGGTGCACCACTGAGCCGTCGGGCAACGCCACGTCCAGGCCGAGGACCTGTTCGCCCATGTTGCCGTAGCGCACCGTGCGCAGCCCGCCCGCGTTGGTGGACGCCATGCCACCGACCGTCGCCGAATCCCGTGCGGCAAGGTCGACACCGAACACCAGGCCCGCCGCCGACGCAGCGCGTTGCACCTCGGCCAGCGTCACACCGGCTCCTACATGGACCCGACGTTCGACGGCGTCGACCTGGTCGATGTCGCGCAGTCTCTCCGTCGATAGCAGCACGTCGTCGTGCTCGGGCACCGTGCCCGCCACCAATGACGTCCTGCCGCCCTGCACGGTGACGTATGCACCCGCGTCGCGACAGGCACCCAGCACCGCCGCCACTTCGTCGGCCGAACCCGGTCGCACCAACGCGCTGGCCTTCCCGCGGTAGCGGCCGGTGTGGTCGACGCTGCGGCCGTCGAGCACGTCGGGATCGGTGATGACGTGCGCGGCACCGACGATCCCGGCCAGCGTGTCGGTCAGGCTCACCCAGTGGGTCTATCACACCCGGCGAGCGCCAGGAACGCTCCCAGCTCAACCAGGCGGTCCGGCGTGGCAGGCAGGTAGTCGGTCAGCAGCGCCGACCGCACGATGATCGCGGTGTACTTCGCCCTGCTGACCGCGACGTTGAGCCGATTCCTGTTGAACAGGAACGAAACCCCTCGCGGTGCGTCGTCCGCCGACGACGCCGCCATCGAGACGAACACCACCGGCGCTTGTCTGCCCTGGAACTTGTCGACGGTGCCCGCCTCGACCTTGGTGAACCCGGCGGCGTCGAGTCTGCGTCGCAGCGTGACCACCTGGGCGTTGTACGGCGTCACCACCAGCACGTCGTCGGGCGCGAGTGGCTTGGTGCCGTGTTCGTCGGTCCACCGGGTGCCCACCAGGCCGCGGATCTCCGCGACGATCGCGTCGGCTTCCTCGGGGCTGTCGGTGGAGTTGCCGTCGTGCTCGACGGTCAGCACCCGCACGCCGGGCGCCACGCCGTCAAGGTGGCGCGCGGCGCTGACCTCCTCGCGCGAGCGCAACCGGCCGTCGTAGGACAACCGGGAAACCGGTTCGCACACCGCAGGATGCATCCGATAGGAGTAATCGAGGAAGTAACCGCGCTCGGTGGGCAGCGTGTGGTGACCTTCCACCAGCCAGCCGAGCGCCGACTCGTTCACCGGTTCGGGATGCGTGCCCTGGCTGACCTGTGGCAACTGCTGCGGATCGCCGAGCAGCATCAGGTTTCTGGCCGACGGCGCCACCGCGATGGTGTTGGCCAGGCTGTACTGGCCCGCCTCCTCGACGACCAGCAGATCGAGCGCTTGGCGCGGAATCTTGTTGGCATTGGCGAAGTCCCAGCCCGTCCCACCGACGACGCAGCCGTCGTGCGCGGCGACGAAAGCGGCGAATTCGGGGTTGGTCAGATCGGTCCAGCCCGTGTTGACCGTGTTGAGTTTCTTGCCGATCCGCTCGCCGTCGACACCGGCCTCGAGAACCTCGCAGAACAGGTTCTCGACCACCGCATGCGACTGGGCGACGACGCCAACCCGCCACTGATGGACGTTGACGAGTCGCGCGATCACCGCGGCGGAGGTGAACGTCTTGCCGGTACCCGGCGGCCCGTGCACCGCGAGATACGACGAGTCGAGGTCGAGCAACGCGGCGGTGATGTCGTCGGCGATTACGCCATTGCGGGGAAGGGGTCCGCCGCTGCGGGTACGCGGATTGCGCCGCAGCAGAACGTCTGTCACCGCGTCGACAGGCAGATTGGGAAGTCCGGCTGCGACCAGGGAGGCGGTCTCGGCGATGGATTCCTGCAACGGTTTGGTGCTGATCGGCGGACCCGGGGTCAGCGCGAACGGCAACTGGCTGAAGACGTCACCGTCCTTGGGTTGCTTCTCGACGACGACGGCCTGGGTGGGCGCTTCGGGGTTGTCGCACTCGACGACCGTCACCGTGCCGAACCCGCGCCGGTCGGGATCGTCGGTAAGGCCGACGGGGGCGGGTGGGTCGTAGAGCGCGTACATCTCCTTACTCAGTTCGCCGTTGGCGATGCCGCCGATCAGGCGGACATGTCGTTGGGGCTTGCGCGCCTTCGGCGGTTGGTGCCATTCGTTGACGATCTCGGCGCGGTCTGCAATGAACACGTCGCTGTTGTCGGCCCATTCGTCGACCGGGTTGTTGACGCGGTCGAAATGGGCCCACCAGTACGGCTTGTCCTCACGCTTGTGAAAGCCCCGCGCAGCGGCGATCATCGCCACCGCTTGCTGCTCGGCGGTGCGTTCCTCGACGCCGTCGCCTGCGAACTTTCCCAGCCTGCGGTCGATGGCGTCGGCGAGTTCGATTGGCGCACCGTCGGATACGGGTTGAGGGCCGCGGGGCGGCACGCCGGATTCGATGGCGCGCGCCATCATCCAGTCGCGCAGCCGGCGCGTCGACCGGCAGTCGTAGACGTTGTAGTCCTCGATCTCTTTGAGCACCGCCGCCGCCTCGTCGGCCCGCCCTTCGTCGCGCAGCGCGCAGTAGCGCGCGTACTGCGTGATCGAGTCGGCGGCGGTGGTCACCTCACCGCTGCGAAGCTCGTTGCCCATGTACAGCGGCTCGAGCGACTTGATGCTGTAGTTCTCGGTGCCGACGCGAATGCTCTTGCGCACCAACGGGTACAGGTCGACCAGGATGCCGTTGCGCAGCAGGTCGTCGACGTCGTTCTCGCCGACGCCGTAGCGGCCCGCCAGCCGCAGCAGCGTGCTCTTCTCGTAGGCCGCGTAGTGGTAGATGTGCATGCCGGGGTATCGGCGCAACCGCTTGCGCGCCATCGCGAGGAAATCGACAAGCGCCTGACGTTCGCTGGCTCGGTCATGTGCCCAGAACGGGTGAAATTCGTCGGAGACAGTCAGCACGCCCCACAGGTATTCGAGTCCCCACTCGCGGCCGTCGACGGTCCACAGCGGATCGCCTTCGAAGTCGAAGAACAGGTCGCCCTTGTCCGCGTCGGGCAGCACCATCAACGGTTGGGCGTCGACCACTTCGTAGGGCGGCTTGCCGTCGACGCGGTCGGCGATCTGGAGTCTGGCCTGCGCGGCCAGTGCCTTGACGGTGCGCGACGGCAGTTCCTCGACCGCGCGGGTGTGCTCGGCCAGTTGATGCAGGGTGGTGATGCCTGCATCGATGAGCCGGGCGCGCTGGCTGACCCGCATGCCCGCGACCAGCAGCAGATCGTCGGTCGCACGGACCCTGAGTTCGCATTCGGGGCAGCGGAAGCAGGCGCGGACGCCGTCGTCGGCCCAGTCGACGGCCTTGCCGCCGGCCATGTGGTCGTCGAGCAGACGCTGTAGGGCCGCGCGCCGAGGTAGGTACACCGGTAGCAGTTCGTCGATCCGGTAGGTCGCGGTGACGCCGTCACCGAGCACCAGTTCGACCTCGTCGGCGACGGGCACACCGGCCGCGGTGAGCGTGTCGGCGTAGGCCGCCAACTGCAGCAGGGCCTCGACCTTGACCGAGCGAGCCAGTTTGGTGTCGCGCAGCCGGTATCGCTCGCCGTCCAACAGTAGGAAGTCGGCGAACCCGGCGAACCGGCCGTCGAACATGGCGGCCTGACAGATCAGCGGTGCGCGACGTTCGACGGCGCGCATGGTCTGGTCGGCGGCGGCGGTCAGCCCGTCGACGGTGTAGGGCGGGCGGCCGATGATCGCGACGTTTTCTTTGCCGCGCAGTTCGTCGAGGTGGCGCTGCTCGTGCTCGTCGCCGAGTTTGGCTGTCCGCGCGAGCAGTTCGTCCTCGACGGCGACTGCGGGACCCCAGCCGAGTTGCGCGTCGAACGAGCGCAGCAGCGCGTACTCGCAGCGCGCGGCGGCGGCGAGATCGGATGCGCTGTAGACGACGCGGGCTCCGGCTCCATGGGAGGCGACGAACACGCCGCCAGCCTATGTGAGCCAGCCGACAACTCCCCTTAGGCGCGAACGTGGGTTACCCGCACACAAAACATCGCGTTGGCGTGTCACAAGCCCACACTCGTCCGTCCACAGAGCAGAGGTAATCCACAGGTGGGCCGGTGGCGGGGTCCGACGACGGGATCGTGTGGGACTCCGGGCCGACGGTGCTCGCATGGATGCGGAAATAATGCCGTTCGTCGGCACTGAAGCGGTGGCGGCCGGCCTGGTGACGAGGCGAAGTTTGGCCAGTCAGCACGACATGATCAATCGAAATGTGTACCAGCGCAAAGGTGTGCCGCTCACGCCGGATCGACGAGCTGTGGCGGCTTGGCTGTGGTCACGACGAAACGCCACGCTCGCAGGATTGTCAGCGGCGGCACTGCTCGGTTCCAAGTGGATCGACCCCGGGCTACCTGCCGAGCTGACCCGTTGCGAAGCCTGTGCGGTCGACGGGATCGTCATCCATCGCGAGCGACTCCGCGACGACCAGGTTTGTCTCGTGCGTGGAATGCCGGTCACCACACCGGCGCGGACCGCGTTCGATCTCGGTCGGCGCGATCGTCTCGAAACAGCGATCATCCGGGTGGATGCGCTAGCGAACGCGACAGGTCTCAAACCGGCGGAGGTCGAGCGCGTCGCCGCAGATCACCGCGGCGCACGCGGCATCGTCCAACTGCGGCGCGTCGTGGATCTGATGGACGGTGGCGCCGAGTCGCCGCAGGAAACTCGGACGCGGCTGCTGCTGATCGCCGCCGGATTTCCTAAGCCGCAGACGCAGATCCTTGTCGTCGATGAGTTCGGCGAATTCGTAGCACGCGTCGACATGGGTTGGAAGGAATACAAGTTGGGCGTCGAGTATGACGGTCCTCAACATTGGGACGACCCCGACCAGCATGCCCGTGACATCGACCGGCTCGCCAATCTGGCCGCCCAGGGCTGGGTGATTGTCCGGCTGAGCCGCGTTCACTTGCGTTTCCGGCCCCACGTTTTCCTCGCCCGTGTGCGTGACGCGGCGCGCGCGGCGGGTTGGCCCCACTGGGACAGGATCCGACTAGACGCACGCATTTCATCGCTCGATCCGAACCCGGGCCGCCGAGTGTGGGCTTGATGCACGTGTCGAGTCGGAAAGCGTGCGGGTAACCCACGTTCGGCGGGTTCGGCGTCCGGCGCGCCACCGTTAGCCGGGCGCGTTGCCGATCAACTCGACTCCGTTGCCGTTCCACCGGAACTTGACCACACTGTCGAGGCCCGCGACGCCGCCGGAGAACTGCAACGCGATGGTGTCGCCGGTGGTCGCCGACTCGTCGATGGCGTTGAACCCGTAGGTGTCGGGCACGCCGGTCGGGATGAACTTGCCGAGATGGAACAGCACCGCGCGGGTGTTCGGATTGTCGGAGTTGGTGTTGGCCTTGACGATGACCGCCGACAACTGCGCGCATTCGTTGTAATTGCCTGCCAGCGGTTCCGGATTCCAGGCCTGATTGCTCCGCGGGTCGCGGGGCAACTCCGAAACGGCCTTGGCGATCTCGGGTGCGGCGTTGTTGACCGCGCACGGGTCGGCGGCGGTGACGTCGGGAGCGACGACGGGTGGCGGCGGCGGCAACGCCGACGGTGCAGCCCGTGCGGTCTCGCGCGCGGGCGAAGTGGCCGTGGGCTCGGGCGTCTTGGACACCGTCGAGTCGCTCGAACCGCATGCGGCGACGACGACCGTCGCCGCTACAACGAGTACGGCCCTCCTCACAGAGGGGCAACCTACCGCCAACCCGGCCGCCCGTCGGACAGGCGCGGCCGGAAAGCGCCGCGGCAACCACTAGACTTCCAGCGAGATGACGCCGCATGAGCCGGATCAGACCGGCACCGCTTTGACCTTTGCTGACCTGCAGATACACCCGTCGGTGTTGCAGGCCGTCGCCGACGTCGGATACGAGACGCCATCGGCCATCCAGGCGGCGACCATTCCCGCGATGATGGAGGGCTCCGACGTCGTCGGCCTGGCCCAGACCGGCACCGGCAAGACGGCCGCGTTCGCCATCCCGATCCTGTCCAAGATCGACCCGTCGAGCAGAACCACCCAGGCCCTCGTCCTGGCGCCCACCCGCGAACTGGCGCTGCAGGTCGCGGAGGCGTTCAGCCGCTACGGCGCGCACCTCAACGTCAACGTGCTGCCGGTGTACGGCGGCTCGTCCTACGCCCCGCAACTGGCAGGCCTCAAGCGCGGCGCCCAGGTGGTGGTCGGCACACCGGGCCGCGTCATCGACCATCTGGAGAAGGGCACCCTCGACGTCAGCCACCTCGACTACATGGTGCTCGACGAGGCCGACGAGATGCTGCAGATGGGCTTCGCCGAGGACGTCGAGCGCATCCTGGCCGACACCCCCGAGTACAAGCAGGTCGCGCTGTTCTCGGCGACCATGCCGCCCGCGATCCGCAAGATCACCAGCAAGTACCTGCACGACCCCGTCGAGGTGACGGTCAAAGCGAAAACGCAGACCGCCGAGAACATCTCGCAGCGTTACATCCAGGTGGCGGGCCCGCGGAAGATGGATGCGCTGACGCGACTCCTCGAAGTGGAACCGTTCGAGGCGATGATCGTGTTCGTCCGCACCAAGCAGGCCACCGAGGAGGTTGCCGAACGGCTCAAGGCCCGAGGCTTCGCCGCGGCGGCGATCAACGGCGACATCCCGCAGGCGGTGCGCGAGCGAACGATCAACGCGCTCAAGGACGGTTCGATCGACATTCTGATCGCGACCGACGTGGCGGCCCGCGGTCTGGATGTCGAGCGCATCTCGCACGTGCTGAACTACGACATCCCGCACGACCCCGAGTCCTACGTGCACCGCATCGGGCGCACCGGGCGGGCAGGCCGGTCCGGCACTGCGCTGTTGTTCGTGACGCCGCGCGAACGTCATCTGCTGAACTCGATCGAGCGCGTCACCCGACAGAAGCTCGTCGAATCCGAACTGCCATCGGTCGACGACGTCAACGCCCAGCGGGTGGAGAAGTTCCGCGATTCGATCACCGAGGCGCTCAATGCACCGGGAATCGATCTGTTCCGCAAGCTGATCGAGGGCTACGAACGCGATCACGATGTACCGATGGCCGACATCGCCGCCGCGCTCGCGCTGCAGAGCCGCGACGGCGAAGAGTTCCTGATGACCGAACCGCCTCCGGAGAAACGCCGCGAACGGTCAGACCGGCCGAAGCGCGATGAGGGCCCTCGCAAGCCGCGCGAGCGGCGCAGCGATCTCGCCACCTACCGCATCTCAGTCGGCAAGCGGCACAAGGTGATGCCCGGCGCCATCGTCGGCGCCATCGCCAACGAGGGTGGACTGCATCGCAGCGACTTCGGCCACATCACCATCCGGTTGGACCATTCGCTGGTGGAACTGCCGGCGAAGCTGCCCAAGCAGACGTTGAAAGCCCTTGAGAAGACTCGTATTCAGGGGAATCTGATCAATTTGCAGCCCGACCGTGGACCGAAGCGGGCGTCAGGTAAGCCGAAGCGGAAACACGAATGACCGCGCCGGAAGGCGTGAAAGATCCGGTCGCGCAGGGCGGCCTGGAATCGGTTGGCAAGGCTGAGCGCGTTGCGTCGCTAACGGGTATCCGCGCGGTGGCTGCGCTTCTGGTGATGGCGACTCACGCCGCCTACACCACCGGTAAGTACACCCACGGATACGTCGGGCTGGTGTACTCGCGCATGGAGATCGGCGTGCCGATCTTCTTTGTGCTGTCGGGTTTCCTGCTGTTCAGTCCGTGGGTGAAAGCCGCAGCGGCAGGCGCTGATTCGCCATCGGTGCGCCGCTACGCCTGGCACCGGGTGCGACGCATCATGCCCGCCTACGTCGTCACCGTGCTGATCGCGTACCTGGTCTATCACTGGCGCACAGCGGGGCCCAATCCCGGCCACACGGTGGTGGGGTTGATCCGCAACCTGACGCTGACTCAGATCTACACCGACAACTACCTGTATTCCTATCTGCACCAAGGCCTTACCCAGATGTGGAGCCTCGCGGTCGAGGTCGCGTTCTACGTCGCGTTGCCGTTCCTGGCGTATCTGCTACTGGTCGTGCTGTGTCGCAGGCGATGGCGGCCCGCGCTGTTGCTGACGGGTCTCGCGGCGTTGGCGTTGATCACTCCGGCCTGGCTGATCCTGGTGCACACCACCGACTTCCTGCCCGACGGCGCCCGACTGTGGCTGCCGACGTATCTGCTGTGGTTTCTCGGCGGTATGACGTTGGCGGTGCTGCAACCGATGGGTGTGCGCGCGTACGCGTTCGCGTGCGTCCCACTGGCGGTGATCTGTTACTTCATCGCGTCCACGCCGATCGCGGGCGAACCCACCACCTCACCGCATGAACTGCGTGAGGCGCTGCTCAAGGCGACGTTCTATGCGGTGATCGCCACGTTGGTGGTCGCGCCACTGGGCTTGGGTGACCGCGGCCTGTATGCCAAGTTCCTCGCCAGCAGGCCGATGGTGTTCCTCGGCGAGATCTCCTACGAGATCTTCCTGATCCATCTGGTGACGATGGAGTTGGTGATGGTCGAGATCCTGCGCTGGCACATCTACACCGGCAATGTGGCGATCCTGTTCCTGGTCACGTTCGTCGTGACGGTGCCGGTGGCGTGGCTACTGCACCGGTGCACCCGCGTGCGCACCCCGTAGCTTGCGACTTAGGTTATGCTGCCCTAAGGAAGCGACACGAGGGGCGACGCATGTCCAATACACCATCGCGCGGCTTCCAGGGCGCCGTGCTCAAGTTGCTGCGGGCGGGGGACTACCGGCTCACGGTCACCGGCCGGCGCGAGCTCACCCCGTATTACCTGCGGCTGAGCTTCGATGCGGGCGGCATGCTGGCCGATCGCCCGCTGCATCCGACGATGTGGATCCGGATGTGGTTCGCCGACGGCGACAAGCTGCATCAGCGTGGCTACACGCTGGTCGACCCCGACCCGGGTGCCGACACCGTCGACATCGAATTCGCGTTGCACGACGGGATCGCCTCGCACTGGGCTCAGCATGCGCAACCGGGCGACACCATCGACGTGACCGTGCTGGGCAGCAATTTCACGCTGCCCGAACCGGCACCCAAGGGCTACGTCATCGTCGGCGACACGGCATCGCTGCCCGCGATCGACTCTCTGCTGACCGCCATCGGTGACAGCCCGGCCCGGGTGTACCTGGAGGCCGGCCACGAGGCCGACAAGCAGTTGCCGGTGGCGCGCAACACCGGGGTGGTGTGGGTGGACCGCAAGAACGGCGGCGAGGCGCTTGTCGAGGCGGTCCGCTCCGGCGCGTTCGAGGCCGTTGACCACTTCGGTTGGGTCGCCTGTGACAACCGCACCACCCGCGCGGTGGCCAAGGCCTTCCGCGACGACTACAAGATCCCGCGCAAGTCGATCAAAGCGCAAGCCTATTGGGTGGCTTGAAGATTCCGGCGCCGACGCCGCACCAGCGGTAGTGCGATCGACGCCACGAGTGCCACCACGACCACGCCCCACAGCACGATCGTGATCGGGCTCGACACCAGGATCGACGGATCGCCCTCCGAGATGGTGAGTGCGCGGCGCAGTTGCTGTTCGGCCAGCGGGCCGAGGATCAGTCCGACGACGGCGGGCGCGACCGGAATTCCGCCCTGCATCATCAACAGGCCGAGCAGACCGAGGCCGCAGAGCACCAGCAGATCGAAGGTGGTGCCGCCGGTGGCGAACGTGCCGAGCGCCGCGAAGACGAGCACGCCCGCGTAGATACCGTAAGCGGGAATGGTCAACAGCCGTGCCCACACCTTCGCCATCGGCAGGTTGAGCACGAGCAACATCACGTTGCCGATGTAGAGACTCGCGATGAGCGTCCACACCAGCGGACCGGACTCGCTGAACAGCTCCGGCCCAGGCTGCAGTCCGTACGACTGGAATGCGACGAGGATGACCGCCGCCGTCGCCGACGTCGGCAGCCCGATCGTGAGCAACGGAACCAGCACGCCTGCGGCCGCCGCGTTGTTGGCCGCCTCCGGACCGGCCACACCCTCGATCGCGCCATGACCGAACTCCTCGGGGTGCTTGCTCAGCTTCTTCTCGGTGGCGTAGCTGAGAAACGTCGGCACTTCGGCTCCGCCTGCGGGCAGGGCACCGATGGGGAACCCGAACGCCGTGCCACGCAGCCATGCGGGCCAGGAGCGCCGAAAGTCGGCTCGTGACAACAACGCTCGTTCCCGCAGCGGGGTCACGGTGGTTCCGCCGGTGCCGGTCAGGACGTGTCGGAATGCCTCGCCGAGCGCAAACAGCGCGATCACCACGATGACGACGTCGACGCCGTCGAGCAGCGAATCGATACCGAACGTGAGTCGCGGTTGCCCTGTCTGCGCGTCGATACCGATCAACCCGATCGTGACGCCGACGAGCAGGCTGGCAGCACCCTTGATCAGATTGTCGCCGAGCAGGGCGCTCACCGTCACGAACGCGACCGCCATCAGCGCCACGTATTCCGGTGGGCCGAAACTGGTTGCGAAGTCGGCGACGGCCGGTGCGATGAACGTCAACGCGACAGTGCCGATGGTGGCTGCGACGAAACTGCCGATCGCGGCGGTGGCCAGCGCGGCGGCGGCCCTACCCGCGCGCGCCATCTTGTTGCCCTCCAGCGCTGTCACCATCGACGCACTCTCGCCGGGGACGTTCAGCAGGATCGCTGTCGTTGAGCCGCCGTACATTCCGCCGTAGTAGATGCCCGCGAACAGAATCAGCGCGCTGGCCGGATCAAGCCGGAAGGTGATCGGCAGCAACAGGGCGACGGTCAGCGCGGGCCCGATGCCGGGCAGTACGCCCACCGCGGTCCCGATCGTGACACCGATCAGGGCCCATAACAGATGCCCGGGGGTGATCGCATTGCCGAGACCTTCGAGCAGCAGGTTGAGCGATTCCATGTCAGAACCCCCACGGTCCGGTCGGCAGGCTCAACCCGATCAACCGGTCGAAGACCAGGAACAGGATCGCCGCGAGCGCCCAGCCGTAGCCAACGGTTCGCCAAAACACCGGTGCCCCAAGCAACATCGCGGCCGCCACGAACAGAGCGGCTGAGCTCACGACATACCCCAGCACGGGAAGCAGCAGCGCGAACGCCACCAGCGCCACGAGCATGCCGAGCAACCGCAGCCCGGCCCGCGGCTGCCACGTCGTGTCGCGGGAGGCGGTGCCGAGTTGCGCGCGGGCCTGGACCAGGAGCGCGGCGCCGACAACTCCGAGTAGGACGCCGACCGGCAACGGCACCGCGGCCGGGCCAACCGCCTCCGAGGTGTCCGGTAGCCGGAGCGCGTCGACGATGACGAGGATCGCGCCCACCAGCATCACCGCTCCGAATGCGCCGGATGCCAGCACCGTGTGTCGGTCCGGTATCTGCTCGGGCGGTCGTGGATCAGTAATGTCCTGTGTGTCAGTCACGTTCGCTTACCCAATCCGATTTCGTCGAGTATCTGTGAAACCCGGGTCTGCTCGGCTTTGACGAACTTCTCGAACTCCTCACCCGTGAGCGTCGCTTCGCCCCAGCCCCGGTCCTTCAAAATGTCCTTCCAAGTGTTGGTTTTGGTCATGTCGACCAGCACCGTCTCCAGGGCGTGTTCCTGTTCTTCGGAGATGCCCTTGGGGGCGACGACGCCGCGCCAGTTCTGCAGTTCGACGTCCATCCCGGCTTCACGCATCGTCGGCACGTCGGGCAACCCCTCCAACCTGGTGGGGCTTGACACCGCCAACGCGCGGACTTCACCGGAATCGATCTGCGGCTGGATTTCCGAGACGCCCGAGATGGCCATGGTCGACCGGCCGGACAACAGCGTGCTGAGCATTTCGCCGCCGCCCGAGTGGGCAACGTAGCTGAGTTGGGCCGGATTGGCGCCAACCGCCTTGGCCATCAGCCCGGCCAGGATCTGTTCCGCGCCGCCGGCCGAACCGCCCGCGATGGAGACGGCCGGTAGATCGGCCTTCATCGCCGCCGCAACGTCGGCGAGCGTCATCAATTTGGAGTTCTTCGGTACGACAACGACTTCGTAGTCGCTGGTGAGCCGCACCAACGGCGTCGTGTCATCGAGCGAGTACTGGGAGTGGTTCGCCACGACGGCCCCAACCATGATCAACCCGGTGGTCATCAGTTGAGAGGGATCGCCGTCGAATCGGACGAACTGGCTCAACCCGATGGTGCCGCCCGCACCGGTGACGTTGTAGACCTCGGTGCGGCCCACGAGTTCGCGAAGTGATTCCTGCATGGCGCGCGAGGTCTGATCCCACCCGCCGCCCGGCGCGGCCGGCGCCATGATCCGAAGCTGTTGGTGACCGATTGCACTTTGGGCGGTCGTGCCCGCCGCGCTTTCGCGCGGCGCGGTCACCACGATCGCCACCGTGGCGATGACCGCCACCAGAGCCGGTAACCAACGCCGTAAATGTGTCATCGAACCACCTTTGGTCGACGTGCGTACATATGTATACACTTGTGTACGAACTGACACAAGGGCGCGCAGCCCCGCCGTCGGCCGGGTACCCCAGATTGACGCGATCGAAAACGCCGAACGACAGGAGCGTTCCCATGAGTGCATCCAGCGCCGATCACGACGTCATCGTGGTCGGCGGCGGAAACGCCGGATTCTCGGCGGCGCATGCGGCAGCAGAACGCGGCAGGCGGGTGGTCGTGTTCGAGCGTGGTACCGCCGAAATGGCCGGGGGCAATAGCTATTTCACCGCCGGCGCCACCCGTATCGACCATGCGGGGCTGCAGGACATCATCGACTTCATCGAACCCGACGAACGTCACCAGCGCACCGAGCTGCCGCCTTACAGTTCCGAGGAGTACCTGTACGACCTGAACAAGGTCACCGAGGGCCGCACCGACCCAGACTTGGCGCGCGTACTGGTCACCGAGGCGCAAGACACTGTGCGCTGGCTGCATTCGCTCGGGTTGCGGTACCGGCTGATGTACGAGCGTCAGGCGTATCAGCGGGCCGACGGCAGCTACTTGTTCTGGGGCGGTTTGCATGTAGGCAATGTCGGCGGAGGCGAAGGGCTGATCGCCGACCACACCCGCGCCGCGGCCAAGCTCGGCACCGAGGTCCGATACGGCGCCAGGGCCACAGGTCTGCTCGTCGAGGACGGTCGGGTGGTCGGCGCGGTGGTTGACGACGCGGCGGGCTCACACCAGGTCCGCGCGCAGAGCGTAATTCTGGCCTCAGGCGGGTTCGAGTCGAATCCCGAATGGCGCGAGAACTACCTCGGCCCCGGCTGGGGCAACGCGAAAGTGCGTGGCACGCCCTACAACTGCGGCGACATGATCGCCGCGGGGCTCGCCATCGGCGCGGCCAGAGGCGGCGACTGGTCGACCGCACACAGCGTTCAGTGGGATGCGTATACGCCCAACAACGAGTCCAACCGCGAGCTCACCAACCGGCTGACACGCCAAAGCTATCCGTTGGGCATCATCGTCAACCGCGAGGGCAAGCGGTTCCTGGACGAGGGCGCCGACTTCCGCAACTACACCTACGCGAAGTACGGCGAACGGATCCTGAAGCAGCCGGGTTCAATAGCCTTTCAGATCTTCGACGCGTCCCTTCGGCCGATGCTTCGCAGCGAGGAATACGACATGCCGGGAATCAGCGTTGTGACCGCTGATTCAATCGATGAGCTCGGTCGCGAATCGGGCATCGACGCTGCACAATTCAGTGCGACGGTCGCTGAGTACAACGCGTCCATCGACACGTCGACACCGTTCGATCCGACCGTCAAGGATGGCCGCGCTGCGCACGTCGACCCGCCCAAGAGCCACTGGGCCACCCCGCTCCAGACCCCGCCGTTCTACGCCTATCCGGTCACCTGCGGAATCACCTTCACCTTCGGGGGGTTGCGGGCCGACGTAGACGGTCGGGTGCTGCGCGAGTCCGGTCAAGCGATTCCTGGCCTCTTTGTGTGCGGGGAAGCCCTTGGCGGTCTGTTCAGCGGCAACTATCCGGGCGGTTCGGGACTTGCCGCGGGCATGGTGTTCGGCAGGCGCGCGGGGCGGCTGGCCTAGATTTGGTGGGCGTGCGAGAGGACCGAAGTTGGCGACGAGTGTTTACGAGGAGTTTCGCGACGCGATCCTGACCGGTCGCTTCGCGGCGGGACAGGTGCTGTCCGAGAACGCTCTGGCGACCGAGTTCGGCAAGAGTCGCACGCCGGTGCGCGAGGCGCTGCACCGCCTCGAAATCGAGGGACTCGTCGAGCGGGTACCGCGCGGCGTGCGTGTGCGTGCCTCGTCGCCCGAAGAAATCCTCGACATCTACGAAGTGCGGATCACCTTGGAGGGGGCGGCCGCCAAGGCGGCCCCCGAGCGCGCGACCGAATTCGACAGGATGCAACTGCGTTCAGCGCAGCAGGCGATGGTTGATGTCGACGACGGAGCCAGGGGCAAGGCAGCGGGGAACCGGCGCGTCCATGACGCGGCGGA
>NZ_LZHZ01000073.1 GCF_001667505.1 Mycobacterium sp. ACS1612
GCTCAGGGGCGGGTGCTTGCCGGTGGTGGGTGGCGCCGGGTGCGTGACTTGTCGGCGTTGATGGAACTGGTTGGGGGTGAGCCAGGTTCGTCGGCGGTGGTGATGTTCAGTCGCGGTGGCGAGCGGGTGGGGCATGTGCAGGCGTTGTATTCCACTGCCGGGGAGGGGTTGCGGTGGGTGGATCCGCAGCGTTCGGGGAACAAGGTTTTCCCTGCGGGTGAGAAGGACGAGGCGGGGCTGGAGAAGGATTTTCCGGCTGGGGTGGCGATGTCGGCGGTGGTGCTCGATCCGCATGGACGTGTGGTGTCCCCGGAGGTGTGGTCGTCAACAAAAATTCCTGTTCACGAAGCACTGACCGATGCGCCGCTGAATCACCAATTCGGCGCCCACGCCGAAGAAGTCGAGTTTTACGCCGTCGGGTTCGGGCGAGGTAATGGCACCTCATTGATTGTGAAGTCGCATGTCGCAACTTCGGTCGACGGTTTTGTCAAGGTGTCCACCGACCTTCGCTTGGTCTTCGTTGACGACGACGGCAAGCGTTACGCAGACCCGCCACCCGGTGTCGATCCGGACGAAGTCGGTTCCTGGAAGTTGATTTTGGTACCGGAGATCGTCACCGTCCCTGGCCGCACACTCGACGATGACGTGACCCAGGATCTGCGTGCGGCGGTTGAGGCACGACGATCAGATTTGATCGGGAGGCTGCAGCAGGCGGCTTCCAGCGGGCATGAAGTACTGCTGTCTGACGCGCTTGGCGATGAATACCGGGTGCAAGATGAGTTCCGAGATACGCGGGTCTCAGGCTACCCGGCCCGGGTGCCGGAAGCACCGATGCATTTCCAGTTCACCGAGGACGTGCCGCTCGCCGGTATCCACGCCTTCCTCGTAAACCTCGCAGAACATTCACGCCCGGGCAGCGGACTAGACGATCTGCGCAAAGGCATACAGTTCGGGCGCAAAGTTGCGGCAATCGTCGTGGCCCATCTGAAAGTGCGGGGAGACTTCGACTTTGGTCGCAGCGATGCAGCCGCGCTGGCGGGCGAGGATCTGGAGACGCTGCTGGATCCCACAGCACGCGCCGTGATGGGCGTGATGGCGCTCGCTTATGTGATGGATTCCGGATACGTGACCAAGCACACGACCGACGATGATCGCAAGGTAACCAAGGATTACATGTGGGTGGTGCCTCGAATACCGATGCGAGGCCTGGCCGAAGCCCTGGGTAGTGACGTACAAGAGGTCCTCGAGCAGCATGAAAACGACATCCACGAGCTGTTCGAATCCGACTTCCGCAGCGATCATCCCGACTTTCCCAACGATGCGCCGCTCCGGGAAATGGAGCTCGATCCGAACGATACGAGCGGGACTCGCGTCGGATTCGTGCTTGATTCAGTCCTCAACAGTCGTCGACCATTGCCCGAAGGTCACCGCGACGAGTTGCGCAGGTTCGGAATAACTCGCGTCGGCTCCAGGCCCACGCCGCGTGGCAACGGAGCGCTACCAGTGGTGCCTCTGGAAGCTCGCAACCCTGGAGCGCCCCGATATGACCACCCGGTCTTGGGTTTCTATAGCGATCATCAGATGCTGCAAGCTGCAGCCAACCACTTTGTAGAAACGGCGCGCAATATCGACCGAGACGCCGCTGTCGTCCATGCGGTGCACAGTGATCCCCTCGGTAGGGCCGTCATTGATGCCCTGACTGACAGGGTGATTGGCCAGCATCACAACGACATCAATCCACTGCGAACGGCTATCTCCCACTACCTCGTCGAAAATCCAAGGATGACGACCGCATTGAAGCGGTTGCTGACTCCGGCGAGTGGTCGTATCGGCGTAGAACTCGTCCCGTGGGACGCAGCCATCGGCTTCGCCGAGGAGGCACAGGCGCCGCTGACCCGGGAGCAGGAAGAACAGATCAAGGAATTCGCCGCTGTTGTGGTCAACGAGGCGCAACGCCGACAAACAGACGGCGGGCGCAGTCTGGTCGTCCACATTGAGGGCGGCGGAAACGGCCGCCCTTTGAATCGGTCTCGGGCCGTGCATGTCGGCCAGACGCGTGCTGATATCACCTGGGAGATGCTGCAGGAGGAGGTTAGGACGCTACTCGACGAACGCGAGCTGCCTCGGGACATTGTCGAATTCCCAGACGCGAAGTCGCGGGGCCGCGAAGTCCCCGAAGGCGTCGTTACGTCGTTCGACAGGAAGACTGATGCCGCGGCGCGACGGTTGGTGGTCGTGCGGCTTGAGGATGGACGTGACCTGCGGGCTGAGTCGGAGTCAGGTGAATACTCTGATGCCGCTCCCGACGAGCGCGGTGTCGACGAATCAGTCTGGTGGGATTCGGATTCGGATTCGAACGATGACACGGAGTCATCCCAGTTCGACCCCAGTCGTATGGTTCGTCACCGGACCTCCAGCGCTGTAACGGCACCGCCGGAAGGTCAACTCCCGCAGGGAATTGCAGGTACAAGCGGCTCGCGGAGGCCCGATGTCGCCGCGGACTCCGACGACCTCTACCACAGCCGGGATGAGTACCCGGATGATCGCGTCGAGGACCGCAGCGTCGGTAACACGGTCTCTCGACCCGGCGTCGAGGTGCATCCGCCTTCTCCGCAACCATCTGAAACGAATTTGCCTGACGGTCTGGACAGCGACATTGAACACAACTCCGACTTCGTGGTGGCGGACACACCATTGTCCCGACCTTCGTCAGAGGTGGACATTCCGTTCACAATTGATAGCGGCGGGGTGGGCGATGCTGACACTGCATCGCTTGACCAATCGTCGGTGCGTAGCGCTTCGATTCCGCAGGCGGAGACTCAGCAGGGTGAGGCTGGTAGCGGCCTTGTCGGGCTGCTGACCGACGAACCCTCAGCCGAGGGGCCGCGCAGGGGCGGGGACCACGGCAACCCGAGTCTCGCTGGCCACCAGCAGGATTCCTCTGCTTCGCAGGCCGACCAGCCACCGCAGGCTCCGTCATCAGAGCACGGCGACGAGGCGCGGAGCGAGCCCTCGCAGATCGGGATATCCGCCAAGGCCGAGGCCAAGCAGCGCGACGAGGAGCAGCGCAGTGAAGGGGAGCTGCGTGCACGGGTCGCAGAGTTGGAAGCCTTACCGGGACCCTCGAGGTTAACGGATCAATGGCCAACTGATGCGCGTCGTGACCGGGCGGATTGGCAACGTCGCAACGCGATGGCACCGCGACAAGCTCCGTCCGACGTCGAACGCGACGATACAGAAGCACATATTCGGCGTGCAGTCGATGCGGTGTTGCGGGGCCGCGACGCAGAGGAGTTAACGCGACCCGTACACGTCGGGGACGTGGCCGGCAGTGGAGTGGCTGCCGCACGACGTGGACCTAATCCCGTAGGGCTGGTGGTTGCTCTTGGAAAAGCGACGACTGCGTACAAAGACGTTTCTCAGCACGACGATGCCGAATTCATCCATCTGTTGCGTGAGCAGTTGACCGATCCCGAGTCGGGCAAGACCGTCCTCGAAAGTCTGCTGGAGGCTTTGGACGACTTGAAAGCTCTCGCAATTGCGCACCCTCGCCGTTCTCTTACCGAGTCGCAGCAGACGGCCTATCGTGTGCTGCGCAATTCGGCGGGCTCGATCATCGACAAGGCGCTGGGCTCGGTGCAGGCGTTGAATCGAGATGAAAGTTTGGGCAACCAGGCTCTGCATTTCGCCGGGACGACGATTCCGCTGGCGGCGCCGTATGCCGTGCCGATTCTGCACAAACCTCCGTCACTCAACTTCATCTCTCTGGTAGCAGCCGCGGAGACAAGGGCCGTACTGCGCATGGGCGGTATGGCGCGCCACTCCGCGTACAGCGGGCGCCTGCTCGGAACCACTCTCTTCGATCTGGTCATTCCGTGGTCTCTGCCGGGTCTCACCTATTTACTGCCGACCGTGGTCCCGTCGCTGGCAGCAGAGCAAACGGATCCTTTCTGGGCCCTTGGTTCCGGTTTGGTGCAGAGCGCCATCATTTTCGGCGCCGGATTCCCAAAGCTGATCCCCTACTTGGCCGACAGTGCCATTTCGCTCGGCACGGCTATCGGCCTACCTCTGCCTCTGACCGAACGACGTGCGCTGGCCAACGGTGAGTTGCGCCTACTTTCGCGGTCCGACACCCCACCGGATGTCGACGAGGAGGCGTTGGAGAGCCAACCGAACTATCTGACGCAGGAAGAGTTGACGCTCGCGATCAGCAAGGTCCGATCACATCTCACCACGATCGAGACCGCGAAGCGGATGTTCGAAGAACGTGGGGGCCACATCTCGGACAACACGGATCGACAGATCTCCTTTATTCGGTCAGACATTTCGCATCTGGCACACCTGGGTGCTCAATTGGTTGACGCACCGCAGGAGGGCAGTGCAATGCCCGGCCGAGAGAATGTCGACTTCTGGCCGAAACTGGGGTACACGGCAGTGACGGTTCTGGTGCGGGGAACAGCGGCCGGCGCGTCCTTGACGGATCCCCTGTCCGCGTCCGACGTCTTGCCTGCTACCGCGTATCTGATCGCTCGCTCGATTCTCGAACTGCGCGACCCCAACGTAAACGAGCGCGATGCGGCCAACACCTTCAACAACTTCACTCCACCTGGGCTCGTTGCGATAGTCCCGAACGTGGCAAACCTGGCTAGCCACGGCGGCATATTCGACAGCGCTAAGTCAGCGTGGCCTTGGATTGTTTACCTGATCGGCGCGAATGCCACCTGGGGCAACTGGGTCGGTCAGCAGCTGTCTGGATTCGTGTCGTATGCCATTTTGGCGGGCCAACGGCATTTGCCCACTGTCCGAGACACCGTGCAGTCATGGTTCTCGACACACGGCGTCTCCGAGGGCGCGAGTTGGAGGCCGACATCATCACCGAGTGATGCCGGGAAACCCCCGGAGGCCATGAGTGCTGCGGGCGTGCCGGGCGGATTTTCCCCGGGCACTGGCCAGCCGCCTGACAGCCAAGCCGGCGAGGGTACGTCCGAACGGCGTCCGGCCTCGCCCGGCGCGACTGTAGTCCGTACCGATCCCGTCGTTGCACCGGAAGATGCCGGGCCGCCGCGGGTGGCCACACCAGTTCAGCCAGATCCGCCACGTACGCCACCGTCGGTCGGTGGCGCCGGTCACGGACTGCCGATTGATAAGCCATCCCGCATTGCCCCAGCTGCTGAGGATCCTGCCCATCGCGGTCAGCTCACCAGCGCCGAGGACACACCCGGCACCCCGCCGCAACAAGTCAGCGCCGGCGAAGCGAGCGCCTACCTGTCGGCTGAACGTGACGGCGACACGCGAACCGCCCCACTGTATCTCGGTGTAAGCGAGAAGACGGTGTCCACTCACTCGGAAGTTCTAGCACCAGAGTCCATTTCATCCGCCGGTGATACCGAAGACGACGTCGCAGATCACCCCGCCCGCGCTGACGGCGAGCCCGACAGCCGCACCTCTGAGAACCGCTTCATGACGACGCGGCCGAGTACTCCACCGCAGCGGCTGCCTGCCGAACCACCACGGGCGGGGTCCGAGCCTTCGGCGATGGGGTCACGGCAGCTGGCGAGCAACCCTACCGGTCAAGACACGACACGCAGAGTCCGCTTCACTACACCACGGGGCACAGATGAGAACTCCCCTGATCTGAGGGCGGCTAGAGGGTCAGGTGACCACTCGCTGTCGGACACTCGCGGTGACGCACCGCAGGCCGAGCACCCGCATCAGCGTCCATCGACAAAAATCCCCCCGCCGGCCGCGGAGACACCCGGTCTGTCTACTACTCGGCGCGCACCCTCCGCCGGGCCGTCGAGAAACGCTGCCGATCAGGGGTTTACGCGGAGTCGACCGAATTGGCTGATGCCGGCGCGGGGCGGCCGCGAGGCTGGACCAGGTGTCAGTTTCTTGAACATGTCAGAATCCCGTGGACCTGAAGTCATGGGGCGGGATGTGCCTGGTTTCCGATCGGAGCGCATGGTCGATTCGCACACCCTGTCGTTGGCTCATGTGGCCTTGCACGAGCGAACGTCAGATCGGGATCCGGCCCCGCACAGGCGGACTGGGCTTGTCGATGCGAATGAGATACGACATCCGTTGGCGGATGCGGGGCGGGGCGCTGCGACTGCGCGGAAGAATGCGCGGTGGTGGAAGGGACTGTCGGAGGAACAGCGTCGCGCGGTGATCGCCGCCTATCCCGAGCAAGTGGGCAATGCCGAGGGGCTGCCGCCGCGGGTGCGTGATGAGGCCAATCGCGGGGTGTTCAAGGACACGCTGGCACGAGAGGCGGCGAATCGCTATCGGGCGTTCAAGCCAATCAACCGGTTGTACGCCGCTAACCGCGCACTGCGGCGGGCCGCAAACCGTTTGAGTCGGATCGGCGCCGAAGAGCCGCTGGTGTTGGCCTTCGATCCGGCGGCCTATCACCGAGACGGTCGGATCCTGGTTGCTGTCGGCGGTGATCCGTATACCGCGTCGTCGGTGTCGTGGATGGTGCCGGGCTTGACGACCACGATCGCGAGCCTCGACGGTCTCCTCAATGATGCCGTGAATCTCGTCGAATCCGGTCGGGCCGAGGGTGCCGCGGACGCGGTGGTGATCGTGTGGATCGGCTATCACGCGCCAAGTGGTTGGCGATCTGGTCGAGTGCTGACGCAGACGGCGGCGGGGCAGGGCGGTGAGATTCTTCACGCCGATATCACAGCCTTCAACGCCGGGCGTGACGCCACCGCCGATGATGGCACTCACTTCTCGAGTAACCACGTGTTCGGTCACTCGTACGGATCGACCACCACTGCGTACGCGGGCCGGGATGGTCGGCTGGCGAACGAGATCCAGACCGTAACGCTGGTGGGTTCTCCCGGAGCGGGGCCGCTCCAACACGCGGATGACTTCGGCATCGGACCCAATGTGTTCGTCGCCGGCTCCTCCCGCGATCCGGTTACGGCGTTGGGCCGAACCCCGGACCCGAACGGTCTTATTGGGCAGGGGATCGATCCCACACTGGAGGTGTTCGGTGCGCGACGTCTGGCGTCTGAGTTTCCGAGGTCGATGGACACTGTGGCGAGCGCAGCTACCCATATCTCGTACTACCACTACGTCGATGAGATGGGGCCGCGCTCAAAGTCGTTGATGAATTTCGGGCGGATCGTGGCGGGTCATCAAGATCGGCTGGAGCTGCATGACCACCGAGTGGATGCGCAGTCGCGCCTTGGGATTCCGCGTACGGTTGATCCCGCCGCGGACCGGTCGGCGAGTCGGCGGTGGTGGGATCCGATTTGGGCACAACCGTCGGACAGACCGCAGGAGCCGGCAGCAGAGGCACACGCATTGTCGCGGCCGCCTGAGGCCGCGGAGCCGAGCGCAGCGCCGCAGCTAATCTTTGGCGAGACGGCCAAAAAACTCACTGGCCCACAAATCGAGACGGTCCACGGATTTGCCTCCGATATCGTCGACCAAGCCGCTCAGCGGTATCGCGCCGATGCAAGTGGTAGCACGCTGGTTGTGCAGGTGGAGGTCGGCGCAAACGGGCGGCGATGGCCGTTGAACGGATGGCCACACACGGGCAGGCCGAGAGCCATCGGATGGTCACGTGCGGTCGAAACCCGGAATGTCTTGGAAGCGGAGGTTCGCCGCCTACTGGATGGACGAAACATACCTCAGTCGACGGTGACGTTCGAGGCGGTATCCCGCGGCAGGGGCCTCCCCGACAGTGACGGCAGGGCACACGATCTTGAGTCAGACGAGATGGCGCGGCGGGTTGTCACGATTCGAATCGGCGAAGCTGCATCGACGGATCAGCCATTGCGCGTCGATTTGGCGGAGACGGGCGCGAGTCTTGGCAGCCGGGGTATTACTGGGCACCAACAGAATTCAGTTACTTCAAATGTAAGCGAGCCACCGCGCACTCCCTCATCACAACAAGGTGACGAAGCGTCGCGATGGTTTTCGCACAGCGATTTGTCAGCACAGGGCTCTCAGGGCTTACCCACCCGGAGTGGGTCACCAGTGGAGGGTGCCGCTCCCCGTCATCGCGATAGTCCTGGCGGTACCGAAAGGCCTGGCGCAGAGGCGTTGTCGTCGGTGTCGGACATCGCTATCGCCGGCCCACACCCAACGGCGCCGGAACCGGTCGAACTCGATGTGGGTGCGGGGTTGTCGACTGGTGGGCAGGTCGGACCGTCTGAGTCGGTGCCCAATTGGTCCGCAACTGCTCGCAGCGGAACTGAAGCGGCTGGTGGCGGTCGTGTGCGGGTGCCGGGTGATGGGTGGTGTTTGTTGTCCTCGGTGGTGGTGGGTTTCGGGCCGCAGCAATGGCCGGCGGGGTGGTCAGTAGGCGGTGATGCGTATGGCGCTCATGCCGCGATCTTGGCGCAGGCTGCCGGTGGGTCGTTGAGTGCGCCGGGACCGGGTAGGGATGCGTTGAAGCGGGCTCGGGAGGGGTTGCACCGGCAGGTGCTTGATTTCGTGGTTGGTGGTGGTCGTGGCGGGGTGCCCAGCGATGTCGCGAGGGTGTTTCACGGCCTTGGCTCCCCTGCGCGGTTGCCTGATGGTGAGGCTGCGCTGCGGGACAGGTTGAGGGAGTTGGGCCTTAGTGATGATCACTTGGTAGAGAACGAGAATTGGTTACCTGGTGATCAGTTGCGGGGGCGCTATGTCGACGAGCGGCTGTTGCAGTTGACTGCGGCTGGTGAGCGGTCGGGGCCGTCGATGGATTTCGAGGAGGCCTTCGTGAGGGCGTGGGCGGAGGTGGGTGGTTATGAGGGGC
>NZ_LZHZ01000074.1 GCF_001667505.1 Mycobacterium sp. ACS1612
TTACCACGCCGGGCTCGCCGTTGGGGCACCGATCGCCTATCTCGACCACCCCGCGGGGCTCGGGGCCCATTTCCCGCGCGACGGCTTCGAGATCCGCTGCGAAAACCACCGGGAGGGGGGGGGGGCGGGGGCGGAGTGGCCGGAGCGGGTGAAACCCCGTGCGGCGCATCGGCGATGGTGTGCCACAGCGACGTGTACCACGGGTCGCCGCTCTTCACCCCAGTCGGGGCTTCGCCACCCGGCGGTCCGGGCGCGACGGCGCTTTCGGGCAACTGCACCTGATACGGGATGTCACCGGGCATCACGAAGCCGAGCCGTTCGCGGGCCTGCGCTGCGATGAACACCGGGTCGGCGAGCTTGACCTTCTGCTCCTCGAGATCGGCGATCTGCGAACGCAATTGCTGCTCGGTGGCCTTCAACTGTTTCATCTCGGTGCGCTGCGCGAAGTACGTGCGCACCGGACCCGCGATGGTCAGCGTCAGCACGCAGACCACCGCGGCCAGGATCGCCGCGCGGCGGGCCGCCGACCCGAACCGCTGCTCGGACTGCTGTTCGGCGGCCGCGACGATCGACTCGCGGACGGTTTCCTTCGGCTTCTCGACCGGTGCGGCCGCAGGTGCCTTCTCATTGCTGCGCGGCGGGCGGCGGCCAGGCGCGGTCCCCTTCGGACGGCCCGCGGGGGACCGTCGTTTGGGGTCTGGCCGTTTCGCCTCGGGCACGGGTTATTTGGCCTCTGACTCTACTCTTCGCGCAAGCGGCTCATCGCCCACCGAGAACCGCGGAAAGGCCAAGTCGCCCGCATAGCGCGCGGCGTCGCCGAGGGTCTCCTCGATGCGCAGCAACTGGTTGTACTTGGCGACCCGTTCGCTGCGGGCGGGGGCACCGGTCTTGATCTGGCCGCTGCCTACCGCGACGGCCAGATCGGCGATCGTGGTGTCCTCGGTCTCGCCGCTGCGGTGGCTCATCATCGTGCGATATCCGCTGTTGTGCGCCAGCGCGACGGCGTCCAGCGTCTCGGTGAGCGTGCCGATCTGGTTCACCTTCACCAGAAGCGCATTGGCGGCGCCCTTTTCGATGCCGTCTTCGAGCCGCTCGGGGTTGGTGACGAACAGGTCGTCGCCGACCAACTGAACGCGATCACCGATCGCGGTTGTCAACGCCACCCAGCCGTCCCAGTCGTCCTCGGACAGCGGGTCCTCGATGGACACCAGCGGATAGGAGTCGATCAGGCCGGCGTAGAACTCCGACATCTGCTCGGCGGTGCGGGTCTCTTTTTCGAAGCTGTAACCCGTTCCGGCGGTGAAGAATTCAGTGGCGGCGACGTCGAGCGCCAGCGCCACGTCGGAGCCGGGCGCCAGGCCCGTCGCCTCGATGGCGCTCAGGATCAGGTCGAGCGCCGCCTTGGTGCCTGCGACGTCGGGCGCGAAACCGCCCTCGTCGCCGAGGCCGGTGGCCAGGCCCTGCTTCTTGAGCACCGCCTTCAGCGAGTGGTACACCTCGGCGCCCCAGCGCAGCGATTCCTTGAAGCTGGGCGCACCGATCGGCGCGACCATGAACTCCTGGACATCGACGCCGGTGTCGGCGTGCGCGCCGCCGTTGAGGATGTTCATCATCGGCACCGGCAGGATGTGCGCGTTGGGCCCGCCGACGTAGCGGAACAGCGGCAGCCCGGCCGACTCCGCCGCGCCCTTGGCCACCGCGAGCGACACCCCCAGCATCGCGTTGGCGCCGAGGCGGGACTTGTCCGGCGTGCCGTCGAGGTCGACCAGCGCCTGGTCGACGAGTCGCTGGTCGTCGGCGGACAGCCCGATGACGGCGGGCGCGATCTCGTCGAGCACCGCCTGCACCGCCTTCTCGACTCCCTTGCCGCCGTAGCGGCTGCCGCCGTCGCGCAGTTCTACCGCCTCGTGTTCGCCGGTCGACGCGCCCGAGGGCACCGCGGCACGGGCGAACGTGCCGTCCAGCAGGGCCACTTCGACCTCGACCGTCGGGTTACCGCGGGAGTCGAGGATCTCGCGGGCTCCGACCTGCTCGATGATGGGCACTTGATTCTCCTTGGATCATGGGGCTGGACTCGCAATGAGCCTAGAGCGTGTGTCGGCCCGCGGCGTGCTCAGAGGGGGTGTCCGTTGGCGTAGGCGGTCGCCCAGTCCCGGACGGTACGGGCGTACTGGTCGGAGTGGTTGTAGGCGTGCAGCGCGTCCATCCAACCGCGGGGCTTGGCCAGGTCTTTGCCGCGCCAGCACAGGTAGCCCGCCGCGGACAGCGCGGCGTCGTCGAAATTGTCCGGGCTGATGATGCCGTCGTTGTTGGCGTCGACGCCGTAGAGCTTCCAGGTTTCGGGGATGAACTGCATCGGCCCCATGGCCCTGGCATACGGCGCGTCGCCGTCGTGGCTGACGCCGTCGTTGTCGAGGATCTCCAGGTTGCCGTTGGTGCCGTCCAACCGGACCCCGCGAATCGGCGGCGTGACGTCGCCGTTCGGCGCGATCACCGCGCCGTGGTAAGTGCCGTGGTGGCTTTCCACCTGGCCGATGCCCGCCAGCGTCGTCCAGGTCATGTGGCAGTCCGGGTTCTCCACGTCGGCCACCCGCGCGGCGTAGGCGTAGGCCTCCAGCGCCTGCACGGGCATGCCGAGCGCGGACGCCCGCTGCGCCGCCCAGTCGTGCAGCTGGTCGGCGGGTCTGCCTTTGGCGTGGGTGTCGATCTTGGGCACTGGATCGCCCGGCGGGGGCGGAACGCCTTCGGGGATCGGTGTGCCCACCTGCCACGAGCAGCTGGAAGCCATCAGCAGCACTGTCGCGCCGATTACCGCGACAATCCGCAGCCAACGCACTGGCGACACCGGACTCCCTCAAACCCACTCTCGTCATTGCCATGGTCGCACGCGCTCGGACCAGATCGGCAACGCTCACCGGACGTGTACTCTGCCGTGTCTCACCCTGCTAAGGTGAGCCACACCTTGCTTTGGTGAGCCAAAGCTTGGTGCGCGATTACGGCGTAGCGAGGACAAGTCGATGACTGCTGGTACGGACTTCCATGTCAGTATTCAGGCCGCGGCACCCAACATCACGTCGCAGCTGTTCGGGAGCGGTTTGATCGGCCTTCGCGAAGGGCTGGAAGCCGCGATCGTCGTCAGCATCCTGGTGGCATTCCTGGTCAAGGCGCAGCGCCGCGACGCGCTCAAGTGGGTTTGGCTGGGCGTCGGCGCGGCGATCGTGATGACCGTTGCGGTGTTTCTGGTGATCCAGTTCGGCGAGAACACGATCTCGGGGTTGGCGGCCGAGGCGATCGCGGGCATCGCATCGCTGGTGGCCGTGGCCATCGTCACGACGATGGTGCTGTGGATGAAGCGGGCGGCCGCCTCGATATCCGGTGAATTGCGCAGCGATATGCAGCGCGCGCTGGAGACGGGGTCGCTGGCGGTGCTTGCGCTGGCGTTCCTGGCGGTAGGCCGCGAAGGCGTCGAAACCGCGCTGTTCATGGTCGGCTACGCCGAGGCGCAGACGTCGTGGCCGCTGATCGGTCTGGTGATCGGGGTGCTGGCCGCCGCAGCGATCGCCTACGGCATGTACGCGGGCGCCATCCGCATCGACCTCGCCCGGTTCTTCTCCTACACGGGCGTCTTCCTGATCCTGGTAGCCGCAGGCATCCTGTCGTACGGCGTCGGCGCGCTGCAGACCGTCGGCTGGCTACCGGGGCTGAGCGCCAAGGCTTTTGACATCAGCACCTGGTTCAACTGGTCGTCGTGGTACGGCGAGATCGTGCAGGGCGTCTTCAACATCACCCCGACGCCGACCGTCCTGCAGCTCGTCGCGTGGCTGGCCTACCTGGTCCTCGTGCTGTCGATCTTCCTGCGACCGACCAGGTCGCCGGCGAAACCCGATCCTTCACCCCAACCCCTTCCCGAACCCGAAAGGTCCACCACGTGAAGCTTCATTCGTCCCTGGCGGTCGCGACGGCCGCGCTGGCGGGTCTGGCCCTGACAAGCTGTCAGGCAAAGCAAGAAGCAGCCCCGACCGAGCCGGGAAAAAGCGCCCCGTCTGAGATCACGGTCACCGCGTCGGACACTGCATGCGAGTTGTCGGGCACCGAAGCATCCACCGGGCCGAGCACATTCGTCGTCACCAACAACGGCAACAAGGTGACCGAGTTCTACGTGTACGGCGAGGGCGAGCGGGTGATGGGCGAGGTCGAGAACATCTCCCCCGGCCTGCAGCGCAAGCTGATCGTCCAGCTCGCCGAGCCGGGCACCTATCAGACGGCGTGCAAGCCCGGCATGGTCGGCGACGGTATCCGCGCCGACTTCAAGGTCACCGGTGACGCCGTCAAGGTCGACGAGGCGGGCAAGTTCAAGGAGGCGTCGGACGGCTACAAGCGGTATGTGAACAGCCAGACCGATGCACTGATCGCCGCCACCGGAGTGTTCGTCGACGCGGTCAAGAAGGGCGACGTCAACGCCGCCAAGGCGCAATACCCCGTCGCGCGCACGTATTACGAGCGCATCGAGCCGGTCGCCGAGTCGTTCCCCAACGATCTCGACCCGCGCATCGACCTTCGCGAGGCGGACCTGGAGCCGGGTCAGAAGTGGACCGGCTTCCACCGGTTGGAGAAGGACCTGTGGGTCACCGGTCTGCAGCCCGACAGCAACGCGATGGCCGACCAGCTGATGGCCGACGTGCAGGAGCTGGACAAGGGTGTGAAGGCGCCTGAGTACAAGATCGACTCGACCCAGATCGCCGGTGGCGCACAGGGTCTGCTCGACGAGGTCGCCTCGAGCAAGATCACCGGTGAAGAGGACATCTTCAGCCACACCGACCTGTGGGACTTCAAGGCCAACGTCGAGGGCTCGCAGACCGCGGTTGCGTCGGTGCGGCCGATCCTCGACGAGCGCAACGCCGATCTCGGCAAGAAGGTCGACCAACGGTTCGCCGAAGTCGAGGCGCTGCTCGAAAAGTACCGCCAGGGCGACGGTTTCATCTCCTACGACAAAGTGACCGAACCGCAGCGCCAGGAGTTGTCGCGGGCGATCGACGCGTTGTCCAAGGAAGTGAGCCAGGTGCAAGGTGTCGTCGCTCCCCAGTGACCCCGAGCCCCGCCAGGGGCTCTCGCGACGGAAGTTGTTCGGCGCGGCGGGAGTGACCGCCGCGGTGGTGGGCGCCGCCGGCGCCGGTGCGCTCGCAGGCCGGGCGTCGGCGGCGAGCGCGGATTTCGGCCTGGACAAGCCGATTCCGTTCCGCGGTGTGCGCCAGGCCGGCATCATCACGCCGCAGCAGGATCGAATGCACTTCTGCGCGTTCGATGTGACGACGGACAGCCGCGAGGACGTCGTCGCGCTGCTGAAGCAGTGGACACAGATGGCCGAGCGGATGACGCAGGGCGAGGACGCCGTGCCCAACGGTGCCGTCGGCGGCAATCCGTATGCGCCGCCGGACGATACGGGTGAGGCGCTGGGACTGCCTGCGTCCGGGCTGACGTTGACCATCGGGTTCGGGCCGTCGTTCTTCACCAAGGACGGCAAGGACCGGTTCGGCATCGCATCGCAACGCCCCGCGGCGCTGGCCGATCTGCCGAAGTTCACCAACGAGATCATGGATCCGGCCAAGTGTGGCGGCGACATCTGCATCCAGGCGTGCGCCCACGATCCACAGGTTGCGGTGCATGCGGTGCGCAACCTGGCGCGCGTCGGATTCGGCACGGTGGCGGTGAAGTATTCGCAGCTGGGCTTCGGCCGGACGTCGTCGACGACGCGGGATCAGGCGACTCCGCGAAACATGTTGGGGTTCAAGGACGGGACCAACAACATCAAAGCCGAGGACCACGACGCGCTCGACAAGAACGTCTGGGTGGCCAAGGGGGACGGCCCCGACTGGCTGGCCGGCGGTACGTATCTGGTGACGCGACGCATCCGCAACCGCATCGAGGCGTGGGACCGCACCACGCTCAAGGAGCAGGAGCGGGTTATCGGTCGCCAGAAGGGCAGCGGCGCGCCGAACGGTTACACCGACGAGTTCGCGCCGGTGGACTTCAACATCAAAGACGCCGACGGGAACCCGTTGGTCGACGTCGACGCCCACATCCGGTTGGTGTCACCTGACCATCTGGGCGGCATCAAGATGTTGCGCCGCGGCTACAACTTCACTGATGGCTCCGACGGATTCGGCCACCTCGATGCCGGGCTGTTCTTCATCGCGTTCGTGCGCAGTCCCACCACGAACTTCATTCCGGTGCTGGCACAGATGTCGACCGACGCGTTGAACGAGTACATCTTCCACACCGGAACAGCCGTTTTCGCATGCCCGCCGGGCCTTCCTGAGGGCGACGCGTCGGCGTATTGGGGTTCGACGCTGTTCGCCTGACGGTTTCGCCGAGACTGCAACTACGCACGAAAAGTACGAGAATCAGCGTCCTGGAATGCCGTTTCGGCGGTTACGCGGGGACATCCGCGGGCTCGGTGTCGTCGGCCGTGGACCAGTATGTCCGCCACTCCTCCTCGGAGATGTCACCGAGCGGCGCCACGTCCAGTTCCTCGGGGACATCCTCGCCGCGGCGTCCGGCGGCGATCGCATGCTCCACCACCCGCACTGTGTCCATGAACTCCAACACCGCTGAGCGCAAAACGTTTTCAGCGTCAGAACCCGCCGCCACCGTCACCGACGTGATCGACTCCGGAATCAGGTCGGCGGGCAGTCCCGCGGCGGAAACCCGCTCGAGCACCTTCTGCGCCAACGCCAACGCAGGCTGCCCGGTGGGCACGTCGTCCATCGACGAGTTGCGCGACTTCTCCAGCCTCTTGCGTTCCTCCCACTGGGCAAGCTGCTCGTCCAGCGAAATCGACTCCCCTGCCAGCACCGCGGGCACCCGGTTGCCGAGCTTGCGCACCAGCGAATCCGCCACATCGTCGATGGTGAACGGGTGCTGCGGCGCGTCCTCGGCGATGCGCGCGTGGAACAACACCTGCAGCAACACGTCGCCGAGTTCCTCGCGCAGTTCATCGGCGTTACCGCCACGCACCGCGTCGAACACCTCGTAGGTCTCCTCGAGCAGGTAGCGCCGCAGCGAATCGTGCGTTTGCTCGCTCTCCCATGGGCCCGCCGTGCGCAGCTTGTCCATCATCGCCACCGCGTCGACCAAGCGCTCCCCCGCGGCGGGTTCCGGTGCCGCGATCAGCTTCTCGCCCGCAGCGAGGCGGGCCTTCACCGCAGGATGCTCCGGATCACTCGACAGCAACACCGGGGCGTCCTCGTCGTCCGACACACCGGCGATGCACGGCCGCGCGGACGGCAACGACCACGGCACCCTGACGGGCATCTCCTCGGTGTATTGCACATCGCCGCCCAGCAAGCCAACGGCCTCGATCGGAATGAGCGAAGGTCGGCGAGGGTCGACGAGGACGACGGTCATGTCGCCTGTCGCTTCTCACTCATCGGCCTACCTCCGAACTTCGTTATATCAACACCTTCCAGGGGCTTTCCATCGAGGGCCAGCACCAAGCCCGCCACGAACGCGACGAGTTCAAGATCACGAATCCGTGGCGCGCCAACGCCGGAACCCGCCCGCGGGATGGGCACTTGTACGGTCGTCGTGGTCGCCCGATAGTTCGCTCCCGGATACAACCGCTTGAGCCGCAGTTGCTGAGAGTCGGCCAACTGCAGCGGAGACATCCGCAGCGTCGACTCCGAAATCGCACTGAGTTCGGTGATCCCGTAGCCGCGGAACAAGAGTCGCAGCCGCGCCACAGCAACCAATCTCTGCGCCGCCTCCGGTAGCGGACCGTACCGATCGATCAGCTCCTCGACCACAGCGTCCACGCCCGCGTCGTCGCCGGCCGCCGCCAACCGGCGATACGCCTCGAGCCGCAACCGGTCACTGGGGATGTAGTCCGGCGCCAGATGCGCGTCGACGGGAAGGTCGATCCGAACGTCCTTCGGTTCCTCGGGCGCCACAACAGTTTTCCCGTCCGCCGCCGCTCGGTATGCCTCGACCGCCTCACCAACCAGTCGCACGTAGAGGTCGAACCCGACACCTGCCACGTGCCCGGACTGCTCAGCTCCGAGAACGTTTCCGGCACCGCGGATTTCGAGATCCTTCATCGCGACCGCCATGCCTGCGCCCAGTTCGTTGTTCTGCGCGATCGTCGCGAGCCGGTCGTAGGCCGTCTCGGTCAGCGGCACCTCCGGCGGATACAGGAAGTAGGCGTAACCCCGCTCGCGGCTGCGGCCGACCCGGCCACGCAGCTGATGCAGCTGCGATAGGCCGAACGTGTCGGCCCGGTCCACGATCAACGTGTTCGCATTCGAAATGTCAAGGCCCGTCTCGACAATCGTCGTACACACCAGGATGTCGAACTCGCGGTTCCAGAAACCCTCGACGGTGCGCTCCAGCAGATCCTCCGGCATCTGCCCGTGCGCGATCGCGACGCGCGCCTCCGGCACCAGCGCCCGCACCTTGGCGGCAGCCTGCTCGATGGAGCGCACCCGGTTGTGAATGTAGAACGCCTGCCCGTCGCGCAGCATCTCGCGCCGCAACGCCGCCGCGATCTGCTTGTCGTCGTGCGGGCCGACGTAGGTCAGCACCGGGTAGCGCTCCTCGGGCGGCGTCAGGATCGTCGACATTTCACGGATGCCGGCCAGGCTCATCTCCAGCGTGCGCGGGATCGGCGTCGCGCTCATGGTCAGCACGTCGACGTGGGTGCGCATCGACTTGATGTGCTCCTTGTGCTCGACGCCGAAGCGCTGCTCCTCGTCGACCACGACCAGACCGAGGTCCTTCCAGGTCACTCCGGTCTGCAGCAGCCGGTGCGTGCCGATCACGATGTCGACCGAGCCGTCCTTCATGCCTTCCAGCACCGCCCGCGACTCCGCCGGGTCGGTGAACCGCGACAGCCCCTTCACGGTGACCGGGAAGCCGGCCATCCGCTCGGTGAACGTCTGCAGATGCTGGTCGGCCAAAAGCGTCGTCGGCACCAACACCGCGACCTGCTTACCGTCCTGCACCGCCTTGAACGCCGCGCGCACCGCGATCTCGGTCTTGCCGTAGCCGACGTCGCCGCAGATCACGCGGTCCATCGGCACGGGCTTCTCCATATCGGCCTTGACCTCGGTGATCGCGGTCAACTGGTCGACGGTCTCGGTGAAGCCGAACGCGTCCTCCATTTCCGCCTGCCACGGGGTGTCCGGGCCGAACGCGTGACCCGGCGACGCCTGCCGCTTGGCATACAGCGACACCAGCTCGGCCGCGATCTCGCGAACCGCCCTGCGCGCCTTGGTCTTCGTGTTGGCCCAGTCGCTGCCGCCGAGCCGGCTCAACGTCGGCGCCTCACCACCGACGTAACGGGACAGCTGATCGAGTGAGTCCATCGGGACATACAGCCGGTCGGAACTATCTTTTCCAGCCCCCCTTTTTCCTGACGCGTACTCCAGCACCAGGTATTCGCGGCGGGCGCCACCGACCACCCGCTCGGTCATCTCGACGAACCGCCCAATGCCGTGCTGGTCGTGCACCACCAGGTCGCCCGCGGTCAACGCCAGCGGGTCAACGACGTTGCGGCGCTTGGCCGCAAGCTTCTTACCCTCGGTCGCGGTGGCCCGGTTGCCGGTCAGGTCGGTCTCGGTGATCACCACGAGGTTGGCGCCTTCGATCACCACCCCTTCGTGCAGCGGACCCTTGAGCACTCCGACGACGCCTTCTTTCGGCGCGGCGCCGGCTTCCAAAAGGCTTGCCGGCGTGTCGGATTCGGCCAACTGCTCGATGACGCGGTGCGCGGTGCCGGTGCCGGGGGTGACGACGACCGCGTACCCACCGGTCGCCACGTGGGCGCGCAGCATCGCGAAGATTCCGTCGATAAAAGAAGCACCGTGTTGCTGGCCCCTAGCCGAGGGCGCCGGCCGGATGTTCAGCTCCAAAGCCGACTCGTCGGACAACTGCGAGAGCGTCCACCACGGGTGCCCGCCGTCGCGTGCGGCGGCTCGGGCGTCGTCGAGTTCGACAAAGCCGGATGCGCCCAGCGCCTCGATGTCGATCGGCACGTCACCGCCGACCGCGGCCGTCGACCACGAGGCCTCGAGGAACTCGCGGCCGGTCTTGATCAGGTCGGCTGCCCGGGTGCGCACCTTCTCCGGATCGCAGATCAGCAGCGGCGTGCCCTCGGGCAGATGCGCCGACAGCGTGGTCAGTTGGGTGGGCCGCAGCAGCGGCAGCAGCGCCTCCATGCCGTCGACCGGGATGCCCTCGGCCAGCTTGGCCAGCATGTCGGGCACGCTGCCGGGCACGCTGTTCTCGACAACCGGGTGCTCGGCCGACAACTGCGCGGCCCGGTCACGGACGTCGTCGGTCAACAACACCTCGCGGCACGGCACCGCGACCACATAGTCGACCTCGATTTCGGGGATGGAGCGTTGGTCGGCGACGGAGAACATCCGCATCTCCGACACCTCGTCGCCCCAGAATTCCACCCGCACCGGGTGCTCGGCGGTGGGCGGGAACAGGTCGAGGATGCCGCCGCGGACGGCGAATTCACCGCGCTTGCCGACCATGTCGACGCGCTCGTATGCCAGCTGAACCAGCCGGGCGACCACATTCTCGAATTCGGCCTCCCCGCCGACGGCCAGCGTCACCGGTTGGATGTCGGCGACGTCGGGCGCCATCGGTTGCAACAGCGACCGCGTCGTGGTGACGACGACGCGCAGCGGCACACCGAGGCGCCCGTCGTCGGGGTGGGCCAGCCGGCGCAGCAGCATCATCCGCGCACCGACGGTGTCGACACCGGGCGACAGTCGCTCGTGCGGCAGCGTCTCCCACGACGGGAACATCGCCACCGCGTCGCCGAAGACGCCTCGCAGTTCGGCGGTCAGGTCGTCGGCCTCGCGGCCAGTGGCGGTGACGACGAGCAGCGGTCCGGCCTGCGCCAGCGCGCTGGCCGCGAACAGCCGCGCACTGGCGGGTCCGACGAGGGTGAGATCGCTGGGTTTCTCGGCGGCCAGGCGGGCGACGTCCGCCAGCGACGGATCCTTCAACGCCAGGTCGACGAGCCCCGCGATCGGGGTTTGAACATGGGTGTGCCCCGATGCGGTCATGATGGTTCCATCCTAGTGCGCCGCCCAAACGGACATTTGGGCGCGAAAGTGCGAGTAGTCAGCACCATTTCGTCGATCTCGGCGGCCGCCGAAGCGATCACTCGTCGATGAGTTGCGGGTCGTCCTCGAGATGCATCAGCCCGTTCCAGCACAGGTTGACCAGATGCGCGGCCACCACTTCCTTCTTGGGCTCCCGCACGTCGAGCCACCACTGCGCCGTCATCGACACCGAGCCGACCAACGCCTGGGCGTACAGCGGCGCCATGTCCGGATCAAGACCGCGGCGGGAGAAGTCGCCGGCCAGGATCGACGACACCTGGTTGACGGCCTCGTTGAGCAGCGTCGAGTAGGTGCCCGCGGTGATGGCGGCGGGGGAATCGCGGATCAGGATGCGGAACCCGTCGGTGCGTTCATCGACGTAGGTCAGCAGCGCCAGCGCCACCCGCTCGATGCGCAGCCGGGACCGGTTGTTGGTCATCCTGGTCAGCGACGAGGTGATCCCGTCGAGCAGCGCCGACATCTCGCGGTCGACGACCACCGCGTACAACCCCTCCTTGCCGCCGAAGTGTTCGTAGACGACCGGTTTGGAGACGTTGGCCCGCAGCGCGATCTCTTCGATCGAAGTGCCTTCGTAGCCGCGTTCGGCGAACAACGTGCGGGCGACGTCGATCAGCTGATGACGCCGCTCGGCGCCGGTCATCCTGGCGCGGGGCGCACGCACTTCCTTGTCGAGTGCTGCCACGTATTCAGGGTAGAGCGTTCGGCTAGCATCACGAGTTGATCAGTCCGTCGTGGTGTAATCGGCAGCACCTCTGATTTTGGTTCAGATAGTTCAGGTTCGAGTCCTGGCGACGGAGCTCTATGTCGGATGTGCACGGTGAGGCCGCGGTCCTGGTTCTAGCGGCCGGGGCAGGTACCCGCATGCGGTCGGACACCCCGAAGGTGCTGCACACGCTGGCCGGGCGCAGCATGCTGGCACACGCGCTGCATTCGGTGGCCAAGGCCGCACCGGGTCATCTCGTGGTGCTGCTCGGCCACGACCGCGAACGCATCGAACCCGCGGTGGGCGCGCTGTCCGAGGAGTTGGGCAGGCCGATCCAGGTGGCCGTCCAGGAGCAGCAGCTGGGCACCGGCCACGCGGTCCGCTGCGCGCTGGGGGCGCTTCCCGACGACTACGCCGGCGTCGTCGTCGTGACCTACGGCGACGTGCCGCTGCTGGACGCCGACACGCTCGCGGGTTTGATCGCCGCCCACAGTGCCGAGTCCGCCGCAGTGACGCTGCTGACCACGACGCTGCCTGATCCGACCGGCTACGGCCGGGTGATCCGGACGCAGGACGGCGAGGTGATGGCCATCGTCGAGCAGGCCGACGGCAGCCCGTCGCAGCTGGCCGTCAACGAGATCAACGCGGGCGTCTACGCGTTCGACGCCGCGGTGCTGCGCGCGGCGCTCGGCAGGCTGCAGCCCCACAACGCGCAGCAGGAGCTGTATCTGACCGACGTGATCGCGATCGCGCGCGCGGATGGGCTCAGCGTGCGCGCCGTGCACGTCGACGACTCGGCGTTGGTGGCCGGCGTCAACGACCGGGTGCAGCTCTCAGAGCTGGCGGCCGAGCTCAACCGACGGATCGTCGCCGCCCATCAGCGCGCGGGCGTGACGATCATCGACCCGGCCACCACATGGATCGACGTCGACGTGACCATCGGCAGGGACACCGCGATCCAGCCGGGCACGCAGCTGCTCGGCGCCACCCGGATCGGGGCGCAATGCATCGTCGGCCCGGACACCACGCTGACCGACGTCACCGTCGGCGACTGCGTCTCGGTGGTGCGCACCCACGGCGGCCAGTCGGTCATCGGCGACGGTGCGGTGGTCGGGCCGTTCGCGTACCTGCGACCGGGCACGGTGCTGGGCGCCGACGGCAAGCTCGGCGCGTTCGTCGAAACCAAGAACGCGACCATCGGCACCGGCACCAAGGTGCCACACCTGACCTACGTGGGTGACGCCGACATCGGCGAGTACAGCAACATCGGGTGTTCCAGCGTCTTCGTCAACTACGACGGCGAGAACAAGAGCCGCACCACGATCGGCTCACATGTACGCGCTGGCTCCGACACGATGTTCGTCGCCCCGGTGACCGTCGGCGACGGCGCCTACACCGGCGCGGGCACGGTGGTCCGTGAGGACGTGCCGCCGGGCGCGCTGGCTGTGTCCGCGGGGCCACAGCGAAACATCGAGGGCTGGGTCGCGCGCAAGCGGCCGGGATCGGCTTCAGCGGCCGCAGCGGCGGCGGCATCGGCTTCAGCCGCAGCGGCGGCGGCATCGGCTTCAGCCGCCGCAGCGGCGGCGGCATCGGACAGCGACAAAGCCGCCCGCCGGGCCACCGGCGAAGACGAGAACCCTGGCGACGCCGCGAAGCCGTGAGCCGGTTGCCAGTTGTTGGGGATTCGGCAACCCGTACGATTAGGCCGTAACGATCCCGATCTCAAGGGCGGCGAAAGACACCGTGGGTACCGAGTGGACCGATAACCGCAAGAATCTGATGCTCTTCTCGGGTCGTGCGCACCCCGAACTGGCTGAGCAGGTGGCCAAGGAGCTCGACGTTCCGGTCACCGCGCAGACCGCACGGGACTTCGCCAACGGCGAGATCTTCGTTCGTTTCGACGAATCGGTTCGCGGCTGTGACGCATTCGTGCTGCAGAGCCACCCGTGGCCGCTGAACCAGTACCTGATGGAACAGCTGATCATGATCGATGCGCTCAAGCGCGGGAGCGCCAAGCGGATCACCGCGATCTTGCCGTTCTATCCGTACGCCCGGCAGGACAAGAAGCACCGCGGCCGCGAGCCCATCTCCGCCCGCCTGGTCGCCGACCTGCTCAAGACGGCAGGCGCCGACCGGATCGTGTCCGTCGACTTGCACACCGACCAGATCCAGGGGTTCTTCGACGGCCCGGTCGACCACATGCGGGCCCAGAAGCTGCTGACCGGCTACATCGCCGAGAACTACTCCGACCACGACATGGTCGTCGTCTCCCCCGACTCGGGGCGTGTGCGCGTCGCCGAGAAGTGGGCCGACTCGCTCGGCGGTGTGCCGCTGGCCTTCATCCACAAGACGCGCGACCCGCTGGTGCCCAACCAGGTGGTGTCGAATCGCGTGGTCGGCGACGTGCGCGGCAAGACCTGCGTGCTGACCGACGACATGATCGACACCGGCGGCACGATCGCAGGCGCCGTCAACCTACTCAAGAAGGACGGTGCGGGCGACGTCATCATCGCCGCGACGCACGGGGTGCTGTCCGACCCCGCGTCGCAGCGACTGGCCGACTGCGGAGCGTGTGAGGTGATCGTCACCAACACGCTGCCGATCGGTGAGGAAAAGCGTTTCCCGCAGCTGACCGTGCTGTCGATCGCACCGCTGCTGGCCAACACGATCCGCGCCGTGTTCGACAACGGTTCGGTGACAAGCCTTTTCGACGGGTCCGCGTAGTGGCAGCGAAAAGCGTCATCTACCACAACCCGAAGTGCTCGACGTCGCGCAAGACCCTGGAGTTGTTGCGCGACAACGGCATCGAACCCGAAGTGGTGCAGTATCTGAAGACGCCGCCGACACGCGCCGAGCTGGTTCAGATGATCAAGGACGCGGGCATCGACGTGCGGACCGCGGTGCGCAAACGCGAGGCGCTGTACTCCGAACTGGGCCTGGCCGAGGCGTCGGATGACGAGTTGCTCGACGCGATGGCCGAACACCCGATCCTGATCGAGCGCCCGTTCGTCGTCACGCCGAAGGGCACCAGGCTGGCTCGGCCGATCGACGCTGTCCGAGAGATTTTGTGACCTTTCGGCACTGGGCCGGCGTCGGTCTCGTGGCGGTCGCTGTAACGGGCTGCGGCGCGGAAAAGGTTGACTATCAATCGGTCTGGTCGACGTCGCCGACCACGACGACGACAACGACCACGGCGTCGGGTGCGCCGGTGCCCATCGCGAAGTATCTAGAGGACTCCGGGGTCACCGGGGAACCTGTCGCGCCGCAGCAGCTCACCGATCTGACGGTGACGATGCCGCAGCCGAAGGGTTGGCAGCAGTACAACAACCCGAATATGGCGCCGGGAACGCAGATGATCGCCAAGGGCGACACCTATCCCACCGCGACGCTGATCGTGTTCAAACTCAAGGGCGACTTCGACGTCACCGAGGCCATCAAGCACGGTTACGTCGACGCGGAGCTGTCGCAGAACTTCCACCGGCTCAACGCCTCGATGGACAACTGGCGCGGCTTCCCGTCGGCGATGATCGAGGGCAGCTACGACCTCAACGGCGCCCGCATGCACAGCTACAACCGCATCGTCATCCCGACCACTGCGCCGCCGGCCAATCAGCGCTACCTCATCCAGTTCACCGTGACCGGTTTCGCAGAGAAGGCCGCCGAGCAGGCAACCGACATCGAGGCCGTCATCAAGGGCTTCGACGTCAAGCTCAAGTAGCGGCGAAACGCACGTTTTGTACACGAAGTGCGAGAAGACGTGTGCAAAACGTGCATTCCGTGGAACGGATTAGGGTTAGCCCATGACTGAGTGGACCGCCGCCGATCTACCCTCCTTCGCCGGCCGCACGGTGCTCGTCACCGGAGCCAACAGCGGCCTGGGCCTGGTCACCGCCCGCGAGTTGGCCCGTGTCGGGGCGAAAACGATTCTGGCCGTGCGCAACACCGCCAAGGGCGACGCAGCCGCCGCGACCATGACCGGCGACGTCGAGGTGCGCAAGCTCGACCTGCAGGACCTGGCGTCGGTGCGGGCGTTCGCCGACGGGATCGACGGCGTCGACGTGCTGATCAACAACGCGGGCATCATGGCGGTGCCGCACGCGCAGACCGTCGACGGCTTCGAAAGCCAGATCGGCACCAACCATCTCGGCCACTTCGCGCTGACCAACCTGCTGCTGCCCCGGATCACCGACCGGGTGGTGACGGTGGCGTCGATGATGCACCTGTTCGGGTGGATCAACCTCAAGGACCTCAACTGGAAGGCCCGGCCGTACCTGGCGTGGCCGGCCTACGGGCAGTCCAAGTTGGCCAATCTGCTGTTCACCTCAGAATTGCAGCGCCGCCTCGACGCCGTCGGGTCAACGGTGAAGGCGCTGGCCGCGCATCCCGGCTATTCGGCCACGGAACTGCAGTCGCATTCGGCGGGACCGTTCGGCAAGGTCTTCCAGGCTGGGAATTCGCTGGTGGCCACGTCCGCCGAGTTCGGGGCCCGCCAGACGCTGTACGCGGCGTCGCGGGACCTGCCGGGCAACACCTACGTCGGCCCGCGGTTCGCCATGTGGGGGCCGACCGGGCCGACGCCGTTGCGCAGCCCGCTGGCCCGCGACGCCGACAAGGCCGCCGCGCTCTGGGAGCTGTCCGAGCAGCTCACAGACACGAAGTTTCCATTGTGATTTGGGCGTGAGCCGCCCTCCGCGGTACCCTCGCTGACGATTCACGGCGAGGGTGGCCCGGCCACCGTTATCGACGCGAGCCTCATCTAGTGGTGCGCCCTTGCTGTGCTGAGCACACGACACAGGAGCAACACCACATGGCCAAGACCGCGACCAACAAGCTGACGGCTGCCGTCCGCACCGAGACGGGCAAGGGCGCCTCGCGTCGCGCCCGCCGTTCGGGCAAGGTGCCCGCCGTTCTCTACGGCCACGGCAGCGACCCGCAGCACCTGGAACTCGACGGCCACGACTTCGCGGCCGTACTGCGGCACTCCGGCGCCAACGCGGTGCTCACCCTCGACATCGAGGGCAAGGAGCAGCTCGCCCTGACCAAGGCGCTCGATGTACATCCGATCCGCCGCACCATCCAGCACGTCGACCTGCTCGTGGTACGTCGCGGCGAGAAGGTGACCGTCGAGGTGAACGTGGTGGTCGAGGGCGAGGCCGTGTCCGGCTCGTTGGTCACCCAGGACGCCAACACCATCACCGTCGAGGCCGACGTGCAGTCGATTCCCGAGCACCTCACGCTGTCGATCGAGGGCGCCGAGATCGGCACGCAGTTCACCGCCGGTTCCATCGCGCTGCCGTCGGGCGTCAGCCTGGTCTCGGATCCCGAGACGCTGGTGGTCAACGTCGTGGCCGCGCCGACGGCTGAGGAACTCGAGGCCGAGGGCGCCGGTGAGGGCGCCGAGGGTGAGCCGGCGGCTGAGGCCGGCGAGGGCGAAGCCGCAGAGGCACCCGCCGAAGAGTCCGAGTAAGCGGGTTCCGGTATGGCCGAACCCATCTTGGTGGTCGGCCTGGGCAACCCCGGACCGCAGTACGCGACGACGCGGCACAACCTGGGTTTCCTTGTCGTCGACATCCTCTCGGACCGTCTCGGTTCTGGATTCAAGGTGCACAAGAAGTCCGGTGCCGAGGTGGCGACCGGCCGCCTCGGCGGCCGGTCGGTCGTGCTGGCCAAGCCGCGCTGCTACATGAACGAGTCGGGGCGTCAGGTCGGGCCGCTGGCCAAGTTCTACTCGGTGCCGCCCGCCGACGTGGTGGTGATCCACGACGAACTCGACATCGACTTCGGCCGGATCAGGTTGAAGTTCGGTGGCGGCGTCGCAGGGCACAACGGCCTGCGGTCGGTGTCATCGGCATTGGGCACCAACGACTTTCAGCGGGTGCGCATAGGAATCGGCCGCCCACCCGGTCGGATGGAGGGCGCGGCATTCGTGTTGGGCAACTTCACCAACGTCGAATGGCGCGAGGTTCCCACCATCTGTGAGCAGGCGGCCGATGCCACCGAACTGTTGGTCTCTCAAGGGTTGGAGCCGGCGCAGAACACCGTGCACGCCTGGGGCTGATCAGCCCTGGGCTGACAGTGTGCTGATCGGCGCCTGCGGTGCGTTGATCCGGTCAGCCACGAATTGTGCTGCCTGCGTTGGCATTCCGGCCTGAACGTAGAGGCTGTGGGCAGGAATGTCGTCGCCGTTGGAACACACCGGGTCGGCGCCGTTGCACAGATCGATCGTCTTGGGCCCGTACAGCGGACTCAGCACGGTCAGCGGGTTGCCGAGCAGTCGGATCGACGGGTTGCCGAACACCGCAACGCCAGCGACGTGGTCAGCGATGTCGGCGGGCATGATCTGGTTGAAGCCGAGGGTCGGCTGGTCGGCCACCGTGATCGCGTCGATGACGGCCGCCCCCTGCGAGTAGCCGCCCAGCACGATCTTCGTATCGGGGCAGGTGTTGGCGATGTTCTGCACAAAATTGCTGGCGTCGTTGGCGCCGTCGGCGGCGCGCAGGAAGTCGCGTGACGCGGGGTAGTTCACGGCATACACCGCGACCGACTTGCCTTTGACGAGCGGCTTGAGAGCGTCGACGAACGCCTGGCCGACCCGACCTATTCCCTCCGGTTCGCCGGTGCCGCGTGCGAACACCACCTGGACCGCCGGACACGAATCCGGTGCTGCCGAGGCCACTGCCATCGTGGCCGGTGCGACCAGCGTCACACCCGCAAACAAAGCCGCCGCAACACACATCATCAGCCGACGCAGCGGCGGAACGGTACCTGACTTGCGAAACGCCGCTACCTCGTTGATCTTCATGATGTGGCAAACGCAGCGCCGCCGCAGAAGCTTCCCGATCCGCCCAAATGGACAAAAGGGCGGGGAAGTGCGCTAGCGTCCCCGGATCCCGCTGTCGACGACCTTCACCTGCTTGTGCGGGTAACGGCGTTCGGCGTGCTCCTTGGCCGCCGAGTTCGGCAGCACGTAGAGCGTCTCCTTCTTCTCCTGCAGCGGTTTGAGTACCAGGTCCATGAAGCCCTTGCGATCTTCCAGATAGGGTTCGATGACGTCCTCACCCGCGGGGCACACCGCGAGGCAGTACGCGGCCTTGTAATTCGCCTTGAACGAAAGGCTCTGCCACATCGAGGCGTTCTCGGAATCGGTTATCCGCGAACGGAAGTCGTCGGCCGACGAACTGTCGGCGATGGTCTGCGCCCAGTCGGTGAACCCACCCATGAACTCGCGGTAGTTGTGCACCGAACAGGCGACGAAATCGAACTGGCCATCCTTCTTGATCGCTCCGATCGGGCAGGCCGCGACGCACAACTTGCACTCCAGGCATGGCGAATAGTCAAGCGGCTCACCGTAACTGCTGATTTCAGCGGCCACCAGAATGGTGCCGAGCAGGATGAAATTGCCGAACTTGGGGTGGATGACATTGCGGTGGATGCCCATCACGCCCAGACCGGCGGCCACCGCCACCGGCTTGTGGGCCACCACCCAGATGCGGCCGGGGTAGCGGTCCATCTCCATCGGGAACGACATCGACGGGTTGATCGCCCGGTAGCCGGCGTCTTCCAGCGCCCGGGTGATCCGGTGCGCGGCGGCGTTCATGATCTCGCCGCTGCGGTGGAACTCCTGATTGGCCACGCTGCGCGCGGTGGAGCGGACGTTGTTGCGATTCATCTTGACGACCAGTGAGACGTAGCTCAGCGTGCCCGGTAGCGCCGCGTCGACGTGTTCGCGCTCGCCCGCCAGATCGGGGTGCTCCACGCTGGCGAAAGAGACGTCGTCGGCACCGGCATCGAGGCACACCCGACGCAACCAGTCCGCATCGATGACGCCCGGCCGCTCGGATTTGCGGGACCGGACTTTGCGCACCGTCGGGTGGTGGGCAAGCCGAGATGGGATCTTCTCGATCGTCATGCTGAGTATAGTACACACTACTCAGATCGCGATGTTGTCAGTAAATCCTTCACACGCGTAAAGAAACTGTTCAGACCGCACATCTGCGGCGCAAGCGGGGGTACACCTGAGACATGAACGGCATGGATCTACTACGCCGGGGATGGGTGCGGTTGCTCGACGGTGACCGCCCGTGGGGGTCGATCGAGGTTCGCCCCGACCGCTTCGGAGTCACGCGATACCGCCTGGTGGTGTATCCGCCGGGGATCAGCGATGCGGAACGGCGCCGCGTCCGGATCGCCCGCGGTTGGCCGCTGTGGGGCGCGCTGGTCTGGGTGGTCTGCGAGATCTGGCTCAACCAGCTGACCGAGCCGTCGACGGCGGTGAGCATCGCGACGGCGCTCTTCATCGGGCTGGGGGTGGTCGCCATGATGAGAGCCGGCGATGCGCGCAGACAGGTCAGGACGATCGGCGCCATGGTGCTCGCCGGCCACCGCGATCCGATCTCGGCGGCAGTGCACCACAAGCTGGAGAACCTCGCAGGCACGCTGCTCGAGGCGGACGAACTGCTCGCGCGCGGTGCGATCACACCCGCGGCCCACGAGGCGATCTGGTGGCGGGTGTACGACCAGATGAGTGAGACGCACGTCGCAGCCTGACCCTACGCATCACGCGTCGATTGGGCTGTGCAGCGCCAGGTCGCCGTCCGCGAACACGGTTTGCCCTGTCACCCACGACGTTTCGAGCACCGCGTACGATGCTCGGTTATCCGTACCCCCGCGACGCCTTGGAAATAGCCTGTTGGGCGATGGTGTTCTCGCCGCGTTCCTTGTCAGGCTGGAACAATGACCAATGCCGTCCCGCATGACACGGATCCGAGGGCCTCCACCGCGTCACAGGCCAACTTGCGGTTGGTCGAGCCACCGCTGAGAACCGTGGAGCCACCGAGCATGCAATCAGGCAACGGGAGCTTTCTCACGCCTGCGCGGCTGGAAGCGTTCATAGCCGTCGCGGAAGAGGGCACGTTCTCGGCGGCCGCACGTCGGCTGTGTATGACCCAGCCGGCTATTTCCAAGACGATAGGCGCAATCGAACGTCACCTCGGAGTGGAACTGTTCACCCGTAGCACCGCAGGAGTGCAGCGGACCGAGGCAGGTCAGACGTTTCTCGATGAGGCGCACGCGATCCTTTTTCGTTACGGCGAGTTGTTGCAAGCCATGTCCCGGTATTCCGGCTTTGGCGCAGACGTCATCCGGGTCGGCATCCCGCATGAGATCGCTTCGGAAGTGTTGCGCGGTCTCGCCAGGTTTGCCGCGCGCCATCCCGACTCGCGGGTGCATCCTCACCACCTGAGCATGTCGGATCAACTCGCGGCGCTGCGCGGCGGTCAGCTTGACGTCAGTTTCATGGTTCAACTGCCGATGGGACCAGACCTCGACAGCATGCTGGTTGCTCGCGAGGAATTGGGCGTGTTGCTTCCCGAGAAGCTGGCTGACCAACTAGCGGGAGCCGACGGCGTTCGGTTGAATGCACTGGCCGGGCTCGACTGGGTCGGGTTCCCGCGCTCGACCAGCCCGTCCTGGTACGACGAACTCGCCGCCATCTTGCGTACACATGGAATCGACGTCGGCGACGCCGATCGCGGTGACCAGTTCCCGATTCCCTCCGTTGCGTTCACTGCGCTCAGTTCGGGAAGTGCCTTCGCGCTGGCACCGCAGCGTTGGACCCACCCCGTCCCCAACGCCGTGGTGTGGGTGCCGCTGGCTGGCGATCCCCTTGTGAGAAGCACCTGGGCCGTGTGGCCGGCCGGCTCCCGTCGCCGAGATGTCGCCCGATTCGTCTCTGCGTTCGACCAGAAATGACGTTCGACAGAGATGAACCACCGAGAGCGCGTTCACGCCGTTGGGTAAGGGTAGTGATTCGATTTGTCACCCCTGTCCCATGCATCGCGTAGACCAGGCGCTGTCGGATCCCAGTCCGGTCGGACATCGCGAGTCACCTCACGCAGGTCGCGGCGCAGATCCTCGAACGACGGCCGTCCCCAAAACCAGTAGCCGTTGTAGATGCGGTAGATCACCAAGCCCGGCTTCAGCACCAACGTATAGGGGATCATGGGATCGTGGTGCGGGTCGGTGTACTCCTGAATTTGAAGATCCTTCTGGACCTTTCGCCCCGCATCCGAGAGGAAGGTCCATTGGGCGCCAACCGATGCGCGAAACTCTGCGGTTTCAACGATGTTGTCGGTTGAGATCGTGACGATGCCGGTGTAGGCGACCGCGATCTTGGCATAGTTCGCGCTCAACTCGAGATGCTGCTGATGGTCTTTCGGGCAGAAGTGTCCCCGCGACAGCAACAAGATCATCGGGTCACCACCTTGAAGGTCGCTGAGCCTCCGACGAACCCGCCCGTGATCGGTCAGTTCATAGTCGGGAAACGTCGCCCCCGGAACAATGTCGCCTCGCACGGCGAACTCCTATCGACACACGTTGAGGGTTTCAAATGTGCTACGCGCCAGCCACTTCCCAGTCTTTGACATTCGCGATCGGGCCGAGCAGACCGGCGGGCAGGTCCGGCGTCAGCGGTTGACCCGCTCGGACACGGCGTGGCCAGTCACGATTGGCCAGGGCCGGCTTGGCCAGTGCGACGACGTCGGCGGCTCCGGAGGCGATCATGGCAGCGGCGTCACGCGGATCGTCGAGGTTGCCGTTGGCGATCACCGGCAGCCCACCGTATTCCTTTGCCAGCGCGGCCAGTGTCTTATTGGAATCGGTGAAGGCCGGTGCCAGAGAACGGTATTCGGTGGTATGGATGACGTCGATGCCGGTGTCGCCCAGAGTGCCGAAGATGACGGCTGCGTCCTGCTCGCAACCAGCCCAGCGATGGTAGTTGTCCGAGACCTTTCCCTGCGATATCCGAATGCCCGTCGCGATGTCCGAGCGACCGCCTGGACCACGTCGCGACACACCTCAGCGGCAAGCCGAACGCGGTTGCCCACGTCGCCGCCATACTCGTCGGTGCGCGTATTCATGTAGTCGGTGAGGAATTCGTCGAGCAAATAGCCATTCGCGCCGTGTATTTCCACGCCGTCGAATCCGGCTTCGCGCGCCTTCTTCGCCGCGTTGACGAAGGCCCCGCGGGCTTCGCTGATCTGCTCGCTGGTCATGGCCTCAGGTGTCGGGAACGGGCCCGCCCCGCGGTACATGGCGAGTTGTTTTCCCTTCGGGGGTACCGCCGACGGCCCAAGGGTGCGATCGGTGTGCGGGTTACCCTGCGACTGGCTGCCTGCGTGCATCAACTGGGCAAAGATCTTGGTCCCCGCTTCGTGGACTCTGTCCACGATCCGTCGCCAACATTCGGCTTGGGCGGAATCCGCAATACCCGGCTGAAAGAAATATCCTTGGCTGGCTTGGTGATCGATGTAGAGACCCTCGGTGATCAATAAGGCGAACCCGCCGTCGGCGAACCTGCGGTAGTACTCACCCATGCGAATCGTGGCCAGCCCCTCCGCCGTTGCACTCACTCGAGTCATCGGCGCCAGGGCGACACGATTTGTCAGCTCGACATCACCAATGGAGGTGGGACTGAAGAGTGTGTCGTACCGCGGTGCGCACATGACGTCGTCTTCTTTCGTGTCAGCAGAGTGACCGGCCGGTAAGCAAAATTGTCGACATCTGCGCACCCTGATGCCATAGCCCGCTGGGCGATATTCAGGGCCGTTAGGGATTACGAATAGCGACGGGGTCGGCTGCCGGCCGGCGCAACTCTGCCCGCGATCGGATACCGAGTTTGGTGAAGGCGTTGCGCACATGAGCTTTGACGGTGTGCGGAGAGAGATTCAGCCGCGCGGCGACTTCGCGATTGGTCGCGCCGTCGCCAATCATGTTGACAATCTTGAGCTCCGCATCGGTCAGGCTGTCCCATCCCGTCTTGTCGCGCGGGCTCGCGACGATTCGGCGCTCCACTCCCAATGCGCGTAGTACCCGGCCAACTCGGCGGGCGTCCGCATCTGCTTCGCAGTCGACGAAAGTGTCGAATGCGTCATTGAGTTGCTCGATCGCCTCGTCGATTCGGCCGGCCCTGGCGAGCTCTTTGCCGGCGTCCTCGCCTGCGCCCGCGCACAGAAGAGGGCGCCACTCACGCAGCATGTTGGCTGCGTCCATCAACGCATCCGGATCTCTTTCCAGAACGCCGCGCACGTGCCGAGCGACCGCCGCGAACAAGCGTGCTCCCCGACGCTCACGTTCGAGCACCTCGACGCTCTCCAGCACGCGTGCACGCAACCCGGCGTCCCCGGCGGCCGATGCCACTCGCGACATCAAGATCAACTGTTCGAAGACGTTCAACCAAAGCGGCGTGATGACTCTCGTGTGCTGCCCACTGAGCCAACGCACTGCCTCGTGAGTGTCATCGCGGTGCCACGCGGCCCGCGCCATCACATAGGCGGCGCCGCAGGACACCAGTGGTGACGTGCTCGCATACAACTCGAGCGCATCGTTCTTCATCTGCTGCAACGTTTTTCGGTCATCGGTCCGCACCGCAATTTCCGTCAGGACCATCGTTCGCATCATGTTGTTCTCGGTGACGGTCCCCCATTCGCTCGACGGCAACGCGTCGATGCTTACGCGAGCAGCGGCCAATTCGCCTGCCGCGATGCGCACCATGGCATCCAGGATGGTCAGTGGCGGAAGCGCCATCGCGTTGTGGTCACGGCGTGCTTGTGCAGTAGCGGCGGTGACCTGCTCGCGGGCCTGGTTCAGCCGACCGACGGTGACGAAAAGCCGGACACGGTGGACCACGGCGATGATGTGTCCCAGCGTCGCTGGCCCAGTGCCCATCAGGGCATCGACGTCGGCCATGCGCTGCGTCGCGCGCATGACATAGCCCTGCTGCTCGTCGAGGACCGCGAGCGCCGTTCCGCTGACAATCCGGGCTTCCAGATCACCCGTAGAGGTTGCGGCGACCATCGCCGTCGTTGCTGCCGACTGGTCGGCATGAAGACCGTTCACCACCTCGAAATAGGCCAGCCACGCGAGATGTCGGGCTCGGGTTGTGTCGTTGATGTCCGACAGCTGCAGCGCTCGGCGGTTATCCGCAATGCGTTGCCCGGGCTCCTCGTTGCCCGCTGCGACGCGCAGACGAATCTCGGCTTCGCTTTCCTGCGAGACCTCTGTCAACAGGACGCTCTCGGCCAGCTGCTGGGCTTGGCGATATCGGTTGGCCCTGTTCAACAGCACGACGGTGTCAGCCACCAACGGACCCCGCGCCGGGTCCCCAGGAAGAAGCAACTCGAGCGCGCGCCCGCTGAGATCGGCGGCGGTGCTCGGATCGCTTTGACCAACCACCGAGACCGCCTGGCGCAACGCCGTGATTGCACTTTGGTCACCCACCTCGGCGCTGCGGGCCAGCTGGGTGGCCACTTCCTCGGGCGCAGCTCCCATCTCGAGCATGGTGGCCGCCGACTGGCGTTCCATGGCTCGACGCAACGACCGGGGTATCGATTCACGCGTTGCCTCACGGAGCAAGCCGTGCCTGAACGTCAGTTGATCGCCACATTCCGTCAGCAGATCCGCACGAACCGCTTCCTGGACAGCCGACACCAGCGCAGTCGCCGGGCGGTCCAAGATCGTTGCGAGCACTGCCGCTGAAAATCGGTCGGGAAGTGTCGCCGCCACCCGCACTACCTCGGCCGCCTCCGCACTAAGACCCTCGAGGCGTTGCTCCATACCCACCGCCAGCCTGCGCGGAAGCCAGTCGCCCACAGCACTGGCCTGGCCGCCTTCGACGTTGAGCCGCCCTTCTTCGTCAAGTCCGCGGACGAGTTCCGTCAACAGGAAGGGACTGCCGTGCGCCTTGGCTGCCAGCATCAGCAGCGACTGGTCCGCCCTCGCCCGAACCGCGTCTTGCACGACATCTGCGACGGCTTCCGCCGACAAGGGCGCTAGCGGAATGAAGGCCGCTCCTGCACAACAGAGTTCAGATATCAGGTCACGGACCGGCGCGCCACCGGAACCGCTGCGCGCGGTGAATACCCATACCACGGAGGCCTGCAGCTGCATCGGCAGCGTGTGCAACGCCAGCAGTGTGGCATTGTCCGCCCAATGAATGTCGTCCAGCATGATGATGAGCGGTTGTCGACTGGCGGCTTCCGCGATGGCGGCTCGTAAGTCGTGAACGACCCAGTAGCGAAGGTCGGCCGACTGCCGCATGCCGCGCAACGCTTTGGCATCGCCGACGGGAGGATCGGCTTGCAACGTCGCCATGAACAGCGGGTAGAACGGCGCGGACTGCTGGTACTCGAATCCCCGCCCGAATAGTGTTCGGATACCATGGGTTTGAGCTCGGTCCGCGAACTCTGCAAGTAGCCGTGTCTTACCGATTCCCGGGGGACCGTCGACAACGACGACGCCACCCCTACCTTCGGCGACTGCGAGGATCGTCTCGTCGATGACAGCCAACTCAGCCGGTCGTCCGCGAACCGGCGGAAGTTCGCGTCGCTTGGCAGAATCGCACGCCGCAGTCCCCACGAAAGCCAAGCGAACCGCGCGTCGTTGCGTATCAGGGGTGGACTGCGAGACCGGAGGTTCGGCCCTGCTAGCGGTCATCCGGTTCCCTTCCGGCGTACGCCTCCACGCAAGCAGCACACGGTGGGGTGGGTTAGCTCACCCAGTATTTTGGGTCATAGGACCCAAAATGTCCATCGGTGTTTACTGAGACTCTGCTGGGAACGGATGCGACAGGCAGAAGGAAAACTTGGGGTCACGGAATCCCGTTGATGCCGGGGTGCTGGCCCGGCTGAACCGTTGGTGCTCCAGGCGCCTGAATTGGCGGCGTGAACAGGTTGCCGCCGGTCGGGCTGATGCTCTTCTCTGTCGGAGCGGTTGGTGGTGTGCTCGACGGTGTTGTGCTGGTCGTGGTGGTAGTCACGCTCGTCGACGTCGTCGCGGGACCGTGGTTGTCACTGGTTCCACATGCCGCCGCTGTCGCGATGATCGCGGCGCCGCCGATGACGACAACGACGGGATGCCCAATACGCTTGGAAGTCAACGTCTTACTCCTGTCTGAGCTGGCTACGCGCCGCTAATGCTTGCGGTGAACACCAGGCGGTTCGGTTGGCGCGGGCGGTGCGATCACCTGAGGGGTGAAGAGATTGCCTCCGGTGGGATTGATGCTCTTCTCCGTCGGCGGCGCAGGCGGCGCAGTGGTCGCTGCCGTCGACGTGGGGGTGGTCGTGGTTGGCGTCGTCGAGGGCGCCTGATTACCCGAACTTCCGCAGCCTGCGGCCATCGCAATGACTGCAGCACCAAGCGCGACGTCACAATGCGACGCATTGAGTACGCCATTTCCGACCCTCCTTACTGGCTGCCGACTAGCGACTCGTCGAGCGATGTAGGCACGTCGGGTGTGTCGCGATGGGCCTCCATCAGCTTCAGCCACACTTCGCTGATTGTGGGAAAGCACGGCACGGCATGCCACAATCGGTCCACGGGAACCCGGCCCGCGACGGCGACAGTGGCCGAATGCAACAGTTCGGCGACGCCTGGTCCGACGAAGGACACCCCTAGCAGGTGTTCGCGGTCGAGATCGACAACCATCCGAGCGTGCCCGGCGTAGCCGTCGGCATAGAAATTGGCGCCGGGCACGGTCTCCCCGATGTTCACGTCGACGATCTTGATGCGGTGCCCCGCTCGCTCGGCCTGCTCGGCGGTCAGACCAACGGATGCGGCCTCCGGATCCGTGAAGAAGACCTGCGGCGTCGCCTGTGAATCGGCGGTGGCGACGTGCGCACTCCACGGCGTCATATCCACCGGCGCTCCGTGGGCTCGGGCGGCAATTGCGTTGCTGGCCATGCGCGCCTGGTATTTGCCTTGGTGCGTCAGCAGCGCACGATGATTCGCGTCGCCCATGGCGTAGAGCCAACCGGCGTCGACGTTGCGGACAAGACACGTGTCGTCGACGTCGAGCCACGACCCTGGGGTGAGACCGATCGTTTCCAGCCCGATATCGCCGGTGTTGGGCGTTCGACCGATCGCGAAAAGGATTTCATCGGCCTCGATTTGGTCGCCGTTGTCGAGTCCGATCCAAACCAGCCCCGTGCCGCCGGGACGCCGCAGTTCCGCAACGGATACCCCCGTGCGGACCTCGACGCCGGCTTCCGTCAGGCCGCGGACGACGTGTTCACCGACGAACGGTTCCATTCTGGGTAGCAGGCGCGGTGTGCGTGTCAGCAAGGTCACCTTCGACCCGAGACCGCGCCACGCCGTGGCCATTTCGACGCCCACACCGCCCGCGCCGACCACAACCAATCGCGGTGGGACGATGCTGCTGTCGGTTGCTTTCCGATTGGTCCACGGCCTCGCCTCGGCGATTCCTGGTATATCGGGAAGCGTCGCGGTGCTGCCAGTGCAGATGGCAACGGCATGGCGCGCGGTCAACTCAACGAGCTTTCCGTCAGCGGTAGCGACCGAGACTCGCCGTGGCCCAGCCAAGCGTGCATGGCCGCGATACAGCGCGGCATCGAGTCCCTCCACGAATTCGGCTTGGCCGCTGTCGTCCCAGTTCGTGACGTATCGATCGCGACGGCGGAATACACCTGCGGCCGCGATGGCGCCGGTGACCGCCTCGCGAGCACCATCGATGCGTCGGGCGTCCGCGACTGCCAATACCGGTCGAAGTAGCGACTTACTCGGAACACAGCCCCAGTAGGAACATTCTCCGCCGACCAGCTCCCGCTCGACCACGGCCACCGACAATCCGGCTGAGCGGGTGCGCGCTGCGACGTTCTGGCCGACCGGACCGGCACCCAATACGATCACGTCCAACTCACCGTCGCAGGCCGCGCCCACGCCGGATGGCTGAAAAGAAGTACTCATGTCCGCAATCCCTTCCATTGCCGCTGCTTCATTGTGGTTAGTCGATCAAGCGGTTTGGGTCATACGCCTCAATGCTCCGCGCGCCGGTTCGCTGCTCTGATCGCGTCAGCGAGTGTCCAGAACGAGAGTCCCAACAATGGGATGTCCTTGAGCAGAAACTCTGCGAGGAGCGAGATCGCCGGGAAACCACCGCCCTTGGGTTCGCCTATTCCCGGAGTTGTGAAGAGAAAGCTCACCGTGGAAATGAACAGCACAATCGCGATCAGGCTGCCGATGATGGACAGCTTTGGAGCGAACGGCTTGATAGCGAGCAACACGGCGCACGAGACCTCGAGCACACCCAGCAGCGCCGAGAACGTGTAGACCGGCATGAAGCTGTACAGCCAGCCCATGAACGGGCTATTGGCCACAAGCGGTTGGATCTGATGAGCTTCGAAGTCGGCGAACTTCAACGCCCCGATCCAGCCGATGACGATGACGAGTCCGTATCGGCCCAGCACGCCGGCGATCGCGTCGATAGCTGTCAGATTGAGGAATCGGTCGACGGGCCGACGATTCGTACTGATGGTCATGGCTACTCCTGACGGATTATCGGTGACGCTTGAATCCCGCTGTTGGCAACAACTTTCGGCTTCATCAGAACCGATGCAGCCGCAAACCTAGCACCGATTGCGGTCCCCGCTCATTCGGATCGGTTATGTAGCCCATGAGCCAGATCCATGACCCCACCGCAGCGGATCACAGATCTCCAACTACTTCACAGACACGCAGTCGTTGGTCAGCGCAGTTGTCGAGCATCGATACGACCGAATGCTGTTGCCTGCCTGCGAAGGACCCCACACTTTCCACACTGCGGCCAGCTCGGCTGCACGTCTCCCAATTGGCTACTGATGACAGTCTGTGCCTTGCACCGCAATGGTTTTCGCGAAGAACGGCCCTCGATAATCTGTGGTCATGAAGCTTCGTATGCAGCACACCGCAGGCACATTTCTTCTAGCAGCCGCATTGGCCGCCGGCATATCGGCGCCACTGCCCACCGACGGAGCGGTAGGGCCGGGCGGCGGCTGCAACCACAACGCAGGACCGAATGAAAGAGGCGACGTCAGCGGCACCAGTCACGGCGCCGTCGGAGGCGGCGGCACCGAAGGCACGACGGGAATCGCGTCCGACGACAGCTGCCCGAGCAGCATGAGCAGCGTCAGCGGCGCGCGGGGACCTGCAGGCCCCACCATCGACGCCTCGACCACCGGACCCGACTCGCGTCCGCCCTCAGGTATCGGCTAACCGCCCGTCCGGCGCGCGTAGGCACGCAGCGCGAACGGCGCGAAAACGGCGGTCAGCGCCACCGACCACAGGATTGTCGCCAGAATCGGATGGTGCAACGGCAACTGGGCGGCTTCCGGGGCGGGCCCACCGTTTCCCCATAGTTCGCGCATCGCCTGCGCCAGTGACGACACCGGATTCCACTCAGCGACCGTGCGCAGCCACGGTTGCATCGGCTCGGTCGGTGCGAATGTGTTGGCCAGAAACGTAATTGGGAACAACACAGTGAACATGACGCCATTGACCGCCTCGACCGACCGCATCACCGAGCCGATCAGAATGCCGAACCAGATCATGGCGAAGCCGAACACCAGGATCAGCAGGAACGCCAACGCGGCCTCAGCGACACCGCCGCGGATCCGCCATCCGATCGCAAGTCCCGTCAGCGCCATCACCACGACGCCGATCGACGAGTGCAACAAACTGGCCACGCTACGGCCGATCAACACCGACGACCGGGAGATCGGCAGCGAGCGGAACCGGTCGATGATGCCCTTCTCGACGTCGGCCGTGATGCCCGACGCCACCACGAACGCCGTGAAGACGATGGTCTGCGCCTGGATGCCCGGCAGCAGGAACTCGCGGTAGGACGCGCCACCGCCCGTCGCGATGGACGCGCCGAAGACGAACGCGAACAACAGCACGAACATGATCGGTTGCACCGTCACATCGCTGAGCATCTCGGGCATCCGTTTGGTGTGAGTCATGTTGCGCTTCACCATGATCCACGACTGCTGGGCGATGTTGGTGGGATGGGTGCGTGCCGGGGGCAGCTCGATGCGCGCCTGCGTGGTGGTCGCGGTCATGGGCCTACCTCTTCTTCGGTGCGGTGTCCGGTGAGCGAGAGGAACACGTCGTCGAGGCTGGGCCGGGACAGCCCGATGTCGTCGACGTCGATGTCGCTGTCGCGGAGCCAGCCCGCGACGCGGACCATGTCGGCCAGACCGTCGGCCGCCGAGGTCAACTGCCGAGCACCCGCGTCGACGAACACCTCGGTGCCGGTCTTGCCCAGCAGCGCCTCGGCGGCGGGCAGGTCGTCGGCGTTCGAGACGGTGACCACCAGGCTGGCGTTGCCCGCCTGCTGCTTGAGCTGCAGCGGCGAGCCTTCGGCGATGATCCTGCCCTTGTCGATCACCACGATGTTGTCGGCCAACTGGTCGGCCTCCTCCAGATACTGCGTGGTCAGCAGCAGCGTGGTGCCGCCCTGCACCAGCCCGCGCAGCACCTCCCACAGGTCGCTGCGGCTGCGCGGATCCAGCCCGGTGGTGGGCTCGTCGAGGAACAGCACCGGCGGCGATGCCAGCAGGCTGACCGCGAGATCCAGCCGCCTGCGCATGCCCCCCGAGTAGGACTTGACCACCCGGTCTGCGGCGTCGGCGATCGAAAACTGTTCCAGCAGTTGATCGCCCAACCGCGCCAGTTCCTTGCGGCGGATGCCGTACAGGCCGCCGATCATCCGGATGTTCTCGCGCCCGGTGAGCAGTTCGTCGACGGTGGCGACCTGGCCCGTGAGCCCCATGTTGCGGCGCACCTTGTCGGGTTCGCGGACCACGTCGTATCCGGCGACGCGGGCGGTGCCGCTGGTGGGCAAGGTCAGCGTGGTCATCATCCGCACCGTGGTGGTCTTGCCCGCCCCGTTGGGCCCCAGCAGTCCGAGCACGGTGCCCGGTTCGACCGCGAAGCTGACGCCGTCCACTGCCGGCCTGTCCGAGGCGATATCCCCGAACTGCTTGACGAGGTCAACGGCCTCGATCGCGGGTGTCATGTAACCGACGGTATCGGCGCGGCACGACACCCGGCCAATGGTTTGTTTCCATGTCTCGTTTGCCTGACTGCGGGTACAACAGTGTCAGGAGTACCCGAATGAACGCGCAGTGGTTCGTTGCCCCTGAGTACTGGCCGGCCAGGCAGGTCCTCCAGCGCGGCGTTGCGGTCGTGTACCTGATCGCGTTCATCGGCGCTGCGCGACAGTTTCGTGCGCTGATCGGTGAGCACGGCATGCTGCCGGTGCCGCGGTTCGTCGACCGGGTGCCATTCCGGGTGGCACCGAGCATTTTCCACTTCCACTATTCGGACCGGATGTTCGCCGCCGTCTGCTGGGTGGGCGCGGCGTTGTCGGCGGCGGTCGTCGTCGGAGTGCTCGATGTGGTGCCGTTGCTGGCGACGATCGTGATCTGGCTGGCGCTGTGGGTGCTGTACCTGTCAATCGTCAACGTCGGGCAGCGTTGGTATGGATTCGGCTGGGAGTCACTGCTTTTGGAGGCCGGCTTCATCGCGATCTTCCTTGGCAACGACGACGTCGCACCCCCGCTGCTGACGATCCTGCTCGCCCGCTGGCTGCTGTTCCGGGTGGAGTTCGGCGCCGGTCTGATCAAGCTGCGCGGCGACCCGTGCTGGCGGGATCTGAGCTGCCTGGACTACCACCACGAGACGCAGCCGATGCCCGGCCCGCTGAGTTGGTTCTTCCACCATCTGCCCAAGCCGCTGCACCGGATGGAGGTGGCGGGCAACCACTTCGCCCAACTGGTGGTGCCCTTCGCGCTGTTCGCACCGCAACCGGTGGCGAGCGTGGCGGGCGCGATCGTGATCGGCACCCAGTTGTGGCTGGTGTTCTCCGGCAACTTCGCGTGGTTGAACTGGCTGACGATCCTCCTCGGCTTCAGCGCCGTCGCGGGCCCCGCGACCCGCACGCTGCCTGACCCGCCGCTGTGGTTCGCCGCTCTGGTGGTCGCGTTCACGGTGGTGACCGTCGTGCTCAGTTTCTGGCCTGTGCGCAACATGGTGTCGAGCCACCAGCGGATGAACGCCGCATTCAATCCCATTCATCTGATCAACACCTACGGCGCGTTCGGCAGCATCGGCCGTAGGCGCCTCGAGGTGGTGATCGAAGGCACCGACGAGGCCGAGATCACCGAGCACACCGTCTGGAGGGAGTACGAATTCAAGGGCAAACCCGGCGACCCGCGCCGGCTGCCCCGACAGTGGGCGCCTTACCATCTGCGGCTGGACTGGTTGATGTGGTTCGCCGCGCTGTCACCGCACTATGCGCGGGACTGGATGGGGCCGTTCATCATTCGGCTGCTATGCAACGATCCGCCGACGCTGCGGCTGCTGCGGCACAACCCGTTCCCCGAGTCACCGCCGCGTTACGTGCGCGCCCAACTGTACGAATACCGGTTCACCACCTGGCACGAACTGCGGCGCGACCACGCATGGTGGAATCGCACCCTGGTCGGCGAGTTCCTGCCGCCCGTGGCGCTCGGAAAATCGCCGCGAACCACCGCAAGATGACGTAGTTAGGTGACCAGGGAGACCGAGTTCGACCGGCGCAGCTTGCCCGACGACGTCTTCGGGATGCTGCCCGGGCCGAGCACGACGACATTGCGCGGTCGCACGTCGACCTCGCTGACCACCTCGTGAGCGACCTGATGCTCGATGCGACGCACCTCGGCCGGATCCTGCCAGTTGTTGGACTCGACGGCCACGGCGAACGTCTCGCGCGAATGCCCGGCGTCGAGTCGCACCGCGACGGCGCAGCCCGGCCGCACGCCCTCGACGCGACCTGCGGCCCGCTCGATGTCAGTTGGATAGATGTTGCGGCCGGCCATGATGATCACGTCCTTGACGCGGCCGCACACGATGATGTTGCCCTCTTCGGTGATGTAGCCGAGGTCGCCGGTGTCATACCAACCGTGCTCGTCCTGCGCGGGGATGAAACCGCCCATGGTCATGTAGCCGGGCGTCACGCACTCACCGCGCAACTCGATCACCCCGACACCGCGCGGCGGCATCACGCTGCCGTGCTCGTCGATGACTCGGGCCTCGAGGTCGGTCAGCAGCGGGCCGAGCGAGGCCAGCCTGCGGGTGTTGCCCTTCGTCGCGGGCACCGCGCGGCGCAGCGCGGCCAGCAGATCGGCGTCCACCTCGTCGACCACCAGACCGGCGCCGCACGGCGAGAACGACACCGCCAGCGTCGTCTCGGCCATGCCATAGGCCGGCAGGATCGCATCGGGCTTGAGCCCGAACGGCTTGCCCGCGTCGAGCAGGTCCTCGACGTCGGCCGGCTCGACGGGTTCGGCACCGGACAGCGCGAACCGCAGCGTCGACAGGTCGAACTCGCCGGGCTTGGCCTGGCGGCGCAGCCGCTTGGCGAACAGCGCGTAGGCGAAGTTCGGAGCGGCGGTCATCGTGCCCTTGTACTTGTCGATGAGCTTGGCCCACAGCAGGGTGTCGCGCAGGAAGTCCATCGGCGTGACCTTGACCAGTTCGGCGCCGAAATACATCGGGATGGTCAGGAAGCCGACCATGCCCATGTCGTGGAAGCAGGGCAGCCAGCTGACCATGACGTCCTTGTCGACGTCGTACTGGGCGCCGATGAACATCGCCTCGGCGTTGGAGTAGATGTTGCGGTGGGTGATCTGCACCGCCTTCGGCGATCCCGTCGAACCCGACGTCAGCTGCATCAGCGCCAGGTCGTCCTCACCGACGTCGATCGGATCGGTCGGGTCGGAGGCCAGCAGGTCGGTGATGGTGAGGACCTTGATGCCCTTCTCCTCGAGCACCGGGATGGCCACCATGAACGGCTCGGACACGATGACGGCCTTGGCCTCGATCATGGCGATCACGTTCATGGTGTCTTCGGCCCAGACCACCAGGTCGGTGCGCGGTGTGGGCTGGTGCAGCATGGTCAGGCTCGCGCCACGCATCCACAGGCCCTGCGCGGTCGGCGCGATCTCGACCGGGAACCCGGCCAGCACGCCGACGGCGTCACCGAGGCCGATACCCGCCTGCGCCAGGCCACCTGCGATACAGCGGGCACGCTCGTGGACCTCACCCCAGGTGTGACGCACAGGCTCATAAGGTTCACCGGTGACCATGCCCGTCTTCGCGGTCCGGGCGTTGTGGTACATCTTCTCGGTGAATCTGCTCACGCCAACCTCCTAATGGGTCCCAGAGCAAACCTCTGGGTGTAATGCTCCCGCTGATAGAGGGCGCTTTCGCGTAGACGCGCACACAATTGGGGAGCGGTTCGGTCTCGAATCGGGGATATGCCTATATATCCGAACAAGCCACCACCGGGGTTACCGGTGGTCGAAAAGGCCGCGCCCGATTCCTGACCGCTAGCTTTCACCGCGGATCATCTTAAGCAACTCTTAAGTAGCCGCCAAACCGACGCGATAAATGAGGTCTGGGTCACACCGACGTCGATGGCGTCGGCACGACGCGGGCGCCGTGCACCGGCCCGCTGGCCACCCGTACCGTGCGGCACACCCCGGCACCGGCGAGTTGCGCCCCGACGTCGACGGCCTGCGACGCGGTCCTGCACAGGAACGCACACGTTGGTCCTGATCCCGACACGATGCCCGCCAGCGCACCGGCCTCCTCGCCCGCGCGCAGTGTGCGGCGCAGCCCCGGGTCGAGGCTCAGCGCCGCCGGCTGCAGGTCGTTGCCGAGCAGCGGCGCCAACTCTGCCGGGTCACCCGACGCCAGCGCGGCCAGCACCGGCTCTGGATCCTCCAGCCGCGGCGGGGCGTCGCGGCCCGCACCTGCGGTGTCGCGCAACCGGTCGAGTTCGGTGAACACCGCGGGCGTCGACAGCCCGCGGTCGGCGAACGCCAGCACCCAGTGGAACGTGCTGCGGGCCAGCACGGTGGCCAGTTCCTCGCCGCGGCCGGTGCCCAGCGCGGTGCCGCCGTGCAGCGCGAACGGGACGTCGCTGCCCAACTGGGCGGCCAGGGCGTGCAGATCGCGTCGCGGCACCCCGAGTTCCCACAGCGTGTTCATCGCGACCAGCACCCCGGCGGCGTCGGCGCTGCCGCCCGCCATCCCGCCCGCGACGGGGATCGTCTTGTCGATGGAGATCGCGACGTCCGGCGCCCGGCCGACGTGGTCGGCCATCAACTCGGCGGCTCGCCAGGCCAGGTTGCGCTCGTCGGCGGGCAGCGAGTCCACGCCCTCCCCCGCCATCTCGAGCGACAACACGTCGGCCGTGCTGACCGTCACCTCGTCGAGCAGCGAGACGGCATGAAAGACGGTGGTCAACTCGTGGTAGCCGTCGTCGCGACGGTCGCCGACGGACAGATACAGGTTGACCTTGCCGGGCACGCGCACGGTGACCGACCCGGTGGGAACCCACTCGGATGCGGTACTGCCGTCGGACGCGGACACGGCACGACACTAACGCCGCCGCTGGTTTCCGGCAGGCGAACCCACCCGGCAAAACTAGGCTGGACAAGTGCTGTCCCCCGGCGAACGGTACGAGGGTTACGTGGTGGACGCGGTTCTGGGCCACGGCGGGTACGCGACGGTCTACCGGGCGCGCGAGGCAACCCAACCATACCGGGTGGTGGCGTTGAAAGTTCTCGACACCCATCATCGTCAGCCGGCCCAGATCGCCCAGTTGCAGCGGGGATTCGACATCGCGAAGCGTCTCGACCACCCGCACATCATCAAGACCTACCAGAGCGGACCCGGTTGGCTGGCAATCGAATTGGTCAACGGTGGCACGGTGACCAGGCTTCGGGAGTTGCCCGACCGGCTGCTCGCATTGGCCCAGATCGCCGAAGCACTCGACCACGCCCACCAGCGCGGCGTGGTGCACTGCGACGCCAAGCCCACCAATATCCTTGTCTCGCAGCCTTTTTCCGAACGCGGCGCGGTGTTGATCGATTTCGGGATCGCCCATCTGATGGCGAAGGACGTCAGCCACCGGCCCACGCACGTCGTGGCGTCGCTGCCCTACGCCGCACCGGAACTGCTGCGCGGGCAGACGCCGTCGGCCGCGACCGACGAGTATGCGCTGGCGTGCACCGCGTCCGAGTTGATCACCGGCGCACCGCCATTCACCGCGAAGACGTCGTTCGAACTGGTCGACGAACACCTGCACGCGCCGCCGCCGAAGCTGTCGCGCAAAGTCGCCTGGCTACCTCACGCGTTCGACTCGATGATGAGCAAGGCGCTGGCGAAGAACCCCGACAACCGATACGAGACGTGCTCGGAGTTCATCGCGTTGATCACCCGCGCGTTGCGGTAGCTAGACGACGCGGATTTGCGGCTGCTCGGCTGGCTGCTCCTCGGCCTGCTTGGCCGCCTGCTTCGGGGCTGGCTCCCATTCGTCGGACCGCTGCAGCAGCCGGACGAAATCCGCGACCGACAGCGTCTCGCCGCGGCGTGACGGGTCGATGCTCGCCGCCAGCAGTCGGCGGGCCGACTCGTTACCCGAGCCCGCCCACTCCGCGAACGCGTTGCGCGACGTCTTGCGGCGCTGAGCGAATGCCACGTCGATCAACTCGAACACCTTGCCGCGGAAGTCGGCGTCGGTGGGCCATGGAGAAACCTCGTGCCGGTCGATACGCACGAGCCCCGAGTACACCCGCGGAATCGGCCAGAACACCGTCGGCGACACCATGCCGTAGCGCCGGACGTTGCCGAAGAAGCGGACCTTGACGCTGGGCACGCCGTAGTCCTTGCCGCCCGGTTCGGCGGCCAGCCGCTCGGCGACCTCCGCCTGCACCATGACCATCACCGTGCGGATGGACGGGAACTCGGCGAGCAGGTGCAGCAGCGCCGGGACCGCGACGTTGTACGGAAGGTTCGCCACCAGCGCGGTGGGCTGTTCCTCCACTTCCGGGGCTTGCACCGTCAGAATGTCGCGGTTGAGCACCGTCAGCCGGTTGATCTCGCTGTGGGAGTGCTCGGCGATGGTCTTCGGAAGCTGCCGGGCCAACACCGGGTCGATCTCGACGGCCGTCACCCTGGCGCCCCTGTCGAGCAGGGCCAAGGTCAGCGATCCGAGCCCGGGTCCGACCTCCAGGACGTGATCGTGACGATTCACGCCAGAGGCCGAGACGATACGGCGAACGGTGTTCGCGTCATGAACGAAATTCTGGCCGAAAGATTTACGGGGCCTGAAGTCGATCTCTTTCGCCAGGTGCCTTATCTCGGTCCGCCCGAGGAGTCGAATAGTCAGCGCGCTCCAATCCTCCCGCTACACACGGGCCACGCGCCCCACCCTTGTCGCGCCCGAGTGACCTCAGCAATCGCGATCTGTTCTTCTCTTGTCGCCAGATCCGCCCTCGGAGCATACCTCAGACCCCCTTGGCGTTCCCAGGTGTTTTGATCAAATTGAACGCCACCGTAAAATCCGTTGCCAGTGTTGATGGCCCAGTTACCACCGGCTTCACATTTGGCCAGCGAATCCCAAATACCGGGATTAGTTACCGGGGGAACTTCTGTACCCGGTTTTGCACCGATCCGCGTCACCCCGTCGCGGGCCGGAACGACAACGACATTGGCTACTGGCAACTTGCCGGTCTCGACGCCGTTGACGGTTGCCACCGCGAAAGTCACGTCCTGGGTTCCCTGCGTGCCGGGGTCCTCGACGACCTGTCGGCTCATATTCATCGTGGGGTCGGGAATCTGCTTGTTTTCGGGTTCAAGCGGAATCCGCTCGGTGACTTTGTCGATGCGAATTCGGGTCACCTGGATGGACATGTCGTCGACGATCGGCGACCACGCGGGCGGCACCACGGCGTCGTTCTGCTCGAGCGGAACACCCGCCGCTTGGAGCAGTCCGGCAACGTTCGGCGCCGCGATGTGAACCGTCCGGATGACACCAGCGTCGTTGAGCTGCACCGTTTTTGCGCTCACCACGGGCAGCGACATACCTGCCAGCGGAACACGGCTACCGCGCGACGCCGCGGCCGGGGCCTTGTCCGACATCCGCAGTTGCGCCAGCGCCTCGTCGACCGTCGACGCGGTGGTCCACACCTGTCGGCTGTTCTCGCCGTCGAGCGAGATCTGCAACGGCCTGCTGCGGCGCAGCACGATCGATTCGGACTGATGTACGGGCGCGTTGGCGGCCGGGTAGATGTCGTCGCGTTCTCCGACGTTGAAGCCGTTCTCCTTGACCACGTCGATGACGCGGGACTTCATCGTGGCAACGGTCATCTCGGAGCCGTCGACGGTCAGCTTGACCGTCTTGTGTGCGGCGACGGCAATGCCGCCTGCGAAGGTGAGCGTGAGCAACAGCGCGCCGACCAGCAGGCGGAGCATCGGCGAGCGCGCTTCGTGGAGCTTGTTCAGAGTATTCAAGATGTTTAATGCCTGGTCTATCCCCGACTATCGGACGGTCGCCGGCCGGAGCCGCCCCCCCGTTCGATCACAGCACGGTAACGAATTGGTCTAGGAGCGGCAACTGGTGAGCCCATAGGCTCGGACGGCGGTCGTAGTACTTGCCTGGGCAATTTCTTCTGCCGGGCGGTCGACGACTTCGGCGAGCGCCCTCACTGTGTAGGGCAGGCAGTACGGCTCGTTCGGCGCTCCACGATACGGGTGCGGAGTCAAAAACGGCGCATCGGTCTCCACGAGCAGCTGGTCGGGCGGGATCAGCGGGGCCGCTTCGCGCAGCGTTTTGGCGTTTTTGAAGCTGACCGTGCCGGCCAGACTGAGCAGCCACCCGTTGGCCACACAGGTGCGCGCCATCGCCGCGTCCGACGAGAAGCAGTGGAAGATGACAGTCTCCGGCGCGCCCTCGGCAGCGAGCACGTCGAGCACCTCGGCGTCGGCGTCACGGTTGTGGATCATCAGCGGCTTGCCGGTGCGCTTGGCGAGGTCGATGTGCCAGGCGAACGCGTCGCGCTGGGCGGCGGGCGCCGCGCAGCCGTCGAGCTTGCCTGGCCAGTACATGTCCATGCCGGTTTCGCCGATCGCGACGACGCGGGGATGCTCGGCCAGTCGCTCGAGGACGGCCTTGGCTTCGTCGGTGAGCGCATCGGCCCGCGTCGGGTGCAGCGCCACGGCGGCGTACACGCGGGCGTCCCAGTCGGTTGCCTGGGTCACCCAACGGGCGGACTCCAGATCGTCGGCGATGGTGACGACGGCCTGCACCCCGACCGCGGCCGCGCGGTCGACGATCGCCGTGACGCTCGCCGCGTCCGTGGCGCCGCAGGCGTCGAGGTGTGTGTGCGCGTCGATCAGGGGGGCTAGCGGCTCGGGGGCGGGCGGCGCCGGACGACTCGAGCTCACCTGGACACCATAAGCTGAGCGCAAATGAGCACTCCCGTTTCCCCCGGCGCGAGGACGCGCACCCCCGGGGACCCGTACTACATCACGACAGCGATCGCCTACCCCAACGGCGACCCGCACGTCGGACACGCCTACGAATACATCGCCACCGACGCGATCGCGCGGTTCAAGCGACTCGACGGCTTCGACGTGCGCTTCCTGACCGGCACCGACGTACACGGCCTCAAGATGGCGGAGACGGCGGCGGCAGAAGGCATTCCGACCGCGGAGTTGGCCCGTCGCAACTCCGACGTGTTCCAGCGGATGCAGGAGCGACTGAACATCTCGTTCGACCGGTTCATCCGCACCTCCGACGCCGACCACTACGAGGCGTCCAAGGAGATCTGGCGCCGGATGAACGAGGCCGGCGACATTTATCTGGACGCCTACAAGGGCTGGTATTCGGTGCGCGACGAGCGCTACTTCACCGAAGCCGAGACGACCGTCAGTCCCGACGGTGAGCGCATCGCCACGGAGACCGGCGCGCCGGTGCGGTGGACCGAGGAGCAGACGTACTTCTTCCGGCTCTCGGCCTACGCCGATCGGTTGCTCGCCCACTACGAGGCGCATCCGGAGTTCATCGAACCCGAGGTGCGCCGCAACGAGGTGGTCAGCTTCGTCTCCGGTGGGCTACGTGACTTCTCGATATCGCGGACGACGTTCGACTGGGGTGTGCCGGTACCGGACCATCCCGACCACGTGATGTACGTCTGGGTCGACGCGTTGACCAACTACCTGACCGGCGTCGGCTTCCCCGACACGTCCTCGGAGCTGTTCCAGCGGTTCTGGCCGGCCGATCTGCACATGATCGGCAAGGACATCATCCGGTTCCACACGGTCTACTGGCCGGCGTTCCTGATGTCGGCGGGAATCGAATTGCCGCACAAGGTCTTTGTGCACGGATTCCTGCTCAACCGCGGCGAGAAGATGAGTAAGTCGGTGGGCAACGTGGTCGATCCGCTGAACCTGATCGACACGTTCGGCGTCGATCAGGTGCGCTACTTCTTCCTGCGCGAGGTGCCGTTCGGGCAGGACGGCAGTTACAGCGAGGACGCGATCATCGGCCGCATCAATGCCGACCTGGCCAACGAGCTGGGCAATTTGGCGCAGCGTTCATTGTCGATGGTTGCCAAGAACCTCGACGGAAAGGTCCCCGAGCCAAGCGATTTCACCGCAGACGACAAGGCGCTGCTGGACGCCGCGGACGCGCTGCTGGACCGGGTGCGCGGTCATTACGACGCCACCGCAATGCATCTCGCCTTGGAGTCGATCTGGTCGGTGCTGTCCGCCGCGAACAAGTACTTCTCGGCGCAGGAGCCGTGGGTGTTGCGCAAGAACGACGAGGATCGGTTCCGCACCGTGCTCTACACGACGCTGGAAACGGTGCGCATCGCCGCGCTGCTCGCCCAGCCGGTGATGCCGGAGTCGACGGGAAAGCTGCTTGGCCTGCTCGGCCAGGCCGACGATCAACGCAGCTTCGCGGCGATCGGCGCGCGGCTGGTGCCAGGCACCCCGCTGCCCGCGCCGGTCGGCGTGTTCCCGCGCTACCAAGCGGAGTCATAGCAAGCGCAATCTCGGCGGTACGTCGCGGCAATCTCGGAGTAATGGTCGGCGACTTGTCTTGTCACCCATGACCGACATGTTTCATCTGGGCTGGTTTCTCAACTTCGTCGCCGACGAGTGGAACGGAAACTGGGGTGACGGCGGGCGCGACTTCACCGGCGACTTCTACGTCGAGCTGGCCAAGGATCTCGAACGCGCCAAGTTCGACTTCGTGCTGATCGAGGACAAGCTGATGGTGTCGACGGCCTACGGCGGCACGATGGAACACGATCTCAAACACGGCGTGAACCCCAAGCACGATCCGGTTCCACTCGCCGTGTTGATGGCCAACGCCACCACCCGCCTCGGCGTGATCCCGACGATGTCGACGACGTTCTACCCGCCGTTCCTGCTGGCTCGGCTGTGCAGCACCGTCGACCACATCGCACGCGGCCGGTTCGGCTGGAACGTCGTCACCTCCGCGGAGGACCGCTCGGCGCAGAACTTCGGCATGGACAAGCTCTACGAACACGACGAGCGCTATGCGCGGGCCGCCGAGTACATGGAAGTGGTCAGCCAGCTGTGGGAGTCGTGGGAGCCCGACGCGATCGAACGGGACCACACCACAGGCACTTACGCCAATTACAAGAAGGTGCACACGATCGACTTCGAGGGCAAGTACTACAAGGTGCGCGGCCCGCTGAACACCGCACCGTCACCGCAGTACCGCCCGACCATCGCGCAGGCGGGCGCTTCACCGCCGGGGCGGGCACTGGCGGCGAAGCACGCGGACACCATCGTCGCGCCCGCCAACGGCGTCGAGGCGATGCGGGCCTACCGCGACGACATCCACGCCAGGATGACGGCCATCGGCCGCGACCCGTCGGACTGCAAGTTGCTGTTCCTGGTGTCGCCGATCGTCGCCGATACGCACGACGAGGCGGTGGCAAAGGCGCAGCGCTGGTTCACCAGCCCGACCTACATCGAGTACATGCTGGCCGAGATCTCCTCCATCACCGAAATCGACTTCTCCCAGTTCGATCTCGACGAGCCGCTGCCCGAGGTGTGGACGAACGGCGAACGCGGCACCCTGGAGAGCTTCGTAGCCAGGGGTAGGGACAAGACGCTTCGCGAATTGGTCACCAACTCCGGCATGATCGGCGGCAACGTGCAGTTCTGCGGCACGCCTGAGGAAGTGGCCGACGAGATGGCCGAGGTGATGACTCAGGTCGGCGGCGACGGCTTCCTGATCACCAGCCCGGTGATGCGGTTGAACCGCCGCTACGTCACCGAGATCACCGACGGCCTGGTGCCCGAGTTGCAGAAGCGTGGCCTCACCCGCCGCGAGTACACCAAGACGATGCTGCGCGATCACCTGCGGGAGTTCTGAGCGTGGTGTGATTCGGGTCACCCCCTGTCACGTCGCCGCGGTCGGCGGTGTCTTGAGGGCATGACTGATCACAACGGAAACACGAAGGTCGTCGTCATCGGCGGCGGCTATGCAGGAACGCTGGCGGCCAACCACCTACGGATGCGCGACGACGTCGACATCACGCTGGTCAACCCCCGCCCCCAGTTCGTGGAGCGGATCCGGCTGCACCAGCTCGTCGCGGGCACTCACAACGCCACCGCGGACTATGGCAGCCTCCTCGGGGAGGGCATCGACCTGGTCGTCGACACCGCCACCCGGATCGACACCACGAACCGCACCGTGCGGTTCGCCTCCGGCCGCACGGCGTTGGACTACGACTACGTCATCTACGCGGTCGGCAGCACGGCGGCGGTTCCCGCATCGGTGCCCGGTGCAGCCGAATTCGCTTATCCGATCGCCGAATTGGAGCCGGCGCAACGGCTGCGTGCCGCCATCGACGAGCTGCACCCTGACGCGCCGGTGACCGTTGTCGGCGCCGGGCTGACCGGCATCGAAGCAGCCACCGAGCTCGCCGAGCAGGGCCGCAAGGTCACTCTCGTCTGCGGTGGCCAGCTGGGCCCGTACCTGTCCGAAGGGGGCCGCCGTTCGATGGCCAAGGTGCTGCGCAAGCTGGGTGTCACGGTGCTCGAGGCTGACGTGGTCGCCGAGGTACGGAGCGGCGCGGTGGTGTTCGCCGACGGTGCGATCCGTCCGAGCGCGGTCACCATCTGGACGGCCGGGTTCGGGGTGCCCGGCCTGGCCGCCGACAGCGGTCTGCGCACCGACGCGGCGGGCAGGTTGCTCACCGACGAGACGCTGACGAGTGTGGACGATCCGCGGATCGTTGCCGCGGGCGACTGCGCCTCCCCGTCGGGTGTGCCGCTGCGGATGAGCTGCCAGTCCGCCTCACCGCTGGGCGCGCAGGCTGCCAACACCGTGCTGAGCCGGATCGCGGGCACCGAGCCTGCGGTCATCGACCAGGCGTTCAGCGGGGCGTGCATCAGCCTGGGCCGCAAGTCCGCCATCGTGCAGGTCGCCCGCAAGGACGACACGGCGGTCAACGTCTACTTCACCGGACGCTTCGTCGCCCCCGTCAAGGAGGCGATCTGCAAGGGCACGCTGTGGGCGCTGCGCCGGGAGGCCACCAAGCCGGGGTCGGCGTTCTGGTTCAAGGGCGGACGGCACGTCGAGCAGGCGGCGCTGGCACCGCAGGTGGCGAGCGAGAAGTGACGGGGCAGAGGATCCGAGTCGTCGTCGGCGGCGGTTATGCGGTCGAAATGGCCTCCGGCGACGTGTTGCACTACGACTATCTCGTCTATGCCGTCGGCAGCGTCGGGGCGGTGCCCGCATCGGTGCCCGGCGCTGCCGAATTCGCCTATCCGATAAGCGAATTCGAGCAGGCACAGCGGCTCACCAACCGGCTTGCCGACGTGCCGACATCGGCGCCGGCGGTGGTGGTCGGCGGGCGGGCTGACCAGTGTTTCGGATCCGCGCATCGTCGGCGCAGGCGACGCGGTGTCACCGTCGCGGTTGCCCTACCGGATGAGCTGCCAGGCCGCGCTGCCGCTCGGCGCGCAGGCCGCCGACACCTGGTTGAGCCGCATCGCCGGAGAACCGGCCGCCGAGGTGAACCATGCGATGGCCGCCCAGTGCATCAGCCTGGGCAGGCATGCCGGCACGTTCCAGGTCAACGACAAGGACGACTCGCCGCGACGGCTCTACATCGGCGGCCGGCTCGGTGCCGTGGTCGAGGAGCAGGTGTGCCGCTATACCCTGAAATGGCTTCGCGGTGAAGCCGAGAAGCCGGGCACCTACTCCTGGAAGGAATGGCCCGAACGTTCCCAGCTTGTCGCCGAGACCGCACAGGTGGAGAGGGTCTGATGACCACACCGGATGACGAACACGCCGAACGATTCACCGCATTGCGACCGCTGCTGTTCACGATCGCCTACGAAATCCTGGGCAGCGCAACGGAATCCGACGACGTGCTGCAAGAAAGCTATCTGCGCTGGGCGAAGGTGGACCTGTCGACGGTGCAGGACACCAAGGCCTACCTCGCCCAGCTCGTCACCCGGCAGTCGCTCAACGCGCTGCGCGCGCAGTCCCGCAGGCGCGAGGAGTACGTCGGCCCGTGGTTGCCAGAGCCGGTGATGGTCGAAGCCAAGGACGCCTCGACCGATGTCGTTCTGGCCGAATCGGTTTCAATGGCGATGCTGGTGGTGTTGGAGACGTTGAGCCCCGACGAGCGGGCGGTGTTCGTGCTGCATGAGGTGTTCGGCTTCAGCCACGACGAGATCGCCTCCACCATCGGGAAGTCGACGGTCGCCGTTCGACAGATGGCCCACCGCGCCCGCTCGCATGTGCAATCGCGGCGCAAGCGGTTCGAACCCGTCGACCCGAAGCTGTCCATGGAGATCACCACGCGCTTCTTCACCGCGGCATCCACCGGAGACGTCGACGCGCTGCTGGAGATGCTCTCGCCGGACGTGGTCTGGACCGCCGACAGCGACGGCAAGGTCAGCGCTGCCCGGCGGCCGATCGTCGGCGCCGACCGGGTGGCCCGCGTGATCGTCGGGTTGATGCGGGTGGCAGGCGAGCAGGGCCGCATCGAGCCCGCCACGTACAACAACGCCCCTGCGCTGAACCTCTACCTCGGCGACAGCTTCGAAGGCGTGATCACGGTCGAGATCGTCGACGGCAAGATCACCCACTTCTATGCGATGCGCAACCCCGAGAAGCTGGTCGGCATCACCGTGCCGCGGAAGATCAGCCGGTAGCGCAGCGCCGAATCAGCGGGGTGAGCCGGTAGTCCACCAGTTCGCGCATGACCAGCGCGGTGTTGGTGCGTTCCACCCCGTCGATGGCCAGGATCTGGCCCGCGATGCGGTACAGGTCGTCGGCGTCGGTGGCGACGACCTGCACCAGCAGATCCGTTTGCCCGCTCAGGCCCTGCACCTGGATGACTTCGGGAATGCCGTCGAGGGCGGCGGCCACCTCGTCGAGAAGACGCTGGTGCACCTGGGTCGTGACGTAGGCGGTCAGCGGATAGCCCAGCGATTTGGGCGACACCCGTCGCTCATGGGAATGCAGGCGCTCGTCGAGCCGGGTCAGCCTGGCCTGCACGGTGTTTCGGGACAGACCGGTCTGCTCGGCCAGCGCGACGGTGGTGGCCCGCGGATCGTCGTTGAGCGCGAGAAGAAGCCGCGCGTCCGTCGGGTCGAGTCGGCCTGGGCTGGGCATGCTGCTCACTTTCCACGCAGGGACGAACGTCCTGTCTGAGCATAATGCTCTAGCCAGGACGCTTCGATTGCGCATTCTAGCGATTGCTGCTGCACTGAAGTGTGCAAACTGCAACATCGCTTCTGACCGAGATCGAACGCCGCGTGCTGTGGCTGTCCACCGCGATGATCCACCACGCCAACCGGGTGCGCCCCAATCCGTCGGGCCTCAAGGTCGGCGGACACCAGGCGTCGAGCGCATCGATGGTGACGATCATGACCGCGCTGTGGTTCAACCACCTTCAGGCAGACGACCGGGTGTCGGTCAAGCCGCACGCATCGCCGGTGCTGCACGCGATCAACTACCTGCTCGGCGAACTGGACGAGGCGTACCTGCCTCGACTGCGCGAATTCGGCGGCCTGCAAAGCTATCCCAGCCGCAGCAAGGACCCCGACCCCGTCGACTACTCGACGGGATCCGTCGGCATCGGCGCCACCGCCCCGATCTGGGGCGCGCTGGCGCGTCGCTACGTCGAATCCACCCTCGGCGGTGCGGGCACCGGGAGGCAGTACTCGTTGTTGGGCGATGCCGAACTCGACGAAGGAGCGGTGTGGGAGGCGATCCTCGATCCGGCGGTCGCCGAACTCGGCGAGATCGTCTGGATCGTCGACCTCAATCGGCAGTCGCTCGACCGGGTGGTGCCGATCCTGGCCGCGGATCGTCTTCAGCGGATGTTCGGCGCGGCGGGCTGGCAGGTGCTGACCATCAAGTACGGCGGACTGCTGGAGGAGTTGTTCGCCCGACCCGGCGGCGACGCGCTGCGGGCAAGGATCGACGCCATGCCGAACCCCGAATATCAGCGCCTGCTGCGCTGCGATGCGGCCCAGCTTCGCGAGCGGCTGCCCGACGGCAGCGCGGAAATAGCAGGTCTGCTAAAGGAAGTCGACGACGGCAAGCTGCTGGAGGCCATTCGCAACCTCGGCGGGCACGATCTGAACGCCGTCGACGACGCGTTGCGGGCCATCGACGACTCCAGGCCGACGGTCATCTTCGCCTACACCGTCAAGGGCAAGGGGTTACCGATCGAAGGCCACCCGCAGAACCACTCCTCGGTGCTGTCCGACGAGCAATTCCGAACGCTGGCCGCGGATTTGGGCGCCGATGTGGACGCGCCGTGGACCCGCTTCCCGTCGGACAGCCCGCAGGCCGACCTGTGTGCGGCGACCGCGCGCCGACTACGTCGCCCCGACGTAGCGCTCACCGCGCCGCCCGCGATCCCCACCGACATCGGCCGCACACCGTCGGGCACCGCGACCACCCAGGCCGCGCTGGGCCGCGTGCTGCTCGACCTCACCCGCGAGGCGCCGGATGCCGCCCGTCGGATCGTGACCGTCAGCCCCGACGTGAGTTCCACGACGAATTTGGGCGGCTGGCTGAACAAGGTCGGCGTGTGGTCACCCGCCGAGCGTGTCGACTGGTTCGCCGACGACCGCGAGACCATCCTGCACTGGCGCGAGAAGCCAACCGGACAGCACATCGAGCTCGGCATCGCCGAGACGAATCTCGTTGGCGCCCTTGGCGAACTGGGTGCGACATGGAGCCGGTGGGGCCAGCCGCTGCTGCCCATCGGGGTGCTGTACGACCCGTTCGTCGCGCGCGCGCTGGAGCCGTGGTCGTTCGGTATCTACGCGGGCGGCCAGTCGATCCTGGTCGGCACCCCGTCCGGTGTGAGCCTGGCTTCCGAGGGCGGGGCGCATCAGTCGGTCACCACGCCGTCGATCGGACTGGAGCAGCCGGGATGCCTCAGCTACGAGCCGGCCTTCGCGCTCGACGTCGAATGGATTCTGTTGGACTGTCTGGCCAAGCTCGGCAAGGCCGACGGCACGTCGTCGTATCTGCGGCTGTCCACCCGCCCGGTCGACCAGACGCTCGCCGATGTGCCGGTGGATCCCGCGGCGCGGGAGCGGCGCCGCCGCCAGGCCATCGCGGGCGCCTATCCGCTTCGCCGTGTCGACGCACCTGCGGTGACGATCGCCGCGATGGGGGCACTGGTCACCGAAGCGCTCGCCGCTGCCGACCGCCTCACCGCAGACGGCGTGGCCGCCGACGTCGTCTGCGTCACCAGCCCCGGGCTGCTCTTCGAGGCGCTGCAGGCGAGGCGCGGCCGGGGGGACGCGCCAACCTGGATCCTCGAGCAGGCGTTCCCGGCACGACGGGCGACGCCGCTGGTCACGGTTCTCGACGGACACCCGCACACGCTGGAGTTCCTCACCTCGATCAACGGTGTCCGCGGGACCGCGCTGGGGGTCAGCAGGTTCGGCCAATCCGGCGGTTTGGACGACGTCTATCGGCTCCACGGCATCGACGTCGAGGCCATCGTGCGCGCGGCGCTGGACGTGCTTGACTGACTGCGTGCGCATCGAGCGGCTCGGCGATTTGGGCAGCGCCCCCGAGGTATTGCGCGCCGTCGCCGCGGGCGCGCGGCGATGCGGACTGCCTGCACCTGCCGCGCTGATCGGCGACTGGTTCGGCTCCGCTGCCGTCATCGCGCCATCGCTCGGCGCCGTTGCCGTCGACCATGTGTTCGCGGTGCCGACGGGCGCCTCCGACGGCCCGGTCGGCGGCGGCTGGTTCGGCTATCTGTCGTATCCGGACCCGGGTGTCGACGGCCTCGGCCCACGCATCCCCGAAGCGGCCGGCGGCTGGTCCGACTGCGTGCTGCGACAGGACCGCGACGGGCGGTGGTGGTACGAAAGTCTGTCCGGCGCTGGGCTTCCGGAGTGGGTGGCCGATGCGCTTCGGATGCGTACACCCGTCGGCGAATGCCACATCGCATGGCAGGCAGCGGACCGCGATGCACACCGCCGCGGTGTGCTCGAATGCCTGGAAGCCATTGCGGCGGGCGAAATCTACCAGGCGTGCGTGTGCACGCAGTTCCTCGGCCGTATCGACGGTGCGCCGATCGACTTCTTCGTCGAGGCGGCAGCGCGCACCACTCCGGCGCGGGCGGCGTATGTGGCGGGCGAGTGGGGGGCGGTGGCGTCGTTGTCACCGGAACTGTTCCTGCGGCGCTGCGGCGAGTCGGTGACGTCGAGTCCGATCAAGGGCACGCTGCCGCGGTCGGCGGATCCCGCGGCGCTCCGGGCGTCGATCAAGGATGTCGCGGAGAACATCATGATCGTCGACCTGGTGCGCAACGATTTGGGCCGCGTCGCGATGACGGGGTCGGTGACGGTGCCGGAGTTGTTGGCGGTCGAACCGGCGCCTGGCGTATGGCATCTGGTGTCGACGGTGAGAGCGCGTGTCGGGATCGGCGTGCCGATGGGTGCAGTGCTCGACGCGGCGTTCCCGCCTGCGTCGGTGACAGGCACACCGAAACTGCGCGCCCGTCAGCTGCTGCGCGCCTGGGAACCGCACCGCCGCGGAATTTATTGCGGCACACTCGGATTGGCGTCACCTGTGGCGGGTTGCGAACTCAACGTCGCGATCCGCACGGTCGAGTTCGACGCCCGCGGCAACGCGGTGCTCGGCGTCGGCGGCGGCATCACCGCGGACTCCGACCCTGACCGCGAATGGGACGAGTGTCTGCACAAGGCGGCACCGTTCATCGATATTGCCGGCATCGCGCAACGAGTATCTGGGCCAGCCGTTCCGGTTCGCTGACCATCAGGCAGTGACAGGTGTCCATCTCGATCAGAGTCTGCACCCCGCCGAGGGCCTCCATGCTCGCCCGTTGTTGTTTCGGCGACAGGGCCTTATCGCGCAACGTCAGGATCCACGTCCGCGGCACATCGGTGGGCATGTCCCGCCGGGACACATTCTCCGCGAGCATTCGTGCCGATTCCGCGTGGAGTCTGCCGTCCATGAATTTCCGCCTGGCACGAGACACTCCATTGAGATAGGTGAATCGCACCCCCCACGAAGGTGTTTCGCTCAGGCCGCCCCGCCGAGCGTTTCGCCGGGCAAGCGGTGCCAACGGACCTGTCAGCGTGTCAACGAGTGACCTGCTCTCGGGTGGCACGAATGCGGTCGCAAAGATCATCTCGCGCACCGTCGCGGCGCCGAGTGTGGCGGCCACGCCGGGGATGGTCAACCCGGCCAGCGAATGCCCGACTAGCACGATCCCGTCCAGGCCCGCGTCCTCGATGTCAGCGACCACAGAATCCACGAAGTCGGCGATTGTGATGGTCATCAGATCTGCCGGCTTGCCGCGCCGACCAGGCAAGTCGACCGCCAGCACTCTCAGTTCCGGTGCCTGCCGCTGAATTTCGTCGATCGTGAGATCCCAGGAATCTGCGGCGAGCCCACCGCCATGAACCAGCACCAGTGCGGGTGGCGCCATGGCGGACCCCCTCATTGCCGTGAGCGCAGAACCGCATCGTAGAGCTCACGCCGTGACGGTGAACCCGGATTGGCCTCGACGACCCGCGCGCATGCGTCCTTCACTCGTGCACCAGCTTTGACGAGCGCGTCCACTTCGGCCACCAGCGTCGCAACGTCGGCCGTCGGCGTCGCCCCGGCGAGCACGACGGTGATCTCGCCGAGCACGCCGTTGTTCGCCCATTCGGCGAGTTCGCCGAGCGTGCCGCGGCGGATCTCCTCGTGCGTCTTGGTCAGCTCGCGGCACACCACCGCGCGGCGCCCAGGCCCCAGCACCTCGACGGCGGCCGCGAGCGTGTCCGCGAGCCGCCGCGGGGACTCGAAGAACACACAGGTGCGCGGTTCGGCGGCCAACGCCTTGAACCACGACAGCCGCGCCGACTGCTTGCGCGGCGCGAACCCCTCGAAGCAGAACCGCTCCGACGGCAGTCCGGACACCGCAAGCGCCGTCGTCACCGCCGAGGGGCCAGGCAGGCAGCTGACCGGCAGGTCAGCCTCGATGCACGCCGTCACCAGCCGGTAGCCGGGGTCGCTGATCAGCGGCATGCCGGCGTCGCTGACCAGCAGCACCGTCGCGCCTGCGCGCATGTCGGTCACCAGCGCGGGGACCCGGGTGGCCTCGTTGGCGTCGTAGAGGCTGAGCACCTTGCCGGTCGGCTTGACCTCGAGCGCCTGGGCCAGCGCGCGGATCCGGCGGGTGTCCTCGGCAGCGATCACATTGGCGCTCGCCAGCGCCTTGACCAGCCGCGCGGAGGCATCCGACGGCTGGCCCAGCGGCGTGGCGGCGATAAGCAGTCGGCCGGCACTCATTCCCCACAGCCTACGATCGCACTCGTGACAGCTACCGCCACAGAAGCGCGCGCGGTCCCCGTCATCAGTCCCGCGCCCCTGGTACCGGTTGCTGACTTCGGGCCGGTCGACCGGCTGCAGGGCTGGGCGATGACGGCCGTGATGACCGCGTTGGCGGCGATCACCCGTTTCCTGAATCTCGGCTCGCCGACCGATGCGGGCACGCCGATCTTCGACGAGAAGCACTACGCGCCGCAGGCCTGGCAGGTGCTGCACAACCACGGCGTCGAGGACAACCCCGGCTACGGCCTGGTGGTGCACCCGCCGGTGGGCAAGCAACTGATCGCGATCGGCGAGGCGATGTTCGGCTACAACGGGCTGGGCTGGCGGTTCTCCGGCGCGGTCTGCGGCGTGATCGTCGTGCTGCTGGTCGTGCGGATCGGGCGGCGGATCAGCCGCTCGACGTTGGTGGGCGGGATGGCAGGCCTGTTGCTGATCTGCGACGGCGTCAGCTTTGTCGCGTCGCGCACCGCGCTGCTGGACGGCTTTTTGGTGGTGTTCGTGGTGGCGGCGTTCGGCTGCTTGATCGTCGACCGCGACCAGGTGCGCGAGCGGATGCACGTCGCGCTGTTGGAAGGCCGCATCGGCGAAACGCCGTGGGGCCCGCGGCTCGGCGTGCGGTGGTGGCGGTTCGGCGCGGGTGTGCTGCTCGGATTGGCTTGTGCGACAAAGTGGTCGGGGTTGTACTTCATCGTCTTCTACGGTCTGATGACGCTGGCGTTCGACATCAATGCGCGCAGGCAGTACCGGGTGCCCCGACCGTGGGTCGGCGCGTTTCGCCGCGACCTGGGCCCGTCGTTGTATGCGTTGGTGCTGATCCCGTTCGGGGTGTACCTGGCGTCGTATGCGCCGTGGTTCGCGTCGGAGACCGCGGTGAACCGGCATGAAGTCGGCAATTCGATCGGGCCGGACAGCGTGCTGCCGCTGCCCGATGCGGTGCGCTCGCTGTGGCATTACACACATGCGGCGTACAAGTTCCACGCCGGGCTGACCAACGCCGACGGCAACCACCATCCGTGGGAGTCGAAGCCGTGGACGTGGCCGATGTCGTTGCGGCCGGTGTTGTACGCGATCGACAACCAGAACGTGCCGGGCTGCGGCGCGCAGTCGTGTGTCAAAGCCGTGATGCTGGTCGGCACGCCCGCGATGTGGTTCATCGCGGTGCCGGTGTTGGCGTGGGCGGTGTGGCGGGCGTTCGTCAAGCGCGACTGGCGCTACGCGGTGCTGTTGGTGGGCTACAACGCCGGATTCCTGCCGTGGTTCGCCGACATCGACCGGCAGATGTACTTCTTCTATGCGGCGACGATGGCGCCGTTTTTGACGCTGATCATCGCGATGATCCTCGGCGACATCCTGCACAAGCCGAATCAGAACCCGGAGCGACGAACGCTCGGGCTGATCGCCGTGTGCTGTTATCTCGCACTTGTGGTCACGAACTTCGCGTGGATGTATCCGATCCTCACGGGCCTGCCGATCTCGCAGGCGACGTGGAATATGCAGATCTGGCTACCCAGCTGGCGCTGACTTGTTGGGTTGCTGCGCCGAAATAGAATTCCGGGTCGCGAAATTCGGTTGTTAACAACCCTGGCGTCTGTTTCGCCGAACTGTCGGACGACCTATGCACCATCACGCCATGGACGACGTCTTCATCGGCAGCGAAGCGATCGCGAGCGGTGCCATCACCCGTGGCCAGCTGCGGTCGAGGTATCGCCCCATCTACCCGGATGTGTATCAGCGGAAGTCCGTCGCCTCCTCACTGCGGGTCAACACGAAAGGTGCGTGGCTCTGGTCCAAAAGCAGAGGCGTCATCACTGGCAGAGCGGCGGCGGCACTGCACGGCGCGCTGTGGGTTGACAAGATGGCACCAGTCGAAATGCTGTGGCAGAACTGCAATCCGCCGCCGGGTATCGTATGTCGCGACGAGCGGTTCAGTCGCGACGAGGTCGTCGAGATGAACGGTATGGCCGTCGCGGCATTACATCGGACAGCGTTCGATCTGGGAAGGCATCTGCCCCGCCTCAAGGCCGTCCAACACCTCGATGCACTTGCCCGTGCAACGGGGCTGCAACCCGAACACGTGTTGCCACTGGCCGACCGATACAAGGGCGCTCGCGGTGTGCGGCTGCTGAAGGAAGCACTCGATTTAATGGACGCCGGTGCCGAGTCGCCGCAGGAGACGAGGACGCGACTCGTCCTGATCGACGGCGGCTTTCCGCGCCCGATCACGCAGATTCCAGTGCCGAATGACAGCGGAGGAACGTTCTACCTCGATATGGGGTGGGACGACATCATGCTCGCGGTCGAATACGACGGCGACCACCACCGGTCCGACCCTGACCAATGGGCCAGGGACATCGCGCGATTGGAGGAGTTACAGCGCAGAGGCTGGATCGTCATTCGGGTAATCGCAGGACAGCGTCCTGCCTACATCCGGTACCGCGTCCGACAAGCGTGGGCGCAACGCGAAACAGAAGCCAGGGCTGTCATCGCGTGAAAACAGCGACCCAGAATTCTATTTCGCCGCATCAGGCGCCTCAGAGCGGGTCGCGGGCGGCCGGGCACGACATGCAGCGCGGCCCGCCGCGGCCGGTGCCCAACTCCGACGCCGCGATCGGCAGCACCTCGATGCCCGCATCGGCGAGCCGCGCATTGGTTTCCGCGTTGCGTTCGTATGCGACCACCACACCGGGCGCCAGCGCCAGCGTGTTGTTGCCGTCGTCCCACTGCTCGCGCTCGGCGGTCACCGGGTCCAGCCCCGTCGCGATCACCCGCAGCTTGTCGATCTGCATCGCCTTGGCGGCGGCCTCCACGAACAACTCAGCATCGTCGATCTGCACCCCGCCCTGCCCGTCGCGGTGAATCGTGAACGCCGACAACGTGTCCACAATATTCGGATACATCACCGCCGCGTCGACGTCGACCATCGTGCACACCGTGTCCAGATGCATCTGCGCACGCTCCTGCGCGATCGGCACCGCCAACACCGTGTGCGCCAGATCGTCGTCGAACAGGCTGCGCGCCAACGCTTCCGCGCCCGCAGGCGTCGTCCGCTCCCCCACTCCGACCGCGACCACGCCCGGTGCCAGCAGCAGCACGTCGCCGCCCTCGACCGGCGCCGACCGCGACTCGTACGCTCGTCGCACCCCGAGAAAGCGCGGGTGATGCGCATAGATCAGATCCGTCAGCGACGTCTCCCGCACCCTGGCAGGCAACGCCAGCGACGTGATCGCGACTCGCGGGCCGATCCAGAACGACGAGTCACGGGTGAACAACAGATTCGGCAGCGGGTCGATGACGAAGTCCCCGCCGTGGTGCATCCGTCGCACCAGCGACAGATCGCCACCGCTGAGCGGCAACTCGTTGAACGTCATCCCCGCCGTCAACACCCGCGCCAACGGAGCGGCGTCCAGCGTCCGCAGATACGTCGAAAGCTCCTGCGCCAACGGCAGTCCCAGCCTTCGCGCATCGACAGCAGCCGAAATCCCGTGCATCCGCGCCGCGCCGCTGTGTGACAGCGCCTCGGTCAGCAGATCCGCCAGCAGCAGCACCTCCACCCCACGCGACGCGAGCACCTCCGCGAACGCGTCGTGCTCCTCCTGCGCCTTGGACACCCACGGCAGTCCGTCGAACAGCAGCGCATCGTTGTTGCGCGGGGTCAGCCGCTGCAACTCGGCGCCAGGGCGGTGCAGAATGACGGTCCGCAGCGTGCCGACCTCGGAGTCGCAGCCCAACTTCACACCTAGCACCTTAACTATGGTTGAGCTCATGGAGCTGATTCACGAACTCACTCCCGGCGAGATGTCGCAGCGCAGTGGCGTCGCCGTTTCGGCACTGCACTTCTACGAACGCGAAGGCCTCATCGCCAGCAAGCGCACCAGCGGCAACCAACGCCGCTACGCACGGGAAACACTGCGACGAGTGGCATTCATCCGGATGTCCCAACGCCTCGGCATCCCGCTGGCCCGCATCCGCGAAGCCCTGGCCACCCTACCCACCGACCGCGTGCCGACCAGTAAGGACTGGGCCAAACTCTCGGCCGGCTGGCGGCAGGACCTCGACGACCGCATCCTGCACCTGCAACGGTTGCGCGACAACCTCGCGGGCTGCATCGGCTGCGGCTGCCTCAGCCTCAAGACCTGCGCCCTGACCAACCCCGGAGACAAGCTCGCCGAACAAGGCCCAGGCGCCGTTCGGCTCTAGCGCTCGAACGCTTGTGCGATAGAATCGCGGCCATGGAGCTGGCGCTTCAAAGCTCTCTGTTCGAGCACGCCGAACGCCGCGACCTCGGAAACGGCGCGTGGGTCGAGGTGCGCTCGGGCTGGCTCACGGACTCCGAAGGGCTGTTCGAGGAACTGCGCGACACCATCCCGTGGCGCGCCGAGCGCAGGCAGATGTATGAACGCGTGCTCGACGTGCCTCGGCTGGTCAGCTTCCACCACCTGATCGACGACCCCGTGCCGCATCCACGGCTCAAGCAGATGCGCCGCCGGCTCAACGACACCTACGGCGGTGAACTCGGCGAACCGTTCACCACAGCGGGGTTGTGCCTGTACCGCGACGGCAACGACAGCGTCGCTTGGCATGGCGACCGGATCGGCCGGAGCAGCACCGAGGACACCATGGTGGCGATCGTGAGCCTCGGTGCCACAAGGGTTTTCGCGCTACGCCCGAAGGGGGGCGGCAAGTCGCTACGGCTGGCACACCGACACGGTGACCTGTTGGTGATGGGCGGATCGTGCCAGCGCACCTGGGAGCATGCGATTCCGAAGACGACGCGCCCGGTCGGCCCGCGGATCAGTATCCAGTTCCGCCCGCACGACGTGCGCTAACTCTTGACGGCAGCCACCGCCGCGGTCAGCAGGTCCCGCGCCCGCTGCGTGTTGACCGGCGCGACCGGCTTGCCGGGCACCACCAGCGGGTTGGCCGTGACGATCACCATGAACGTGCCGAAGCTCGCGGTGTAGTTGTACAGCTCACCGGTGCGCGGCTTGCCGTCCACGGTGGTCTGCACCACCCGGTGCATCCCGAGCGTGTGCACCCCGTCGATGTGCGGCGCGTCCACCACCTCGACCAGTCCGCGCACACCCGGTCCGGTGAACCCCACCTTCCTGCAGTTCTGCGCGGGATCTTCGCGTGTCACCGCCTCCGACGTCTCGACCGCCATCGCGATGAACCGGTTGCCGTCGCCCTCGGCGGTGGTGGCCGCCATGTTGCCCTTCACGCCCGCGGGCACCACCTGCTGGCTGGCCGCCTTCCCGCAGTCCGCCGGATCGAACGTCATCCCCTGCGGCAGCGGCTGCGGTCCCAGCAGCCGCGGGTCGATACCCGTCGGGCCGACGCTGGTCACCTTGAACTCCGACCCGAAGCTCGACTTCACGTTGGCCACGTGGGCGATGTCCGCATGCAAGACATCCTCGTCTGCGGATTGTCCGGTCGCGCACGCAGTCAACAGACCTGCGCACGCAACGACAATCATCGCCATCCGGTTCGACATCGCCGCCAATGTACCTGCAGGCACCCGGTCAACCGCGTAACGCCGACACCGTTTTCACCAGCAAGTCCGACGCGAACTGAAGTCCTAGTTGAGGATTCGGTGATCCCGGATCGCGGACCACAGTGACGAATGCGACGTAGTCGCCCAGGTAGGCGGTGAACGTATCCGCGTGCGAATGGGTTTCGGTGCCGCCCTCGACGACCGTGGTCATCGACGTCGCCAACCCGACCGTCGCCGCCCCCGCGATCGTCGGCGCCGCCACGAACCCGACCGTGCCCGTGGTGTGTCCGGCCGATGCCGTCCACTGGCCGCAATCGGTGCGCAGGGCAGGGTCGAGCGACGCCGCCGACGCGGCGACCGCCGCGTAGACGATCCCGCCGGGCCCCGACGCCGACCACCCCTTGGTCGCCGCCGCGCCGGACGCCGGATCCGCCAACGCACCGCAGGGCGGCGGATCCGCGGTCCACTGCGGGCCGAGCCCCCATAAGGCAACCGGGGCCGCCCTGGCCGGCAGTGCGGCCACCTCATATCCCGCGGGCAGGGCGGCGCGCACCTGCCCGATCCGCGCCGGATCGACCGCACCGGGGGTGGTGCCGGGCGACGTTGACGGCGCCGACGACGGCGACTGACCGCACGCCGCCAGCCAGAGTGACGTCGTCGCTGCGAGCCAGGCAAACAGCCGCACGCCCGTTGATACCACAGAGATTGCTTAGAAAAAGCCTGCAACGTCCTGTGTCCGCAAAACGAATAACAGGTACCAGGCAAACAACAGAATGGAGACTGTCATGCGCGCAGGCTGGGGTGTGACAGCAACGATCACGGCGGGCGTCATGCTCGTGTCGGCAGGAATCGCTGCGGCGGAGCCCACCCAACAGGGCAACGCGTACCAGACGATCGGCCAACTCGAGGACGAGGGCTACGACGTCATCATCGACCGCGTCGGAAATGCGCCGCTGAACCAGTGTCTGGTCACCAGTGTTCGCAATCCGCAGACCCAGACCCGGACGTTCTGGGTCGATGAGGGAAAGCGGCGTCGACTCGTGACGGTCGTCGTCAGCAGGTCCATCAACGTCACCATCAATTGCGACGTATAGACGTATAACGGACTCATGCGAGCGGCATTTCTAGCGCCGGCGCTCGCGTTGGCACTCACGCCGACCGGTGTCGCGTCGGCCGACCCAACGCCTTCAGGCGGGGCCGAAGAGACAATCGCGCGACTGGAGTCGGAAGGTTATCAGGTGATCGTCGATCGGGTCGGCGATGGAGATCTGTCACAGTGCCAGGTGACAGACGTCCGCCATCCGCAGACGCTGACCCAGACCATTGTCACCGGTCACGATCACAACCGCGACGTCGTCACCGTTGTCACAAGCAAGTCGATCCATGTGACGCTCGATTGCGGCGCCTGAGGGTGTTGGAATCAATCTGCGCGACTGCAGGTTTGGCCAGGTGTGAAGCACGGCGGATCAGCGCGTTGACTTCTGCCGCGATCGCAGGAGGGGCGTTCGTTGCGCCGGCCCTTGACCTTCCGGCGGGTGGGACGGCGGCGCCGTCGGGTATCGGTTCAACGAACTGTTGAACAACGGGTTCAAGGTCGTCCTCAACAAACTGGGCGCCGCACCGCTGGATCATTGCACGGCCGACTCGGTGCGCCCCGGTGAAAGGGTCACCCAACCGGTCTGGGAGGGCACCGCCGCGGGCGACCAGATCGTGTTTCAGATGGTTTACCTGACCGCGAGGTGCTAGCCGCTTTGCCGGGTCTGACCTGTCGATTTTGATGCGGTCGATGTTTGCCGACCGTAGGCTACGCCCGAGATTTCCAATCGACAGGAGACCCAATGTCACGTTCACTTCGGGCCGGCCTGATCGCCGTGGCGGCGATCGCAGTCGGTGTAGGGCTATCCGGCTGCGGCTCGGATACCAAATCCGAGCCCTCGTCAGTAGCGGAAACCTCCAGTTCCGCCTCGGAGACCAGCACCACCAGCAAGGCGGCACCGTCGACGTCGGCGCAGGCTGCCGGGCCGAACAAGACGATCGTGGACTACATCAAGGAAAACGGCATCGTCGAAACCCCGGTGCACCGGGGAGATGCCGGCACACCGACGATCGACCTACCGGTCCCGGCTGGGTGGGAGGACGCAGGCAACAAAGCGCCAGAGTGGGCCTACGGTGCGATGCTCGCATCCGATCCGGCGTTCGCCCAAAATCCGCCGACCATCATCGCGCTGGTGTCGAAGCTGGCAGGCAACGTCGACCCGGCGAAGATCCTGGAGTTCGCGCCGGGTGAGATCAAGAATCTGCCGAGTTACGAAGGAGCGGCAGAGGGCAGCCCGAGCACGCTCGGCGGATTCGACGCCACGCAGATCGGCGGCACGTACACCAAAGAGGGTGTCAAGCGGGCGATCGCCCAGAAGACCGTCGTGATCCCCGGTCAGGACGGGCTGTACGTGTTGCAGCTCAACGCCGATGGCACCGAGGACCAGATGGGCGCGTTGATGGATGCGACGTCCGTGATCGACGAGCAGACGACGATCACGCCTTAACCCGTCAGGCCCGTGAAACCGCCGACGCCTCTTTGATCTGGTCGGCGGTGGGCCGCACCCCGGTGTAGCGCTCGAACTGCGCCGCGGCCTGCAGCGCGATCACTTCTGCGCCGGTGACCACCTTGACGCCTGCCGCGCGAGCGGCCTTGATCAGCGGCGTCTCGGCCGGCAGCGCCACCACGTCGAAGACGACGGACGCCTTGGCGATCGTCGCATCGTGGAACGCCTGCTCGTTTTCCTCTGGGCCGCCTGCCATTCCGATCGGCGTGACGTTGACGACAATCGGTGCGGAACGGTCCGCGGCGTCGGATGTGAAATCATAGTCCAACCGGCCAGCGAGGGCGCGTCCCGCCTCGAGGTTGCGCGCCACGACGATGCCCGAATGAAAACCGCTGTCGCGGAACGCGGCTCCGACCGCGTTGGCCATGCCGCCGCTGCCGCGGATCAGCACGGTGTCGTCGGGGTTCAGCCCGTTGTCGCCGATGAGTTCCTGCACCGCAAGGTAATCGGTGTTCGACGCGGTCAACCGGCCGTTGTCGTTGACGATCGTGTTGACCGAGTGGATCGCCTGCGCGGACGGTTCCACCTCGTCGACGAGCGGTATCACCGCTTCCTTGAACGGCATCGACACCGAACAACCGCGGATACCGAGTGCGCGCACCCCGCCGATCGCCGCGGCGATGTCGGTGGTGGTAAATGCCTTGTAGATGAAGTCGAGGCCGAGTTGCTCGTACAGATGATTGTGGAACCTGGTCCCGATGTTGCTCGGCCTGGCCGCGAGCGAGATGCACAACGTGGTGTCCTTGGACAGCGGCGGTCGCATCAGCCGATCACCTTGACAACCTGTGCGGTCATGTTGCGAATCTGTCTCGTCAACTCAGGTGTGAACGGCGGATTCGGCGCCCTGGGCACGTCGATGTCGGTGGTGACGACGCCGAGGTCGTCACGGTGCCATTCGGCGCCGAAGCGGTCCAGGATCGCCCTCATCGCATAATTGTCGCTGAGCACTCGTGCGGTAAAGCGTTGCACGCCATGGTAATCCGCCGCCACCGCGAGCGCGCCCATCAAGAAGGTACCGATGCCCCTGCCCTGGTAGGCATCGCCGACGATGAACGCGACTTCCGCGGTGGTGGGGTCGACCTCATCACGCACGAAACGTGCATCGGCGACCACGGGACCATCGAAACCGTCGGTCATCACCCACACGAAGTGGTGGATGTAGTCGACCTCGAACAGGTACCGCATCAACGACTTCGTCGGGTTACGCGGCGTCTGGAAGCGGCGGTACAGCGTCTCGCTGGAGAACTCGACCTGGCCGCTGGCGGTGCGCTCGTTGTCGCCCGGCAGCACGGGCCGAAGATGCAACTGCGTGCCGTCGCGCATCCGCACCGGAATCGGCGTGATGTACGCCGCCAGACGCTGACGTCCGATGCGCAGCAGCTTGTCGAGCATGCCGGGTAGCTCGAGCATCGTGGCGAACGCGTCGCGATCGCCCACCCAACCGGTAAGCGGCTCCTTCGCGATCACGGTTGCCGTGCGGGGACCGTTGCGGAGCAACGCGATCTCCCCTGCGATCAGACCCGGCGCGATCTCGGCCACCGTGTCGTGGCCGTCGACGCCTGCGTGGGTCACCTCGGCACGTCCGGATCCGATGATCAGGAAAGAAACCGCGAGTTCGCCCTGCTGCATCAGCACCTGGCCCGCCGCCGCGACCAGCGGGCGCAATTGCGCGGCCAGCGGGACGAGAGCCTCGGTGGTGCAGCCCGCAAAGACTTCCAGCGCGGCCAGTTCGTCCGCGCGGACATCCGTCAGGCCTGACACCTCACGAGGCTACGGCGTGCGCCGCGCGACGGGCAACAGAGCGCAACCGACGGGTTTGCAGGACGAATCGTCGCTTTAATTACCCAACCGTCGAATCTGCGGATAGTGTGGCGTTGCTCGAATTCACGCCTGGCGCTGGCCAGAAGGAAGGTAACGCCCACAACCATGAGAAACTTCTCACTTCCGGCTGTCATTCGCGAGCGTGCCAGCCTGCAGCCCAATGACACCGCGTTCACCTACATCGATTACGAACGCGACTGGGACGGGTTTGCTGAGACCCTCACTTGGTTGCAGTTGTACCGGCGAACGCTCAATGTTGCGCACCAGTTGAGGTTTTGCGGCACCACTGGCGACCGGGCGGTGATCCTGGCACCGCAGGGCCTCGACTACATCGTGGCGTTCCTCGGTGCCATGGAGGCAGGGCGCATCCCCGTGCCGCTGTCGCTGCCGATGGGCGGCGCCACCGACGAGCGCGTGACTTCTGTGCTGGCCGACGCGACGCCGACCGTCGTGCTGACGACATCGGCCGTTGTCGACACCCTCGCCAGCCACATCCAGTCGGACACCGGGACGCCCGCGCCGTCGATCATCGAAGTCGACCAACTCGACACCGCGAACGCGCCGAGTCGCCGCGTCAACGGCAACGGCGATCCCAGCATCGCCTACCTGCAATACACCTCGGGTTCGACGCGGATGCCTGCGGGCGTCATGGTCACCAACGAGAACATCCGGGCGAACTTCGAGCAGATCTGCGCCGCCTACTTCCTGGAGTACGGAAAGGTCGCCCCGGCCGATACGACCTTCGTGTCGTGGCTGCCCTTCTATCACGACATGGGCCTGTTCGTCGGTGTCCTCATGCCGATCCTGACCGGACGTCCGGGTGTGCTGTTCAGCCCGGCGACGTTCCTGCAGCGGCCTGCGCGATGGGTTCAGTTGCTGGCCAAGAACACTCGCGCATTCTCGGCAGCCCCGAACTTCGCCTTCGACCTGGCGGTGCGGCGCACCACCGACGACGACATGGCCGGCCTCGACCTCGGCAACGTGTTGACCATCCTCAGCGGCAGCGAACGGGTGCAGCCCGCGACCATCCGGCGGTTCACCGAGCGGTTCAACCGCTACAACCTGCGCAGCAGCATGATCCGGCCGTCGTACGGAATGGCGGAAGCCGCCGTGTATCTGGCCTCCCGCACACCGGCGCAGCCGCCCGAAGTCGTGCACTTCGACGCGGAGAAGTTGTCGGCGGGCGAGGCGATCCGCACCGATATCACCGGCGGCGCAACACTTTTGGCTTATGGGATGCCCGATTCGCCGCTCCTGCGGATCGTCGACCCTGAGACCGGTGCCGAATGCCCACAGGGCAAGGTGGGCGAGATCTGGGCGCACGGTGAGAACATCGCCCCCGGCTACTGGGAAAGGTCCGAGGAAACCAACCGCGCGTTCGGGGCGACGATCTCGGCCCTGTCGCCCGACACTCCCGAAAAGCCCTGGCTGCGAACCGGCGACCTCGGCTTCGTGTCGGAGAACGAGCTGTTCATCATCGGCCGCATCAAGGACCTGCTGATCGTCTACGGGCGCAACCACTCCCCCGACGACATCGAAGCGACCATCAACGAGATCACCCGGGGGCGGTGCGCGGCGATATCGGTGCCTGGCGAGCGATCAGAACAGCTCGTCGCGATCATCGAGGTGAAGAACCGCGCCGAATCGTTCGACGACGGGATGGAAGCCTTCGGCATGGTCAAGCGCGAAGTGACCTCGGCGATCTCGAATTCGCACGGTCTTTCCGTCGCGGATCTCGTTCTGGTTCCCCCGGGTTCGATCCCGACGACGACCAGCGGCAAGGTCAGGCGCGCAGCGTGCGTCGAGCACTACCGGCACGGGCGCTTCGCACGCCTGGATGCATAGGCTGGGCCGGTTGGGTCCGCACCGATGAGATTCGCGCTGGCGATTCATGGCAGTCGCGGTGACGTCGAACCCGTTGCCGCGGTGGGTCAGGAGCTACAGCGCCGGGGACACGAAGTCCGGATGGCGGTGCCGCCCAATCTCGTTGGGTTCGTCGAATCGGTCGGCCTTCCTGTGGTCGAGTACGGACCCGACTCGCAGGAGCTGATCGACGACGATTTCGTGCACAACTACTGGAAGATGCAGCCGTTGCGGTTCGTGCGTGCGTTCTCCGAGTACGTCAGCCGCGGCTGGCAGGAGATGGGCGCGACGCTGAAATCGCAGGCCGATGGCGCCGATCTGGTGTTGACCGGGACGATCTATCAAGGCGTCGCCGTCAATGTCGCTGAGTACTACGGCATTCCGTTGGCGGCGCTGCACTTCTTCCCGCAGCGGGCCAACGGCCACCTGATTCCGCGCGTGCCCGCTGTCCTGACCCGGTCGGCGATTTCCGCCGTGTGGTGGTGGTACTGGCGCATGACCAAGAACGCCGACGACACGCAACGCCGGGAACTCGGCTTGCCGCCGGCCGTCGACTCGTTGTCGAAGCGGATCACCGGCAGCGGCGCGTTGGAGATTCAGGCCTACGAGCACCTGTGCTTCCCCGGCCTTGCGGCCGAATGGCAGGGCCGCTGGCCGTTCATCGGTGCCCTGACGCTGCAGTTGCCGACGGCCACGGACTCCGATGTGGTGTCGTGGATCGGTCGCGGTGACCCGCCGATCTACTTCGGCTTCGGCAGCATGCCGGTCAAGTCCGCGGCCGGTACCGTCGCGATGATCAGCGCGGCGTGCGCGGAACTCGGTGAGCGCGCGTTGATCTGCTCGGGTTGGGCGGACTTCGGCGACATTCCGGAATCCGACGATGTGAAGGTCGTGCCGTTGGTCAACCACGGCGCCGTCTTTCCGCTGTGCCGCGCCGTCGTCCATCACGGCGGCGCCGGCACCACCGCCGCGGGACTGCGGGCCGGTGTGCCTACGCTGATCCTGTGGGTGACCTCGGATCAACCGATCTGGGCCGCGCAGGTCAGTCAGTTGAAAGTCGGCCACGGACACCGCTTTTCCAGCGTCAGCAAGAAGTCGCTGGTTTCCGACCTGCGCCGGATCCTCGCACCGTCATACACGGAAAGGGCCCGCGCGATTGCCCGTGAGATGACCACACCGGCGACCAGCGTCGCCGCCGCCGCAGACCTTCTCGAAGAGTCTGTTCGGATGAAACCTGTCAACACGATGAGTGAGGCTTGAGTGGCTACACAACGCCCAATTGAACTGATGAAGCAGGGATTACAACTGCCCATGGTGCTGAAGTACCGGCTGCAGTCTTCGCCGCTGATCGGGAAGATCACGACGAAGTACCTCCTGCCGTACGGCACCCGCCAGGTCGGCAACGACGTGGTCTTCTTCAACTTCGGGTACGAGGAGGACCCGCCGATGGCGCTGTCCTTGTCGGCGTCCGACGAGCCGAACCGCTACGGCATCCAGCTCTACCACAAAACGGCCAGCCAGGTTGACCTCACCGGCAAGCGGGTGCTCGAGGTCAGTTGCGGCGCAGGCGGTGGGGCGTCGTACATCGCCCGCACGTTGGGGCCGGCGTCGTACACAGGTCTGGATTTGAACCCGGCCAGCGTCGAACTCTGCCGGAAACGACACCAGGTGCCAGGCCTGGATTTCGTGCAGGGCGACGCGCAGGACCTGCCGTTCGCCGATGAGACCTTCGACGCCGTGATCAATGTTGAAGCATCCCACCAGTATCCGGACTTCGCGCGCTTCCTCTCCGAAGTGGCCCGAGTGCTTCGGCCCGGCGGACACTTCCTCTACACCGACAACTGCAGACAGCGCTATGTCGGGATGTGGGAAGCCGCGCTGGCCGAAGCCCCGCTGCGGCGCATCTCGGAGACCGACATCAACGCCGAGGCGTTGCGCGGGTTGAAGGAGAACACGCTGCGTGCGCAGGCTCAGCTCGGCAGCCGCATGCCTGGGTTCATGGCCGGCATCCTCGGGCGCGGCTTCAACGTCATGGACTGGGACCTGCGTCGCGGCGGTGGCATCTCCTACCGGCTGTACTGCTTCACCAAGGACTGAGTCAGTTCTGCGCTAGCGCGCGGTCGGCCAGCGCCTCCAGCGCCGGTGCCAGCACCCGGGAGTACTCCAGCGTCAGGTGTCCGGCGTCGACGTAGACGAGGGTGTTGCCGATGATGACCGGGCAGCGATTCGCGGTGCAGAACAGGTCGGTCAGGTCGGCATACTGGCCGCCGCCTGCCTTGACGGCCGCCTCCTCGGCGGCGATGCCGGGTCGGTTGAACGCGGTCGACATCGGCGGTGAGCAGGCCGTCGCGTCGTCGAGGTGTTCAGACAGGCAGCCCGGCACCGATGTGTTCAGCGCAGGCAGCGGGCCGAGCACCAGCACCTTGGCGCCGGTTTCGCGCAGTTGACGCACCAGGCGGGTCAACGCGTTGTTCCACGCCGGATCGTATGACGTGAAGCCGGACAGGAATCCGTGGCTGTTGGTGGCGGTGTAAGACCGGAATACGCTCACCATGACCAACTTTGGATGTTCGGCGTTCAATCGGGCGATGATCTGGCGGCGCCAGTCCTCGCAGCGTTGCACGTATTCGACCAGTCGGCTGACAAGCCGATTGGCGATCGGCAAGTCCATCATCGGGCAGGCCGCCTTGGCCATCGCCTCCATCCGCCATGGCCGCTGCGTGCCGATCTGCTGGAACGCAGGGATCCACATCGAGGCGTGCGAGTCGCCGACGATGGCCACCGTCGCCTTGGAGGCGGTATCGCCCATCGCGCACTCGGGTTGGCCGCTCTGAAAAGGCGCCCGCAGGCACCCGTTGAACAGCATGGCCCCGACTTCGCCAGGCGCATCGGCAAGCGGCGGACTCAGGTTCGACGGAACGGCTTTCAGATCGGCAGATGCCGCGACCGCAGCCTGCACCTGGCTGAATACGTCTTGCACCGACCCCGGCCGCACGGTCAACGGCGTGGTCTGCGCGCCGCGGCTCACCGGAACAGGCAGGGGGATCGACGAAACCCACAGCAGCAGCACCACACTCACGCACGCCGCCAGCGCAGAGCAGATACCGCCGACGGCAAGACTCTTTCCTGGCGACTTGCGAAAGATCGCGGCGTATCGCAACGGGTTCTCGACGAAACGCAGTGTGAGCACCGCCAGCACGCCGGACAGACCGAGCACCACCAGGTTGCCCACCAGCCCGAGTTTGTGGCCCAACAGGATCGGCGCGAACACCAACGCAGGCCAGTGCCACAGATACCACGAGTACGACCACCGTCCGAGCGCCCGCATCGGCGCCACCGAAAGCAGCCGACCGCAACCGCGCGTCGGCGCGGCGCACCCGGCGCCGATCACCAGCGCGGTGCCCACCCACGGCAACAGCGACGCGGTGCCCGGATAGGCCACCGCTGGCGTCAGATAGGCGCAGGCGAACAGGATCAGGGCCAGCCCGGCCAGGCCGAGAACCACCGCAACCCGCTGCGGAAGGCGGCGCCATTGGCTGGCCGTGAGCGCCACCAACGCGCCGCCTGCCAACTGCCACGCCCGCGTCGGCAGCGAGAAGTATGCGGCGAGTGGCATCACGTAGGTGACCATCAGCGACAGCGCGAACGACGAGGCCGCGACCAGCGCGACGAGCACCACGTACGGCGTTTTCGACACGGGTGCATCCGTTTTCGCGCGTCGACGCATGCGCCGGACCAGCCACGCGGTGCCGACGATCATCGGCGGCCACAGCAGATAGAACTGTTCCTCGACACCCAGCGTCCAGTAGTGCTGGAACGGTGAGGCCAGCACGTTGTCGGCGAAATAGTCGACCTGTTGGCCGATGAACCAGAAGTTGGGCACATACAGCGCGCTGGCGATGCCGTCCATCAGCGCGGCCTTGGCCTGTAGTGGCGGCAGCAGCAGGGCGGCGCCGATCGCGGTGACCACGCCCACCAACGCCGATACCGGGAGCAGGCGGCGGGCCCGCTTACCGTAGAACTTGCGCAGCCCGATCGTGCCGGTGGTGCTCACCTCACGCCAGAGCTGGCCGGTGATGACGAAGCCGGAGACGAAGAAGAAGATGTCAGGGCCGACGAAACCGCCACCCAGGCCGGGCATCGCGATGTGGAACCCGAGAATCGCCAGCAGGGTGAGCCCGCGCAGGCCCTCGATGTCCGGCCGGAATCCGGTCTCCGCCGACTGCTGACCCTGCGCTGACTGTCCAGCGCTCGTGGTGCGGGTAACCGTGTCGGACTGGTGCATTCTCACCCAACTCTGTGTGTATGTGGACGCGACGACTAGTGGTCGGTGCAGAAGCGGAACAACCCGTGCTTGCGCAGCAGGTACAGCGCCGCCTTGTTGACCGAGCGTTGCCGGTTGTTCCCGCGAACGTCGACCTCGCGATGGACGACCTTGATGCTCGGATCGAAGTATCGCCTGACGCCGATGCGCTCCAACCGTATTGCCAGATCCTGGATCTCGTGTTCGCGCAGCACGGGGTCATATCCGCCGACGGCCTTGAACAGCTCCGAGCGGACAAGCATGTTTCCTTCGTGCACCCAGTACGCCGGAGCAGGCGCCGGCGGCTCGAGGATGTTCGGCCACTGGGTCACCAGCGGCGCGAGCACCTTTCGCAGTACGCGGGCCAGCTGCGGCTTCGTCGTCCTGAGGCGATCGATCATCAGCTGAACCAGCGCGGTGGAATTGCCCCACAGCGAGAACACGGCACCGTAATTGTCGAGTTCCTGGCTGCCGTCGGTCCTGCTGACCAGTCCACCGATCAACCCCACGCCGGTGTCGGCGTAGCGCGCGACGACTTCCCTGGCCACCGCAGGCGTTTCGGTCGTCTGCAGGTCCATGTCGGCGTCGATGAAGTGGATGATGGCCCCGTCCGCGACATGGTCGATGATCTGGTTACGGTTGGCGGCCGCGCCTCTGTTGTGCCTGCTGCGGACGAGTGTGACATCGCCGCCGAACGACGCCACCACGTCGGCGGTGTCGTCGGTGGAGGCGTCGTCGAGCACGAAGACGCCGTCGTAGGACTGCGCAAGCACCTGGGGCAGCAGCTTACGGAGACTGGCCGCCATGTTGTAGTTCGGAATGGCGGCCACCACGGGCGACCGGTCAACCATGGTGCTGCGAAAAGACAAACAGGCGTTGGTCTTTCCACGGCTCCTCTCGCTGCAGGACGAATCCCCGTTCGTCGAACAGCCCCCGCAGTTCGTCGGCGCAGTAGTTGTTCATCCAGCCGTGGTTGAGCCGGCCGATGGACTCGAACCTGCTGCGCAGCCGATTGCCGTTGGGTTTCGTGCAGGCATACGACAGCACGCAGAGCGGAAAGTGCCGGGTCATCCAGTCCAGCACGGACGGCACGTCGCGCACGTACTCGAGCACGCCCATGATGACGGCGACGTCGTAGGAATCCTCCCCGAGTTCGGGCAACGGCCTGTCGTTCAGATCGCACACGATCGTGCCGGGGCCGCGGTCCACCAGATCGGAGGCGGTATACGTGCACGTCGAGTCGAGATACTTCTCGAGTACGCGCCTGGCAGCACCGAATTCGATGACGCGGCTGTGGTTGGGCACCATGGCCGCAGCCATCTCGGTTCGGCTCTCCCATGACGCGTAGATGCTGCGGGGGTCCGCCCAGCGGTCGTAGTCCGTCTTCTGGCGCAGTGCGCCGGTCAATCTCAACATGTGGCTCCTAACTGATGACGAACGGCGGTGTATTCGGTGTCGAGTCGTCTTCGCAACTCGGTAACCGCAGCCTCGGTGCTGGCTCTGATCATCGACGCGTCGGCGAGCGCGCTTTCGACATGATCGACGACGGCAGCGCCGCGCAACTTGTCCGTGCGGATCAGCGATCGCTCGTTGTCGATCGATCGCGCGAAGTCCCGGCACTTCGGTAAGTATTCGAGCGCGACGACAGGCGTTGCCGAGATCGCCGCCAGGATTCCGGCGTGCAGTCTGCTGACGATCGCCACCGAGCAGCGGGCGAGCTCGCGCGCGGCGGCCTGGGCGTCGGGGGGCATGACCACTTCAGCGTCAATACCGTTGAGCGCCAATCGGGTCCAGCGTTCGTCCGCGCGATTCATCAGTATCCCGACGAAGCGATAGCCCTTCGACGACAGCGCTGTGACGGCCAGCGATATCTCCTGCGCCACGGTTGCCGGATCCTGTCCCCACAGATCATCGTCGCCGAAGCCGAGGTTCAGCCCGATCAACCCGTCCTCGACGACGACGTCGGGCCGCGGCAGCAGCAGCGCCGGATCGCCGGAGACCTCGACGTTCAGCCCGACCTCGGCCAGCAGTTCCGCGCTGCGCGGTCCGCGCACCGAGACGGTGCGGAACTCCGAGAGGATCGGCTTCCACCGCTTCAGCTCGTCGCCGTCCGAGCCGTATCTGCGCCGGTCGAAGTCCGGGTCCTCCACACCGACGCCGATGGCGTAGCTGCCGTTCTTGGTGAGTGCCATCCCGCGCTTGGCCAGTCGCCGGAAGTATTTGGTACCCACCAGCGTTCCGCCGCCCACCATCTGAACGCCGTTACGCAGTGTCCGATTCGCACCGGTTGCCGCCGCACGCAGCACCTCGTGCCGGAACCGCGGCAGGTCGACGAACGCAGCCGAGGGCAGTTGTGCACGTACCGCGTCGTAGATGGCGTCGTCACCGAGATTGCCTCGCCCATGCCAGCCGAGATAGCCGACGACGGATGTCCTGCGGGTCATGGTGATCCGATCGCCGAGTCGGTGGGTGGTGAATAGTTCTCCAGATAGGAGACGCGGCGTTTGGCACCGGGGAGCGACGGCAGCTGGAGCTTGTACGCGGGGTCTGGTTTGAACGCCGGCGCACCGAAGGCGGCCCACACGGTGGCGGCCCGACCCTTCGACGGTCGAATCCCGAAGTCGCGGAGCAGATGGGAGGCGTACGGCAGGGCTGGGCCGACGAGCATGTTGCCCGAGTGGTTCTCTCCGGTGTCCACCTGGTAGACCGCGCCTGCGAACGGCAACGGGTCGAGACGGCGGCCATGCTCCCGCCACCAGTCGAAGGCGTAACCGTGCTCGAGCAGGTTCTCGAGCCGCTCGCCGAAGGCCGCCGCGATCTCCTGCTGGGTGGCCGACACGGTCAGGTCGGTCGGCACCTCGTAGGCGTCGAACGGGACGATGAACGACGTCCCGCAGATCCGGAAGAACTTCCGCCGCAGCGCGTATGCGTTTCTAGCCCGCGAATACACCCAGCCGCGGGTCACCACCCACCCGAGGCCGCCGCGGTGAGAATCCGTGAATCCCGCGATGTCGCGGTGGACGAAATCGTCGGCGTCGAATGGCATCACGTAGTCCGGTTCGTACTCACGCGCCGCGATCAGGCCGACCGCCGTCTTGGTGCCTTTGTCCCAGATGACCGATGCACGGCCGGTTTGCGGACCCTTGACCGCCGACGGTGGCGCGAAGTCGACCTCGACGAAGTGTGCGCGCTCCGGCAGTCCGAACGCCGGACGTCGATTGCCGACGATGATCACCACATACTCGTCCGAGGTCTGCCGACTGATCGACGCGAGCGTGTCCTGCAACAGCGATTCGACGCGACCGTAGTCCGCGGAGTTCTGCGGGTGACGCAATGTGGTGATGAACGCCAGCATGCTTCGATTGCCCCGCTAGCGGCACTCGGCCAGGCCGAGTCGGTTCTGGAACTCGACGGCTCCGGCCACCTGTGGTGAGCGCGCGATCTCCAACCAGGCTTCGCGCATGCCCTGCCCGTAGCTGATGTCGTCGAACAGCACCAACCCGCCTGGCGACATGCGCGGTTGCAGGATCTGCCACTGCTTCATCACGAAGTCGTAGGTGTGGATGCCGTCGACAAGGGCCATGTCGATCTGCCCCGGGACGTCGCCCACATGATCTTCGAAAGCGCCGCGGGTCAACGTGAACCGGTCGGAGATTTCCGCGATGGCGCCTGCGGCGACCTGCGCCCACTCGTCGTTGATCTCGAAGCTGTACAGGTGACCCCATCGGACTTCTTCGAGGCCCGCGGTGAAGTACATGCCGGACACCCCGAACCCGGAGCCGAACTCGACGATCGTCGTGGGCCGACGCTGCGCCACCAGCCACGCGTACAGATCTCCCTGCATCGGTGGCGAACTCACGTCCCGCACCGTGAATTTCATACCGGGAAGGTCGTATTCGTTCGCCAACGTCTGCGGTCCAAGCCGGTCGTGGTTGGCGGCGGCAAGCGCCTCGATCCGGTCCTTGTGCGGCGCGCGGGGAAAGCGGCGGGGTAGGTCGGTGATCGAACCGCCGCGCGACACCCATTTCATCTGGCGGTTGAGCACGTTAGCGAGCATGACGCGGCCCTGCCTTCTTCGCATTGTCGGTTTTGCCTGTGGCCGCCTTGGCGGACTCGCCGGAGCGCGCGTGGCGGGGTCGGTGCTTGACGTCACCGTCCTTGGTGGGCGACTTCGTGGCGGTGTCGGCCTTCTCGGTGGCGGGCTTGTCGGCGGTGGCGTCTTTGCCTCCGGTCGTATCGCCCGGCTTCGGGTCGATGGCAGAGGTCTTGTCCGTATCGGTCTCAGGTACAGCCGCGCCGGGCTTCTCGGCGTCCACAGGCTCTGCCGCCGAGGTCCTTTCGCTCGTCGACTCGGTGGTCGTGGTCTTCAACGTGTCTGCCTTGTCAGTTGTTTTCTCGGTCGTCTTGTCGGTCGTATTCAGGGCCGTCTTCGCAGCGGTCTTCTCGGCTGTCTCGGTCGTCTCGGTTGTTGGCGTGTTGTCCGTGCCGGTGGTCGGAACCGGGGCGTCGGTCTCGGTGACGGCGGGACCGCCGACACCGTACGGCCCTGGCCGCACCGTGCCGAAGGGCCGGATGCCGATGGTGTCCTCGAACGCGTTGTCCAGCCCGGTCGGAATGGCGACGAGGAAGTCGGCCGTCAGCTTGACGGGGTTGGGCATGTAGAGCGGATTGAACGGGACCGGTTGGCCGGGGCTGACGGTCCGGTTGTATCCGGCCTCGACGAGCACCCGCAGGGGCGCGTCGAGCGCGTCTGCCAACGGATTTCCGACCACGGGCAGCGCTTGCACCGACGACAGCAGCGGCAGGATCGGCTGCGGAATCATGTAGTAGTGGGTGTCGCCGTGCTGTCCCTGATCGATGATGCCCGAGTCGTCGAGGCTGGTGTTGGCGTAGTTGTAGTGCACGTAGCTCGAGTACCAGTTGGCCACGGCGAACAGGTTGAGCGGGTTGACCGGGACGTCCGCCCAGACGTCGTACTGCTCGGCGATGTCGACTGTTTGGTATTGGGTGTTCGTCGGCGTCGAGCCGTTGAAAGTGGCACCGCCGAAGATCACCCCCATCGGCATGGTGAAGCCCACGGGCCCGCGGGCCAGAAAGCCGCCGTTGGGTCGGTTACCGTTGCCGATCATCACGAAGGAGACGTTGGGTCCCCCGCCGTTAGGGTATTCCGCTGCCAGGGCGCGCTTCTCGAGCGTCGCGATGGTGGCGCTCTGCGAGTAACCGAAGACCACGAAGTTGTCGTCCGCAGCGGGTGCGGCGGAACCGACCTCGGGGTTGTAGTCACAGTCGGCGCCCTTGATGCAGTTGTCGAGGTTCGCCGTGCCGATGGCGATGGACTGGTCGAGCGACAGGGTGCCGTGTTGGGGCGCCCACTCTTCCGGGGTGATGACCGCGACGGCGTTGTACGACTCGCCCGGCGGCGGCGTCGCGACGCCCGACGGAGCGATGTAGTTGTCGACGGCCATGCCCAGGTACTTTTTGACGTCAGAGAGCGTGTCCTTGTCGGGAGACAACGGACTACCGGTGCCGCCCATGATCAACGCGGTGGTGGCAGCGATCGCGGTGGCGGCGATGATCGACGTCATCGTCGACGTCACCATCATCAACACGACAGCGACCAACGCGAACACCGCCGCCGTTGTTGTCCGAGCCAATCTCCTCACGCCAACCCCTCTCATCATCTGTCACCCACACCTAGTCGCGTGTCACCTATACCTAATTGCGTTCTAACGGAGTTGTATTCACTGCGCAGTCGGTGCCGCAGCCGCTCCACTGCGGCTTGTTTCTTGACCCTGATGGCTTCCGCGTTCGCCAGCGCGTCCTGCACAGCGTCGACGATCGCACCACTGCGCAGATTGTCGGTGCGAAGCAGTGACCGCTCGTCCTCGATGGACAGTGCGAAGTCTCGACACTTCGGTTGGTATTCCAGTGACAGCACTGGCGTGCCGGAAAGGGCCGCCAGGATTCCCGCGTGCAACCGGGTGACGACGGCGACCGAGCAGCGGGCGAGTTCGCGCGCCGCCGCCGCCGCATCGGAGGGCGCGACGATATCGGCGGTGATGCCGGTGAGAACCGCCTCGGTCCAACGCCTGTCGGAGGAATTCATCAGTATGCCGACGAACCGATACCCGTGAGCCGAAAGACGTTGGACCGCCCTCGACAGCTCGTCGACCACCTGTTGCGGATCGTGGCCCCAGAGGTCGTCTCCGAACCCGAGGTTCACTCCGATCAAGCCTTCTTCGGGGGCGACCGAAGGCGACGGCAGGACAAGCGCCGGATCCCCGGATACCTCTACGGTGAGTCCGAGATCAGCCAACAGCTCAGCGCTTCTGGGACCCCGCACCGACACGGACCGAAACTGCGAAAGTACTGGGGCCCAGCGCTTTAGCTCGTCCTTGTGCGAGCCGCTTCTTCGCCCGATGAAGACGGGGTCCTCGACGCCGACACCGATGGCGAAGCTTCCGTTCTCCTCGGTGAGCGCCAAGCCGCGGTTGACCCAGCGCCTCCAGTCGCGTCGCCCGACGAGCGTGCCGCCGCCCAAGACCTGTGTGCTGCGGCGCAGCGACTGATTCAGACCCGTCGCGGCGGCCCGAATTCGCTCGTGGGCAAACCGCGGGAGGTCCACGAAGGTGGCGGAGGGCAGTTGCGTCCTTACCGCGTCGTAGATGGCATCGTCGCCGAGGTTTCCTCGTCCATGCCAACCCAGATAGGCAACCACCGGTCGCGTCTTGTCGATCACGTCGACGCTCGAAGACTCACGCATTGCCGAGACCGGCTCCCACCAGCAGGAGGCCTCCCACCGCGAAGATGACCGCGAAGATGGGCCTTGCGCGCGCACGCACCCAGTCGTGCCATTGGAGCATCAACATCTGGCTTCTCGCAGGTGTTGCCAGACAGCTGAGAAGCGGAATCTCGATGGCTGCCAATGCGACAACGACGAAGATCAGCGCCGCACCGACCTGCATCCCGATCTCGGCTCCTGAACCGAGAATGGCGACGAGGACCACGAGGTATTCGATGGGTGGCGTCGCCGTCACGGTGCCCGCAACGAACGCCACCCAGAACGCTCGATCCGACCGGCCGTTCTCGGCCAGCGAGGTCAGTCGCGCGACGGCGGGCGGAGCAGGCGGTCCGCCCAACGGGGCGCCCGGGGCGTCTGGGACCCCGACGATCGCCATCGATCGCTGTCGCGGGAAGACGCCCCTGGCGACGCAGACAGCAAGCGGCAACGCGAGAAGGCCAAGGGCGATCTGGACATAACCCGCCGTGGAACTCGTGGTGATGGCGGCGACATGGTCGGCGAGCACCGGTGTCAGCTTCCGCAGCACGGTCAGCAGGACGACGGCGGTGACGAGTCCCGATGTAATGGCGCCAAGCCAGTACGCCGACAGGCAACGCATCGGCCGTCGCTGCGATATCAGGACGAAGGCGATGCCGAGACGCATCGGGTCCAACGCCGCGATCATCGCCAGCGCCAATACAAAGCCCCACATGCCGGTCCCGCTACCTTGTCGTCGCTGATTGTGTTGTGCCGCTGGGCTGTGCCGCCTTCTCGAGGAGATCGGCGGCCATCCCGATGGCAGCGTCTGGTCTGGTCATCCGACGCGCGATCTCGTCTGCCCGTCGCTGGTACCCCGGTTCGAGGACGGTGCGCAGGTCGGCGACGAGTGTGCGCCGGTTCGAGGTGGAGAACCGCCGCGCGGCGCCCACTTTCAGACGTTTGACAGCAGCGGCCCAGATCGGCTGATCGGCGACGTCCCACAGGATCACCGTCGGCCTACCTGCCCGAAAACCCGCAGCGGTCGTACCTGCTCCGCCGTGGTGCACGACCGCCCGGCACAGCGGGAAGATGGTCGCATAGTTCACCGGTCCCACGAGCTTGACATGGTCGGGCGCCTGGATGCCGTCGAAGTCCCCTGCGCCGCAATAGATCAGCGCACGTTCGCCCAGTTCCGCGCATGCCGCGCCGATCATGGCGACGGTTTCCGCAGGCGACAGTACCGGCGTGCTGCCGAAGCTGAAATAGATCGGCGCGGTGCCTTCCGCGCACCAGGACGCCACGTCGTCGTCGGCGTCGGTGGCCAACTGCATCGTCAGCGCACCGACGAATGGCCTCCGTTCCCCCCACTCCGCGGCGAGGCCGGGGAAGCACACCTCGTCGTAGGCCTGGATCTCGAGCGCGCCCTGCGCTGCCATCCGCTCTGCTGACGGGGCCGCTGTCCGCGGCAGGCCGAGTTCGCGCCGCTGCGCATCTTCGGCGCTCTTGGTGATCTGCCAATACAGCCACCACGACGCCTTCATCATCGACCGGGTGAGCGGCGGCAACGCCGGCAGCGATGCGACACCGAGTTGGCCGTTGACCCGTACCGGGAAGTAGTGCAGTGCGGCCAGCGGAATGCCGTGGTATTCAGCGACATTCGACGCGACACCCTGATATGTGTGTCCGGTGAACAGCAGGTCGGCGCCCTCGGCGAGAGCGGTCAACGTGGTGCCCATCTCCGCCCAACCCTGCGCATAGATGTCGGTGATGGCGCGCACGATGTTGCGTGGATGCTGGATCCTCGCGACATTGCGGATGAAGTCCGACGCCGCCCCCAACTGCTCCTGTGAGTCCGGCCCGTACGGGACGGCGGCCAGACCCGCCGACCGCACGAAGCCCACCATGTTGGGGGCGACGGCCATCTGCACGTCGTGGCCGCGGCGTTGCAACGCCAGACCAGCCGCCGCGCATGGCTCGACATCGCCCCTGGTGCCGTGGACGGCAAGGACAAACCTCATCGGCGCACCTCGACGTGTTGCAGTGACTCGATGGCAGGAAAGTCCGGTTCGTCGCGATGGTCCTCACACCAGGCGATCGAGGTGATGTCGTCCTCGTCGTCGAACTTGTCCATGCGGCGGCCGTGATGCCCGTTGCGCGTGTCCGGCAGGTCACCGAACACCTCGTCGATGACCGGATCGTTGACTTCCCGACGATGTCTTTTGACACGCCGGGCGCGCAACCGCTGGACCCACGACTGGGGCAGCCACCGGTTCGGCCACCAGTTGGCCTTGCCGACGATCACCGCCATGGCGGGCACGGTGACAGTGCGCACCACGAACGTATCGAGAAGAATGCCAACGCCTATCACGAATCCGGCCTGCAGCATCGTCGTGATGCTGGCGAACATCAGACCGAGCATGGATGCCGCGAAGATGAGGCCCGCCGAGGTGATGACGCCGCCGGTCGAGGCCACCGTGCGGATCACTCCGATCCGGATGCCGTGCGGCGACTCGTCGCGGATCCTGGAGATGAGCAGCAGGTTGTAGTCGGCACCGACGGCCACCAACAGGATGAAGGTCAGCCCCGGCACGCTCCAGTGCAGTTCCTGCCCTAGAAGTTCCTGAAAGACAAGGACTCCCAGGCCCAGCGCCGAGAAATACGAGATCAACACCGAACCGATGAGGTACAGCGGCGCGACGATGGCACGCAACAGACAGATCATGATCAGCAGCACGATCATGATGGTCGCGACGATGAAGAACTGGAAATCGTTGTGGTAGTAGTCGCGGGTGTCCCGAAGGATCGTCGAGACGCCCGCCATCGAGATCTTGGCGTCCGACAGCGTCGTGTTCGGTTGGGCGCTGCGCGCGGCGGCCTCGATGGCGTTGGTCTGGTCCATCGCAGCCGTGCTGAACGGGTCGAGGTTGGTCTGTACCAGATACCGGATCGAATGTCCGTCTGCCGAAACGAAAGACGCGGCCGCCTTCTTGAACGTGTCCTCGGTCAACAGTTGCGGCGGCACATAGAAGCCGGCCATCGACGGGGCCTGGGCGTCATTCTTCATCGCGAGCAGGAAGTCCGAAGCCTGGCTCAGGCCTGACCCCAGCGTCCTGGTCTGGTCGACAAGGACCTGGACACCTTCTGCCAGTTTCTGGCTGCCGTCGGCGAGGGCGTCCGCACCTTGTTGCAGTTGGGCCAGCCGGTTCTGCAGCCCACCGGGCTGATCCAGTCCCATCTTCTGCACGGCCTGGGTGGCGGTGTCGAGCACGCCATGCAGACGCGTCACGGTGGAGTCGAGAGTCTGACTCTGCTGCGTCGACTGCAACGCCTGCGCGAGGTCGGCGAACCTGTCGAATGTTCCGTCGTTCATCGCAGTGACGATGCGCCGCAACTCTTCCCGTGAATTACGGCACGATGGGTCGAGGTTGCATGTCAGACTGCCGTCGAGCGCGGTCAACACCGGAGGGGCCCAGTCGAAGCTGTCTTTGAGGTTCGCGAAATTCAGGCCGATCGCGCCGCCGAGCGAGCGCATACCGTCGATGAGCTTGGCCGCGTTGTCGAGATCCTGCAGTGTCGTCCCGCCGCCCAGTTCGGTCTGTACCGAGGTGAGCGCGTCGACAAGGACCTTGGCGGTGGCCATCGCCGAGGTGACCTGACCTCTGACCTGGCCGAGGCTGTCGGCGAGGGTGTGAGCACCGCCGGTGAGAGTGTTGAGGTCGTCGTTGTGTTGCTCGATCAGTTGGGAGCCCTCGTTGAGCTTGCTGCCCACCTCACCGGCTTGATACGTCGCCTTCGCCTGTTCGAAGGGTTCGCCCGTCGGTCGGGTGATGCCCCGAACGAGGCCGACGTCGGGGACTTGGCTTACCCGCCTTGCCATCTGTTCGAGGTCGGCGAGGGCTTGCGGTGACCGCAGATCGTGTGACGACTGGATGAACAGGAACTGCGGCATCAGCGAATCCAGCGGGAAATGCCGGGCCATCGCGTTGTATCCGATGACACTTTCCACGTCGGTGGGAAGTGTTTTGCGGTCGTCGTAGTTGTAGCGGACGAAGCTCGCGGAGGAGGCCAGGAAGATGAGCAGCAGCAGGCTGACGGCCAGGTGAAGTTTCGGGCGACGCACGATGCGGATGCCCGAGCGACGCCAGAAATTATTGGTCAGAGCACGTCTTGGCTTGATCCAGCCACGCGGCCCGGCCAGCACGATGATGGCGGGCAGCAGCGTCACCGCGGCGCAGAACCCTATCGCGATGGACAGCGAGATCGCGGGGCCCACCGTGGTGAACACCGGCAGTTTGGCGAGGACCATCGCAAGGAAGGTGACCGCCACGGTGGCGGCAGACGCGGCGATCACTTTGCCGATGGAGGTCATGGCTCGCGCCACGGCTTCCTTCGACTCGATCCCCTGCCGGACGTAGTCGTGGTAGCGGCTGATCAGGAAGACCGCGTAATCGACTCCCGCGCCGATCATCACGACGCTCATCAAGATCAGCGTCTGCGGCGAGATGCGCAGCCCCGCCTCGGCCAGACCGGCCAGCACCCCCTGTGCTGTACACAGCGAGATGACGATCGTGATCAGCGGCAACAACATCGTGATCACGTTCCGGTAGACGACCAGCAGGATCAGCAGGACCAGGAACGCGGTCCCCATTTCGATGAAGTGCAGATCGTGCTCGCCGACGGCGGCCATGTCGCTGACGGTCGCGGCGGGCCCTGTGACGTTCGCGGTCAGGGTCGAACCGGCGACCGTCTTCTTGACCACATCGGCGACGTGGTAGTACGCGACGCGGCCCTCGGGCGACCCCATCGAGCCGACGAGGGTGACGGGCAGGCTCCAGGCCTTGTTGTCCTTGCTCTGCAACACTTCCCGCAGGGGCGGGGTGCTCAGGAAATCCTGAACCGACTTGACGTCGGCCTTGTCCTCCTGAAGCTTGCCGATGAGCGTCCGGTACGTCGCCTCATCCGCAGGCCCCAAACCCTTTTCGTTGGTCAGGACGACCAGCACGATGTTGTCCGAACCAGCCTCGTGATAGGCGTCGGTCATCGCCTTGGCCGTGACCATCACCGGCGCGTCGTCGGGCAGCTGGGCTACCTGCTGGCGCGCGGTGATCTCCGCCAGTGGCGGAAAGGTCACCAGCGGAATGATCGCGAACCCAATCCACATCCCGATCACGAGCAGCGGCCATCGCACGACCACGCTCGCTAGCCGCTGGAAAATCCCTTCTCCACCGGCTATCTCAGTCTTGGCCATCCGCGACGCGCCTCAATCCCTTGATCGGCTCCCTCTCTCTTTCCTGCGGCTGTACGTCTCTAGACGACGTTGCGCAGCGGCGCCACCACGTCGTAGCCCTCGGCGGCGCGGACGAACACGGACTTCAGCACCTCGACATAGCGGAGCACCGATTCGCGCGCGACCGGATTGTTGGGGAACGACACCATCAGCGAAACCTCGTCGAAGAGACGGATGAACGAGGAGTACAGGAAAGCCGGTGTCCTGCCGTCGATATAGGCGGTCGCATTCGCATCCCGCAACGCGGACGCGACGACGGCCGACAGCGGAGGAAGCCCCGCGTCCATGTAGTTCATCATCGTGTACTGCGGTCCGTACCTGCGCAGCCACGGCGCGAGCTCCAACACGTGATCGAACGGCACGTGCGCCAGTTCTGCGTTGTCGTCGAACGAAGCCTGCGTCGCCCGTGCGGTCTCTTCGAAGGAGGTCGGATCGATCGGCACGGTGATCGGGACGATCCCGGTGAACCAGCCCATCGTCGTGTACTCCTCGGGAGTACTGCGCTTGTCGATCGGTGTGAGCCCGTAGTAGGTGTCGGCGCCCGTCAGCTCGAAATGGGCGATCGCGGCGCACGCGAACAACCCGCCACTGAACCGCACACCGGCTTCCGCACAGCGGATTTCGAACTTCTCCGTCTGCTCCGGGTCGAGGAACCTCTCGACAACCAGGTCACCGCCACAGGCGATCGACTGGTCACCGAGTGGCAACGGGAAGTCGGGCAGCGTGCCGCCGTTGCGCTCCGCGAACTCGATCCACTTCTTCACCTGCGGGGAATCGACGGTCAGGTTTGCCGTGTATTGGCGTTCACGCACGCAGAAAGCGTCGTGGCTGCCCGTCGGCGGCAGCGGCACAGGGGCGCCGCCCGCCACCAGAGCGCGGTACATCGCCACGATCTCTGCGTACAGTCCGGTGATCAGGGCGGGATCGCAGTGCAGGTGATCGACGATCACGTAGAACGCGAAATGCGTGTCGTACTGAATGACGCCGAAGCTGAAGCAATCCCACTGCAGCGGATCGGGCGTCGACATCAGCAGTTCATGCCACTGCGTCGGGGTCAACTGGCCGTGCCTGGTGGGCACGAACTCGATGTCGCGCGGATCGGCGATCGTGTGGCGAACGATGTTCTTGTAGTCGACGTATTCGAACCAGCTGCGATAAGTCTCGTGCCGGCGCAGGTGCGAGTTGATGACATAGGTCATCGTGCGGATGTCGCAGCGGCCAGGGACATCCCACGATCCCATCACCACCCGCGAGTAGTCGACTCCGCGTTCGGCGAACTCAACGAAGCCACGCAGGTGCCCGGCTTGCATGTACCCGATCGGTACCTGGCTCACCGGGGCGTGTCGCGCCTTCTCGCGCGAAGCGGCTGAGCCGTGCCACGACACGACGGATCCGCTGCCCGGATCCCAGTCCTCTAATCTGCCGGTGACCAGGCCGACGCCCGCCGATCCGCCTCCTATGAACATTGCCTCTCCTCCACTCGAATACCTGGATCCACCGGACATTTCGACGTCAGGACCGCGCTGGAGCGGTGGGGGAAGACGCCAATTTCTCGCACAACAGTGAGGCCAAGCCCTGGATGGTGGTGATGTCCGCGGACGTGATGCGGACTCCCGTCTCGGCTTTGATGTGAGTACGCAGCTCGAGGTTTCCCAGCGAGTCGAGCCCGTATTCGGAAAGGGGGCGGTCCGGGTCGATGGAGCGACGCAGTATCACGCCGACCTGGTCAGACACCAAGCGCCGCAGCCGGATTGGCCATTCCTCCTTCGGCATCGAGTTCAGTTCGTCGAGCACTCTACTTGTGTCCGTTGAACTTTGACTGGCCACCTGCAGCCGCTCGGCGAACCGGCTGCGTTTGGCGAGCGCGGTGAACCAGGGCGAACCCGAAAGCGGCGCATATCCCGTGTAGGGCCGGTCGTGGCGCAGCAACGCCTGGAACGCGTAGGCGCCCTCCTCCGGGGTGATCGCCGTTTCCTCAGCTTCAGCCACCGCGGTGGCACGTCCTACCTCGGCCCACGCGCCCCACGCAATCGCCGTACCCGGGAGACCTTGCGCCCGGCGCCATTTGCTGAACGCATCGAGCCAGCTGTTCGCTGCAGCGTAGGCACCCTGTCCTGGCGAACCAACCAGCGCGGCCGCCGAGGAGAAGGAACAGAACCAGTCGAGCGGCTGCGAGGCCGTCGCCCGATGCAGGTGCCACGCCCCGTAGACCTTCGGTGCCCAGTCGCGTTCGATCAGTTCGTCGGTGATGTTCTGCAGCGTTGCGTCCTCGACGACGGCGGCCGCATGTAGCACGCCGCGCAACGGGAGTCCGGTCGCGGTCGCCGCCGCCACCAATCGCTTAGCGGTGCCGGGCGCGGTGATGTCACCACACTCGACGACGATGTCCGCACCCATCGCCCGGATGAGATCAATTGTCTCCAGCGCCTTGTCACTTGGCTGCGACCGTGACGTCAAGACGATACGACCCGCGCCTGCCGCTGCCATCTTCTCCGCGAGGAACAGGCCAAGCCCGCCGAGCCCACCGGTGATGATGTAGGAACCGTCGTTGCGCAAAATCTGCGCTTGCTCAGGCGGCACCACCACGCTGGCCTGGCCGGCCCGCGGGATGTCGAGCACGAGCTTGCCGGTGTGCTGGGCACCGCCGATCACGCGGATCGCGGTGGCGGCGTCGGCAAGCGGATAGTGCGTGCTCTCCGGCTTGGGAAGCGAGCCTTCCGCGGTGAGCCTGTACACCTTCTTCAGCAGGTTGCGCACCTGTTGCGGATGACTGACCGACATCAGCGCCAGGTCGACACCGAAGAAAGCGAGGTTGCGGCGGAACGGGAACAGCCCAAGCTTGCTGTCGCCGTAGATGTCGCGCTTGCCGATCTCGACGAAGCGTCCGCCGAGCGCCAGTAGCTCGATCCCGGCCCGTTGCGCGGCACCGGTGACCGAGTTCAGCACGATGTCGACGCCGCCGCCCTCGGTGTCCCTGCGAATCTCGTCGGCGAAAGCCGTGCTGCGTGAGTCGTAGACGTGCTCGATACCCATGTCGCGCAACAGTTGACGGCGCTCTTCGCTGCCCGCGGTGGCGAAGATCTCGGCGCCGACCGCACGGGCTATCGCGATGGCCGCCTGCCCCACCCCGCCCGTCGCGGAGTGGATCAGCACCCGATCGCCGCTGCGGATTCTGGCCAGATCGTGCAGGCCGTACCAGGCGGTGGCGTGCGCGGTCGTGGTCGCGGCCGCTTCACCTTCCGTCAGGCCGGGCGGCAACGTGACGGCGAGGTTGGCGTCGCAGGTGACGAAGGTGCTCCAGCAGCCGTTTCCGGAGAGGCCACCGACGCGGTCACCGACCTTGTGGTCCGTCACACCGGGGCCCACTGCTGTCACCACGCCCGCGAAGTCGGTACCCAACTCCGGCAGCCTGCCCTCGAAGGTCGGGTAGCGGCCGAACGCGATGAGGACGTCGGCGAAGTTGATACTCGACGCGCTCACAGCGACTTCGATCTGACCGGGGCCGGGCGAAACCCGCTCGAAGGCAACGAGTTCCATCGACTCGAGATCACCGGGTGTGCGTATCTGAAGCCGGACGCCGTGACGTTCGTAATCGACGTCTGCGGTCTGCCGCTCGTCGGCACGCAGCGGAGTGGCGGTCAGGCGCGCCACGTACCACTGGCCGTCGCGCCACGCGGTCTCGTCCTCGTCGGACCGCGCCAGCAGTTGCTGTGCGAGTTGCTCACCACCGGTGCGGTCGTCGATGTCGATCTGCGTGCCGCGAAGTTGCGGATGCTCGGTGCCGAGCACCCTCATCAGACCGCGCAGCCCCGCCTGTTCCAGGTTCGCTTGCTCGCCGTCGCGGACGGTCTGCGCGTCACTGGTGATCAGGTACAGGCGTGGTTCACCGGGCACCTCCGGCAGTTCGCGGACGATCCGCACGACGTGGCGCACGTACTCGCCGCCGCGGACCGCGAGTTCGTCGTCGAGGCTGCCGTTCCTGGGACCCGTCAGCACGACCACACCGTCGAAGCCGTCAGTGGCGAGATGCTCGCGCAGCAGTTCGGTGTTGCGCTGATGGTCGGCGCGCTGCGACCAGGACATCGACGTGCACTGCGCACCAGCGGCTTTCAGCGCGTCGGCCAGACTCGCGGCACCCGACTCCGCTGTCGCCGAGGTGCTGATGACCAGCCAGGCGCCCGGATGGGCGTCGGCGACCTCCGGCAGTTCACGCTGCTCCCATTCGATGGTGAGCAACCGCTCGCCGAGCACCCGATCGCGCTCGCTGGCCTGCGACACCCCGGTGCCCATCTTCAGCCCGCGAACGGTGATCAGCGTGAGCCCGTCCTCGTCCAGGACGTCGATGTCGGCCTCGACGCCCGCGGCGCCCGCCTCGGTCACCTGCGCGTAGCAGTACCGCGCACGGTTGGCGGGACCGTAGGCGCGGAGGTGGCGGACCCCCAACGGCAACAGCATGCCGCCGTTGGCGACTTCGCCGACGCTCGGATGTGCAGCCACCGACTGGAAGCACGCGTCCAACAAGGCCGGGTGGACAAGGTATCCGGCCTGTTCGGAACGAATCGAGGCGGGCAGCGCCACTTCCGCGAGCACCGTCGCGCCACTGCCTTCGGCGGTGTAGGCGACGGCCAACCCGGCGAACGCGGGACCGAACACCAGCCCTCGCTTCGCCATCCACTGCCGGATCTGCTCCCCGTCGACTCGGCAGGGGTGAGCCGCCAGCAGGTCGACGATGTCGCGCGACGCCGGACCCTCGACGTCGTCGACAGCGCGCAGGACCGCACTGGCGTGGCGCGCGTTTTCGCCGTCCTCCGCGGACTCGACCGCGAACTTGGCGATGTCGCGGCCCTCCACGGTGGCGACGGCGCCGACAGGAGCCTGCTCGTCGAGCAGCAGCATCTGCTCGAAGGTGATGTCGCGGACCTCGGACGCGTTGCCGTACACCGCATTCGCCGCGGACAGGGCCATCTCGCAGTACGCGGCGCCGGGAAGCGCTGCCGCGTTGTGGATCTGGTGATCGCCCAACCACGGATGCGCCTCGGTTCCGACCTCGGCCTGCCAGACGTGGCGTTCAGGCTCCTCGTTCAGGCGCACGTGCGCACCCATCAGCGGATGCGCGGGGACGGTGCACCGGCCCTGCGTCCGGGAGTCGCGCGCATCCCGCGACACCAGCAGCGGACGGCGCGTCCAAGTCGGCAGCGGCGCGTCGACCAACTCGCCTGCCGGATACAGGACAGAGAAATCGACTGCGGCGCCTGCGTTGTGCAGATCGGCAACGAAGTCGAGCAGCCCGTGCGGCAGTTCCTGTTCGCGTCGCATGGCGGCGAGCGCCGCCAGCGGAATGCCAAGGCTGCGGCCGTTCTGACCGACGGCGTGGGTCAGCAGCGGATGCGGCGACAGTTCGGCGAACACGCGGTAGCCGTCCTCCAACGCGGCCTGCATCGCTGCCGCGAAGCGCACCGTGTGCCGGAGGTTGTCCACCCAGTAGTACGCGTCGCACACCGGATTTTCGCGGGGATCGAACGAGGTGGCCGAGTAGTACGGGATTTCCGGGGTCAACGGGTTGATCTCGGCGAGCGCATCCGTCAACTCGTCGAGAATCGGATCGACCTGCGGCGAGTGCGATGCGACGTCGACGGCCACTTCGCGCGCCATCACGTCACGCTGCTCCCATTCGGCCACCAAGTCGCGAACGGTCTGCGTGTCGCCACCGATCACCGTGGACTCCGGCGAGGCGACGACGGCCACCACGACGTCGCTGATGCCGCGTGACATCAACTCGGAAATCACCTGCGGAGCAGGAAGTTCGACCGACGCCATGGCTCCGGAGCCTGCGATCTTCGACATCAGCCGCGAGCGTCGGCAGATGACGCGGACCCCGTCCTGAAGGGACAGCGCGCCCGACACCACCGCCGCAGCGGCCTCACCCATCGAGTGGCCGATCACCCCACCGGGCGCCACCCCGTACGCCTTCATCGTGGCGGCCAGCGCGACCTGCATCGTGAAGATGGCCGGCTGAACCTGGTCGATGGCGGTCACCGTCTCGGGCGCCGCGATCGCTTCGGTCACCGAGAAGCCGGCTTCCTTCGCGATCAGCGGTTCCAGTTCCGCCACGGTCGCAGCGAAAACCGGTTCGGTGGCAAGCAATTGGGCACCCATCGCGGCCCATTGCGAGCCCTGGCCGGAGAACACCCACACCGGTCCGCGATCGTCGCGGCCCACGGCGGGCTGGTACGGCGCGTCGCCGTCGGCGACCTCCCGCAACGCGGCGATCAATCCCTTGGAATCGCTGGCGACAACGGCGGTCCGGACCGGGCGATGCGCGCGCCTGCGCGCCAGCGTGTAACCCAGGTCCTGCAGCGCCACGCGACTGTCGCGCGACTCGAGCCAGTTGGCCAGTTGACCGGAGGTCTGGCGCAGTTCGTCGGCAGATGTCGACGAGAGTGCGAACAGCAGCGACCCGCCCGAGGTGGGCGCGTCTTCGTGCGCGGTCGTGGTCTCGGGCGCCTGTTCGACGATGGCGTGCACGTTGGTGCCTGACATGCCGTAGGACGAGACCGCCGCCCGGCGCGGATGCTGACCGGTTATCGGCCACGGGGTGTTCGCCTGCGGCACAAAGAGGTTCGTGTCGATCTCGGCCATCTGGTCGGGCAGCCGGTTGAAGTGCAGATTCTGCGGAACCATACCGTGCTGCACAGCGAGCACGGCCTTCATGAGCCCGAACGCTCCAGCGGCGGACTGCGTGTGCCCGATGTTGCTCTTGACCGACCCCAACGCGCAGGAGCCCGCCACCCCGTAAAGGGTCGCCAGGCTCGCGTACTCGATGGGATCGCCCATCGGAGTGCCGGGCCCGTGGGCCTCGACCATGCCGATTGTGTTCGGGTCGACGTCGGCGCGCGCCAACGCCGCCCGGTACACCGCCGTCTGCGCGCTCATCGACGGCGTCGTGATGGTCTCGGTGCGGCCGTCCTGGTTCGCGGCCGTGCCCTGCAACACCGCGAGAATCCGGTCGCCGTCCCGTTGCGCGTCGGCCAACCGCTTGAGTAGCACGATCGCAACACCCTCGCCGGGCGCGAACCCGTCGGCCGCGACGTCGAAGGCGTGGCAGCGTCCGGTGGGCGACAGCATCCCCGCCGCAGAGCCGCCCGCGAACCGTCGCGGATCCAGCATGACGTTGGCGCCGCCCGCGAGGGCGAGGTCGCTCTCGCCGTCAATCAGGCTGCGGCAGGCCATGTGAACGGTGAGCAGACCCGACGAGCACGCGGTGTCGATGGTGATCGCGGGCCCGTGGAGGCCGAGCGCGTGCGCGATGCGCCCCGACGCGATGCTGAAATTCGCGCCGGTGACCCCGTACGGCCCTTCCAGCACATCGGTGTTGGCTGTCAGCAATTCGTAGTCGTTTACTGTCAGACCGACAAACACGCCTGTCAGCGAACCGGCCATGGCCTCAGGCGTCACGCCGGCGTGCTCCATCGCCTCCCACGACGCTTCGAGCATGAGGCGGTGTTGCGGATCCATCGCAGTCGCTTCCCGCTCGCTGATCCCGAAGAACTCAGGATCGAAGCCGGCGACGTCGTCCAGGAACCCGCCCCACTTGCAGGGCGACCTGCCCGGCACACCCGGTTCGGGGTCGTAGAACTCGTCGACGTCCCACCGGTCCGAGGGGATCTCCGTGACGAGGTCCGCACCGCCTATCAGCGCGTCCCACAGCTGCTCGGGGGAATTGACTCCCCCAGGCAGCCTGCAGGCCATTCCGATGACAGCAATGGGATGTTGATCCACGTCAGAGTTACCTCTCGTCAGCGTCTGGCTTGGCAGACCCGGGTTCGAATTTTTGCAGGCCTGCGTTTCTATTTGCGGGAAAACGGGAAATTCTGTGGCTCAAGCGTGAGGCCAAATGAGGGCGACGGCAAGTCGACAGCGGCTCCGCAGGCTATGCAGATACGCGTCTGGAATTGCGACTGCTGAAAACCAATGTTGTCGTCCTTGCCACCCACAGCTGCCTAGTCCACGCACGTGCAGTAGGTCTCTACCGGCCGCCACGACTCCTCCTGAGACGTGGTCCAGCGATGGTGTAACCGCCGGTTCGGCAAAGTCTGCCGCTACGTCGACAGTCACAATAACCCCCTGTGATCGTCAGGCCTGCGCGTGCCCCCTTGGACAAGTCACCGCAAACATGCGGGTCAACGTATCAGTCGTTTCCCAGTTATGGGAAACGACTCCCAGCCACGTGATGCTTGTCTCGTTCGCCGGATGGATGGCGCTCATCGCCAGCACACAGTTGGTGCATCTTTGGCAAACTTGGTTTCACACCGTCCTGGACGCCTGCTGCCTTCCCACCGCATGGAACCATTGATATGGCAACGATGCCGCTTACCAGTGGCAATTACCCGACACTGGCTCCGCCGGCGAACTGTCGAGACTATTTAATGAAAACGCCAGTGGTCAAATTCGGCAAAAGAATTGTCCAAGGTTGAGAATTTGCTCTCGAAACCCGGGAGCGACCGGCGGCTAATTTTCGCGCCGGAGCGACGCGAGCAACATTTTGCTCGACATCACCATATGTTTCGAACTATTTACGTCGTGACGTTTCCCATTGATGCGAATAGGTATCCAGAATGATTTAGGGCAAAAGCACCAGGCGGCCCAATCTCTTGGTTTCCCTCGCAACTACGCAGAGATCTGCCGATCCGGCAAATCGTCGACGATTGGCTGACGTCGCCCGAGCCGGAGCGGCGGTCGTCGCCGCCAGCCGGTGTTCTGTCGTCACCCTGCAGAACCAGCGAAGAACGGGGCGCCGGATTGAGTTGGCGGAGTTGAGAAGACAGGCCGAGGTTCTACCGTTTCGGCGCACTGGCCGTCGGCCGCGTGCGAGCCATGACGAGGCGGACGGCGTAGGCGATCGCGCTGAGACCGAACATGGCCGCGGTGAGCAGCAGCCAGCGGCCGAGGAACGGATCCTGCGTCTGACCGGTGGCCGCCCAGTAGGTGAACGCACCTTGCTTGATGATGCCCGGCAGGAACACCAACAGTGTCAGCGCAGCGCCGATGGCTGGCACTCGCACGTAGTTGAGTACCGGCACGTGCGTGGGCGCTGCGCGCGGTGTGCGATGTCGAAGGCGCGCGGCGTACAACAGCCGGTCGACCGTCGCATATATCGGAAACAGCACGAGGTCATGGGCGATGATCGCCGCCGCGAACCACACAAGGATCGACTGCCACCACACGTGGCGGTTCCACAATGCCGACGGTCCGATGGTGATCACGACATAGCCGGCCAACGCGAAGCCGGCGATCAACACCAGCAAGTGAAGTGGGTGCGCCCCGTAGCCATTGCGGAACCACGTGATGGCGTTACGCATCGTCGCGCGCCCGGAAAGTGATAGCCGAGACCCACTTGGTGTTGTGGACACCGGGCAGGGCGGGGACGATGATCCGCGCGGGGTAGCCATGGTCGGGTGAAAGCTCGGCGCCGTTGACCCGTAACGCAAGTAGTGCGTCGGAGTCGCCTACCTGGCTGCCCTGCAACGTTGCCCGGTTGAACGCCCCGAAGCGTTCGAGCGACGTCACGTGCGCCGAGGCCGGCGTCGCCACACCGGCCAGCGCAGCCAACTCAGACAGCCGTACCCCGCTCCATGTTTGTGTTGTCGACCAACCCTCGACGCACGCGATCGGCAGTCGGGCGCTGTGCTGCGGCATGGCCAGTAAGGCCGCCCAGTCGAGTACGACGTCGTGGGGGCCGCCTTTCAGGGTGAGCCGCCAACGCTGGCCGGTGAGCGCCGGCGTGATGCCTGCCAGCAGCGCAGTCCTGTTGACTTGGAAGTCGTTGGGCCCGTCACCGCGGGTTCGGCCGCGGGGCAACAGCAATGCAGCACGACGGGTGAACCCGCCCACCGTCTGTCCCGCGGTGATGACCGCCATGAACACCGCGCCCCCACCGATCAGCGCAAGTGCGCCGCGTCGGCTCATGGTCGCCGGGGCCGGGTCGGCGGCCGCCAGCCCGTCGGGTTCGTATGCTTCAGGCCTGGTGTGCGCCACGTCGGTGCGCAACACCTCTCGCCATGACAGTGACCGCAGCCCGACCCACATGCGCGGGATCTTGATCGCGATGTGGACCACGAATCCCGCGATGAACACCCACGCGCCGTAGTAGTGAGCGGTGTAGAAGCTGAACCCGAAGATGTAGTCGTATTGGATGTTTAGAACGCCTGTGATGATCTCGAAGAGAATCCCGCCGACCAGCATCACCAGCGAAACCCGTTCCAGGAGTTGGGCTATCGAGCGTATTGGCGGCCACGCGAACAACTTCGGTATGACCGACCACAACTTGGCCAGAACGATCGGGATGAGGATGAGCCCCAGCCCGACGTGCAGACCTTGCGTCAATCGGTACAGCCACGACGGCCTGGTGGGCCAGTCGAATGTGGGCAGTTTGAGCCAGCCGACGTCACCGGGGATGGCCTGCCCGAACTGAGGACCGTAGGCGATGTAGGACAGCAGCCCGGTGATGATCACCACCGGCAACGCCACCAACAGGACCGAGCCCAACGTCGACGTCAACCACAGTCCGCGCAGCGGGCTGCGCCATCGCTGGAGCAGTTTGACTCCCGGCGGGGGATGCGCGGCCAGTGAGCCCCACAATCGGGCCGTAAATGCATATCGGCCGCCGCCGTCGGATGCGTTCACATCTTCGAGATCGGGTTCATCCATCGCTTTCGCCTGTGTCAGTCGCCGGTTCTCATATCCAAGCTTGCCTGGCTGCCGGACCGCCCGTGCGATCTATCGACGTAGCCTATGGTCGCGATAACTGCTACGAATGAGCTGGAAGGCGCGATCACAGCACGACCGCTGAGCGTGACGTGGCAGAGACGATTGGTCGCCGATGTCACCTCCTCGCCAGCCGCTGGATGGCGTCGGCGACTTCTCCGGGAAAGTCCTCCGGCACGAAATGTTTGGCAGGCAGCATCGTTGACTGCTTCACGCGGGCGGTGCGCTCGAGCGCGACGCCGTGTCGTCGCCACGGCAGCATGGTGTCTTTCGAACCCCAGACGATCTGAATGGGATACCTTGCGGCGCCCAACATCTGCCCGTAGAGATCACGTTTGGCGGTGGTGAGTTCGAAGCCGCGCATGATCTTCAGGAAGGCACGCCCGTTGTCATCGCCGAACAGCAGGGGCACCCAGCATTCGAGTTCGGCAGTGGGGATCTGCCTGCTGACTCCGACCAACCGCATGATCGACGTGAACGTGTACGGAAGGCGCAGCGATGCCAGCCACGCCTCGCCAATCAGTTTGTGCGCGAACGGTTCCATCGGCCACGGGCGATGGAAGCTCGCCACGTCGCCGATCGTGTTGAGCAGCGTCATCGACAACACCCGGTCGGGAAGGGCATTGGCCACCTCGAAACCGACGGGACCGCCGATGTCGTGCAGCAGCAGGTGGCACCGTTCGAGTGCGAGTTCGTCGATGGCCGCTGTCAGCCAACGCCCCAGTCCGCTCCACGTGTAGTCCGCATCCACAGGCCGGTCCGCGAGGCCCAACCCCGGCAGGTCCACCGCGACGCCGCGCAGACCCCGGCTGGCCAGTTCGGGCACCACCTTGCGGTACAGAAACGACGACGCGGGCACCCCATGCACGCAGAGCACCGGCGGACCGTCGCCCGCTTCCAGAGCGAACGACCTGATGCCGTCGGCCACGAAGAACCGCCCAGCCCGTCGATGCGCCGCCAGGATCTCGTCGACCTCCGCCTTCACCACTTGTGCCTCCATCCGCCTAGCCCCGTTGACCGACGCCTCGCGCTTTCCCATACCAACGGATCGGCGCAATCGGTGGTTCAGCGCTTCGCGGCGGTCTTGCGTGGTCTGGCCTTCTTCTTGGGACGACGGGTCAGGGTCTCGATGTGGGTCAGCGCCATGTCGAGCGCGGTGGCCATTGGGGTGACGTCGTGATCGGCCTGCGCCAGCAGGTAACCACCCTGCAGTGCGGCCATCAGCCCGGTGGCCAGGGCGTCGGGATCGGCCGTTGCTACCAGGGTCCCGTCGTCCTGCATGCGCCGAAATCCGGCAGCCAGGAGCCCTTGCCAGGCCGCGAAGTGCGCTGACAGGGAGGTGCGCGCGTGCTCGTCTTGATCGGAAAGCTCGACCACCAGATTGCCAAGCGCGCAACCGTAGGCACCGCCCCGCAGGGCAGCGGCCTGAATCAGGGCGTCGCGCCATCGCCGCAGACCGCTCATCGACTTCAACCGCTCCAAGCGCTGTTCTTCGCGCGCCAGGATTTGCTCAGCGCGCCACGCCACCACTTCGCGCACGAGGTCGGGTTTGCCGCCCGGGAAATGTTTGTACAGCTGGGACTTGCTGGTGCCGGTCGCAGCGCGCACGTCGTCGAGAGTGACAGCATTGACGCCGCGGATGTACATCAGATCGGCGGCCGAGGAGATGATCCGGACGCGGGTGGCTTCCCCGCGCGCGGTCGTTCGGCGTCGGGTGGGACGCTCCCCGCTGGTCACCGGCGTGACACTACCGGTTGCGCTGTGTCAGTTGTGGACGATTGGGTCCATCGCTGCGCAGCTCAGAAGTTGATCATTTTGCCTGTGAGGCCGTGGAAGGTTTCCTGCAAGGCTTCTGACAAGGTCGGGTGGGTGTGAACGTTGCGGACCAGTTCCTCGACGGTGAGATCCCAGCGTTGGGCCAAGGTGAGTTCGGGCAGCAGTTCGGCGACGTCGGCGCCGACCAGGTGTGCGCCGAGCAGTTCCCCGTGCGCGCGGTCGGCGATGACTTTGGCGAATCCGGTGGCGTCGCCGTAACCGTGGGCTTTACCGTTGGCCCTGAAGGGGAACTTGGCCACCGCGATGTCGCTACCACGTGCCGCGGCGTCGGCTCGCGCCTGCACTTCCGTCAGGCCGAAACTGGCGACTTGGGGTTGACAGAACGTAACACGCGGCATCATCGCGTAGTCGGATAACCCCAATGTCGGTGTGCCCGCGATAGTTTCGGCGGCAATGATGCCCTGAGCTTCCGCCACATGAGCGAGCATCAGCTTGGCGGTGACATCGCCGATGGCGTATACCCCCGACGCGGTGGTTCGCATGACGTCGTCGACGACGATGCCGCCGGTGCGCGGGTCGGTCGCGACGCCCAGGTTCTCGAGCCCGTAGCCCGCGGTCCTGGGCGCGAACCCGATGGCCTGCAACACCACGTCGACAGTCAGGCTGTCCGCCTCGGCTGCACCGGGGCTACGGTGGGTGAGGGTGACGGCATCGCCGGTTTCGGTCAGCTCCTCGATGCGCGTACCGACCAGGACGCTGACGTCGAGGTTGCGGTAGGCCTTGGCGATCTCTTTGGACACGTCGGCGTCTTCGTTGGGCAGCACCCGGGGCAGCGCCTCGATCACGGTCACGTCGACGCCGTAATTGGCGAGCAGATAGGCGAATTCCATGCCGATGGGACCCGCGCCGATAATGGCGATCGAGGTCGGCACTTCGCGCGACATGATCTGTTCGGTGTAGGTGCGCACCCTGGGCCCGCGGGTCGTGCCGGGCAGCAGTCGCGGCGTGGCGCCGGTGGCGATGATCACCGAGTCGAAGCCGATCCGGGTGTCGACGTCCTGGCCAGTAACGCGCATGGTGTGCCGGTCGACGAACGTTCCCTTGCCTTCGAATTCGTCGATCTTGTTCTTGCGCATGAGAAATCTCAGTCCGCGCACCCTCTCCACCGCGACCTGGCGGGAGCGGTCAAAGGCTGCGTCGTAGCGCATCTTCGTGTCGCCTTCGATACCGAACTTCTCGGCGTCAGTCCGCAGCAGGTGTGCGATTTCGGCGTTGCGCAACAGCGCCTTGGATGGGATGCACCCGACGTTCAGGCACACCCCGCCCCAGTACTGGGCTTCGACTATGGCCACCGACAAACCCAGTTGTGCGGCACGGATGGCGGCGACGTAGCCGCCTGAACCCGCGCCGAGCACCACGACGTCGTATTTCATACTGGGAACGTGGCCGCGAGCGCCCAGAGGTTCTCGGCTGCAGCAGAATCCGTGAACGCGAGTCCGCTCACCACCACATCCGTGGCCCCGGCATCCAGATAGCGTTGCAACTGACGCCTGACCGATTCGGCCGAACCAACCGCGGCAAGGTCTGCTGCGCCCGCGATTCCCTCGCGCGCAATCACCTTTTGGTAGGACGGGATGGTATCGAAAAAGCTCAACCGCTGCGCTGCGAAATCCTTTGCCGCGTCCACGTCGTCCGACACGATGACAGGCACCTGCGCGATGATCCTGGGTTTCTGCCGGCCGGCGTCCGCGGCGGACTTCGCGATGGTCGGTTCGATGAACTCTGCGATGGTCCGCGGACCGGCGAGGTACGGCATCGTGCCATCGGCCAGTTCGCCGGTGACCTGCAATGCTTTTGGACCCATTGCGGCTACGTACACCGGGACGGGCGTACCCCCGGCGACGCTCACCGGCCATGTGGGCTGTGCGGTGATCTCGTTGCCGCTGAAGTTCACTGCTCCTGTGTCGAAGACCGACCTCAGCACCATCAGGTGCTCGCGAAGACGGTTGATCGCGTTCGGCCATGACGTCCCGAACGCCTGCCGCTCCGGTTCGTGCCCGCCCAAACCGAGGCCGAGACTGAATTTCCCGTGCGAGGCGGCCTGTGCCGTCTGCGCGAGTGACGCGATGATGAGCGGGTGTCGTGGATTGATGGGCACCACCGATGTGCCAACACCGAGTCCCGGCACGGCCGCACCCACCACGGCGGCCAGCGCGATCGCATCGTGGTCGTTGTTCTGGCTCAACCAGACGTGGCGGACCCCGACGTCGTGCGCGCGGGTGGCCTGTGCCACCATCTCATCGACGTGATTGGGTGCTTGTGGGTTGGGAAACAACACGATTCCTGTCGGCATGGTGCTTTATCTCCTTGCGTGTGGTTGGGTGTCTGGCGATGTAGGGCGGGCCGACATACGGGAACACGTCGAGTACTCGCGAAACGTCTGAAGCCGCCGCGTCCCCGAATGACCTTCCGGCCGCCAGGCTGGCCATCACGCCGAACGCATCGTTATCCAGCGGGCGGCCGTTGATGGCTTCGGTGGTGAACGTCGCAGCCGATCCCAGCCTGAAGGGCAGCACCGCCGGGATCAGTCGCGCCGCAACCCCGATGGCGTAGGGTTCGCTGAGCCGCCCCAGTCCCGCGAGCGCTGAGAATTCCGCGACAAAGCGGCGAACGGGTCCGGCGAACAATTTGATGTCGTGCAGAGGACCGACCTGGTTGTAGCGGTCGACGAGAGGCTGACGCCATGCCGACAGAAACAATTGACTGAAAAAGGGTGTCCCACAACGCGATACTTGCGCTCTGACCGTTCGTCCGCACAGGCTGATCGACGACCACATCGCTACCTGACCATCGCCTATCAATGCGTTCGGCACTTCCAACGCGATCGCCATGACGTTGCGCCGACTGAAGTGGTTACGCCGCGCCGCGTACGCGGCGTCGTCGAAGCACCGTTCCTCGTAGAACGCATTGAGCAGGGCCGACACCGCAGAGCGGTCGGCGGCCCACGTATCGCCGACCAGGCCGGCGAAACCGTCGACCGTCCCGACGCGCCGGACAGTGTTCAATTCCGAGGAGTACACCGGTTTCCCGGTGACGAGATGGGCGGGTTCGGCGGCGAGATCGGCGCCGGTCACATAGTGCACCGTGAACTCTTGACGTCCAGGTTCGCTTCCGTCGACCGGGTCGGTGAAGCGAACTTGAAACGCGGTGTCGTCGCGGCCATTGCCGGTGGTGTCGAATCGGAATTCGTACAGCGCGGCCGGATGGAATGCCGCAGAAGCCGACAGCGTAGCCTCGGTGCAACAGGTCATCACCATCGCCGTGCGATCCGGCGCGGCGTCGAACAGATAGACGTCTGCGATGTTGAGTCGAGGGTCGCGGACCGCACGACGAATATCGAAGTGATGCGATGTCAAAGGCGCACGCCCGCAGCGAGTTCAGGATAGTCCAGATCGGCGGCGGTGAGTCGATAGATCTGTAGGGTGAGGCCGTAGTACTTGTCGGTCTCGCCGACCCACTCCATTCCGACGCGCCGTGCGGTGGCGACGCCGCGGCTGTTGCCCGGTCGAACGACGGCGAACACCTCGGATATCCCGTTGGCGAAAGCCTGATGCGCCACCGCATGACCCGCTTCCGCTCCGTAGCCATGCCCCCAGGCCGCCGGTGCGAGCTGCCAGCCGATTTCCAGGTCGGTGCAGCCGGGTGGCAATGGCAGCAGGGAGACCGCTCCGATGATGCGGCCATCCTCACGCCTCTCGACCGCCCAGTGCCCCAATGAACGTCCCGCTTCGTCGTGTTCGGTGATCCAACGTGCCAGCAGCCGCCGCATATCGTCGCGATCGACCACCCGCGGAATCGCCGGGGTGAGCCAGCGCGCGACTTCCTGGCTGCCGAAGATCGTCAAAGCGGCGTCGGTGTCGTCACCCGTCCATGGGCGCAGTCGCAGGCGGTTGGTGATCAGCTCGTCGGATCCCGGCACCATCTGGACGTGGGCGCCCTGCGTCGTCATATTTCTTCACCGGGGAACTTCACGTCGAAGCGTTCGCATAGTGCGGGAACACTGTGTACATCCATCTCGAGTGCGTATTTGGCACAGAGTTCGTCGAGGGCCCCGGTCGGTATCTTCTCCACGCCGCCGAAGGCGGCAAGCTCGTCGAAGAACCGCTCAAAGCCTGCGGGGGAGATGATTTCGAGAATGCGGGCGGGTTCGTCGCCTGCATTCCAGAACGTATGCCACTGCCCCCGTGGCTTGAAGATGAAGTCGCCTGGTCCGCCGTAGATCACCTGGTCGCCGAGCAGGGCGCCGACCCGTCCCTCGATGATCCAGCTGTACTCGTCTTCGTTACGGTGGCGATGAAGCGCCGACGCCAGCGCGCGCGGTGACATCGGATGCTCCAGCACGGAGAAGCGCCCCTCTGCCGCAACGTTGTCGAGGATGTGGCGCACCCCGATCGTCCCGAGGAACACCGACTTTCCTTCGTCTCGGCCGACTGACTTGGCGGGCGGGCCGCCCGCACGCAAAATATCGTGTGCCATCGTGATTCCTCCGTCAGTCAGTTCCGGCCTGCCATCACACCGCCGTCGACATTGAGGATCGCGCCGGTGATCCAACTTGCTTGCTCGGACAGCAGGAAGGTGATGGCATTGGCGACGTCGGCCGGTGTGCCGATTCGTCCGAGGGGATGAAGCGGTGCGAACGTCTCGAGCGTGGCGTCGATCTCGTCCTTCGGAATCCATTTCTCGACAGCGGGCGTCTTGACGGCCGCAGGCGCCACCGCGTTGACGCGGATCTTGTGCTTGGCAAGCTCGATGGCGAGGTTGTGGGTGAGCGCGTGCAGCCCTGCTTTTTGCATCGAGTGCCCGACTGACGGGGTCACGCCGATGGCCTGATGGGCCCACATGCTGCCGATGTTGACGATGGAACCGCCTTCGCCGCGGGCGATCATGCCCTCGACGACGGACTGTGTGAGGACGAACAGGGCATAGTTGATCTCCATGTAGGAGTCGTAGTCCTTGGCGTCGTATTCGAGAAACGCTTTGGGGATGAAGAATCCCGCCGCGTTGACCAGCAGGGTTGCGTCGCGGTGTTGCTCTGTGAGGGTGCGTCGTACATCGGCGACGGCTTTGCGGTCGGTCAGTTCGGCGGCGATCCCCCACGCTTGACCCCGCCGGTCAGTCAGCTCGGCCACGGTGTCGTCGACACGGTCGATCGAGCTGCCGATGATCACCGCGCTGCCACCGTGATCGACGACATCGATCGCGACCTGTCGTCCCATGCCGGCACTCCCGCCGACCACGATGACCTTCTTGGCCTGAAAACGCATGTGTAGCTTCCTGTTCGGAGGGGTCAGGCGCCAGGAGCGATCGCGCAGGCTGCGACACAGACCCAGCCGCCGTCACGCTTCTGATAGGTGTCCGTATACAGCGCTTCCTGATGAACGCCGTCGGCGAGCATGGTGTATGTGGCGCGAGCGTGGATCAATGCAACGTCACTGAGGATGCGGATGTTGACGTCGTGCACCGCGAGATCCTTGAAGGGACGGGGCTTTGCGATGTAGGAGAGGTACTCTTCGCGATTCCGGGTGACGCCAGGCGTTTGGATGAGGAAGTCTTCAGCGAGGAACTCACTGAAACGCTTGACATCGCTGAATTGGTCGGAGTGGATGTAGTCCTCGTTGAGCTTCGTGAGTATCGCTAGATCCTCTGTGGTCTGCATGGTTTCGGTCATAGCCGGCTCCTTCTTACGACGACGCGTGCGTGGCGTCATGAGCCTGCAGCCTCGCGGGGTGAGCTGTCGTCACCCCGATCACCGAATCACCCGGGTGAGGACGGCATTTCGGCGTTACGCGTCCGCCGTCTCAGGGCAGCAGTCGAATCAGGGCATCCAAGGCTGCCGACCATGCGCTTGGCGCGGGCGCAGCGAACCCGACCACCAAGCCGTTCCGGTTGCTGCAGGCATCGGGATGGCGATACCGATGAAGCCCCTCCACGCCGAGCCGTCGCCACGCGCGCTCGCGACACAACGCGCTCTCCTCCGCGTCAGCGAGTTCGAGCATCACCTGCAGACCGGCGGGCATTCCCGCCACGGAAGTCGTTGGTGACGACCGGGCCACTACGGAGACGAGTTGCTCACGGCGGCGGCGGTATTGGGCGCGCATGGTGCGGATGTGTCTGTCATAGCAACCGGAGGAGATGAACTCGGCCATCGTCAACTGGTCGACGAAGCTGCACGTCTCCTCGAATTCGCCCCTCTGCCGAAGCACCGCATCAACGAGTCTGTCCGGCAACACGAGCCATCCGAGTCGAAGCCCCGGCGCCAGCGACTTACTCGCCGTCCCCATGTAGATGACGCGGCCGGGATCGATGCCCTGCAGAGCGCCAACGGGGCTGCGGTCGTAGCGGAATTCGCCGTCGTAGTCGTCCTCGATGATCACACTGCCGGTGCGTCGCGCCCAATCGACGACCGCAGCACGGCGCTCGGAATGCAGCGGTACGCCAAGCGGAAACTGATGCGACGGCGTGAGCAGCACCCCGCCCGCGTCGGCCATCTCGTCGAGCGCCGTCACGTCAGCGCCATGGCCGTCCACTGGCAGTGGCGGACAGCGTAATCCCGCGCGGGCCAGCGACGGCCATTGGGTGAACAGGCCGAAGGCCTCGACGGCAACGGCAGCGACGCCGTCGTCTGCCAGTGCGCGTGCCACGAGGCTCAATCCTTCAGCGGCGCCGCTGGAGATGACGATGTTGGACGGTCGGGCCCGGACCCCTCGAGCGCGGGCAAGATAATCGGCGAGGGCGTTGCGAAGTTCTGACCGGCCCTGCGGGTCGGTATACCCAAACGCCTCGAACGGGGCAACGTTCAACGCGCGCTTGACCGCACGACTCCACTCGGTGCGGGGAAACGAGGACAGGTCCGGATGCCCCGGACGCAGATCGTGGTCCAACTGGGGCTGCTTCCAGCGCGTCCGCGGCGCAGCGGCGGGAGGCAGCACTGCGGCCGCACGCGGGGCTACCAATGTGCACGAACCGTACTGTGATGTCAGCCAGCCCTCGGCGATAAGTTCGGCGTAGGCACTGGCGACGGTGTTTCTCGCGACACCGAGGTCGGCGGCCAGCGCGCGACTCGACGGCAACTGGATGCCCGGCACCAGTCGTCCCGAACGGATCGCGTCGCGAATCGCGTCCATCACACCCTCACGCACCCGCCCACCCGGGCGATCCAGGTGCAGATCCAATCCCACGACCGAGTCCTGGGATCCGCTCTTCGCGTCCATGTCAGTGCTCGTGATCGCTACCCGCGTCGGCGCTGCCGTTCATCGCGTCATCTCCCTGAAAAAGCGCTATCAAGACTACGCCGCAGCATCGCCGCAGGTAGTTGCTGTTGTTACGGCTTGGTGAAGTCGACATAAGGGGTGTTCGGGGTGCTCCCGGCGATCAGGAAGGTGGCGAATCGCTGCCCGAACGCCGCCGCGGTGGCCAGGTCCGCCGGTGACATGGCCTTCGGGTCGTCGAACGGGTTGGTGGCCATCGCCCCGCCGTAGCCACCGATGTAGTTCATGCTTTCGCGGGGCGCGGCCTTGTCGTATGCGAGGGCGGGTTTCATGCCGGAGCCGATCCACACCATGCCCTGCTGCATCGCCAACGTCCAGAGGTAGGTCAACGTCGAGAACTTGTCGCCACTCATGCCGGTCGAGTTGGTGAAGCCGCCTGCAAGTTTGTCGCGCCAGGCGGTGTCCCGCCATACCCGGAGCGAGGTGTCGGCGAAGCGTTTGAACTGCCAGGACGGTCCGCCCATGTGTGTGGGGCAGCCGAAGATGACGCCGTCGACGGCGGCCAGCGCAGTCCAGCCGGTCTCGTCGACAGTTCCATCCTCGTCAATCCGAATGGGATACACCCGCGCGTCAGCGGTGCGCACACCGTCGCAGACCGCCTCGGCCATGCGCCAGGTGTGTCCCGCACGTGAATGCGCGACGACGGCCACAGTTGCCACGTTGAGTCGTCCTTTCGCTGGAGCTATCACGGCTACGTCTCGATGATGTGCGGTCAAGATCGGACCCCAACACCATAAAGGACGGATTAGTCCTCACAGTTCTGCCATCGTGATTAGCAACGAGCAGGCCTAGATCGGGGACAGTTAAGCCGGTAGCGCGGAGTCCGCACCGCCGCAGCCCGCCGTCCAGGGATAGCCTGAGGGACTAAAAAGTCCGTGCTTTGCGTCAATTCCGAGTGGACGGCACGAAAACGGGACCGGACGGCATTGACAACAGGTAGAGACGCGGCCCACCCGCAGGGCGCGCGTAAACGTCAGGAGCATCATGATCGACGGCGATTACGACGACATCAGGCCGGATGGCACGTTGGGGCCCAGCGAATCCCTGGATTCCGACGAGGTGCGCAACGACGACGGGGACATCGTGGTCGACGCGCCGCTGCGCTGGATCTCCCCTGATGACAACCTGACGCTGGACAGCCGCCTCGCCGCCGAGGAGCCCGAGGTCGGCTACACCGAGGATCCCCCGCTGTTGCCCAGGCGGCACCGCGGTCAGATCAGCGGCAGCCCCCACGACGGAACGTCGTTCTACAGGGTGGCCCGTGAGGAATTGGACGTCGACAGCGATTGACCCGCGGTTCTGCCCTCACCCGGGTGAATTGGATGCCCGGGTGATGACGACTCACCCGCACTCGGCGAATGCTGGCTCGACAGAGCGAGCGGAGGGTAAGTGCAGCCGACCATGTACCAGATCTGCATTCGAGGGCGTGTGAGCGAGCGACTTGGATCCGCTCTTGAAGGTATGCACCTCGAGTCCCGCGCGGGGGAAACTGTGTTCACCGGCGAAATCCGCGACCAGTCACAGCTCTACGGACTGCTCGACCGGGTGCGCGATCTGGGCCTGGAACTCGTCAGCGTCCAGCCGCAATCCGAGGCCGAGCCTGCGGCCGCCGAGTGAAGGGAAACAACCGACAGATGACCTTGAAGACACTACTCGCCGCGATGGTCGCGGGCGGGATACTCGCTCCTGCCGCCTCGGCCGAGCCGGCGCCTCCGAACCCTGGTCAAAGCCCCGTTGTCCGTGCGGTTTTCGAGCAGCCGACCAACATTCCCGGCAAATCGCTTCAAGCGGTAACGGTCAGTTATCCGCCCGGTGGGAAGAGCGCCGCGCACCACCACGCGCCGTCGGCGTTCATCATGGCCTACGTGATCTCCGGAGCGATCCGCAGCCAACTCGAGGGTGAACCCGCTCGTGTCTATCACGCCGGCGAGACCTGGAGCGAAGCCCCCGGCGCGCACCACACGATCAGTGAGAACGCCAGCGCCACCGAACCCGCTGAACTGCTCGCGGTTTTCCTGATCGACACCGGCGACAGTCCGCTTACCACCGACGACACCGCCGACAATGAGCCGCACCGCTAACGACGAGAAACGTCGGGGCAAACTTGAATCGATCGCGGTAGTCCGGACAGCACTTCGGCTGTCACTCGCGGCGGCGTTTCTGTCCGCTGTCGCCGACCGATTCGGTTGGTGGAAGCCGTTCGGGCAGGGCAGCTGGGGCAGCATGGGCGCGTTTGCCGACTATGCCCACCAACTTGTTCCGTTCGCTTCCGGATGGTTGTTGACTGTCATCGTGTGGGTTGCCACCGCCACCGAGACGATCCTGGCGGTCCTGCTTCTGACCGGCTGGCGACCGGAACTCGTCGGCGCGGCGACATGCCTGGTGCTCATCGTGTTCGGCACAGCGATGGCTGTATCCCTCGGCGCGGAATCACCGCTCAGTTACAGCGTCTTCTCCGCAGCCAGCGCGGCCGCAGCCTATGCCGTCCTAGGTCCGAGTCAAATCCAACCTTTGAAGGGTTCCTCATGAAGATCGTGGTCATTGGCGGTCGCGGGCTCATCGGCTCCAAAGTCGCGGCCATTCTGAACGCGCAGGACCACAACGTGATCCGATCCTCGCGCCGGTCGGGTGTCGATTCACTCACCGGCGAAGGCCTTGCCACCGCCCTCGCAGGCGCCGATGTCGTGGTCGACGTCGCCGATTCACCGGTATTCGACGACGAACCCGTGATGCACTTCTTCACCACGACGACCAAAAACCTGCTTGCCGCCGAATGGAACGCGGGAGTCAAACACCACGTCGCGCTGTCGGTGGTCGGCGCGCAGATCATGCCGGACAGCGGTTACAACACAGCCAAAGCCGCCCAGGAGAACCTCATCACGAAGTCGGGCCAGCCCTATTCGATTGTGCGCGCAACTCCGTTCTATGAATTCGCGATCGGCTTGGCCGATTCCGCGACAGACGGAGACATCGTCAGGTTGCCGCACGCGTTGTTCCGCCCGATCGCCGCCGACGATGTCGCCGCCGCCGTCGCCAGCGCAGCAGTCGGGCAGCCCACCAACGGAGTCACAGAAGTCGCCGGCCCCGAAGCCATCGGGATGGACGACTTCGTCCGCACCGCGCTCGCCGCCAACGCCGATCCCCGTCGGGTCGTCACCGACGCCCGGGCGCCATACTTCGGTGCGGTGATCGATGATCACACCCTCGCCCCCGACGAGAACGCCACCATCTACACCACGCGGTACGCGGACTGGATCGCCGCGCAACATGCCTGAGTCACAATCGGAATCAAGTATCAGCGTCGTGCAGGACGTGCGACCACCGTGGATTCCTGCGGATGCTCATGTGCTGACCGTTCTCATCGAACATCCGCCCGGCTCCCCCGGCTATCCCCCACATCGGGTTCGCAGCGGTCCGGCTTTCGGCTACATGATTGACGGTGAGATGCTGTTCGAACTCGAAGGGCAGGCGCCACGCGTCCTGCGCGCGGGAGACGCGTTCTGGGCGCCGGGCGGCGACCTGATCCACTATCGGGACGCGAACAACCGCGACGACATCGCCTGTAGCTTCGTCCTCACGATGTTCCGCGCACCCGGGCAACAGTTGCTCGAACCTGTGCCCGAAGCGGAACTCGAGGATCGAAAGGAACTGCACGCCAAACGGTTCGAAGACACCGTTGCCCACCGATGGCGTGAACAAACCCGTGAGCTCGTCCTGACGGGGGCCACCACGACAGTGGCTGCCCACCCGGCCCAGTCGGGCGGCGAGATCTCGATCACCCTGACAGGCAAGGCGCTGTCGAACGACCTCCTACTCGCCGACAGCGGCAACATCGCACTGAGTTCCGTCGCCGAAGGCAGCCACCCGATGAGGGTGGTGCCGATGCGACTCGACATGCTCAGCGAGCTGCCGACCATCCGTGTGGTGGGACTGGGCATCACCGAGCCGACGGAACTGCGGCTAGTGGTCGAGTTGACGGCGCGCAACTCGGATACCGGCGGCACATCAGCGATAACGTGCGAATGTGATGCCGTTCCCCTCGACCCGCACATGCCGGTCGCGCTACTGGACTTCCAGTTAAAGCAGTAACCAACCAGTCAACCGGCTGGAGGATGGACTGTTCGGTCCTCTCCTCGCGGCAATGGGGCGACTGGCCCAATGTCGACGCACTCAACTGGCCCACGACCGGCGAGATGCCGCGATTAGCGTTTTTAAACATGCTAGTCGGTGGCAGCACGAAGACTACTGATCTACCGTGCGTCACCGCCGCTGATGGCGGCGATCCGGCGGTGCTGCTTGCCGCCAAATCGTCGCCCCCTGCCATCCGTGCTCAGCTCATCGAACGAGCAGCCCTCATCGAGAAGCTTTCTGCGGACCCGTCCCCCAAGCTGACGTTGCTCAGTGCACCGGCGGGCTGGGGTAAGACGACGCTTCTGGCGCAATGGGTGAACAGCGCCGATGATCGCCCTCGGTGCGGCTGGGTGTCCCTCGATGCTTCCGACAACGACCCGGCCCGATTCTGGGCCTGTGCGGTCACGGCGCTGAACAAAGCCAACCCGAGCGTGGCTCCGCGTGCGGTCGAGCTCATCACGATGGGCGCCGACCTTCGACGGGTGGTTCTGCCCACCCTGCTCGACGAGCTGGCGGCCATCGACAACGAAATCGCGTTGATCCTGGACGACTATCACGTTGTCGAGGATCGGACCGTGCACGAGCAGGTGGGCTTCGTCGTCGAACGGATGCCGCAGGTACTCCGACTCGTGATTGCCACCCGCTCGGATCCCGTTCTGCCGTTGGCGCGGCTTCGGGCCCGCGGGCAGCTGCTGGAGCTACGTGCCGAAGAGCTGCGTTTTCACGAAGGCGAAGCCGCGGATCTGCTCGACGGTGTGCTCGGTTTCAAATTGTCCGACGCGCAGATCGAACTCCTGTTCCGCCGTACGGAGGGATGGGCGGCCGGCCTATACCTCGCAGGCCTCTCGTTGGCAGGCCGCGCCGATGCAGCAGCGTTCATCGAGGACTTCGCCGGCGACAATCGTCACATCGTCGACTACTTCGTCGCCGAGGTACTCGACGGCAAACCACCTCACATCCGCGATTTTCTGCTGCGGACCTCGCTGCTGAACAGGTTGAGTGGGCCGCTGTGTGACACGGTGCTGCAAACGAGTGGCTGCGCGTCGGTGCTGGAAACCATCGAGCGGGACAACCTGTTCCTGATGCCCTTGGATGTCTCACGGCGCTGGTACCGATATCACCAACTGTTCAACGACTTGCTGCGGACCGAATTACGTTGTAGCGAGCCGACTTTGATCCCGATCCTGCATCAACGGGCCGCAGCTTGGTTCGCAGACGAGGGCCTCATCGACGAGGCCGTACAGCACCTCGTGGCTGCCGGTGACATGCCCGGCGCGGCAGACCTGATCGCCACCAATTGGGCCACCACGTTCAACATCGGCCGTCTGTCGACGGTGTCGAGCTGGCTGGACGCGCTGCCGGTCGGAACCGTGTCAGGTAACGCGCAGTTGAGCATGGCCAGGGCATGGATCGCGTTGGGCTGGGGCCGCGTCGAGGACGCGGGCCGTTGGATCGACGCGGTGCAGGCCCTGCGCGCGGGCGATACCACTGATGTCGACAACGTCGATGCAAAGCTCGTCGTGCTGCGCGCGCTGCACCGTTTCAAGTCCGGTGACCTTGCTGCAGCCCTCGATACAGCGCGACGGGGCGCCAGCCTCGACCTCGGCGATGCGCCGGTGGATGGGCCGATTGCGTATTGCGTATACGGAGCTTCGCTGTATTACTCAGGCTGCACGCACGACGCCCAGGCGGCATTCCGCGCAGCGGCGTCACTGGCCGAGAAATTCGGTCATCAGCTCGCGCACCGCTACGCGGTGGGCTATCTCGCCATGATCTCGGCCCGCCAAGGGCAGCTGGCCGATGCCGAAGACCTAATCCGCCGTACGACCGGCAGCACCAAGGATCTGGCCGCCGAGGAGCACTTCGCGGACATGATGGCGTCGCTTGTCACAGCCATCATCCTCGATGTGCGTGGCGACGCGGACGCAGCCGCTGAAGCCGCCGACATCGCCGTCCGGTTGGCCCGGCGCGGCGCAGGAGTCCTCGAAGTGGCCAACGCGCTGTTGATCCGGGCCGAGATTCTCGGACGCCGCGGCGAGCATGCGAAACGCCGAGCCAGTCGCAACGAGGCGGCCATGCTACTGCGCGGCTGTGCCGACGGCGGCATCGTTGCCAAGTCACTCAGCGCGGCGCGCCGCCCGAAGGCGGTCGAGACGAGCCCGCGTAACGGCGCCACGCTCGCAGAGGAGCTGACCGCCAAAGAGCATGAGGTGCTCGGGCTGCTGGCGACCAAGTTGTCGCGCCGCGAAATCGGTCAGCGGCTTTACGTGTCGCTGAACACCGTGAAAACCCACCAGCGCGCCGTCTACCGCAAACTGGGCGTCGAGAGCCGCAGCGCGGCGGTGATCCGAGCCCGCGAGCTTGGCTTGCACTAACCCGGGTGAACATGCGGGTGGGGTGATGACCGGCGCGGAAGGTTGAGCCACAGTGAGATACGGCTGATCCGAACCGGAAGGATGAATGTGAGCGACACGGAACTCGACGTCATCGTCATCGGCGACGGGGTCGGCGGGGTGGCCGCCGTGCGGAAGCTCGCATCGTCCGGGCTTGCCGTAGCACTCGTCGAGGATCGTCTGGTCGGCGGTGAGTGCCATTACTGGGGCTGCAATCCGAGTAAGTCACTGCTGCGCTCGATCGAGGTGTTGAATCTCGCGAAGGCCGTTCCCGGTGTGCGAGAGGCGATCTCGGATGACTGCTTCGACGTGTCCGCTGTTTTCGCCAAACGCGACTGGCTCATCGAGCATCTCTCGGACCAAGACCGAACGGCGTCACTGCGCCAATCCGGGGTAGCCGTGTTTCATGGGATCGGCCGATTGCGCGGCAAACGAACAGTGCACGTGACGCAAGCCGATCACAGTGAGACCATCTTGGTTGCGCGCCACGCGGTGGTCGTGGCGACCGGCACGCGTCCGTATATGCCGGAGATACCTGGGCTGGTGCAGGCACGCCCGTGGACCAATCGGGACCTGGTCACCATGACACGAGTGCCGCCCCGCGCGCTGGTTGTCGGTGGCGGCCCGGTCAGCGTCGAATTCGCGACCATACTGCGCGGTTTCGGCTCGGCTGTAACGCATCTCGTACGCGACGATGCGCTGTTGGACGGCTGCGAACCCGAGGCTCGTGAACTCGTCGCGGAGTCGCTGCGAAGCCAAGGGGTCGAAATACACTTTCAGACACAGTTGTCGTCGGTCGCCCGCCCAGTGGCGGGCGGGCCCGTCACGGCGACGTTCAACGACAGGACTATCGAGGTGGACGAGATCGTCCTGGCCGCCGGACGGTGCGTCAACACCGACGATATCGGACTGGAGTCCGTTGGTCTGCAAAGCGGCCAGCCAATTCAGGTGAATGATCACCTTCAGGCGGTCGGCGTCACCGGCGGTTGGCTCTACGCCCTTGGTGACACCACGGGGCGCGCGAGACTGTCGCACATCTCGACCTACCACGGCCGTCTGGTCGCCGAGATCATCGCGTCCGTGGCGGCCGGGCTACACCTCGACGAGGACAAGTTGGTGGCCCGTGATGCGGGCAATATCGCGCAAGTGATCTTCACCGAACCGCAATTGGTCAGGGTCGGCCTCACCGAAAGTCAGGCTCGTGTGCAGGGATTCAGGGTACGGACGCGGATTGCTGGTTATCCCGGCACCCTGCGGTTTCTGGCCCTCTACCGCGATGGCTTCGAAGGATGGGCCAAGGTGGTCATCGACGCCGACACCGACACACTGCTCGGTGCGACGTTCGTCGGTCCGCAGTTCTCGGAACTGGCCCAAGCCGCCACCCTGGCCGTCGTTGCGAAGATTCCGGTCAGTCTGCTCCGCCATGTTGTCGCGCCGCATCCGACGGTCAACCAGGTTTGGGATCTGCTGCTGGCCGAGGAGTCCTTCGCGGCCGTCGCTCCTGGAGCGGTCCCATGCGGGTAGCGGGAATCCGCGCGTTAGGCGCCCAGGTGGAGATCCTCGAAGTGGAGGAGCCGCGACCGTTGGCAGCGGACGAGGCACTCATCGAGGTCCGTAGCGCCGGGATCGGCAACTGGGACAACATCGTTCGCACCGGCGATTGGGACGTTGGCGTTTCGCCGCCGATGGCGCTCGGCGTCGAGGCGGCCGGAGTCGTCAAGGCCATCGGTGCCCGCTCGAACGACTTCAGTACGGACGACGAGGTGCTGTGTCACGTCGCGCCCCTGCGCGACCAAGGAACGTGGGCGCCGTTTGTCATCGCGCCGGTCGAAGCGCTGGCCCACAAACCCTCCGCGGTCTCGTGGGACACTGCGGCAGTCTTTCCGGTGCCCGCGTTGACCGCCGGACAAGTGGTCGACGAGGCGTTGGCTCTTTGCGGCGGAGAAACGTTGCTTGTTCACGGCGCCGGCGGCATCACCGGTGGCCTCATTGTCCAACTGGCTGCGCTGCGCGGGGTCGACGTGCTCGCCACCGCCGGTCCGCGCAGCGCGGACCGGGTCCGGGGGTATGGCGCACGCGAGATCTTCGACTACCGCGATCCGATGTGGCCGCAACACGCAAAGGTGTTGGCGGAGGGACATATCGACGCTGTCGCGAACGCCGCCCGCGGGGGCGCTGCCAACGCAATGACCGCGCTTGCCGATGGTGGCCGGCTGGCGACCATCACCCCCGACCCACCCGAATCCACCCGCGGCATCAACGTCACGGCTGTTTACGTCCGTTCCGACGGTGCTCGACTCGATTCCTTGGCCGCGCTGCTCTACGAACAGCGGCTACACGTGCCGACCCCGCGGACGTACGGACTGGCTCACGCTGCCTCAGCCCTGGCACAAGTCGTCGCGGGCCGCGAGCCCAGCGGGGCGGTCATCAGGACCGACAGCTGACGAGGTGGCCGTCGGCTAGATCAGATTCACCCGGGTGAGGGTGATGACCATCCACCCGGGTTGACGGAAACCTCGGATCGGGCAGCCCCAAGTCCGTAGAGGAGACAGACCCTTCGTGAGTTCAGTCATGCGAATCACCGATAACGAAGCCGAGAGCTGCTACGAGGGCGTCGTCGACGATCGGGTAGTCGGAGTCGTGGTGTACAAGCGGATTCGGGGCCGCGTCGTCATCCGTCACACGGCGATCGAGCCCGCATTCCGCGGCAAGGGCCTCGGTGCGCAGTTGGTCCGCAGCGTCCTCGATGATCTGCGTAGGCGCGGCGACAAAATCTCGAACTATTGCGGATTCGTCGCCGACTTCATCGCCGACAACCCCGAATACCACGACGTCGTCGACGCCGACCGTCCCGGCGTGACCGCGCCCCGCGATCTGCGCGTTTCTGAGAGGGTCGAGCCGGCGCCCTATCAGTAACCACGACCGGGCAATGAAAGTCCGCGACGCCGCGCCGGCAAGCCGTGTGATGGTGGTGACGGTGTCGATGGTGGCCTTCGTCGACAGCACCGTGGTGAACTTGGCGGTTCCTGCCATGACACGCGACCTCGACGGCGGATTGGACCTTCATCAGTGGGTCATTGATCGCATTCGTTCGGTGGCAGCGCCGCGCACAGCACGCCATGTTGCCCTTGCGCCTATTCAGCAACCGCGCCTTCGCGGGCGGCAACCTCGCCACCGCATTCGTCTACGGAGGGCTGGCGCTGAGCTCGGTTGGCCGTCACGCTCTACACCCAAGAGATCGTCGGCTATTCGGCTACCGCGGCCGGGTTGACCACCGCGCCCATCCCCGTTCTTTCGTTTCTTTTCGCCCGCCCCGTCGGCAGCGCTGCCGCCCGCATCGGGCCGCGGATCTTCCTGATCGCCGGCCCGATGATCGCCGGGGTCGGGTTGCTGATGAGCCGGCCCACCGCGCGCGATTTCCATGTGATGTCACAGATGTTGCCCGGAATGACGCTGTTGGCAACGGGATTGGTACTCACGGTCATGCCGTTGGATTGCGGTGGCGTGTATGGGGCTGGTCGCCGCAGCACGCTGAATGACGCCAGCTTTCTTCGGCTTGTTCAGGTCAGCGCGGTGTTGTTCTTTTTGGGCGCGGCGGTCTGCGCCGTCACGATCACCAATCCGGCCGGCCCGGCCGAACCGGTGCCGTGTGACGTTGCCGCGCTGTGCCGCGATCGTGCCGGCGCGCAACCCGACCTTTCCAGTCACCCGGGTGAACAGCGCTGCGGGTGAAGACAGCTCACCCCAAGCGTAACGAAGCTTGAGCTCCAACAGACCGGCTATTCATCCTTCGAAGGGAACCATTGATGAGCACAGAGTTCAGCGGCAAGAAGATCGTTGTCGTCGGCGGCAGTGCGGGCATGGGGCGCCAGGTCGCGCTCGACGTCATCGATCGCGGCGGCAGCGCGGTGATCATCGGACGTTCAAAGGGCCGCGTCGATGACACCGTCGCTGAGCTCGCCGACCGGCGCGGTCAAGCCTGGGGCATCGCTGCCGAACTGACCGACCGAACCGCAGTCAGCGATATCCAGCGTGTACTGTCTGAACAACACGGCGACGCGACACTGATGGTCAACGCGGCCGGCTTCTTCATCCCAAAGTCGTTCCTGGACTACGACGCTCAGACCTACGATTCCTACCTCGATCTGAACTATGCTCTATTCTTCCTCACGAAGACCGTGGTCGCGGGCATGATTGCCAACGGTGGGGGCGGCTCGATCGTCAATATCGGCTCCATGTGGGCGCATCAGGCCATCGGCGCCACCCCATCGTCGGGTTACTCCATGCAGAAGGCGGGGCTGCACGCGCTCACCCACAACCTGGCCATCGAACTGGCCGACCACCAGATCCGCGTCAATGCCGTCGCACCGGCAGTCGTGAAAACTCCTCTCTACGAACGCTTTGTCGCCAAGGACGAGATCGACGCCACACTTGCGACGTTCGCGCCCCTGCACCCACTGGGCCGCGTCGGCACTCCGGTCGACTTGGCCAACGCGATCACGTTCCTGCTCTCCGAGCAAGCTAGCTGGATCACCGGCGCGATTCTCAACGTCGACGGCGGCATCATGGCCGGCCGCAATTGAGCGCAAGGAACACATCGATGCACGACTATCAGAAGAATCCAGCAGCGCTCGCGGCGTTGAGCCTCGAGCAGTACTACGTCACCCAAGAAAGTGGCACCGAACGCCCTTTCACCGGTGAGTACCTCGACAACCACGAGCCAGGCATTTACGTCGACGTGGTGTCGGGTGAGCCGCTGTTCGCCTCGGTCGACAAGTTCGACAGCGGTACGGGATGGCCGAGCTTCACCAGACCCATCGACACCGACAACATCGTCGAGAAGTCCGACCACCGACACATCATGGTGCGCACCGAAGTGCGCTCGCGCCACGGCGACAGCCACCTCGGGCATGTCTTCACCGACGGACCGCCGTCCGAAGGCGGGTTGCGCTACTGCATCAATTCCGCGGCGCTGCGCTTCATCCACCGCGACAACCTCGAAGCCGAGGGCTACGGCGAGTACTCAGTTCTCTTCGGCAAGGCGCACCAGGCAGATCCCGAACTCACAGAGCCGCGGCAATGACGACGAAAACCGCAATTCTCGCAGGCGGATGCTTCTGGGGTATGCAGGACCTGTTTCGCCACTTACCGGGTGTCCAGTCCACGAGGGTCGGATATACCGGCGGCCGAAACGAGCGCCCCACTTATCGCAACCACCCCGGACACGCCGAGGCGATCGAGATCACCTACGACTCCGCGAAAACGGATTACCGCGCCCTGCTCGAGTTCTTCTTTCAAATCCATGACCCGACGACAAAAAACCGTCAAGGCAACGACGTCGGCACCAGCTACCGCTCGGCGGTCTTCTACTCCGACGACGATCAGAAGCGCATCGCGTGCGACACCATCGCCGACGTCGACGCATCGGGGCGGTGGCCTGCTCCGGTGGTCACCGAGGTGACGCCGGCCGGCGTCTTCTGGGAAGCCGAACCCGAACACCAGGACTATCTCCAGCGCTACCCCGGCGGCTACACCTGCCACTACGTGCGTCCAGAGTGGAAACTGCCGTCCCGCAGCGGATCTGATGACTGACTGCAAACGCGTGAAGCGTTACGGGATGTCGGCGCGCGATCGGGAGATGCTGGCCGCGGCATACTCGCCGGTTATCGCGTTCGCGGCGGGATTGATCGCTGCGCGAGTTTCGAAGCTGGGTCGACATTCGTCCCAGGCGGCTGCTCGATGACGCAGAACCCCATTCTCAGCGCGCTGTCGGCGGCGGGAGTGTCAGTCTGGCTGGACCACCTGTCCCGCGACCGCCTGGTGTCGGGCAATCTACAGCGACTGATCGACACCAGAAGCGTCGTGGGCGTCACCACCAACCCGTCGATCTTTTCGCAGGCGATCTCCCAAAGCCAGTCCTACACCAAACAACTCACGCAGTTGGCCGAACGGGGCACCGACGCCGACTCAGCGATCCGCACGGTCATCACCGACGATGTGCGGGTGGCGTGCGACGTCCTACGCCCGCAGTGGGAGACCTCTCTCGGCGTCGACGGACGGGTATCGATCGAGGTCGATCCACTGCTGGCCCATGACACCGAGGCGACCGTCAGCCAGGCCGCGGAGCTGTGGAAGATCGTCGACCGGCCGAACCTATTCATCAAGATCCCCGCTACGCCGGCCGGGATGCCAGCCATCACCGGCGCAGTCGCTGAAGGCATTTCAGTCAACGTGACACTCATCTTCTCGGTCGAGCGCCACCGTCAGGCGATGAATGCGTATCTGGCCGGACTGGAGGCCGCACAACGCGCCGGACGGGACCTCTCCGGAATCCATTCCGTGGCTTCACTGTTCGTCTCCAGGGTCGACACCGAGATTGATCGACGTCTGGAGGCGATAGGCACCGACGCCGCAAAGGCGCTCCGTGGACGGGCCGCTATCGCCAATGCCCGTCTGGCGTATGCGGCCTACCAGGACGTGTTCGAAGCGGGAACACGTTATGCCGCACTCAGTTCTGCAGGCGCCCATGTGCAGCGACCGCTGTGGGCATCCACCGGGGTGAAAAACCCGTCCTATCCCGACACCATGTATGTCACCGAGCTGATCGCACCGCACACCGTCAGCACCATTCCTGAACACACTCTCGAGGCCGTCGCTGACCACGGCGTCGTCGTCGGCGACTCGGTCACCGGCACAGCGAGTTCGGCCCAAGTGGTGCTCGACGACGTCAGCGCGGTCGGCGTCGACCTCGCCGACGTCTTCGCGGTGCTCGAGAACGACGGCGTCGCCAAGTTCGCAGCGTCCTGGCGCCAACTGCTCGCCGCTTACGGGGAATCGGACCGTTGACGACCCAAGCGCGCGCCATTGAAGATCTGCCCGCTCGGCGGCCATTCCCCGCGCGGATGGCCCCCAAAGGCGCGCTCGTCTACAAGCTGATCACCACCACCGATCACAAGTTGATCGGCATCATGTACTGCGTCGCCTGCTTCGCGTTTTTCTTCGTCGGCGGGTTGATGGCGCTGTTGATCCGTACCGAACTGGCCGCGCCGGGCCTACAGTTCTTGTCCAACGAGCAGTACAACCAACTGTTCACCATGCACGGCACGGTGATGCTGCTGTTCTACGCGACCCCGATCGTGTTCGGGTTCGCCAACCTGGTGCTGCCGCTGCAGATCGGTGCCCCCGACGTGGCCTTCCCACGCCTGAACGCGTTGTCGTTCTGGCTGTTTCTGTTCGGCGCCCTGATCGCACTGGGCGGCTTTCTCAGTCCCGGCGGGCCTGCAGACTTCGGTTGGACCGCCTACACCCCGCTGTCGAACGCCATCCACTCCCCCAGGGCGGGTGGGGATCTGTGGATTCTGGGCCTGATCGTCGGCGGTCTTGGCACCATTCTGGGCGCGGTGAACATGATCACCACCGTCACGTGCATGCGCGCCCCCGGGATGACGATGTTCCGGATGCCGATCTTCACCTGGAACATCTTGGTGACCAGCGTCATCGTGCTCGTCGCGTTTCCGCTGCTGACCTCGGCGCTGTTCGGGCTGGCCGCCGACCGGCGCCTCGGCGCGCACATCTTTGACCCGGCCAACGGGGGCGTGTTGTTGTGGCAACACCTGTTCTGGTTCTTCGGCCACCCCGAGGTGTACATCATCGCGCTGCCGTTCTTCGGCATCGTCACCGAGATCATTCCGGTGTTCTCCCGCAAGCCGATCTTCGGCTACACCACGCTGATCTACGCGACGCTGTCGATCGCCGCGCTGTCGATCGCGGTGTGGGCACATCACCTGTATGCCACCGGGGCGGTGCTGTTGCCGTTCTTCAGCTTCATGACGTTTTTGATCGCGGTACCGACGGGCATCAAGTTCTTCAACTGGATCGGCACGATGTGGAAGGGCCAGTTGACCTTCGAGACACCGATGCTGTTCTCGGTCGGCTTTTTGATCACCTTCCTGCTGGGTGGTCTGTCGGGTGTGCTGCTGGCCAGCCCGCCAATCGACTTCCACGTCACCGACTCCTACTTCGTGGTGGCGCACTTCCACTACGTGCTGTTCGGCACCATCGTGTTCGCTAGCTACGCCGGCGTGTATTTCTGGTTCCCGAAGATGACCGGGCGGTTATTGGACGAGCGGCTGGGCAAGCTGCACTTCTGGTTGACGTTCATCGGCTTTCACACCACGTTCCTGGTGCAGCACTGGCTGGGCGCCGCCGGCATGCCGCGCCGCTACGCCGATTATCTGCCCACCGACGGCTTCACCACGCTCAACGTCGTGTCGACGATTGGCGCGCTCATCCTCGGGGCGTCGATGCTGCCGTTCGTGTGGAACGTGTTCAAGAGTTGGCGCTACGGCGAGCCGGTTCTGGTCGACGACCCGTGGGGTTACGGCAACTCACTGGAGTGGGCCACCAGCTGCCCGCCGCCGCGGCACAACTTCACCGAGCTGCCCCGGATCCGTTCGGTACGACCGGCCTTCGAGCTGCACTATCCCCACATGGTGGATCGGCTACATGACGAAGCCCACGTACGGCGTACTCGCCGCGCGACGCCCGGAGCGACCGCGCGATGACGGATCAGGTCAACTGGGCCGTGCATGCCCTCATCGGTGATCTCCCGACTGTTGGTGGCGTTGCGCTCAAAACCGCGGCGCTGTTTCTGACCGCGGCGATCCTGTTTCGCTTCACCGAACGACGCATCCTGGCGGAATTCGCGCCGTTCGACTGGATCGCCGCTGTGGCCGCCGGCGCCATCGTCGGTCGTGCGGCCACTGCGACCGACACGGGGTGGCTGCAGGCGACCACCGCGCTGCTGTGCCTCCTGGCCGCCCACGCACTCCTCACGCGTCTGCGCTTGATTCCCGCCCTCCGCCGGTTCATCGATCCGCCGCTGATGGTCCTGATCACCGAAGGTGAAGTGAACCGACGCAACCTGCGCCGTTCCGGTCTGACGACAGCGGATCTGAAGGCGCTGCTGCGCGAGCACGGGCACCTCAACGCCGACGGTGTTCACCTGGCCGTCCTCGAAGCAAAAGGGGCCATATCCATTCTGGATGGGAGATGTCGTGACGAAAAAGCTTGATCGCGTCCGCCTGATGCGTGCCGCGGCGGGCGCGGCGATTCTTGCCGGGGTGGCGGCATCGATAGCCAGTTGCGGCGGTAACGGATCCAACGAGCCGTCGACCACCAAATCGCCGACCACGACGACAACTACCACCACGCGGACCGCGCCCCCGGATGCGCCACCACCCGCACCGACGGAAAAGAGCATCAACCCCACCGGAGGAAACCGGTTCACACCGACGGTCCACGCACCGACGGCGCCCACGGCGATCCCCGGAAACCGCGAGAACACCGGATAAGGAGCACCAATGACTGTTGTCAACAAAGGGTTTCGTGGGCGCCGCACAGATTCGGCTCGGCCGCTGCCGCCCGGTCAGCACTTGACCACGGACTTCCCAGTTCTGCAAGCAGGCCCGACTCCGCGGATCGATCTCGACAATTGGCAGCTCACCATCCGCGACGAACACGGCGGCGAACACGGATGGAACTGGGGCGATTTGATGCAGCTGCCAAGAGAGCGGCTCACTGTCGACATTCACTGCGTCACCACCTGGTCGAAGCTGGATACCAAGTGGGAGGGCGTTTCTCTGGATACCTTGTTCGATTCGGTCGACACCACTGCCGAATTCGCATTGGTCGGTTCTTACGGTGGCTACACCACCAACATTCCGCTGGCAGATCTGCTCGGCGGGAAGGCCTGGATCGTCTATTCGTATCAAGGCGAACCGCTTACCCCTGTGCATGGCGGCCCGGCGCGGTTGCTGGTGCCGCATCTGTACTTCTGGAAGTCGGCCAAGTGGGTGCGATCAATCGATTTGCGCGAGAGCGACATACCAGGTTTCTGGGAGGGTTTGGGCTATCACAGCTACGGAGACCCATGGCAAGAACAACGCTACGCCGGGGATTGACGCGTGGGCGATGGTTCGACACCGAAGTTGCGGTGGCAGATTGCTCGGGTGGTGGACTCGGTGCCCGAGACCGCATCTGCGCGAACGATCGGACTGGCTGTGCCCGGCTGGGGCGGCCACTTGGCCGGCCAGCACATCGATCTCAAGCTGACCGCTGCGGACGGGTACAGCGCGCAGCGCAGCTATTCCCTGGGCAAACCGACCGACGGCGACCGCATCGAACTCACCGTGCAGGAGATTGTCGACGGAGAAGTCTCGCCCTATCTCATGACGGTGCGTCCTGGCGAGGAAATCGAACTCCGTGGACCCATTGGCGGCTGGTTCGTTTGGCGACCGGCCGACGAGACCCGCAACATGTTGATCGCAGGCGGATCGGGGATTGTGCCGTTGATGGCGATGCTACGGCAGCGGATAACGGTGGGCAGCGCCGAGTTTCGACTTGTCTATTCGGTGCGCAGTCCGGCCGACGTCTTCTACGCCGAAGAGTTGCGCAAACTCGAGCGCAACTGTGATTGGCTGCAAGTCGCCGTCATCTACACCCGGGCAGCCCCACCGCAGATGGCGCGACCGCACGGCCGGATCGACTCCCGTGACCTCGAAGCGCCCGGATGGACGGCCCACGACGGGTTCCGCGCCTATGTCTGTGGCCCAACGGGATTCGTCGAATCCGTGACCACGAAACTGATCGAGCAAGGCCATTCGCCATCGGTCATCCGCACCGAGAGGTTCGGGCCGAGCGGCTAATCCAGGAAGAAGGAATGATGACAGAACCGACGCACGTCGATGGTAACGCCGCTGCGGGCGCATTCGCAGGAGTGGTCGGATTCGATGTCACGACCGCGACGGTGAAGTGCGCCGCGTGTGGTCAGATCACACCCTTTGCCGAGAGTCACGTCTATCTGCGCGCTCCTGGCATCGTTGTGCGTTGCCCGCGCTGCGACCACGTCCTTGCCCGACTGGTGCAGACCGAGGCGGACGCATGGCTCGACCTGGGCGGCACCCAGTCCTGGCGGATCCGTTTGCCTGCCCGCGGATGGTGAGCCCGACGCGATGAGCGGATGGCCGTCGTGGCTGTTGGCGGTGATGTTTGCCGCTGCGGCGACGACGATCTGGGCGGCGGGCATTCAGTTGTCGGACCAAACCGATGTGCTGACGATGCGGCTCGGCCTTGGCTCGGCGCTGGGCGGACTGATCCTGTTGGCTATCGCAACCAATCTGCCTGAGATCGCTATCGTCGCCGCTGCGGCGACAGCGGACAATATCGGTGTCGCAGTGGGCAATATCCTCGGCGGCATTTCCATTCAGACGGTGGTGCTCGTGGCCCTCGACGCGTTCGGAGTGCACGGATCCAGACCGCTGACGTATCGGGCCGCGTCGTTGGTGTTGGTGTTGGAGGCCGTACTGGTCGTCACCGTGTTGGCCATTGCGATCGGCGGCACCCAGATGCCCGCAACGCTGATCACAGGACGGCTCACACCGGCCCCGGTGCTGATCCTCGTGGTGTGGGTGCTCGGCCTGGTGTTGGTACAACGGGCGGGCCGCTCGTTGCCCTGGCAGGAGTCGGGCCAACCCCCAGACGGTCAGCAGCAGCCCCGCGGATATCGCGCCGCGATGACCGAGCAGCAGGCCACCGCCGCGGGGACCAGTACAGCCAGGGCCGCGGTGAGCTTCGGCCTTGCCGCGGTCGTGACGTTGATCGCAGGAGTCGTGTTGGAGCGCAGCGGGGACGCCATCGCTGGCCACACGGGTTTGTCCGGTGTGCTGTTCGGTGCGACCGTGTTGGCGGCGGCGACCTCGTTGCCGGAATTGTCCACCGGCCTGAGGTCGGTGCGGCACGGCGACTACCAACTCGCCGTATCCGACGTCTTCGGTGGAAACGCCTTCCTGCCGGTGCTCTTCGTGCCCGCGACGCTGCTCTCGGGGCACGCGGTGTTGCCGGCAGCACAGCGCAGCGACATCTATCTCACGGCACTGGGCATGGTGCTGACACTGATCTACGCGGCCGGCCTCCTGTTTCGGCCCCGCCGCCGCATCGCCCGACTGGGTGTCGACTCGCTGGCCGTCGCCGTCCTATACAGCCTTGGCGTGGTCGGACTGTTCACCATCTCGAACATGCGGTGATCGCGGTCGCCTCATCTCACCCGGGGTGAGATAAGGCAACGGGTGAAGACAAATGACCCCGTGTTCGCAAATAGTGGTCACATGTCACAGAATCTGGCCACTGCAAGCGCGGTCGATGTGCGAACGAGTTCCCGAATCAGGGAGATCGCGGCGCTTGTCGCCCGCTACGGTCTGGTGATCGTCATCGCCTGGTTCGGCGCCATGAAGTTCACTTCCTATGAGTCCCAGGGTATCTCGCATTGGGTCGCCAACAGCCCGTTCTTGAGTTGGCTCTACAACTTCATGTCCATCGACGGCTTCGGCCGATTCAACGGGACGATCGAATTGATCACCGCTGCACTGTTGGCCGTCAAACCGTGGTGGCCGAAGGTTTCCGTGGTGGGCGGCGTATTCGCCTCGTTGTTCTTCGTGATGACGCTGAGTTTCATGGTCACCACCCCCGGCGAAGGCGAGGCGTCCGCGGGCGGCTTTCCCATTCTGTCCGCCGACGGCGAGTTCCTGATGAAGGACATCGCGCTGCTCGGCCTGTCGCTCTTTCTGCTCGCGGACGCAGTCGATGCCGCCCGCAGACAACCCACGATCTCCACCGAGTGACCACCACAACCCACCCTCAGAAGGACGCGCAATGCAAGCCATCACTGTCTCGGACCGTGACGCTGGTGTCGCAGGTCTGTCGCTGACAGACCTGCCGTACCCGCAGCCGGCGACGAACGACGTCGTCGTGCGGGTACACGCCGCGGGTTTCATCCCCGGGGAACTCGACTGGCCGGACACCTGGACCGATCGCGCGGGGCGCGACCGCACACCGAGTGTGCCCGGCCACGAGTTGTCCGGCGAGGTCGCCGAGTTAGGTTACGGCACAACCGGTTTGAGTGTTGGTCAGCTGGTCTTCGGGCTGGTCCCCTGGGACCGCAACGGCTCGCTTGCGGAGTACACCGCTGTCGAAGCCCGTAACCTCGCTCCGCTACCGATCGACATCGACCACACAACCGCCGCTGCTCTGCCGATCTCCGGTTTGACCGCCTGGCAGGGGCTGTTCGATCACGGCCGCCTCACCACTGGACAAACGGTCCTCATCCACGGCGCTGGCGGCGGCGTCGGTTCGGTCGCGGTGCAGCTCGCTCGTGAGGTCGGTGCGCGCGTCATCGGCACCGGCCGGGCCGCGGATCGGGAGCGAGCCCTATCGCTCGGTGCGCACGCGTTCATCGACCTCGAGACCGAAAAGCTGGAGGCTGCAGGGGAAGTCGACGTAGTCTTCGACGTGATCGGTGGAGATGTCCTCGCCCGCTCCATTGCACTGGTGCGCGCCGGCGGAACGCTCGTCAGCATCGCCGAACCGCCCAAGACCCAGCCGCGAGACGGCCGCGCAATTTATTTCGTTGTCGAATCCGACACTGCCCGGCTCACCGACCTCGCTGCGCGGGTGCGCGACGGGCGTCTTCATCCGGTCGTCGGCGCTGTGGTCTCTCTCGCCGAAGCTGCCGCCGCATTCGCTCCCGAAAAGCGCGTCCCCGGCAAGACGATCGTTCGTGTTACCAAGGACTGAAAGGGCATCGGAGCGCGCTAGTCATTTCGTCGTTCATGCAGTGGCGCTCCCAGTGTCGTGGACGATCGGACTGCTGGCGGCGGCGTGGATCGTTCCCGGAATCTCGCTGTCGGTAGCCGGCTTCGCCGTTGCCGTAGTGGTGTTCGCGGCAGCGCAGGCGGTCCTGTTGATACCGATGTTGCGGTTGCCGCATTGGTATGTACCGCTGCTCCTCGGGGGCACCGGCTTGGGTTTGACGATCGTGGCCTTGATCCTCGCGTCGACGCTGACGCGTGGACTCACCATCGCCGGCGTGGCACCCTGGCTGGCCTCGACGACTGTGGTGTGGCTGGTGACGACGATCGGGGCGATCACACTGCCGGAACTGCTGATCCACGAAGGGGTGCGGTGATGGGAGACACGCACGACGATCCGACGGATCACTCACGGACCACCCAACCGCACGCTGGTATCGCGATGAAGGACAACTTCATCTGGCCGGGGTTGATCCTTCTGGTCGTATCGATGTTCGGAGTGATCGGCGCGGCAGCGGCCGCTGGGTACCGACACTACGAATGGCTGCCCGCCACGATTCTGATCGCCGTCCTCGGCACGGTCGCCGGTGTGTTGTGGCTCGTCGTGGAGAATCGCCGAGTCACCCGCATCGAGGCGCAGTGGCAGGCCACGCACCAAGGCGGTCGGGCCTGACACGATGAGGATCGGTGTCGTGCTCGCCGTCTGTGCCGTGTTGATCGTCATCGCCGGATGACTATCTGTTCTCGTGGACAAGGTCTGATCAACTCGTGTCCCGCCGGCCGTTGGAGGAAACCGAAACTTCGAGTCAAGTCGCTGTCGACTTCGCCGCTGAAACGTCCGACGCGCGGTCACTCGATCTGCGGCTGCTCTTTCGCGGCTCGAACCTCGAGGTGCACGAACCCACCCGCGGATCCGCCGAACCATAGCGGGCTTGTGCGGTCGCTGTTCTACGTTCGGATTGAATTGTACTGCGCGACATAGTCACCCGGGTGAATCGCCAATTCGGACGATTACAACTCACCCGAACCGTAGCCAGGATGTTCGCATGGAAACAGTCGACCATCCAGCAGGTAGCGAATCACCGTCGGCTTCGTGCGACCGAGAGCTTGCCGCGCGGTTCGTAAACGACGCGCTCCCCTATCTGGACCAACTTCACAAACACGCTCGCCGAATGACCCGCAACGCCGTGGACGCCGAAGATCTCGTGCAGGAAACGATGCTGAGGGCGTACGCCGGCTTCAACACCTTCACCGAAGGAAGCAACCTCCGGGCATGGCTGTTTCGCATCATGACGAACAGTTACATCAATTGCGCGCGACGTGCGCAACGCCGCCCAGACGAGTACCTCACCGACGACATCACAGACCAACAGCTTGCCGCGCTGGATCGACACTCGGCGCAAGGGACACGGTCGGCCGAACTCGACGCACTCGCAGCATTGCCCCACGAGGAACTCGTCGAGGCGATGGCGACGCTGCCGCTGCAATTTCGGCTGGCTATTTACTACCGCGATGTCGTGGGTCTGCGGTGCCGGGAGATCGCGGAGCTCATGGCCTGCCGCGAAGGCACCGTCGTGTCACGTCTGAACCGCGGGCGGCGGCGACTGCGAATCTTGTTGCAGGCGAGCCACGAAGGCGCATGAGCGCGGTGCCCCTGTCCGCGGCTGATCATGCGCCGGTCTGGGTTCGCATCGTGCCAGCCAGCGATTGCTTGGTCCCATCATCGCCGTCAAGCGTTGTCAGCGAGGCCGGGAAGAGACCATCCTCCTCCTCGGCAATGTGCTCATGAAGGTCAAAAACGCTTTACGGATCTGGACCCGGTCAGCCGAATCCGTCAGGTCGACCGTGTCAAGCAGCTCCTCGAGCTCGCAGTGTCCGCGGACCATGACGCCCCGGGGCTTGCACTCATCACGCCGGCAGCCTGAGGTTGGCGAAACCCCGCGCCGCAGCAGCCTGTTCGTGCGAAGCCGGGAGTGCGACGTTGGCGCGGGCGTTGCGTCGCGGATGACCGGTGCGATTTCTCTAAGCCACCTAGTTTCTACAATGCTTTATTGTGTAAACTCAGGTCATGACATACCGGGGCCGACGCCAGGACGTGTTGGCGGCGCTGCGGGCCGCAGACGCCGCGTTGAGCATCTCTGACATCGCCGAGCAGCTAGGGATTCATCCCAACACCGCGCGGTTTCACCTCGAGGCGCTGGTGAAGTCCGAACGGGTTCAGGTCGTTGAGGCCGACCACACCAAACCCGGCAGGCCCCCGCTGATGTTCCGCGCGATCGCGGGGATGGATCCAGGCGGTCCGCGTGACTACCGGACGCTGGCCGCAATCCTCGCCGATGCGCTGGGGCGCCAATCCCAGCCTGCACGTCGGGCGGTCGCCGCCGGGCGCGCCTGGGCCGACCATGTCGCCGCGCCCGGCAGCGCGCGCAGTCGCCGCCAGGCAGTCGATCGGCTCGCCGATCTGCTGAACGATCTGGGTTTTGCACCCGAAAAGCGTTCCGCGACAACGGGAAAAGATGAGATTGGGCTACGCAACTGCCCGTTTCTGGAGGTGGCAGGCACCCGCCGCGATGTGGTCTGCCCGGTGCATCTTGGGCTTATGCAAGGCGCGCTGGAAAGTTGGGGCGCCCCGATCACCGTCGACGGGTTGACCCCGTTCGCTGAACCAAATCTGTGCGTGGCGCATCTTGCCCCGGCCGCGGGAGCCTCATCATGAGCACGGCCCACGCGGTCGCGGTCGCGGTCATGTTCACCTGGTTGGGGATGGTGTTGGCGATCTCGTTCATCGAGGCACCTCTGAAATTCCGGGCCCCGGGAGTGTCGCTGCAGATCGGGCTGGGAATCGGCAGGTTGGTATTCCGTGCGCTGAACACGGTAGAAGCCGTCCTGGCAGCGGTTCTGCTGATCGCATTCGGGTATCGGCCACCGTCGGCGACCACCGTCATCGCGGTGGGTGTCGTGGTGGTGGCGCTGGCCGCCCAGCTGTTGGTGGTGCGACCGCGCCTGTCGCGCCGCTCGGACCTGGTCCTGTCCGGACCCGCCGCGTCCACGTCCGACGGTCCGGGCCGCCGGTCGCGGGCCCACTACGGCTATGTCGCGCTGGAGTCGGTGAAGGTCGTCGGACTGATCGTCGGCGGCGTCGCTGTGCTGGCCGCCTGACAAGTTCCAGGAGGAACCCAACATGACTGCGCCAGCACCGCCTTCTTGCGATCTTGCCAACCGCGGCGACGTCGAATCGTTGTTGCGCCGCTTCTACGGCGCAGCATTTCGCGACGACCTTCTCGCCCAGCCGTTCGCGGAGTTGTCCGCGCGCGGCCTCGACGACCACCTGCCAATCATGTGTGACTTCTGGGAGACAGTGTTGTTCCGGGCTGGACTGTATCGGCGCAATACGCTGCAGGCGCACCGGCACTACGACCATTGACCACATGTATCGCGGCCCGGTCGCCGACCACGCCAAGATTCAAGCCGCCCGAATCGCCATGGCGATGCACCGTCGCCTCAGCGGCGTCCGAGAGCTCGGTCAAGCAAACGCGTGAGGACACCGAAGACCGCGAATGAAGTGGCGGTGTCTCGCGGTTGCCTCGAAATCATGCCGCGTGCGATCAATTCGACGGTCGCGGCGACTCCGCATGTCTGAGACAGCAGCAGTGCGATCAGCACGAGAATCTGAACGGCTGCGGCTTGCGCGGCTGATCCGGTGCTGAGCAGCACGCCAACGAAGGCTCCCGGAAGCGTGACGAGGCCGACTGTTCTCGTCGAATCGAGATTGGGCAGCAGTGCGTTGCTAGCAGTCTGCCCAATGATTTCCATCCGCGAGTCCCGCTCGCTCATGCCAAGGCTAAGAGCCGCCTCCACTTCTCCGATCCGCAGTCTCAGCGCATCCAAAGCCAAGCGCGCCGAAACTGATACGGCAGTCATGGTGTTGCCAAGCACGATTGCGACGATGGGCACGACCGCTACGCCCGTCAGCGGAACGACGCCGGAAAGCAACAACAACGGCAACACCGCGACCATCCCGAGCGCGAGAGAAACCATCAGCAACGGGGAGCCGCGTCTTGCCTGGCTGCGCTGGGCGGCGGTCATACTGGCGACCACGAACATCACCGCCAAAACGGGGACCGAGGACCACAACCGGGTGAGTGCGGCGGCAAGCACGGTCGCGATGGCAGTCAATTGGACCGCCGCGCGAATGGCTGCCCACGGAACAGTCCACGGCGATCCGAGCGCAGTCAACCAGTAGATCAGCGCACCAGCGACGACCATGAAGACGCATACGACGATCAGCGCGGGATTGAGTACTGGCTGCGAGGAGAGCATGCGTTTCAGTGTCCACTTGCAGCCTGGCCGTAATCGCTTCAGTGACAGTTCAGTTCGGCGTAGTTCCCAGACAGAGCAGCCGCTGGCGCGGGCACGGCCACCTCAACGTGGCACACAGACACCGACATACCGTTGTCGCGGCTGGTGTCATGAACGAAAACACGCGCATGGTGGAAAGAACCTCGGATGCGGCGCTGGCGGTGTGGCTAATGATGTGGAACGCCGACAGTGCGATCGCGCCTCGGATCTGCAGTGAGGATTTTCGGATTCATTTCCTGGTCTCCGAGTCGGACGGGTCGAACCCGTTCGATGATGTGCTGGGCGGGGACAGTTTCGCTCGGTTCTTGGATCGGTGGCGCGAGAGGCATCCGGGTGTGGTATTCGACCGGATTTGCCCAGTTAAGGGCCGTGCATGGCTCGTATGGTCATACGGATAGACGTCCGCGCCAGTCTGCGGCCCGGGTGGGTGCGGTGGTCGATCCCACCCGCCTGTATGTGTGTGATTAGTTGGCCAAGATGCGCTGCCTGTACAGCAGGCTGGCATTGAAATAGGTCAGGTAGGCAAGTGTGGCGGCCATGGCGGCTCGACGCGTACGAGAACTGAGCAACGCAAAGCCCAGTCCTGCTTCGATGCTGCCGTTGATAAGCACGTGGGCGCGAATGCGATCGTTGAAGGCCATCCGATTTACCGATTCGAACGCACTCGGGCGCAGAAGGTGCGCGATACCGGACGCCATGAGGGCTAGACCCCCGAATACGGCCCATCTGTCGGATCGTGCAAATCCAGACTTCATGGCGTCGACCTCTCGTGCAGAACAACGGGGAGGTGTGTCGGGCCGCGTAGTGAACTGTTGGTGGACCATGTTGTGGGCCCGGTGCTTTCGATTCGTGACACGCGGTCGATTAGTTGACGGAGTACGGCTTGTGCCTCCATGCGTGCCAGTGGTGCTCCGAGGCATAGATGTGGGCCGTAGCCAAAGCCGACGTGGGAGCGCGGGTTGCGGTCCGCGCGGAAGGTGTTGGGGTCGTCGAAGGCCCGTGGATCGCGGTTGGCCGCGCCGAATGACATCAACACACGCGATCCCGTTGGGATGGTGACGTCGCCTACTTGATAGTCGGCGCGGGTGTAGCGGTAGAGGTTTTGAATGGGGCTGGTGTAGCGGACGTGTTCTTCGATGGCCTGCGGGATGAGGTCGGGGTTGGCGCGGATCATGTCGTATTGATCGGGGTAGCGGGCGTAGGTGTGCAGCATCCCGCCAAGAAGGTTGGTCGTTGTCTCATTACCGGCGATCAGAAGCAGGATGGCGATGTAGAACAACTGGTTGTCGGTGAGCGCTCCGTCGGTGTTGTGCTCCAACAGGCGTCCGAGGACGGTGTCCGATCCCTTGAGGTGCCCATCTGCGAGGTGCTTCAAGAAGTAGCGGCGCAGCGCTACAGCGGCCCGCATGGATCGCACTGTACTCACGACCCCACTCACCGTGGGGGTGAAGTTGATCAGTTGGGTGCTGTCGTCCGACCAACGGCGGAAGTCGGCGATGTCGCTCTCGGGGACGCCTAGGATGGCGGCGATCACGCGGAGCGGCATCGGCATCGTCAGCATCTGTACGGCATCACAGTTGCCGTCAGCGATCATGGCGTCGACGAGTTCGGCGGCGAGCTTGTCGATGATGGTGCGCCAACTGTCCAGGGCGCCTTTTGTGAACGCCGGTTGGACCTGTTTACGGAGGCGGCTGTGCTGCTCGCCATCGGTGACCACGACCAGATCGGCGACCATCCGTACTCGGGTCACCCCATGGCTGCTGGTGACTCGGTCTGTGTCGCGTAGGGCTGCGCGGACATCGTCGAGCCTGTGCAGAATCCATGTGGCGCGCCGGGGGCTGTAGTGGACACGTCCGCTGCGGTGCAAAGCGTCGTAAGCAGCGTGGGGTTGTGCGGCGACGGCCGGGTCCAACGGGTCGTAGTCGGTATTGACCGCGCCCGTCCAGCCGCTGTAGCCACGTCTGTACGTGCGGACCGCTGCAGAGACGTTCAATCGCCCCGCCGCAACGAGGGGCGAGAACATCGAGCCCGCCCCGTCAGCGGCCGTTCCGAGCTTCAAGATTCAGCACACCCTTTCGACAGCACTTCCCCTCAGCGTCATTACCTGCCGACCGGGTGGTCAATGGTTGTGATCAAAGTTGAAAGGCTTATTACCTTGCCGGCTACCACTTCTGTCGTCGCGAATTGCACAGAGCTGCGAACATTGATGTGACAGATCAACGAATATGTCTCATCGTGAGAGAACGGATTTGTTGTCTGTCGGCGCCTCAGCGGGAAGGCTGGTAGCCGTGGGACGGAGAGACTGGGTCCTCGGAGCGGACCGTAGCGCGGAGGCGCGTGACCGGATTATGTCGACAGCATCAGAGTTCGTCTCGCGCAATGGTTTTGAAGCGTTCACCATCAATGCGCTTGCCGCGGAGTTGAATTGCGCGCCCGCAACGATCTATCGCCATGCCGGAGGGAAGGCGGAGATCCTCGAACGTCTTATCTTTGCGTTTTCCCAGCGGATAATCGGATCGATACGGCAAGCCGTAGCTGGGATGGAGGGAACTGAGCGGATTGCAACGGCCATCGTCGTGGCGCTGGACTCCATGCGCGCTGAACCACTGGGGAAGCTCATGATGGGCGACATTCGCCCTGACGACGACACCGGGACTGTGACCGCATCACCCTTCGTGGTCAAAATGGCCGAAGAAATGATCGGGCACAGCGACCCACTGGCCGCGCAGTGGCTTATCCGCGTCACCTTTGCCTTGTGGTACTGGCCCGTCAAGGACAAACACACCGAGCGTGAATTGGTGAAGCGGTTCGCCGCGCCATCGGTGACCCTGGGACTTCGCTGATTGACTGCGCTCTAGCTCCGAGAGCTCGGTACACGGCGTCGGTGACGCCTCGACATCTATGCCGACCTATTCAACGGCGCGCTTCAAGTTGCCGCGCGCGGCTTCGAAGACTTAGCGTGGGCCGGGCACGCTGACCTGCTGAAATGTTGTGGAGCTAAGGGGAATCGAACCCCTGACCTACTCGATGCGAACGAGTCGCGCTACCAACTGCGCCATAGCCCCTGATACCGGTAGCACAGGTTACCAGCCGCGTGGTCAGCACCGAAAATCTATTGGCCTGCCGCCCGCGGAAGGTCGAAGTCGCGGGCGAACGGCGCGTAGTCCAGGTGCTCGAAGATGGGGTCCTCGTCGTCGATCTCGAGCACCACCGAACCGGGCCTGCGCAACCGCGACGGCACCACGTCGAACTCGCGGTCGTCGGTGTTCTCCACGCCAAGCCGGGACCGCGCGATCCGCTGGGCACGCCTGCGCCGCAGCCGCTCCTCGATGCGGGTCTGACGACGCAGATACGCCAGGTAGAGGATCGTGATGGCGCTGAGCGACCCGCACGCGTACCACGCGACGGGCGTCAACGCGATCGCCGCCGCGGCGGCCACGATGATCGCCAGCGTCAGCGCCGTCAGCATCCGCTTGCGGAACTTGTACTTGCGGGCGTCGATGCTGGCCGCTCTCGCCTCCGAGCGCCGCCTGCGCGCGGCACTGATCGACTCGGCGATCTGCAGATCGGTCTCCGACGGGGCTTCCAGGCCCGAGGAATCGTCGACGTATTCGTACTCGTCCGCAGTGCCGTCGGACTCCGGCTCGTACTCGGCGGCCGGCACCTCGGCTTCGAGTTCCTCGGCTTCCGGTTCCTCGGCGAATTCGAGCGGCAACTCGTCCGCCTGCTCGGGCGCGGTGGCAGCCTCGACGACCTCGTTCGCCGACTCCCCCACCGGCAGCGCACCGGAGTCCTCGTCGACGATGTCCACGTCGAGATAGTCTGGCTCGCTGTCGATCTCGGATTCGACGACCGCCGCGCGCACCACTGCGCGTTCCTTCGACTCCTCGTGCATCTCGTCGTCGAGGTCGTCGTCGTCCTCGGAGGGTTGCCAGTCCGGATCGCTGTTGTGTCCGGCCGCCGGCCTGCCACGCCGCAGCAGCCTCGCTCCGCGACTGGTGTTGAGCACCCGCGTCGCCAACGCCACATCGCTGGTGCGGCGCACGGCGTCGCGCTTGCTGATCAACATCGGAACCAGCACGAAGAGCCAGAGCACGACGAGAGAGATCCAAAGAAGGGATTGGGGGATGCTTGGCATGTCGCCTGCTCCTTTCCCCTACAGGCTAGGTCCGTGACCAGCGCATCCGGGGACGGCGCGCCGAGTCAATTACACACCTGTAATTCACAGCTGACAAGCACCACCAGCAACAAATGTCACATCAGTAACAGCGGGCACCGCTTCGCTGCCCTCCGATCATGCCCAGGTCGCATGACCCTCGCGCACCAACGCCGACGCCGCCGACCCGTTGAGTTCCTCGATGGTGACGGCCACCAGCAAGTGGTCGCGCCACGCGCCGTCGACTTCGAGGTAGCGTCGCAGCAGCCCCTCCTCGCGGAAACCCACCTTTGCCAGCACCGCCCGGCTGGCCGCGTTCTCGGGGCGCACCGTCGCCTCGACGCGGTGCAGCATGACTGGACCGAAGCAGTGGTCCAGACCCAACGCCAGCGCGGCAGTCGCGACCCCGCGTCCGGTCACCGAACTGGCCACCCAGTAACCGATCCACGCCGACCGCAGCGCACCGTGCGTCACGTTGCCGATCGTCAGCTGACCGGCGAACTCACCGTCCACCTCGATGACATACGGCAGCATCCGGCCCTTGCGGGCTTCCGAGCGCAACCCGGAACACACCGACGGCCACGACGAAACCGCATGTCGCACATCCCAATTCACATCGGTTACCGGCTCCCACGGCTCCAAGTGTGCCCGATCGGCCAGCCTGATCCGGCTCCACTTCGCCGCGTCGCGCAGCCGCACCGGTCGCAGCCGCACCAGCCCGCCCGGCACCCGCAGCGGACCGACGGGCATCGGCCACCCCGGATGTAGTGAGCTCGAACGCCAAAGGTTCATGACGGACCGCCGGTGTCGATTCAGCCGCGCTGAGCCAGAAAAGCGACGTCGACGATCTCGCCGGTGCGGATCTGCTCGGCCTCGCTGGGAACTACCACCAGACAGTTTGCTTCGGCCAGCGTCGCCAGCAGATGCGACGCCCCCGGCGCGCCGCCAAGGGCCTGCACCAGGTACTCGCCGGTGTCCTGGTCGCGCATCAACTGGCCGCGCAGATATCCCTTGCGGCCCGCCACCGAACTGATCGGCGACAGCGTGCGGGCCTGCACGACCCGCCGCATCGGCTGACGCTTGCCCAGCGACAGCCGGATCAGCGGCCGCACCATGATCTCGAACACCACCAACGCGCTGACCGGGTTGGCGGGCAACAGGAACACCGGCACCCCGTCGGGCCCGAGTTGTCCGAACCCCTGCACCGAGCCAGGGTGCATGGCGATGCGCGTGACTTCCATCTCGCCGAGTTGCGCCAGCACCGAGCGCACGTCTTCTGCGGCGGCGCCGCCCACCGCGCCCGCGATCACCACGACCTCGGCCCGATTTACTTGGCCCTCAACGACTTCCCGCAATTCCTTCGGGTCGGTGTCGACGATGCCGACGCGGGTCACCTCGGCGCCCGCGTCGCGGCCCGCCGCGGCCAACGCGTAGGAATTGACGTCGTAGACCTGCCCGTTGCCGGGTGTCCGCGAGATGTCGACCAGCTCACCGCCGACGCACATCACCGACAGCCTGGGCCGCGGATGCACCAGCACCCGTTCGCGGCCAACCGCCGCCAGCAGGCCCACCTGGGCCGGCCCGATGATCGTGCCCGCCCGCACCGCGACGTCGCCGGGCTGGACATCGTCGCCGGTGCGTCGGACGTAGGCGCCGGAGCGCACGCCCCGCAGCACGGTGACCCGCGACTCGCCGCCGTCGGTCCAGCGCAGCGGCAGCACCGCGTCGGCCAGCGTCGGCATCGGCGCGCCGGTTTGCACGCGTGCGGCCTGCCGCGGCTGCAGCCTGCTCGGCGTCCGTGCACCGGCTTCGATCGAGCCCATCACCGGCAGGCTCACCTCGCGGTTGACGTCCTCGCCGTCCTCGTCACCGTCGGAGCCGCCGCCGACGCCGAGCACGTCCACGCTGCGCACCGCGTACCCGTCGATGGCCGCCTGGTCGAATCCCGGCAGCGGGCGCTCGGTGACCACTTCCTCGGCGCACATCAAGCCCTGGGCCTCGGCGATGGCCACCCGAACCGGGCGTGGCGCCACCGCGGCGGCCGCCACCCGGGCCTGCTGCTCCTCCACCGAACGCACTGCGCGCCTTTCTGCCGTCAGGGGCCCGTCGTAGCGTCTAGCAGTCGATCAGCCCCAGTCGCTCCACCAACCACCGCCGCAGTTCGGGACCGTAGTCGTCGCGCTTCAACGCAAAGTCAACCGCAGCCTTGAGATAGCCGCCAGGATTTCCAAGGTCGTGTCGAGACCCGCGGTGCACCACCACGTGCACCGGATGGCCTTCTCCGATCAACAGCTCGACGGCGTCGGTCAGCTGGATCTCGCCGCCCGCGCCCCGCGGCACGCGTCGCAACGCATCGAAGATCGCGCGGTCGAGCACGTACCGTCCCGCCGCGGCGTACAGCGACGGCGCGTCTTCGGCTTTGGGTTTCTCGACCATTCCCTTGACGCGCAACACGTTCGGATTGTTCGTATCGGGCACAGGCTCGACGTCGAAGACGCCGTATGCGCTGATGTCGTCGGGCGCCACTTCGATCGCGCACAGCACCGAGCCGCCGCGTTTGGCGCGCACCTTCGACATGGTCTCCAGCACACCGGTCGGCAACACGAGGTCGTCGGGCAGCAGCACCGCGATCGCGTCCTCATCGTCGGACAGGCTCTGCTCCACGCAGCCGACGGCGTGGCCGAGGCCGAGCGGTTCGGCCTGCACCACCGACTCGACCTTGATCAGCGCCGGTGCGCGACGCACCTTTTCGAGCATCGACTTCTTGCCGCGGGCCTCCAGCGTGCCCTCGAGGACGAGGTCTTCGACGAAGTGCGCGACGACGCCGTCCTTGCCCTCTGAGGTGACGATGATCAGCCGCTCCGCACCGGCCTCCGCGGCCTCGGCGGCCACCAGTTCGATGCCGGGTGTGTCGACGACGGGCAGCAGTTCCTTCGGCACGGTCTTGGTCGCGGGCAGGAATCGCGTCCCAAGACCCGCAGCCGGAACGACTGCGGTGTACGGGATCGGTACCTCAGGCCGTGTCATCGTTCACACCCTAACGCCCTCGTCGTGGATGGGCCGGGAAGCCTTCCGGGTAGATCTGTTTTGCGGTGGCTGCGAGAAGGCTGCCATGGTTGTCTGCGTGGCGGGCCCCACCAAATCCGAACTGCGTTCCGAGATCCTGAAGGCGCGCCGAGCCGTGGCGCCGGACCTGCACAACGCCGAGGCGGACGCGCTGTGTGCGCATATGCGCTCATTCATCACCCCTTCCATCACCGTCTGCGCATATGTTCCTGTCGGGTCCGAACCCGGTTCGGTGGACATGCTCGATTCGCTGCTGCGACACCAGGTCCGGGTGTTGCTGCCGGTCGCCCGGCACGACGCCGCGGGAGTGCCGGTGCCGCTTCAGTGGGGCGAATACCGGCCAGGCGCGCTGGTGGCTGCGCAATTCGGTCTGCAGGAGCCGGCCGAACCGTGGCTGGACGCCGACGCGATCGGGGCCGCCACGGTGGTGCTGGTTCCGGCGCTGGCCGTCGACCGCAGCGGGGTCCGGTTGGGCCGCGGCGCCGGGTTCTACGACCGGTCGCTGCCGCTGGCCGCGGCGGCGGCGCGGTTGGTGGCCGTTGTCCGTGACGGCGAACTCGTCGACCGGTTGCCCGCCGAACCGCACGACGTCCGGATGACGCACGCGCTGACGCCGCACGGCGGCCTGGCCCCACTCGGCTGACGAGTTCGCGCACGGAATGATCCAGCCCACGTAGCGGTTCTAGCACTTGAGCCGGTAGAGTGCTAAGAAGTTTGACCACCTCGGAGGTTTCTGTGCCCACCTATTCCTATGCGTGTACAGAGTGCGGCGATCGGTTCGACGCGGTGCAAGCGTTCAGCGACAGCGCGCTGACCACTTGTGCCAAGTGCAACGGCCGGCTCCGCAAGCTGTTCGGCAACGTGGGCGTGGTGTTCAAGGGCAGCGGCTTCTATCGCACCGACAGCCGAGAATCGGGTAAGAAAACATCCTCCGGCTCGTCCAACGGCTCGTCGTCCGAGTCCACCAGCTCTTCGTCGTCGTCGGATAAGTCCGGTTCGTCCTCCAACGGTTCGAGCTCCACCAGCACCAGCGCCGCACCCGCCGCGGCGGCGTCGAGCTAGCCGAAGTTATCCACAGGCGGGCCGCTTGGCCGCGCTGTCACTGCGTTGCGCCGCCTAGCGTTGCGGCATGGGGGACTCACTCAATCCGTCTATGCTGAGTCGGCTGCTCGCCGCCCGCCCCGACTGGTCGCGCACGCTCGCCGCTCGCAGGATGGCCGCAGGCGCCCTCGTCGTGCTCGCCGCCGTCGTCGCGGTCCGCTCGAACCCCCAGGGCGAACGCACCGACGTCGTGGTCGCGGCGCGCGACCTCGCATCGGGCGTCGCGCTGACCGCCGATGACGTCAGGATGGAAAATCGTTCTGCCGCAACGGTTCCCGACGGTGCGCGAGCGGACGTCGGCGCGGTGCTCGGCGCCACGCTTGCCGGGCCCGCCCGCCGCGGGGAAGTGCTGACCGATGTCCGGGTGCTGGGCCCGCGGTTGGCGGGAGCGGTCGCGGGCCCGGACGCACGCATCGTGCCACTGCCACTGGCTGACAGCGCGGTCCTCGATCTGGTCCGCCCCGGCGATGTGGTGGATGTGCTCGCGGCGGGTTCAGACGCCGACAGCCAGACGCAGTTGGTGGCGACGGACGCCGTCGTGGTCGTGGTGTCGGAAAAACCGAAAGGCGCGGCCGCCGGTGGTGACCGCGTGGTGTTGGTGGCGCTGCCCGGTCACGCCGCCAACAAGGTGGCCGCGGCGACACTTCTGCAGACGGTGACGCTGACCTTTCACTGATGCGGTGCGGGCACCGGCGTGGTCGTCGGCGCCGCGGCGGCGCCGTGCTCGATCGCGTCCATCACCATGTCGGCCAACTCGTCAGACGTCGAGGTGGTCGCGGGCCCCGGGGCAGGCGAGGGCGTGGGTTCGGCACTGGCCGTGCCGATCCCGAACGTCGAAATCCCGACCGCTACAGCCATCAGCACCCACCGCACCCCGCGAAGCTAGCACCAGAGTGCGTCCGCCGCAGGTCCAACGCGACTAACGTCTGCCACTACCAGGTGTCAAGGAATGCAGGGAGGATTCGAGCGCATGTTGAAGGGGTTCAAGGAGTTTCTGTCCAGGGGCAACATCGTCGACCTGTCCGTCGCGGTGGTGATCGGTACCGCGTTCACCGCGCTGGTCACGAAGTTCACCGACAGCATCATCCAACCGTTGATCAACCGGATCGGTGCAGGCGGCGACGCCGACTACGGCATCCTGCGGATCAACATCGGCGGCGGGCAGACGATTGATCTCAACGTCCTGCTGTCGGCGGCCATCAACTTCATCCTCGTCGCCGCGGTCGTCTACTTCCTGGTCGTCTTGCCCTACAACAGGCTGCGCAAGAAGGGCGAGGTCGAGCAGGCTCAGGACACCGAACTCAGCCTGCTCACCGAAATCCGCAACATTCTCGCCGAGACGAACGGGCAGTCAGGCAAGCATGTCAGCGGCCCGGGAACCGGCCCGAGCCCTGACACCGCGAAGACAACCAGCGCCGACATGAACTGAACGGGGCCCTGATTCGATTGCCAGCGGCGCAGGCGCCGCTTGATCGTCGTCCGGCTTGGTTAGTTCATGTTCCAGGGCTCGCCGTAGGTGGTGACGCTGTCACCGGCCTTGGAGATCAACCGAGCGAACGGACGCAGCAACACACCACCGGCAGCTCCGGTCACAGTGCCGTGCGCGTTGGAGACCGCCACCTTGCCATGCGGACCCGCCACGTCCACCGAGAACGTCGCAACCTCCTGGATACCCGGACCGTTGCCCAGGTCCGCCGAGATCGACACACCCGGGAACAGGTTCGGAGTAATCACCGAACCCAACGGGTTGAACACCGGGAACAACGACGCGTCGTCGAGCAGGATGTTCGGCGTGGTGTAGCTGAAGTTGATACCCACACCCAGCGACCACGGGAAACCAATCTGGTAACCCAACTCCAAGGTGCCCTCGAACTGATCAGCACCCGGGCCGGCCACGTTGTACACCGCACTCCCGGAGTGGAACCACTCACGAGTCAGCCGGTTGCGGTCCAAGGGGAACACACCATTGAGGAAGGTGTCCCACTGCTGGATCGTCAGCGTCCGATCCTGGCCATCAACCAGGCTCATTTCATTGTCCAGACCTGCGTGAGAGGTGCCCGTACTCACGAACAAAGCGGCCAGCGCCGCCACCATCGCGACGAACACCCGACTGATTGCCTTCATGTACTCCCCATCTGTCCAGGCCTGGCCATTACAACGGGTGATCGCATGCCGTGATGCAACCGTTACAGATGTTGTAGCTGACTTCTCTCGTTACTGTGGTGAAACGACGAAACAGCCCCCGGCGAAATCGCCGGGGGCTGCCTGGTCTACGCCCTGAGCTGGGAGTTAGTTCATGTTCCAGGGCTCGCCGTAGGTGGTGACGCTGTCACCGGCCTTGGAGATCAACCGAGCGAACGGACGCAGCAACACACCACCGGCAGCACCGGTCACAGTGCCGTGCGCGTTGGAGACCGCCACCTTGCCGTGCGGACCCGACACGTCCACCGAGAACGTCGCAACCTCCTGGATACCCGGACCGTTGCCCAGGTCCGCCGAGATCGACACACCCGGGAACAGGTTCGGAGTAATCACCGAACCCAACGGGTTGAACACCGGGAACAGCGACGCGTCGTCGAGCAGGATGTTCGGCGTGGTGTAGCTGAAGTTGATACCCACACCCAGCGACCACGGGAAACCAATCTGGTAACCCAACTCCAAGGTGCCCTCGAACTCATCAGCACCCGGGCCGGCCACGTTGTACACCGCACTCCCGGAGTGGAACCACTCACGAGTCAGCCGGTTGCGGTCCAAGGGGAACACACCATTGAGGAAGGTGTCCCACTGCTGGATCGTCAGCGTCCGATCCTGGCCATCAACCAGGCTCAGCTCGTTGTCCAGACCTGCGTGAGAGGTGCCCGTACTCACGAACAAAGCGGCCAGCGCCGCCACCATCGCGACCAGCACCCGACTGATTGCCTTCATGTTCTCCCTAGCTATGTCGACGCCGGACCGGCAAGTCCGCCGTGTTGTTGTACGTGAGTGGCCCCAACCGCTAAACCACACACGACGCGCGAGTGGCATGTGACGCAAATGAGAGACCTCACATGCTGCTCTTACGTTTCGCTCATCGTTGACACGAGGAACATAACGGGGAGGCATCTCCCCGGCAACGCGTGGGCGACATGAACGCGGAACTCGCCAGTCGCCGATGGGGATTTGCTGTCGCTCCACTGAGGGGTTCCGATGACCGCCGGGAGGCCCGTCGCGCCGCGGTGGCGAGAAAACACGGTCGCAATCGCTGCGCACATTCGCATAAGCATGCGAGGGCAGCCGACCACCTGGCATTTTCCGCGCTTAAAGGGAAATCACAGGTCAATCATGGTGAGGCGGAATGTTGTCCCGCAACCACTGGTCGTGCTCGGCGGCCTCGTCCGGCGAAAAAGTGTTCGCCTCGTCAACGGGTAACTCGCGCAACGGATCCCCGAAGATCTTGTTAACTGCATCTCGGGTCCGCTTTGACTGGTCGGTCACAACGCCATTCCTGTGTGACGAAGATCACATTCCTGCATGGAAGGCTTTTCACACACTTGTAACCGCCGGTACGGCGTTGAAATTTGCAGCAGCCATCCCACCACCGATCGCGACGCCGAACCAGCGTCGCGGCAGCGGACCCGCAGCGAGACCAATCTGCTTAGATCTCCAAGCTGGATAGCTGGCCGATGATTTGAACGGCCAACGGATTGAGCGTCGCCATGCCGTCGCGAACGGCGGCGCGAGAGCCCGCGAGATTAACCACCAGGGTGCTGCCGGAGATCCCGGCGAGCCCACGCGATACGCCCGCATCGACGATGCCGGCCGACAGGCCCGACGCCCGCAGCGCCTCGGAGATGCCGAGCAGTTCGCGATCCAACAGATCACGAGTCGCTTCAGGAGTGACGTCACGCGGGGTGACACCCGTGCCGCCCACCGACACCACGAGGTCCACTCCCCCGATGACGGCGGTGTTGAGCGCGTTGCGGATCTCCACCTCGTCGGACGAGACCACCACCACGCCGTCGACTACGAAGCCCGCCTCACCGAGCAGCTCGGTCACCAACGGTCCGCTGTGGTCTTCCTCGCCATGAGCGGTGCGGTCATCGACGACGACAACCAACGCCCGGCCCACCAACTCCCCTGGCTGTTCCATGAGTGCAACCGTATATGCCGGAAGGGACAGCGGCGCGGCCACTCTGAGAGTGGGCGATCCCGTCGGCCCCACCACGATGCTCACTGCTGCGCCTTACCAAGAGTGACCTGGACAGTCTGCGGCTTACCCGAGGCATCCAGGTAGGTCAGCGTGACCTTGTCGCCGGGCGCCTTCGATCGCACGGCCGCCACCAGAGCGTCGGCGCTGCCGATCACCCGGTCGTCCACCTTGGTCACTACGACACCGCTGGGCAGGCCTGCGGCGGCCGCCGCGCCGCCGTTGGTGACCTCGACGATCTTGGCGCCGTCGACGGCCGAGTCGTTGCCGACCTGGACGCCCAGTGAGGCATGCGATGCGGTGCCGTTCTGGATCAGCTCGTCGGCGATCCGCTTGGCCTGGTCCACCGGGATCGCGAAGCCGAGCCCGATCGATCCGCTCTGCCCGCCCTGGTTGCCCGCGTCGGCGCCCAGGGTGGCGATGGCGGAGTTCACGCCGATGAGCTCGCCGTTCATGTTGACCAGCGCGCCGCCCGAGTTACCCGGGTTGATCGCGGCGTCGGTCTGGATGGCGTCGAGCACGGTGTTCTGGTTCTGCGCGTCGCCGCCCGCGGCCACCGGCCGGTTCAGCGCGCTGATGATGCCTGTGGTGACGGTGCCTTCGAGACCGAGCGGGGAACCGACGGCAACCACATCCTGGCCGACCCGCAGATTTGCCGACGAACCGAGCGTGATCGGCGTCAGGTTCGACGCATCCTTGGCGCGCACGACCGCGATGTCACTGCTCGGATCGGTGCCGACCACCGTGAAAGTGGTGGTGCGGCCGTCGGCGAAGGTGATCTTTGTCTGTGCGGCCCCCGGGCCGCCGCCGGGACCGCCGAGACCAGGGGGCACCGGTGGTGCGCCGGGTCCGGTCTGGGCGGCGGCGACGACGTGGTTGTTGGTCAGGATCAGACCGTCGGAGGACAGGATGATGCCGGAGCCCTCTTCGGACTGCCTGCCGAGGTCGACTTCCAGCTTGACGACGCTGGGCACCACCTTGGCCGCCACCTGCTCGACGGAGCCCGCGGGCAGGCTGGCCGCGGGCACGCTCGGCGCAAGCCCGGTGACGCTCGAGCCCGCCGATGGCCGGTCCGGCTGTGCCAGCAGCGCGACACCGCCGCCGATGCCGGCGGAGACAATCGCGACGGCGATCGCTCCTGCAGTCAAAGCGCCTGCGCGCGAACGCTTTTGGGGTGCCTGCGGCATCGACATGCCGGAGGACTGCGGCGTGCCGCGGTACGGGTCGTAGGGGCTGCGGAACTGCTGCTGCGTCGCGTAGCGCCAGTCATACGGCTGCTGGGGCTGCTGATATGGACCGGGCCGGTGTGCACCGGGGTATCCGGGCGCCGCGTGCTGCTCATGGCCGCCCGCGCGGTGTCCCGGCTGTGGCGGAGGCGAGTACCTCGGGTGGTTCGTCATGTGGCTGCGGTGCTCTTCCTGAAGTAGGTTCCGACATCTTTAGCAACGACACATACAAGCTCAGGGTGCCCAGTTGGGCTGAGAATCCACTTAGAGAACTTTCGGGACATGCCCAGACTTCCCCCTGCTGCACAACGCGCGCCCATCAAGCATTCTCGGCGCCGACCACCGGTTGGTCGGCATCGATCGGGTGTGTCGCGGGAAGTGGCCGACCGGGCAGCACCACGTGGATGGACGTGCCGGGCGGTTGGCCACCGGGCACAGTGTCCTCGACCCGCAGCGAGCCACCGTGTTTGACGACAACCTGTTTCACGATCGCCAACCCGAGGCCCGAACCCGGCATCGCGCGCGCCGACGTCGAGCGGTAGAACCGCTCGAACACCAGCCGCCTCTCCTGCGGCGGTATGCCAGGCCCGAAGTCGGACACCACCAACTCGGCGTGCACCGGGTCGATTTGCGTGAGCCGGACCACGACCCGTCCACCGGGTGGGCTCCACTTCGCGGCGTTGTCGAGCAGGTTGAGCACGGCCCGCGCCAGACCGCCGCCGTCGCCGTACACCTGCCACCCGATGGCGGAGACGTCGAACTCGATGTCGTTGCGGCGCCGGCGAACTCGCTCCAGCGAACGGTCCACCACCTCGGACATGTCGACGGGCTCGTGGACGACCGCACCCGCCTCGTCGCGGGTCAGATCCACCAGATCGCCCACCAGCGTGGACAACTCCTCGATTTGCGCGATCACATCGGCGCGCAGGTCGGCCATCTCCTCATCGGGCAGCCGCGGCGCGCCTGGCGCCATCGACGCCATCAGCAGTTCGACGTTGGTGCGCAGCGACGTCAACGGGGTGCGCAGCTCGTGGCCCGCGTCGGTGACCAACCGGGCCTGCCGTTCGCGTGACTCGGCCAGCGCCCGCAGCATCATGTTGAAAGCCTCTGTGAGGCGGGCCAATTCGTCGCTGCCGAACACCGGGATGGGCCGCAGGTCGTCGGTCCTGGCCACCCGTTCAGCAGCCTCGGTCAACCTGGCCACCGGTCTGAGCCCGGCGCGGGCCACCGCCCCACCGGCCATCGCGGCCACCACCACGCCGAGGCCACCGACGATCAGCAGCACCGTGCCCAATCGCTTGAGCACCTGGCTGGTCGGCGCCAGGCTCTTGGAGATCAACAGCGAACTGCCGTTGGTCAAGTGCAGCGCCAACACCCGTTGGTGGTTGACCGTCCGCAGCGACATCAGCAATTCGCCTTGTACGACGTCTTTTTCCGGCTCGCCGAGCGGCAGCGTCTGGCCCTCCTGGTTGGCCGTGTAGATGGACCGGCCCGGATTGACCAGCATCGCGTTGACGTCCGAATACGCGGTGCCCTCGATGGCCTTGCCGGGGTCGGCGGCCAGTGAGCCGCTTTCGATCAGCAGCCGCGCCCGGCTGTGCAACTGGTTGTCGATGTCGTCGTAAAGCGCCCGCGACACCACCGCGTAGACCGCCACCGCCATCAGCACCACGACCATCGCCACCATCGACATCGCGAGCAGCATCACGCGCCAACGCAGCGACAACGAGCTGGCCGTGGCAACTGGCGGCCGCGACTTCACCCGCGGCCTGAACCCGAACTTCTGGGCTGACATCAGGGCGGTGTTTCACGCAACACGTAACCCACCCCGCGCACGGTGTGGATCAGTCGCGGCTCTCCTTCGGCTTCGGTCTTGCGGCGCAGGTACCCGACGTACACCTCGAGGGCATTGCCGGACGTCGGGAAGTCGAATCCCCAGACCTCCTCGAGGATGCGGCTACGGGTGAGCACCCGGCGCGGATTGGCGATCAGCATCTCCAGCAACGCGAATTCGGTGCGGGTCAGGCTGATCTGCCGATCGCCACGGGTGACTTCGCGCGTCACCGGGTCCAGCGACAGATCCGAGAACGTCAGCGCAGGCGACTCCGCGCCGTCGTCGGGCGTGGTCCTGCGCAGCAGCGCGCGCATCCGCGCCAACAGTTCCTCCAGCGCGAACGGCTTGGGCAGATAGTCGTCGGCGCCCGCGTCGAGGCCTGCGACGCGTTCGGAAACGGAGTCCCGAGCGGTCAGCACCAGGATCGGCAAGTCGTCGCCGGTGCTGCGAAGCTGACGGCACACCTCGAGCCCGTCCAGCCTCGGCATCATCACATCGAGCACGAGGGCGTCGGGCCGGTCGTTGGCGATCACGTCCAGGGCTTCGCGCCCGTCCTGGGCCAGCTCCACCGAATATCCGTTGAACGAAAGCGACCGGCGCAGAGATTCGCGCACAGCGCGATCATCGTCGACGACAAGTATGCGCACAGCCACAGTGTCTATCTATCACCTGAGACTGGCCTGAGAGGCGCGCCACGGCGCGCGCCCACAGTTAGCGGCGGTCGAGATCGATCAGGCCGAGGCGGGCGGCCTTGAGCAGGCGCCGAGGCACCTTGTGCTGCTGGCCAGCGACGGTCACGTTGACCAGTTCGGGACGCTTGGCTTTCCACTGCGCGCGCCGGCTACGGGTGTTCGCGCGCGACATCCTGCGCTTGGGCACAGCCATGATCGAGCTCTCCTTTATAAGGGGTACAAAGTGCGCGCCACGCATGATCCGGCGTCGCAATTGCTCTTCAGGATAGCCGGTGAGCTGCATAGGCTCCAAAACAGGGAGCGCCTTGACGCGAAACCGGAGGTACCGTCTAACCTACCGGTTGGTTGGGTCGATGACGACGACGGGAGAGCGCGTGGCCTCATCGCTGGACGTGGTGCGCATCGGCAACTGCTCGGGGTTCTACGGCGACCGGCTCGCGGCCATGCGCGAGATGCTCACCGGCGGCGATCTGGACTACCTGACCGGCGACTATCTGGCCGAGCTGACCATGCTGATCCTGGCCCGCGACCGGGCCAAGTCGCCCGAGCGCGGCTACGCCAAGAGCTTCCTGATCCAGCTCGAGGACTGCCTCGGGCTGGCACTCGACAAGGGTGTGCGGATCGTCGCCAACGCGGGCGGGCTGAACCCCGCCGGGTTGGCCACCGCGGTGCGGGCACTGGCCGAGCGGCTCGGCCTGACGGTCAACGTGGCGCACGTCGAAGGCGACGACCTGGTGGGGCGCGCTGACGAGTTGGGATTCGGAGTCGCGGCGACGGCGACATCGGGCGGAGGTCCGGTGTTGGCGGCCAACGCCTATCTCGGCGCCTGGGGCATCGCCGACTGCCTACGCGACGGCGCCGACGTGGTGGTGACCGGCCGCGTCACCGATGCGTCGGTGATCGTCGGGCCCGCCGCAGCCCACTTCGGTTGGGATCGCTCCGACTACGACGCACTTGCAGGCGCGGTGGCCGCGGGCCACGTCATCGAATGCGGGGCGCAGGCCACCGGAGGCAACTACGCCTTCTTCACCGAACTCGCCGACCTGACGCATCCCGGATTCCCGCTCGCCGAGATCCATGCCGACGGCTCGTCGGTGATCACCAAGCATCCCGGCACAGGCGGCGCGGTGACGGTGGGCACGGTGACGGCCCAGTTGCTCTACGAGATCGGCGGTGCCCGTTACGCCAATCCCGACGTGACGTTGCGGGTGGATACCATCGAACTGTCCGACGACGGCCCCGACCGGGTGCGGATCAGCGGGGTCAAGGGCGAGCCGCCCCCACCGACGCTGAAGGTGTCGCTGAACAGCATCGGCGGATTCCGCAACGAGATGACGTTGGTGCTGACCGGTTTGGACATCGAGGCCAAGGCCGACCTGGTGCGCAGGCAATTGGAGACCAGCCTGACGGTCAAGCCCGCCGAGATGGAGTGGACACTGGCGCGCACCGATCACGCTGACGCCGACACCGAAGAGACGGCCAGCGCGCTGCTGCGGTGCGTCGTCCGCGACCCCGACCCCAAGACTGTCGGACGCCAATTTTCTTCTGCAGCAGTCGAACTCGCGCTGGCCAGCTATCCGGGATTCACCAGCACCGCACCGCCGGGCGACGGTCAGGTGTACGGGGTGTTCACCCCGGGATACGTCGACGCCACCGAGGTGCCGCACGTCGCCGTGCACGCCGACGGCACGCGGGTGGACATCGCCGCGGCCACCCAGACGCTGGAGCTTGCGCCGGTACCCCCATTCGCGCTGCCCGAGCCGTTGCCGTTCGGCGAGACGCGCCGGGTGCCGCTCGGTCAAATCGCAGGCGCGCGCAGCGGCGACAAAGGTGGCTCGGCGAATGTCGGGGTGTGGGTCCGCAGCGCCCAGCACTGGCGGTGGCTGGCGCATACGTTGACCGTCGAAAAGCTGCGCGAATTGCTCCCTGAGACAGCGGATCTGCCTGTCACTCGCCATCTGTTGCCAAACCTGTGGGCCGTCAACTTTGTCATCGACGGTCTGCTCGGTCACGGCGTCGCGTATCAGGCGCGGTTCGACCCGCAGGCCAAAGGCCTCGGCGAGTGGCTGCGCAGCCGAACCATCGACATCCCGGAGAGTTTTCTATGAGCATCTGGAACACACCTGAGCGCGAGCAGTTGCGAAAGACGGTGCGCGCCTTCGTCGAACGCGAAGTCCTCCCACACGTCGACGAGTGGGAGCGATCGGGCGAACTGCCGCGCGAGTTGCATCGCAAGGCGGGTGACCTCGGCTTGCTCGGCGCCGGGCAACCGGAAGCGGTGGGCGGTGCAGGCGGCGACGGCGCCGACGCGGTGATCATCTGCGAGGAAATGCATTACGCCGGTTCACCGGGCGGCGTGTTCGCCTCGCTGTTCACCTGCGGGATCGCGGTGCCGCACATGATCGCCTCCGGCGACCAGCGGTTGATCGACACATACGTGCGGCCGACATTGCGCGGCGAGCTGATCGGCAGCCTGGCCATCACCGAACCCGGCGGCGGTTCCGACGTCGGCCACCTCACCACGCGGGCCGTCCGCGACGGGGACGACTACATCATCAACGGCGCCAAGACCTACATCACCTCGGGGGTGCGCGCCGACTACGTGGTGACCGCCGCCCGCACCGGCGGCCCCGGCGCCGCGGGGGTTTCACTGATCGTCGTGGACAAAGACGGACCGGGATGCTCACCCGGTCTGCAAGTCAGCCGCAAGCTCGACAAGATGGGCTGGCGGTCCTCTGACACCGCCGAGTTGTCCTACACCGAAGTTCGAGTGCCTGCGGCGAACCTGGTCGGCGCCGAGAACACCGGTTTCCTGCAGATCGCCTCGGCGTTCGTGTCCGAGCGCGTCGGCCTTGCCGCACAGGCATATTCGAGCGCACAGCGGTGCCTCGACCTGACCGTCGAGTGGTGCCGCAACCGGGAGACCTTCGGCAAGCCGCTGATCTCGCGGCAATCGGTGCAGAACACCCTCTCCGAGATGGCCCGGCGCATCGACGTGGCGCGGGTGTACACCCACCATGTCGTCGAACGCCAGCTGGCCGGCGAGACGAACCTGATCGCCGAGGTGTGCTTCGCCAAGAACACCGCTGTCGAGGCGGGCGAATGGGTGGCCAACCAGGCGGTGCAATTGTTCGGCGGCATGGGCTACATGGCCGAGTCCGAGGTCGAACGGCAGTACCGCGACATGCGCATCATCGGCATCGGTGGGGGCACCACCGAGATCCTCACCTCGCTGGCCGCGAAGATGCTGGGCTTCCAGTCGTGACCGCATTACGTTCCACCCTCGACGCAGGGTCCGCCGGTTATGCCCAAGCCGCGGAAGCGATGACGGCCAAGCTCGCCGAACTCGACGCCGAACACGCCAAGGCCCTTGCCGGTGGCGGCGATAAATACGTCAAGCGTCATCACGACCGCGGCAAGATGACCGCCCGCGAGCGCATCGAGTTGCTGCTCGATCCCGATTCGCCGTTTCTCGAACTGAGCCCGTTGGCCGCGTGGGGCACCCCTTTCACGGTGGGCGCCAGCGTGGTGGTCGGCATCGGCGCTATCGAAGGCGTGGAGTGCCTGGTGGTCGCCAACGACCCCACCGTCAAGGGCGGCACCAGCAACCCGTGGACGCTGCGAAAGATCCTGCGGGCCAACCAGATTGCTATGCAGAACCGCCTTCCGGTGGTCTCACTGGTGGAGTCGGGTGGCGCCGATCTGCCCACCCAGAAGGAGATCTTCATCCCGGGTGGGCAGATGTTCCGCGATCTGACCCGACTGTCGGCCGCGGGCATCCCGACCATCGCGCTGGTGTTCGGCAACTCCACGGCGGGCGGTGCGTACATCCCTGGCATGTCCGACCACGTCGTGATGATCAAGGAGCGCTCGAAGGTGTTCCTGGCAGGCCCGCCGCTGGTGAAGATGGCCACCGGTGAGGAGTCCGACGACGAATCGCTTGGCGGCGCCGGAATGCACGCCCGTGTCTCGGGGTTGGCCGACTACTTCGCCGTCGACGAACTCGACGCCATCCGCATCGGCCGCCGTATCGTCGCCAGGTTGAACTGGCGCAAGCACGGTCCCGCGCCCAAACCGTTCACCGACCCGCTGTTCGACGCCGAGGAGCTGATCGGCATCGTCCCTTCGGACCTGCGCATCCCGTTCGATCCGCGCGACGTGATCGCCCGCATCGTCGACGGTTCTCAGTTCGACGAGTTCAAGGCCCTCTACGGGTCGTCGCTGGTGACAGGGTGGGCCACGCTGTACGGCTATCCGATCGGCATCCTGGCCAACCACCGAGGCGTGCTGTTTTCCGAGGAGTCGCAGAAGGCCACCCAGTTCATCGAGCTGGCCAACCGGTCCGACACGCCACTGCTGTTCCTGCACAACACCACTGGCTACATGGTGGGCAAGCAGTACGAGGAAGGCGGAATGATCAAGCACGGCTCGATGATGATCAACGCCGTGTCGAACTCGACCGTTCCGCACATCTCCCTGCTGATCGGCGCCTCCTACGGCGCGGGCCATTACGGCATGTGCGGACGAGCCTACGATCCGCGCTTCCTGTTCGCATGGCCCAGCGCGAAATCCGCGGTGATGGGCGGCGCGCAACTGGCAGGGGTGCTGTCGATCGTCAGCCGCGCGGCCGCCGAGGCCCGCGGCCAACGGGTCGACGAGGAAGCGGACGCCGCGATGCGCGCCGCGGTCGAAGGTCAGATCGAGGCCGAGTCACTGCCCATGGTGTTGTCCGGCATGCTCTACGACGACGGCGTGATCGACCCGCGCGACACCCGCACCGTGTTGGGAATGTGCTTGTCCGCCATCGCCAATGGCCCGATCAAGGGGACGTCGAACTTCGGCGTCTTCCGGATGTGAGCCCACATGATCTTTAGAGTCTTGGTCGCCAACCGGGGTGAGATCGCCCGCCGGGTGTTCACCACCTGCCGCAGGTTGGGCATCGGCACCGTCGCGGTGTACACCGATCCCGACGCCGCGTCCCCTCACGTGACGGAGGCCGACGCGGCGGTGCGCCTCGAGGGCCGCAATGGATACCTCGACGCCGCGCAGTTGATCAATGCCGCCCGCGCTGCGGGTGCCGACGCGATCCACCCGGGATACGGATTCCTCTCGGAGAACCCCGATTTCGCGTCCGCGGTGATCGACGCGGGCCTCACCTGGATCGGGCCGCCGGTGGCCGCAGTCGCCGCGATGGGGTCGAAGATCGAGGCCAAGAAAATGATGGCCGCTGCCGGTGTGCCGGTGCTCGAGGAACTCGACCCGGAGACCGTGACCGCCGACCAGTTGCCGGTGCTGATCAAGGCGTCGGCTGGCGGCGGTGGCCGCGGCATGCGGGTGGTCCGTGAATTGTCCACCCTGCCAGCACAAGTGGAGGCGGCGCGGCGCGAGGCGCAGTCGGCGTTCGGGGATCCGACGGTGTTCTGCGAGCGCTACCTGGCCACCGGCCACCACGTCGAGGTGCAGGTGCTCGCCGATCAGCACGGCACCGTGTGGTCGGTCGGCGAACGCGAATGCTCGATCCAACGCAGGCACCAGAAGATCATCGAGGAGGCGCCGTCGCCTCTGGTCGAGCGCACCCCGGGGATGCGCGCCAAGCTTTTCGACGCCGCCCGGCTCGCCGCGACCGCGATCGGATACACCGGCGCGGGCACCGTCGAGTTCATGGCCAGCCCAGATGGTCCCGGCGCGGGGTCCTTTTATTTCCTCGAGATGAATACCCGACTTCAGGTCGAGCACCCGGTCACCGAGGAGACCACCGGACTCGACCTCGTCGAACTGCAACTGCAGGTCGCTGACGGCGGGAGCCTCGACCCGGAACCGCCTCCGTCGCAGGGATATTCGATCGAAGCGCGGTTGTACGCCGAAGACCCCGCGAAGGGATGGCAGCCGCAGGCGGGCACGGTGCATCACTTCGACGTGCCCAGCGCCGCCTCATTCGCTCCTCGCGTGCGCAGTGTCCGCCTGGACACCGGCGTCGTCGACGGCTCCGTGGTGTCGGTGTTCTACGACCCGATGCTCGCCAAGGTCATCTCGTATGCGCCGAACCGGCGTCAGGCGGCGACTGTGCTCGCCGACGCGCTGGCGCGCACCCGCATCCACGGCGTGCGCACCAACCGCGACCTGCTGGTGAACGTGCTGCGCCATCCGGCGTTCCTCGACGGCGCCACCGACACCGCGTTCTTCGACACCCACGGGCTTGCCGAACTGGCAGCGCCGCTGGCCGACGACGCCGCCGTCAAGCTGTCGGCGCTGGCCGCGGCGCTCGCCGACGCGGCGCACAACCGCAGCGCCGCAACGGTATTCAGCGCGGCGCCGAGCGGCTGGCGCAACCTGGCGTCCAGCTACCAGACCAAGTCCTACAGCGCAGCCGAGGAGACGCACGAGGTGCGCTACCGGTTCACCCGCGCCGGGACGGAACTGCCGGACCACGACGGCGTGACACTGGTGAGCGCGCACCCCGACCGGGTGGTGCTGTCGCTCGACGGCGTGCACCGCGCGTTCGACGTGGCCCGCTACGGTGCCGACGTCTTCGTCGACTCTCCGCTGGGCCCAGTGCAACTCGTCGCCCTGCCGCGTTTCCCCGACCCCGACTCCGCCGTCGCGCAGGGCTCACTGCTGGCGCCCATGCCCGGCTCGGTGCTGCGGGTAGGCGCCGCGGTGGGCGAAACCGTGACGGCGGGTCAGCCCCTGATCTGGCTCGAGGCGATGAAAATGGAGCACACCGTCACCGCGCCGAGCGACGGCGTGCTCGCCGAGCTCAACGTCGAGGCCGGCCAGCAGGTCGACGTCGGCACCGTCCTTGCCCGCGTGGACACCGCTGAAGGAGACGCACAATGACAGGCTTCATCGAAGCTGAAGAACAGCAGGCCTTGCGAAAGGCCGTCGCCGCGATGGCGGCCAACTACGGCCAGGACTACTACCTGGAGAAGTCCCGGGCAGGTCAGCACACCGACGAATTATGGAGCGAGGCAGGCAAACTCGGCTTCATCGGCGTCAACCTGCCCGAGGACTACGGCGGCGGCGGTGCGGGCATGTACGAGCTGTCGATGGTGATGGAGGAGATGGCGGCGGCGGGCTGTCCGCTGCTGATGATGGTGGTCTCCCCCGCGATCAACGGCACCATCATCGCCAAGTTCGGCACCGACGAGCAGAAGAAGCGGTGGCTGCCCGGCATCGCCGACGGTTCGACCACGATGGCGTTCGCGATCACCGAACCGGACGCGGGCTCCAACAGCCACCGCATCACCACGACGGCGCGACGCGACGGCAGCGACTGGATCCTGTCCGGGCAGAAGGTGTTCATCTCGGGCATCGACCAAGCGCAGGCCGTGCTAGTCGTCGGGCGCACCGAGGAACTGAAGACCGGCAACCTGCGGCCCGCGCTGTTCATCGTGCCGACCGACACAACAGGGTTGTCCTGGACCAGGATCGACATGGAACTGGTGACGCCGGAAAGCCAGTTCCAGGTGTTCCTCGATGAGGTGCGGCTGCCGTCGGATGCGCTGGTCGGTTCGGAGGACGCGGCCATCGCGCAACTATTCGCCGGGCTGAACCCGGAGCGGATCATGGGCGCGGCCAGCGCAGTGGGCATGGGCCGGTTCGCGATCAACAAGGCCGTCGACTACGTCAAGTCGAGGCAGGTGTGGAAGACGCCGATCGGCGCGCACCAGGGCCTGTCGCATCCGTTGGCGCAGAACCACATCGAGATTGAACTTGCCAAGCTGATGATGCAGAAGGCCGCGTCGCTGTACGACGCAGGCGACGATGCGGGCGCGGCCGAGGCTGCGAACATGGCCAAGTACGCCGCCGGTGAAGCGTCGGTGCGCGCGGTCGATCAGGCGGTGCAGTCGCTGGGCGGCAACGGGCTGACGAAGGAATACGGCATCGCCGCGGCGGTGACGGCGTCGAAGCTGGCACGCATCGCGCCGGTGAGCCGGGAGATGGTGCTCAACTTCGTCGCGCAGACGTCGCTCGGACTACCCAGGTCATATTGATGCCTACCCTCGTCCACTACGCCGTCGAGGGACCCGTCGCCCGGATCACCCTCGACTCGCCAGACAACCGCAACGCCTTGTCGACGAGGCTGGTCGACCAGTTACACCAGGCCTTCATCGAAGCCACCGAGGAGTCCGGGGTGCGGGCGGTGGTCCTCGACCACACCGGCGGCACGTTCTGTGCCGGCGCGGACCTGGCCGAGGCGGCCGGGCGCGACCCCGGCGAGCTAGCGGTGTCCCGAGCCCGTGAACTCACCGCACTGCTGCGGCGAATCCTCGAATTGCCGGTGCCGGTGATCGCGGCGGTGGACGGGCACGTCCGGGCGGGTGGGCTCGGTCTGGTCGGCGCATGCGACATCGCGGTCGCGGGCCAGGCCAGCACATTCGCCCTGACGGAGGCGCGCATCGGCGTCGCGCCGTCGATCATCTCGCTGACTCTGCTGCCGAAGATGTCCGCGCGCGCCGCCGGTCGTTACTTCGTCACCGGCGAGAAGTTCGGCGCGGCCGAGGCCGCCGACATGGGTCTGATCACCCTCGCGGCCGACGACGTCGCAGCCACGGTCGCCACACTGACCGCCGAGATCGCCAAGGCATTCCCGCAGGGATTGGCCGCGTCCAAGGCGTTGACCACCGCCGCGATCCTGGAGGCGTTCGACCGCCGGGCCGACGAGCTGACCGAGCAATCTGCGCGACTGTTCGTCTCCGAGGAGGCGCGGGAAGGGATGCTGGCCTTCCTGCAGAAGCGCCGGCCGCGTTTGCCTGACTCCTGAGAGTAACTTGCCAGAAATAAGGGTAAGCCAAGCTAGGCATGCAGCTGTACGATTATTGACGTAACCGTTAGACAGTTGCACACGCAACCTTGATGGAGGTTAGGATCGGTTAATCGGGCGTACGGGGCGCCCACTTGAAGTAAGGGAGACTTCATGAAGCGAACACTTATTGCAGCCGCTGCAAGCGCCATCGGAGGCCTGGGGGCCGTTGGTCTGATGTCCGCCGCGCCCGCGCAGGCCGACTGCTCAGACCCGAGCGACCCCGGCTTCACCTTTCCGTTGACGCCGGCACGTGTCGTGTGCGTCGCGAATGAGCAGGCTGGGACTTTCGCGATGACCGTCAGCCCGGCATACAACATCGATCGTTTTCTGAACGGGAATCCGACTGAGGGCGGAGGTCGCGATGGGCTCGGAATCTTGGACCAGCCCCAAACGTTCGTCAACAGCATCGCCGACTTCTTGAACGGGCCACGCAGCCCCGAATAGTCCGCAACGATAAGTCAACGGGCACTTGCATATTCGCGCAGGTGCCCGTTTTCTTGTGCCCGGTCGCGTAGGCTAAGCGACCGATGACCCGTCACGTCCTCGTCACCGGTGCGACCGGCGCACTGGGCCGGAAGCTGGTTGGCGCGGCGACGGCCGCCGGACATCAGGTCCGCGCGATGAGCCGACGCAGTCACGTCGGCTACACGGGTGTGCACTGGGCCCAGGGCGATCTGTTGACCAACACCGGCGTCGACGCCGCAGTTGATAGCGTGAATGTGGTGGTGCACTGCGCCACTCAGGGCACTGCCGACAAGGACGTCACGTCGACCGAGAATCTGATCACAGCGGCGCGCAAAGCGGACGTTGATCACATCGTCTACGTGTCGATCGTCGGCATCGACCGGATCCCTTTGCCGTACTACAAAACCAAGCTGCGCGTAGAGCAGACCTTGCAAGCCTCGGGCGTCGGACACACCGTGCTGCGCGCGACCCAATTCCACGACCTGATCAAGATGACGTTCGCGATCCAGCGGTTCTCCCCGCTGCTGTGCGCCGTCAAGGGCATGCGGTTCCAGCCCATCGACACCGGCGACGTCGCCAACCGGCTCGTCGAGTTGATCGACGCCGAACCCGCAGGACGGGCGCCCGACATCGGCGGCCCCACCGTGCACACCCACGCCGAACTCGCCCGCATCTATCGCAGCGCCCACGGCGGCCGTCGACCCGTGGTGGAGGTACCGGCACCGGGGCGCATCGCGGCCGGCTACCGCACGGGGGCGAACCTAGCTCCGGACAACCCGGTGGGCACCATCAGCTTCGCCGAATACGTGGCCCAACACGCATAAGTTTGCTCACCTAGCAGCTTCGCCGGAATGGCCGAGAGCACAGTTTGGCCAACGCCCTTGCATGTGCCAGCGTTAGTCGTAGTCTCGATATCGATGAGCACTCCAGCGCCGCGGAACAGTTCGATGCGTGCTGCAGACACCGATCGGATCCAGGTGGCGCAGTTGCTCACCGACGCCGCCGCCCAGGGCCGGTTACCACTGAGCGAATACGAAGACCGGCTGACGAAGGCGTATGCCGCGCAGACCTACGACGAACTCGACCGGATCAGCGCCGACCTGCCCGGTGCGGTCACCCGGGCGCGTGGCGGCGGGCCGTGCCGGCCCGCGCCGTCGACTCTGCTGCTGGCGATCATGAGCGGCTTCGAGCGCCGCGGCCGATGGAACGTGCCCAAACGCTTGACCACCTTCGCGTTGTGGGGCGGCGGCGTGGTCGATCTGCGGTATGCCGACTTCACCTCACCGGAGGTGGAGATCCACTCGTACTCGATCATGGGCGGGCAGACCATCCTGGTGCCGCCAGAGGTGAACGTCGACTTGCGCGGCGTCGGGGTGATGGGCACGTTCGAGCAGAGCGTCAACGGTGAAGGGTCCCCTGGCGCGCCGTGCGTGCGGATCCGCGGTTTCTCGCTGTGGGGCAGCGTCGGCGTCAAGCGCAAGAAGCGCAAGGCCGCCTAGTTGTACCTAGTCACGACGTTGGTAGCAGTCGGCTGATCGGTGGGAGGCCGCCGAGTGCGCTGTGACGGCGTCGAGTGT
>NZ_LZHZ01000075.1 GCF_001667505.1 Mycobacterium sp. ACS1612
GACAACCCACGGATGCGCCTTCACATACACAACAACCTCCAACTAAATGGCTGTTGCAATCACCCCCGGAAACCGCCGCCAAATTTGTGCAGTTTTAGGTCTGCTCGCGCAACAGAGCCCTCAACTTGGGCACGTCGGCCTTGCCCGTCGTGCCACGTGGCACGTCGTCGTCAGACGACAGCAGCAGCCACACGGTGGGAACCTTGAAGGCGCTGAGCCGTTTACGCGCCTCGATGCGCAGCTGTTCGACGCCGCGTTCGGTTACCACGACCGCGCCGACGGCCCCGGACACCTCGGTGACGTAGGCGTTCTGCACGCCATCGAGGCCGCGCAGCGCCTGTTCGACCTCGCTGGGGTAGACGCTGGCGCCATTGACCTTGAACATGTCGTCGGAGCGGCCGTGGTAGAACAGGAACCCGTCTTCGTCGAGATGGCCGAGATCACCAGTGGGGTAGTAGCCGTCCGCGGTGAACACCTCCTCGCGACCGCGACGGCAGATCCCCCGCAGCATGTGCGGCCCCCGAAGCTGGATCATGCCGATCGTCCCCGCGGCGACCGGTTCGCCCGTACCGGAGTCGACAATCCGCACCTGCATGCCGTCGAACGGTTTGCCACAGCTTCCCCACGCCGACCGCGGCATGTCGGTGTCAGCGGGGTATCCGCAGTACGGTCCGAACGATTCGGTCATCCCGAACAGCTTCGCACGCGCACCGGGTGCCGCGCGGTGCTCCGTCGGCAACAGCGCCTCGAGGCTGCCCGGCCGAAGCGCCGATAGATCCGCACCGACGGAAGCGGACGTGCGCGCCAGCGCCTCGGCCTGATCGGGCCAGCCGCGAAACAGCGTGACGTGTTCGCGTGCCAGCAGTTTCAACGTGGTCTCCGGCTGCGGGGTCTGCTCGGTGACCAGCGTCGCGCCGGCCAGCAGCGCCGACAGCACGCCGCTGCCGAAACCACCCACCCAGAAGAACGGCATCGGCAGGTACAGCCGGGTATCCGCGTCGATACAGCGCGCGGCCAGACCGGATTGCACCGCGGCCAGCGCGTTGCCATGCGAGTGGATGACGCCCTTCGGCGGCCCGCTGCTGCCGGAGGTGAAGATGACGACCAATGTGTCGCTGGGGGTGACGGCGGCAGTCATCGCATCGATGCTTCCTTCGGAGTTCGTCAACTGCTCCGGAGTCCAAACTGCTTGCAGTGCAGGAAGTTCTGGCGTGTCCACGACGCCGGCGATGTCGTCGAGATAGCGGTGGCCGCGGAACTCTTCGACCGTGATCAGCAGCTGCACCGACGCGGTCCGCAGTTGCGCCGCCAGTTCCGGCGGCCGCAGCAGCGTGCTCAGCGGCACCAGTACGGCGCCGACGCGTGTCAGCGCCACCGCGATCTGCACCCATCGCACGCCGTTGGGCATGACCAGCCCGACGCGGGTGCCCTTGCCGACGCCCGCGTCGAGGAATCCGGCGGCCATCGCACGCGTGGACTGGTCCAGTTCGGCATAGCTGAGCCGCGACTCGGTATCGATGACCATCGCCTTGTCACCCAATTGCTCGGCCCGAAGCCTCAGCAGCCGGTCGATGGTGTCAGGCATCGAAGAGCTTCTGCAGTGCGGCGAGGTCGACCTTGCCGCTGGACAGCACGGGGATCGTCGAGCGCGGCACCGCGACAAAGAGTTTCGGGATTTTGTAGGCCGACAGCTCGGTCTTCAGCCGGTCGCGCACCGCTGCTTCGTCGAACTCGCCGTCGTCGTCCAGCGCGACCACGGCTGCAACGACCTGGCCGCGCTCTGGATCCGGCAGGCTCACCACGTGGGTGACGGTTCCGCCCGTCACCTTGGCGATCGCACGTTCGACTTCGGCCGGCGCGACATTGGCTCCTGCTGTCTTGATCATCGACCCGCGCCTGCCGAGGAAGTAGACGAAGCCGTCGGCGTCGGTGCGCACCAGGTCCCCGGTGTGGAACCAGCCGTCTTCGTCGAAACACTCTTCACGGCTGCGTTTGTAGTACCGCTGCATCACATACGGTCCGCGGATGCACAATTCGCCGTCGGCGATCTTGATGTCGAAGCCCGGTGCGGGCTTGCCGAACGACCCGCGCCGGTGCTCGGGCTGGTCGGATTCGTCGGCGCTTATCGTGATGACGCTGCCGGCTTCGGTCATACCCAGCATGGTGTGGCGCAATGCGGAATCGGCGGGGCGCACCTCGGGCGCCATGATCGGATACAAGTTGCCGCGCCGGATCGACGACAGGTCACGGCCGGGCAGGCTGGGGTGATGGGCCAGGTGGGCGATTCCTGCGACGAAACCGTTCGTCATCGTCGGTTTTTCGGTTTCGAGCAGGTTCAGCGTGCGCACCGGGTCGACGGCATTGGAGCACAGCAGTGTGGAGCCTGCCAGTAGGGTGGCCAGCACCGCGAACGCGATGCCGCCGATCCAGAAGAACGGGGAGTTGCAGAACAGCTTGTCGTTCGCGGTCAAACCGCGGATCTCGTTGAGCACCCGCTGATGGTCGAGAAGGGAGAAGTGCGTGTGCACCACGCCTTTGGGCATGCTCGTCGAACCCGACGTGTACACGATCGCCAGCAGATCCGACTCCTCGACATCGCGCTCCAGCGCTTCCAACCGCCAGGCATCCGGCGAGTCGTCCGGTTCAGTGTCGATCAGCACATGCCGCAACAGCGGGGCGGCGTCCTTGGCCGCAGCGAGGCGGCCACGGTAGTCATGTCCGCGAAACGATGCTGCGGCAAGCAGGATTTCGGTGTCGCTGTGCGCCAATTGCACCGCGAGTTCGGGCGCGGTGGCAAACGTCGAGAACGGGATGACGACGGCGCCGATACGGGCGGCCGCCAGCATCGCGATGATCCAGTCGGCGCCGTTGGGGTACAGGACGCCGATGTGGGTGCCCTTGCCAGCGCCAAGGCCGATCAAGCCGCGGGCCAGCTGCGCTGAGCGGCGTTCGGCGTCGGCGTAGCTGAGGCGTTCGTCGTCGCACACCAGCAGCTCGTGCTCGCCGCGGGCGCGGGCCTGATGCTCCAGGACGGCACCGACGGTCATTGAGTCAGGTGGCATGTTCGACGCGCTGGGTGAAGAAGGCACGGACCGCACTGAGGTCTGCCTTGCCGGACGGTGTTCGGGGGATCTGCTCGACGAGCGCGATATCGCTGGGAACCTCGTAGCGTGTCAGCCGTTTCCGCAGGAACTCGATCAGCGCGGCGACCTCGACCGGTGTGTGCAGCTCCACCAATGCCACAGGCGTCTCACCGAGACGGTCGTCCGGCCTGCCGACGACGGCTGCGCCTCGTACCGCGGGATGGCTCTCCAGCGCGGTGCGCACATCGTCGGGCATCACCTTGAAACCGCCGCGGATGATCGCTTGATCGGCGCGGCCGAAGATCCACAGGAAGCCGTCGTCATCGATGCGGGCCATGTCTGTGGTCCTCATCCATTGCGCTGACGGCCCCAGCTGCCCCGGTTTGACCTCCAGCAGGCCGAGCCTTCCAGGTGGTAGCGGGACGCCGTCGTCGTCGACCACCCGCAGCTGTGCGCCAAGGCTGGCCCTGCCCACGCTGCCGCGCTTGTCCTGCCAATGCCTCTGGTAGTCGGCCAGTGTCCAGCCCGCCACCCCGCCGCCGAATTCCGTTGCGGCGTAGGAAGTGAGCACGGGAATGCCGAACTTGGCTGTGAATGCATCGGCGTCGTCGGCCGAGAGCGGCGCGGTGCCCGAGGTGACCGCCCGAATGCTCGCCAGGTCGTCGCGAGTCAAAGCGGAGTGCAGCACGGCGCGCAGCGCGGCGGGCACCAGCGACACCGCACGCGGCCGATGCCGCCGCACCGCATCGGCCCACTCGTCCAGCTCGAACCGGTCGAGCAGCGCGAACGCCCTTGCCTCGCAAACACACTGCAGCACCCGAAATACGCCGCCGATGTGCACCAGCGGGGCGCTGACGATCGCCACGCCGCGCCGCACCTCGGTGGGCGTCGGCGCCGTGATCACGCTGTGGGCCAACATGTCGTATGTCAGGTCGATGCGCTTGGGCGGACCGGTCGTGCCACTGGTCAGCATCCGCACCGCGACGCCGGTGCCCTCGGCCGCGACGGTGGGCACATGCGGTGCCTCATCGAGACCCGACAGCGGAAGACGAGCAGGCCCGTCGGGAACCAGCGACGTGACGTCTTCGGGTGCTCCGATCACGACCGGCAGGTTCAGCGCGGCGATCTCGGCGCGGGTCCGGTCGTCGCCCCTGGACGGATTGATGGTGACGACCGTGCCGCCGCCGAGCAGAACGCCGAGGAATGCGGCCACTTGCGCGGGATCGTTGCGCAGTAGCATCCCGACTTCGGCTGCGCCGACGGCCGATATCCGATTCGCAAGCTCGCCGATCTGGCGCCAGGTGGACCACCTACTGTGGTACTCGACGGCCGCCGCATCGGGTTGCAGCGCCAACACGTCGGCGATCCGCCTGCGCAGTGCATGCATCAGCGGACCCTCGGGGTGCCGGTTGGGCTCTCGCCTCGGGCAGCCAATTCGGCTTGCCCGAGCGGGTTTCCGAGCCGGGTGTAGATCAGGTTCTGCTCGAGTGCCACCCGGTACGGCTTGTCCAGGGACTCCCAGATCGCCTTCACCGTGCCCTGCGTCGCCGACGGAGGTTTGGCGGCGATCGCGACGGCGATCTCGTGTGCGCGTGCCCATAGCCGCTCACGGGGGACGACTTCGGACACCAGCCCCATCCGCAGCGCGGTGTCGGCGAGGACGCGTTCGTCGTTGCCCATCAACGCAATGCGCAGTGATTCGCCAAGGCCGACCCGGCGCATCAACCCGATCGGTTCCAGGGCGCACACCAGTCCGGCGCTCACGTGCGAGTCGAAGAACGTCGCGTCGTCGGCGCAGATCACGACGTCGGACTCGTTGACGAAATAGAACGCCCCCGCTGTGCACATACCGTGCACGGCGCACACGACCGGCTTCCACATCTTCTGCCACTTCGGGCTCAGCGCTTCCCCCGGATCCTCGTGGTTCCAGACGTTGTCGGGCTGACCGTAGGACGCCTTGATGTCCAGGCCTGCGCTGAAGGCCCGGTCGCCGGCGGCGCGGAGCACGACGGCGTGCACCCGGTCGTCGAGCTTGACCACCCGCCAGGCCTCGGCCATTTCCTCGCACATGGTCCTGTTGAACGCATTCAGCGAGGTCGGTCTGTTCAGCGTGATCGTCGCGACGTGAGCGGTGGCATCCACGTCGAGCAGGATCGTCTCGAAGGCTGTCATCGGCACTGCCAGTTCGGCGGTCGCTTCTCCATGAACGCCTTCGGTCCTTCGAGGGCGTCCTCGGTGCGGACCACCCGCTCGCGGAAAGTTTCGGCGAGTATTTCCGCCTCGTGCAGTGGAAGGTCGAGTGTCTTGTGGATGGCCAGTCGCGTCCCGCGCACCGCCAGCGGTGCGTTGGAGTTCACGATGTCGGCGATCTCGTGCGCGCGTTCCAGCAGCCTGTCGTGTTGCACGACCTCACTGATCATGCCCAGTTCGTAGGCGCGTTGGCCGGTCATCCGTTCGTGCTTGCCCATCAGCGCCATGCGGAGGGCGATGTTGCGGGGCAGCACACGGGCCAGCCGCACCATCTCGCGGCCGGCCACCAACCCGATGCTGACGTGCGGATCGAAGAAGGTCGCCTTATCGGACGCGATGGCGATGTCACCGGTGGTGATCCAGTCCAGCCCCGCGCCGCAACACAATCCGTTCACCGCGGTCAGCACCGGCTTGGCCATCCGCCGGAACGGCGGCGTGCCTTCCTGCGGCGCCTCCCACTGGTCGTAGGACGACAGATAGGGGCGCTCGTAGATCACCCGGCCGTCCTCTGGAATCTCGCCGACGTCGGCGCCGGTGCAGAATGCGCGCCCGGTGCCGGTGACGATCAGAGTCCAGATGTTGTCGTCGTGTTCGGCTTCGTCGTAGGCCGCGCGTAGTTCGGTGATCATCGCCGGACTCAGCGCGTTGAGCGCGTCCGGCCGGTTGAGCGTGACGGTCGCCTTGTGTCCGTCGACGTCGTATTTGATGTATTTCATGGTCACCTTCCACCGAACTCCGGTGCGCGCTTGTCACGAAACGCCGCCAGGCCCTCCCTGAAATCCGCGGTGCGACAGGATAACTCCAGATTGAAGAGTTCTTGCGTCATGGCTTGGGGCAGGGTCGCATGCTGCGCATAGTTGACGGCCTGTTTGGCGAGTCCGATCGCGACGGTCGGGCCTGCCGCCAATCGGGCGAGCAGTTCTTCGGCGACCTCATCGACGTCGGACGCACACCGGTGAATCAGACCCCAGGCCGCGGCGTCACGCCCGCTGACCTGCTCGCCGAGCAGCAGCATCTCCTTGGCTCGCGCAATCCCGATCAATCGGGGCAACAGCCAGGTCGCACCCGAATCGGGGGAGAACCCGCGCCCGATGAACGGTTCCCAAAACACGGCGTCGTCGGCGGCCACGGTGAAGTCCGCGGCCAGCGCCAGGTTGCAGCCGAGGCCGACGGCCCAGCCCCGCACACTGCACACCACCGGCAGCTGGATCGTGTGCACCAGTTCGATGACACGGTTGGCGGTGTGTGGGATCCGCCGCACCAGATCGCCTGTGCGAGGCCGCTGCCCGGTGCTGTTGGTGGCGACCCAGTCCGAACCCGCGCAGAAGTCGTCGCCCGCGCCGCGGATGTGGATGGCCCGCAGTGAATCGTCGGTGGCGGCGTCGCGCAGAGTGCCGGCCAGCGAGTCGGTCATCGCACGGTCGAGCGCATTGCGTCGAGACGGGCGGTCGAGCGTCAGCCGCAGGACATCGCCGTCCCGGGTCGCTGTCACTGTGCCGTCGTCGGTCACCGTGAAATCCCACCAATCCGGAGCTATACGGTTAGGTCTACAGTATTGCTATCCTGTACAAGTTAGCAAGGAAAGGGCGAATGGCGGAAGACGTCCCCGAGTACGGCGAGCGCCCGCTGCCGCAGACGGTGGCTGCGGCGGGTGCCATGCGGCGTCTGGCCGGGCTGCTGCTGTCACTCGAACACGGGCATCCCGCCGTGGACGCCATGATCGCCCAGTTCGCCGACTGGGAGCAGCAGTTGAGCCCCGCGGCGGCGCCCGATCCGATGCCGCGGATAGGGGACGGCGGGTACGACAAGCGCGTCTACCTGGACCACGCTTTCGACATCGGGGCATACAACCCCTGCTTCCCCGAGTACACGTTCGACCATCTCGACGACGAATCCGCCTCTGGCAGCGTCACTTTCCCACTCGTCTACGAGGGGCCGCCCGGTTTGGTCAACGGTGGTTTCCTCGCGGTGTTCTTCGACTGCATCACCCAGCATCAAAGTTGCGCGGCGCAGCGCACCGGCAAGACGCGGTCACTGTCCGTGGACTACCGCCGACCGACGCCCATCCTGACCGAACTGCGTTTCGACATCGAGCGGTTGGAAGAGCAGAACGAAGTGACCTCGATGGCGCGACTGCTGTTGGGCGACGAGGTGTTGTGCATCGGCGAAACCAGGACGGTGGCCAATTCACCGCAGAAGCTGACAGGCTTCCGGTTCGGTAGACGGCGGGTCAAGGGCTAGTGGTCGTGCAGCGCATCCGCCAACCGCGCGTCGCCGAGATCGTGGCCGCACGGCTGCGGGAAGACATCTTGTCAGGCCGCCTCAAAGAAGGCGACGTGCTGCCGTCGCAGGAAAGCCTGTTCTCGGAGTTCGGCGTCAGCCCGCCCGCGCTGCGGGAGGCCATCCACATCCTCGAGAGCGACGGGCTGATCTCAGTGCGCCGAGGTAACGTCGGAGGGGCGGTGGTGCATCAGCCCTCCGCCGAACGAACCGCGCACATGATCAGCATGGTGTTGCAATCGCGGTCGTCGACGCCTGCGGACGTCAGCGGCGCGTTGTTGCAACTCGAGCCGATCTGCGCAGGCATGTGCGCGGCGCGCGGGGACCGTGCGACGGAGGTGTTGCCCTACCTGGAAGCTGAAATCCGCCTGCAGGAAGAGCAATTCGACGACCTGACAAAGTACGTGCCCAATGCCAGGCGATTCCATGAGGCGATCGTTTCGCGGTGCGGCAACGAGCCCATGATTCTGCTGATCGGATCGTTGGAGTTGATCTGGTCCGCGCATGAGTCCTCGGTGTGGAGCGACGAAACCGACCCACTGAACCGCAAGACCATGCGCGCAGCACTGCGCGACCATCAGCGATTGGTCGATGCCATCGCCGACGGCGACGAGGCCCGCGCGGTCCGCTTCGCCCAGGGGCATCTGGCCGCCGCCCGGCGCAACACGTTGGCCGTTGGAAGCGACAAGACCATTGAGGCGAGATTGATTTCGAACGGCAACCATCAGGAGCTTGGCAGATGACCGACGAACGTGTGCTTTTCGACGTGGATACCGACCAGCGGATCGCCACGGTCACACTCAACAATCCGAAGCAGCGCAACTCGTATGACGCGGCGATGCGTGACGCGCTCGCGCGCTGCCTCGATCGGGTCGCCGAGGACGACGACATCACGGTGGTCTTGCTGCGCGGTGCGGAGGGCGTGTTCAGCACTGGCGCAGATATGAACAACGCGTACGCCTGGTACGGCGACAAGGACGCGCCGGAGGCCAAGCGGCGGCCGAGCCAACGGAGGAGGCTCGCTGTCGATCGCAAGTCGTTCAGCTTCTACCACAACCTCATGGGGTTTCCGAAGGTCACGGTCGGGGAGGTCAGCGGCTACGCGCTCGGCGGCGGCTTCGAGATGGCGCTGATGACCGACATCTCGGTGATCGGGCGCGACACCAAGATCGGTATGCCTGCGACGCGCTTCCTCGGCCCTGCGCTCGGTAGCCTGCACCTGTTCTTCCATCGACTCGGCCCGGTGCTGGCGCGGCGCCTGCTGCTGACCGGGGACATCATCGAGGCCGGTTCCGTCGAGCACCTCGGGGTGTTCACCGAGACGTGCGAACCCGCGTTGGTTCCCGCCAGGGCGAGGTACTGGGCGGAGAAGGCGGCGAAGATGCCCGCCGACGGCGTGGTCATCGCGAAGGAAGCCTTTCGGCTCGTCGAGCAGAACCAGGCCTATCAGGGCGAGGAAGTCGCCAGCTACCTGTTCCACGCATTGGGGACGAATCTGCAGTTCGCGCCGGGGGAGTTCAACTTCGTCAAGGCGCGGGCCGAACACGGAATACGCGAGGCGTTTCGGCTGCGCGACGAGCACTTCAACGTGCCCGAGCCCTGAGTGGCGCCGGTCACCTACCGGCGGCTATACAATATCTGCTACTTTTGTAACGTCGATAACGCCCGAACCCCGAGGTTGAGAACATGTCCAAGCCTGTCATCGTCGGTGCCGTCAGGACGGCGATCGGCCGTTCGTTCAAGGGGACGCTGGTCAACACCCCGCCGGAGGCACTGATCACCACTGTGCTTCCCGAGGTGGTTCGCCGGTCGGGCGTCGACCCGAAAGACTTCGACGACATCATCTTCGCCGAATCTCATTACGGCGGCGGCGATCTCGCCCGCTACGCGGCCGACGCCACCGGCATGCAGGACGTCCCGGGCCAGTCGGTGAACCGGCACTGCGCGGGCAGCCTGACCGCGATCGGCAATGCCGCGGCGCAGATCGGGTCCGGGATGGAGCGCGCCCTGATCGCAGGCGGGGTGCAGTCGCTGTCGATGACGCCGCTGGTGAACTGGCGGATCCCCGGCCCCGAACTTAAGTTCGAGGAGCGCTGGATGCCGCCCACTCACGTCGAGACGCCCGATGCGCCATGCAAGGACATGTCGATCACTGTCGGGTGGAACACCGCACAAGCCGTCGGCATCACCCGCGAAGAGATGGACGCCTGGGCGGCCCGCTCCCATCAACGCGCCATCGCGGCGATCGATGCCGGCAAGTTCGTCGACGAGATCATTCCGCTGAAGGTGCAGCAGTTCGACGGATCGGTGGTGGAGTTCAGTGTCGACGAGCATCCGCGCCGCGACACTACCGTGGAGAAGTTGGCGGGCCTCAAGCCGCTGCACCCGGAGATCGGAGGGTTCTCGATCACCGCGGGCAACAGCAGCGGAACCAACGACGCGGCGGCCGCCGTCGCCCTGGTGGACAACGACTACGCCGACGCCAACAAGCTGACCAAGATGGCGACCGTAAAGGCATGGGCCGCAGCGGGTGTGCCGCCTCGCGACTGCGGACTGGGCGCGGTGAAGGTGATCGGCAAGGTGCTGGACCGTGCCGGACTGAAGCCGTCCGACGTGGCGCTGTGGGAGATCAACGAGGCGTTCGCATCCGTGCCGATCGCCGCCTGCCGCGAGTACGGCATCGACGAGGAACTGGTCAACTTCTCCGGAAGTGGTTGCAGCCTCGGCCATCCCATCGCCGCTTCGGGCGCGCGGATGGTCACCACGCTGGTCTACGAGTTGCAGCGACGCGGTGGCGGCGTCGGGGTCGCGGCGATGTGCGCAGGCGGCGGCCAGGGCGGCGCGGTCGTCGTCGAAGTCTAGTTAGGAACTCGCTGGCAAGAAACTGTATCGAAGCGCGACGGCGCGACGTTGTCTCCGTGGGGCCATTCGAAACACGGAGGTAATAAATGCGTAGTCGCACCGCACGCGATGCGATTGCTCTTGGCAGTGCTGCGCTTGTTGCGCTGATGACGTCTGCTTGCAGTCAGGGTGCAGCGCAACAGGCACCGCCCAATTTAAAAATCGTCGGCGTGACTCAGATCGATGCGAACGGTGCGTCGGTCACGGCGAGTAGCGGCGATGCGCCCGCGGATCCCGCCGGGGACGGCAAGGCAGTGTGCCAGCCGGTCACGATCGCGACGGCAGGCGCCTTCACCGGGGCCGACGCCGCGTTGGGCGCCAACATGAAGGACGGGGTGCAACTGGCCGTCGACCGTCACAACGCGGCCAATCCGGGCTGCCAGGTGCAGCTGAAGGTGTTCGACACCGAGGACGATCCGCAGAAGGCAACCGAAGTCGCGCCGCAGATCATCGACGACCCATCGATCGTCGGGCTGGTCGGTCCGCAGTTCTCGGGCGAGACGAAAGCGACCGGGAGCATCTTCGCTCAGGCGGGTCTGGTGGCCGTCACGCCGGCGGCCACCAATGTCACGCTGTCACAGAACGGTTGGAAGACCTTCTTCAGGGGCCTGGCAAACGACGGCGTGCAGGGGCCGTCGATCGCGAACTATCTCAAGAACACGGTCGGTGCGAAGAAGGTGTGTGTGATCGACGACAGCACCGATTACGGACTCGGGATCGCGCAGGCGGTCACTCAGACGCTCGGGCCGATCGCAGCCTCGGACTGCAAAATCGAGGTGAAGAAGGGCGACAAGGACTTCTCGGCGGCGGTCACCCAGCTCAAGTCGGCTGCGCCCGACGCGGTCTTCTACGGCGGGTACTACACCGAAATGGCTCAACTGGTCCAGCAGGCGCGCGATGGAGGCGTGAAGGCGACGTTCGCCGGGGGCGACGGCAGCAAGGATCAGCAGTTGGTGAAGCTGGCCGGAGAATCGTCCAAAGACGTCATACTGTCGTGCCCTTGCGCGCCTGCGAGTGGTCCGTTTGCCGATGACTACACGCGCGAGTTCAGTCAGGAGCCCGGTACCTACAGCACCGAGGCCTACGACCTCGGCACGATTCTCGTGAAAGGCATTGATTCAGGCGCGATTACCCGCCAGGCCCTGCTGAACTATGTGCGCGACTACAACGGCCAGGGCGTCGCGCGCAGGTACCAGTGGACGCCGACTGGTGAGCTGACGACGAGCCTCGTTTGGATCTACAAGGTGCAGTAGTGGCGCTAGGAGCGGGAAGAAGCCTTGGCTCGCGTGCGCGCGGCCTTGGCGGGCTTCTTCCCGCCCTCGTCGATGAGCCGGCTGGCGTGGTCGAGGATGCATTCGAGACCGAACTCGAAGTTCTTGTCGTCGGCCGCGCCGATGTGGTGGCCCTTCGCGGTCACCCGAGCCAGCAGTGGCGCGCTGTCGGGGTCGATGGTCATCGTGTCCTCGAGATCGCGCGGCCCTTCCGCGTCGGCCGCGCGGTTCTTGTCCCGGAGTCGCTGCAGCACCACTGATCCGCGTACGTGCACGGACACCGCCGAATACGTGTCGAACGCATCCTCGGCCGACAGGCCTGCCTCCACCAGGCTGGCGATCGCCTTCTCGACCTCTTGCACACCGAGTTTCGCGGCGCGCGGCGAAAGCGCCGACCGGATGAGGATCAGGTCACACAGAATCGGGTTGCCCTGGAACGTCTTTCGCATGGTGCGCGCATGATTGCGCAGCGTCTCGCGCCAGTCTTTGGCCTCGACGTAGGGGGTGGCGAAAACGTACTGCCGTAGCGCGCGGTCGGTCATCGCGTTGAGCAGATCGTCCTTCTTGCGGAAGTACCAGTAGATGCTCGTGACGCCGACGCCCAGGTGCTTGCCGAGAAGCGGCATGCTCAAGTTGTCGATGCCGACCTTTTCGGCGAGGTCGAAGGCGCCCTTGATGATGTCGTCGGGATTGATGGACCCGCGCTCGCGTCGCTGACGCTTCTCAGCGGTTGCTTGCTTGGCCACGAGGGCACCTCCATCAAGTGCTTGGTCACTGAAATCTACCGGCAGCCACGTTCTGAACTGCGTCTTTGCCTGCGTGTCGCCGCTCGGCCGTTATCGACAACCTTACCGGTCGATGGCACCTTCACATTCTCACTCTTCTACTGTAAGACCTATAGTAAGCATTTCTAGCGAATCGGTTCAGAGGTAGGAATGGACCTGGGGCTCAAGGACGCCGCCGCGGTCGTCGTCGGAGGTGGCCGCGGAATGGGGTTTGCCGCCGCGCGCTGCCTTGCCGAAGACGGCGCGCGGGTTGCCATCGTCGGCCGGACCAAAGAGGTGCTGGACCGGGCCGCAACGGAATTGACCGCCTGTGGAAGTCCCGATGCCCTTGCTTTGGTGGCTGACACCGGCGACGCCGGCCAGGTCCAGCGGGTGTTCGACGAGGTGACTGCGCGCTGGGGCGGAGAACTCAATGCGCTGATCAACGCGGTCGGGCCAGGCGCCGTCGGCACCTTTGACGACCTCACTGACGAACAGTGGCGGCAGGCGTTCGACGACGGCGTGATGGGCATGGTGCGCTGCGTGCGTTCGGCTTTGCCGCTGCTGCGCAAGGCGAAATGGGCTCGTATCGTCAACTTCTCCGCGCATTCGACGCAACGGCAGACTGTCATCCTGCCCGCCTATACGGCCGCAAAGGCTGCTGTCACAAGCATTTCCAAGAATCTCTCGCTTTCGCTGGCCAAAGACGAGATCATGGTCAACGTCGTATTGCCGGGCAGCATCGCGTCCGAGGCGTTGCGCGGATGGGCGGCGTCGGTCGGCGTCGACGGTGATGATCCGTACGCGTTGATGGCCGCGATCGACAAGCACTTCGGACATCCCGCGCACCTGCCCCGGGCCGGACAGCCTGAGGAGATCGGGCCCGTCGTCGCGTTCCTCGCATCCAAACGCAACTCGTACATGACCGGCGCCAACATCAATGTCGACGGCGGTAGCGACTTCACCTGAGGAGTGAGATATGGCGACTGCCAAGGAAGCTCGCGACTGGGCGCATGCGACACTGCGCGGAATCGGCAACAGCCTCTACACGCCGTTCTGCGGTGTGGACGGCGACGACATCGACTGGAACGCGTACCGAACCCTCGTGCGCTACTGCGTCGGCGAGCTTCACCACCCGATGCTGTGGTGCACCAGCGGCATTGCCGAGTTCTGGTCGCTCACATTGGACGAACGAAAGCGTCTGCTGGAGGTCGCAATCGAGGAGGGCCGGGCCGCCGATCCCGACGTCGTCGTGCAGGCCTGCACCGCCGCGATGTCGGCCAAGGACTGTTTGGAGTTGACCCTACATGCGCAGGATGCGGGTGCCGACATCGTCTACATCCAGACGCCGATGATGGAGGCCCACGGCGGCGAGGGCGTGCTGAAATTCTTCCGCTACGTTGCCGACCGCACCGATATCGCTCTGGGCACGTTCAACTCTCCGTCATCGGGATATGTGCTGACCCCGGCCGAAGGCGCGCGAATCTACGACGAAATTCCCGCCGTCTGCGCCACCAAGGAGGGCGCGTTCCGGCCCGCCGGTAGCCGGCTGCTGCACGAACTCGCGCCCAACCTGGTGATCTGGGAGTGCGATACGACGGTGTATCGCGCCGGCTGGCTGCGCGCCGGAATCGTCGGCCCGGCGCAGCTGGGCACGGCAGGCTATCTGTACGAAACGCCCCGTCAGCCAATTCTTTCCGAGTACTGGCAGTTGGTATGGAACGACAAATTGGTAGAGGCGATGGACTACGGCCAGAAGTCCGGGCTCGATCAGTTCGGTGTCGACATGCGGTCCTGGTTCACCTGCTATCCGGGCCGACCCGACTACTTCACGCACTGGGGCGGCGCATTCAAATACGCCGCGTCGCTGCTGGGGCTGCCGATTGGTGACTACGCGCATTCCAGACCGCCGCAAGCGGAAGTGCCCGACGATGGAAAGGCGCAGATCCGAACCGCGTATCAGCGCTACGGTCTGATCGCCTGACCGGTCGCTGAAAGGGTTACCGATAGATGTACAGTATGGGGATACGGCCAGCTCAGCCGTTTCGGAGGAGGTTCGCCGGGTGAGCCTGCCCGACCCGGTCTTGTACGAGCTTCGCGACGCAGGTGTCGCGGTGCTCACGCTCAATCGGCCCGAGCGGATGAACGGCTGGGGCGGTGGCCTCGCTGCGACGTTCTACGAGCGTCTCGACGATGCCGATGCCGACCCGGCGGTGCGCGCCATCGTGGTAACGGGCAGCGGTCGCGCCTTCTGTGCGGGCGCGGACATGGGCAGTCTCAACTCGATCGGCAATGCGACGGTTTCCGCCGGCGAGACCGATGTCAGCAAGTTGGTCGGCTCGCGGCACCCGCACCACCTGATGACCATGCGGAAGCCCGTCGTCGCCGCGATCAACGGTGCCTGTGCGGGGATGGGCATGACGATCGCCTTGGCCTGCGATGTCCGGTTCGCTGCCGAGGGGGCCAAGTTCACGACGTCGTTCGCGCGGCGCGGGTTGATCGCCGAGTACGGCATCTCGTGGATTCTGCCGCAGATCATCGGCCGGGGCGCCGCGCTGGACCTGCTGCTGAGCGGACGGGTCTTCCTCGCCGACGAAGCGGCCCAACTCGGCGTCGTCAACGCAGTGGTGCCGCCGGATGAGCTGCTGGCGAGCGCGATCGCGTACGCCAAGGACATCGCCGCGAACTGTGCGCCCAGTTCGCTAGCGGTGATCAAGCAACAGGTGTACGCAGACACCATGCGCGATGTCTTCGAGGCCAGCGACCGCGCCGAGAAGCTGATGCACGAGTCGATGCGTCGGCCTGACTTCATCGAGGGCATCACCAGCTTCTTCGAGAAGCGTCAGCCCAACTTCCCGCCGTTGAAGGAGATGACATGACGCTCGACTACAAGGCGATCGACGTCGACAACCACTACTACGAGACGTTGGATTCCTGTACCCGGCATCTGCCCAAGGAGTTCAAACGCCGAGGCGTGCAGATGGTTCGGGACGGCAAGCGCACCTGGGCGTTGATGGGCGAGCGGGTCAACCACTTCATCCCGAATCCGACCTTCGACCCGATCATCGAACCGGGCTGTCTCGACTTGTTGTTCCGCGGCGAGATCCCCGAAGGCGTCGACCCCGCGTCGTTGATGAAGGTCGACCGGTTGGCGGATCACCCCGAGTACCAGAACCGCGATGCGCGCGTGAAGATCCTCGACAAGCAGAATCTCGAAACCGTGTTCATGCTGCCGACGTTCGCGTGCGGTGTCGAGGAAGCGCTCAAGAATGACATCGAGGCAACGATGGCCACGGTGCACGCGTTCAACCTCTGGCTCGACGAGGACTGGGGTTTCGACCGTCCGGACCACCGGATCATCTCCGCGCCGATCATCTCGCTCGCCGACCCCGACAAGGCCGTCGAAGAGGTCGAGTTCGTGCTCGCGCGGGGCGCGAGGATGGTGCTGGTGCGTCCAGCCCCGGTACCCGGCGTGGTCACGCCGCGTTCGTTGGGCGACCCGCTGCACGATCCGGTGTGGGCACGGCTTGCCGAGGCGGGCGTTCCGGTCGGATTCCATCTGTCCGACAGTGGCTATCTGGCGATCGCGGCGCTGTGGGGCGGCAAGTCGACCTTCGAAGGGTTCGGTAAGAAGGATCCGCTCGACCAGGTCCTGCTCGACGACCGCGCCATCCACGACACCATGGCCTCGATGGTCGTGCATCAGGTGTTCAGCAGGCACCCGAAACTGAAGGTCGCCAGCATCGAGAACGGGTCCTACTTCGTCTACCGGTTGATCAAGCGGCTGAAGAAGGCCGCCAACACCGCGCCGTACCACTTCAAGGAGGACCCGGTCGAGCAGTTGCGTAACAACGTCTGGATCGCCCCGTATTACGAGGACGACGTGAAGTTGTTGGCTGACACCATCGGCGTCGACAAGATTCTGTTCGGTTCGGACTGGCCGCACGGTGAAGGGTTAGCCGATCCGATGTCCTTCACCGCGGACATCCCGCAGTTCCCGGAATTCAGCGCGGACGACACTCGGAAGGTGATGCGCGACAACGCCCTAGAGCTTCTCGGCGTCAAGGTCTCGGTATAGAGCGCAGATGAGCGAGTGGACCATTGGCGCGGTACTGGACGCCATCGCGGAGACGGTTCCCGACCGGTTGATGACGGTCTGCGGCCAGCGTCGCAGCACGTTCGGCGAGTCGGCGGACCGCACCCGCCGGTGGGCCAACTTCCTTGCCGCGCAAGGATTTGGCGCCCACCGCGAGCGCTCGGAACTCGAGAACTGGGAATGCGGGCAGGACCGGGTAGCGCTCATCATGCACAACGATCTCTATCCCGACGTGGTGATCGGTTGCCTGAAGGCCCGCACCGTCCCTGCCAACGTCAACTACAACTACACGCCGCGCGAGGTCGCCGAACTACTGGACTATCTGCGTCCGCGCGCCGTCATCTATCACCGCGGACTGGGTCCCAGGTTCGCGGACGTTTTTCCGTCAGCCCCCGCGGACCTCTTGATATCTGTGGACGACGGCAGCGACTTGGCGGAATTGCCAGGGTCGATCACACTGGAAGATGCGCTGGCGCAAGGCGATGCGGATCAGGACATCACACCCTCGCCCGACGACGTGCTGATGGTGTGCACGGGTGGCACCACCGGACGACCCAAAGGCGTCATGTGGCGGCAGTGCGACAGCTACGTGGTATCCATGAACGGCGCCGACCACGAATCCGCCGGCGAGATACACGACAAGGTGCGCCACGGCGGGCAGCCGTGGTTCGCGGTTTCGCCGCTGATGCACGCGGCGGGTATGTGGACGGCGTTCGCGGCATTGCTGAACGGGCTACCGGTGGTGGTGTACGACCAGACGAAGTTCGACCCGCCCGCCGTGCTCGCGACCGCGCAGCGCGAGAAGGTCGGGATGATGACGATGGTCGGCGACGCGTACGCAGGGCCGCTCGTGGAGGAGCTGAGGCGGGGTTCTTACGACCTGGCGTCGATGTTCGCCATCGGCACCGGGGGAGCGGCGACCAGTCCGAAATACCAACGGGCGCTGCTGGAATTGCTGCCGCAGATCACCCTGATCAACGGCTACGGATCGTCAGAGACGGGAAACGTGGGCTTCGGCCGCAGTCAGCGCGGTGCGGAGAAGGACACCTTCGAGCTGCGGGACGGCGCGCTGGTGGTGTCCGAGGACTACAGCCGATTCCTGCAGCCCGGGGACGCGGAAATTGGCTATGTCGCGCGTGCCGGTCGCATCCCGCTCGGCTATTTCGACGACCGGGCCGCGACCGAGAAGACGTTCCCGGTCGTGGAAGGACAGCGCGTCGTGATCTCAGGGGACCGCGGAGCGCTGACGGCCGACGGCACGATGCGCTTGTTCGGCCGCGACTCGTTGATCGTCAACACCGGCGGGGAGAAGGTGTTCGTCGAGGAGGTCGAAGAGGTGCTGCGCGCACATCCCGTTGTGGCGGACGCGCTGGTCGTTGGCAGGCCCAGCGAGCGGTGGGGCCAAGAAGTGGTCGCGTTGGTGGCGCTGCGCGACGAGGCCGACCACGCGCTGCTGCATGAACATTGCGCCGCGCACCTCGCCCGGTTCAAAACCCCCAAAGAGTTCATCATCGTCGACCAGGTCCGTCGGCTCGGCAACGGCAAAGCCGACTACCGGTGGGCGAAAAGCACTGCGGCACAGAAAGTGCTGGCATGACGCAGCGAGCCATCGACTGCCTTGTCAACGTGCATTTCGGTGAGACCGAGAAGCAGCCGACCTGGATGCTGAAGGTGCGCGACGACTACTTCAAGGGCCCGGAGTCGATGTTCGCGCCCGTCGACATGGCCGAACTCCTCGACGAGATGGATGAACAGGGTGTCGAGAAGGCTGTCCTGATGGACAACCTCGCCAAACCGTCGGTGACCGCGCGCAAGTTCGTCGAGGCGAAGCCGGACCGGTTCGCGTTGGCGATGGGCGGTGTCAACCTGCTGCGGCCGATACCGGCGCTTCGGGAACTCGCCGCGGTCGCCACCGATCTACCGGTCGTCTACGCCGTTGTCGGGCCGAGCTTCTGGGCCGACGGGCAATATCCGCCCAGCGACGCGGTGTACTACCCGCTCTACACCAAGTGCGCCGAGATCGAACTGCCGTTGTGCGTCAACACCGGTATCCCGGGACCGCCGATCCCCGGCGAGGTGCAGAACCCGATCCACCTGGACCGGGTGTGCGTGCGGTTCCCCGAACTCAAGTTGTGCATGATTCACGGGGCAGATCCGTGGTGGGACATCGCGATCCGCCTGCTGATCAAGTACCAGAATCTGCGGTTGATGACGTCGGCGTGGTCGCCGAAGCGGCTACCGGAAAGCCTGTTGCACCACATGCGGACCCGCGGTGCCGACAAGGTGATCTACGCATCGGACTGGCCGGTGCTCAAGATGCGTCGCGTCGTGCCCGAGGCGGTTGCGTTGGATCTGCCAGCCGAGGTGCTCGACAACTATCTGTACCGCAACGCGGACGAATTCTTCTTCGGTCGGACAAGGGAGCAGTGATGGATCGCTACGAACTGCGCAGAATCGACTACAGCCTCACGCGCGACCATGAGGCGCTGCAGGCGGCGTACAAGGATTTCTTCAAGACGCACTGCTCGATCGAAACCGTCCGCGCCGCAGAGGAGTCAGGATTCGACAAGAACCTGTGGGAACGCCTGTGCGCCATGGGCGCGACCACGATGGCGCTGCCGGAGGCCGTCGGCGGGGACGGGGCGACAATGGTCGACCTGACACTGGTGGCCGAGGAGATCGGCCGCTCGCTGGCACCGGTGCCGTGGATCGACCACGTGTGCGCGGCCCGGCTGCTGGCACGCCTGGGCGCACCGGAAGCCGACGTCGTCCACGGCAAGCAACTGGCGGCGTTCGACCCGCAGCACGACAACCTGTCCGGGGTGCGGTTGCTTCCCACCGGTTCGATCGCCGACCACATCGTTGTGCGCGACGGCGAAGAGATCGTCCGACTGACCTTCGTGACCCGGCCGGCCAAGGTCGACAACATCGGCTGCTTGCCGATGGCGTGGATCGACCCCGCCGCCGCCGACACCCGGACCGTGCTGGCCGGCGGCACCGATGCGTTGGCGCAATATCAACGCGCGCTGGACGAATGGCGGGTGCTCACCGCCGCAGCGCTGGTGGGTCTGGTCGAGGAGACGCTGAGCATCGCGGCCGAGTTCGCCAAGACGCGCTACACGCTGGGCGTTCCGATCTCGACGCTGCAGGGCATCTCGCACCCGCTGGCCAACATCGCGATCACCGTGCAGGGCGGGCGGAACCTCGCTCGCCGGGCGGCGTGGTTTTTGGACAACGAACCTGACGAGCGGCCCGAACTCGCACCGTCGGCGTTCGTGTTCATGGCAGAGGAAGCATCGAAGGCCGCGACGATGTGTGTGCACGTCCAGGGTGGTCTCGGCGTGTCGGCGGAGGCGGCGGCGACGGCGTATCTGGTGCGTGCACGCGGATGGTCGTTGGCGGGTGGCGATCCGGGCGCCAGCGCGAAGTACATCGCGCAGATCGTCTCCGCTCGGGAAAGCAGGTAAGGGGCGCAATGGATTTCTCACGGGTTCAGCTGGCCGATGACGACCAGGCCTTCCTCGAAGAGGCACGCGATTTCCTGCGTACGCACGTCACCGAAGACGTGATTCGGCGTGACCGCGAGACGGGCGACAACTTCGACGAGGCCGTGCACCTCGCGCTCGGCGCCGCGGGATACCTGGCCAAAGAGTGGAAGCCGGAGTCCGAGGGCGGTTTCAACCGCGTCCGACGCCGCATCTGGGAACTGGAGAAACGCCGCGCGCACGTGCCATGGGTGACGTCAGGCACCACCGCGATGATCGCGCGATCGGTGGAAAAGTTCGGCTCACCGGAACTGAAGGCGGAAGTGATGCCCGGCGTATTCAGCGGACACATCCGGCTGTGCCTCGGCTACACCGAACCCGAAGGCGGCTCGGACGTCGCGACATGCAAGACCCGCGCGGTGCGGGAAGCGGATGGGTCAAGCTGGATTATCAATGGTTCCAAGATGTTCACCACCGGCGCGCACAACTGCCAGTACGTCTTCCTGATCACCAACACCGACCCCGACGCGCCAAAGCACAAGAGCCTGACTATGTTTCTGGTCCCGCTCGACTCGCCGGGCATCGAGATCCAAGGCATCCGCACGGTGGACGGCGACCGCACCAACATCGTCTACTACAGCGACGTCCGCATCGACGACAAGTACCGATTGGGTGAGGTCAACGACGGTTGGACGGTGGTGCGGGAACCCCTCAATGTAGAACACGGCGCGGTCGACGCCGCTCCCGACGGGTTGCAGGACGTGTCGATCATGATGCATCAGGCCGGCTTCATGGCGGCGGCGGTCGACAAGACCGCGGCCAAGGTCGCCGAACCCGATCCCAACGGCCGCCGCCTGATCGATGACGCATCGGTGGCATATCGACTGGGCCGCAGCGTGGCCCGGATGGAAGCGTCGCTGTCAGCGTCGTCCATCTTCGGCCGGGTGGCGCTGGCACAGACGATGCGCGACATCTCGCCGGACCTGATGGACATACTGGGCACCGCGGCGTCGCTGCCCGTCGGCACCGATGGTGCCGCGGACGACGGAGCGTCGGAATACGTCTACCGCTTCGCACCGCTGGTCGGCATCTACGGCGGCACCCTCGAGGTGTTCCGGAACATGATCGCTCAGTATGTGCTGGGGCTGGGCAAGCCGGCTTACGCACCGCCCGCGCAGCAGGCTTCCTGACGGGAGCAGTCGCAAGGTGATCGAAATCGCCGGCGCTTCCGGGCTTTTCGCGTCTACTCGCGGGGGTCAGGTGGTCAAGATTGTTGCCGCGGCGGTGCCGGGTGCGCCGTACAACTGGGAGAATGCGACCTTTGGGTCGCCGGGCACCTGGCGATCGCCCGCCTCGCCGCGCAGTTGCCGGACGATCTCGTGGATCTGCCGCAGCCCTGACGCGCCGATCGGTTCACCGTTGGCGATCAGCCCGCCGTCGGTGTTGACGGGCATCGCGCCGTGGATCTCGGTGGCGCCGTCGGCCAGCAGCTTCTCCTGTTCGCCATCGGCGCAGAAGCCGCACTCGGCCATGTGGATGATCTCGGCGCCAGCGTCGGTATCCTGCAGTTGGATCACGTCGACGTCTTCGGGTGCGACGCCGGCCTTTTCAAAGGCGGCCTTGGCCGCGTACACCGTCGGCGATACGTCCTCGTCGACGGGCGCGAACGTCGTGTTCACCTCGTAGGCACCGTATCTGCGGGTGCGGACCTCGACGGCTCGCAGGTATACCGGCTTCGAGGTGTAGCGGTGCGCGATGTCCGCACGGCACATGACCACCGCTGCGGCGCCTTCGTCGGGCGCACAGAACATGTACTGCGTCAGCGGATAGTTCAGCATCGTCGAGTTGAGGATGTCGTCCTCGGCGATCGGTTTGCGCCGGAACGCGTTCCGATTGAGCGCACCGTTGCGGAAGTTCTTCGCAGCCACCTTGGCGAGAGATTGCTGTGAGATGCCGTGGTCGTTGAGGTACCGGTTGGCCTTCATGCCGAAGAATTGTGTGGTGAGGTACTGGCCGTTCTCGGCGTACCAGCGCGGCATGCCCACCAGGGCCGGATCCTCGGTGAACGCGCCGCGGGGGTGCTTGTCGAGGCCGACGGCGATGCCGATGTCGTAGTCGCCCAACCGAATTCCGTCGGCGCACGCCTTGGCAGCGCTGGCCGCGGTCGCGCATGCGTTGAACACATTGGTGAAGGGGATACCGGTCAGTCCGACCATGCCGACGATCGCATCAGGGTTGGCAACCGTCCAACTACCGCCGGTGGCGAACTGGATATCGCCCCACTGCACGCCGGCATCCGCGACGGCGGCGAAGATCGCGTCGACCCCCATCTGCATCGCCGACTTGCCCTCGAAGCGGCCGAACGGGTGCAGGCCCACGCCGATGATGGCCACGTCGTACATCCGAGTCCCTCCTCAGAGCCGCTGAAGAAGCCAACTGTAAACGTTACAGTATCAAGCCTGCGGTTCGATGATGGCGCGGAGCCGCTCTGCCGGGAACACAGACGCGCCCGCGTGTTGGACGCGGGCAGACAGTGTGCGATCGGAAGTGGCGACGCAGACCTGTTCGGGCTGGGCGTCGGCGCATACCAGTCGGACGATCTCGTCATCGGCCGAGTTCGGGGCCGGCCGTGGCGCATGCCGAACTGCGATCACCGCCGACTCGATCGGTGGCGACGGCGGCTGCTCGAAGACCACGGTCACGTCGGCATGTTCGGTGGCTGCCCACTGCTCGAGCCGTTCCACCAGAGTCGCCATCGCGCGGCGGCGGTCTCGCCACCAGCCGTCGGGCCGTGACCCGATCACGTTCATGCCGTCGACGATCCACCGCACCCACCCAGGCTAGGCGGTCGGCGGCGTTTGGCGACGAAACGGCATTCCAGTACGGAAAGTTCGAGTAGAGGCGTGCTGGAATGCCGTTTCGGCGAAGGCTAGGCGATGGCGCCGGAGTTCTTGAGCTCCTCGATCCGGTCCCAGTCCATGCCCATATCCATCAACACCAACTCGGTGTGCTCGGATGCCTGGGGAGCGCGCGTCGTCTCCAGCGGTTCGTGGTTGAACTGCACCGGGCCGCGAACGACTTTGAACGGCTTACCGCCATCGCTCGCCTCGACTTCGACGATCATGTCGTTGGCGATCGCCTGCTCATCGGTGCTGAGGTCGGTGAAGCTCTGAAACGGTGCCCACTGCCCCTTCATCGTCTTCAGGTGCTGACGCCAGTATTCGAATGGCTTGCTGCGGACCTGCTCTGCAATGAGTTCGACTGCGGCGGAAGCATTCTCGATCAGCGGAAGCACGTCGGAGAATCGCGGATCGTCGGCCAGTTCGGGCAAGCCGAGATGGTCGAACGCGTCGCGGATGTAGCCGGTCGGGCTGACGATGCACAGGTTGATGGTGCCGCCATCCGACGTCAGATAGTTGCCCATGAACGGATTCACCGTCGGGCCTGCCGCCCCTGGCATTATGGAACGCATCGTCTCGCCGGTCTCCATTCCTTGCGTCATGCTGGCGCCGCCCGCCCACCAGGCAGTGCTCAACAGCGAAACATCCAGTTCGACCGCCTCGCCGGTGCGGTCCCGGTGAAACAGCGCCGCTGAGATCCCGCCGGCGATGAACATGCCGCCGATCGAGTCGCCGAACGCTGGAATGCCTTGTGACAGCGCGCCTCCCAGACCTTCGGGCGTCAAAGCGTGCCCGACGCCGCTACGTGTCCAGAACGCGGTGCCGTCGAACCCTCCGGTGTCGCGTTCGGGTCCCTTGTCGCCGTAAGCGCTGCCGCGGGCGTAGATGATGTTCGGGTTCACCGCGCGGATGTGCTCGACGTCGAACTTGTTCTTCTGCCGCTGGGCGGGCATGTAGTTGGTAAGGAACACGTCGGCGGTCTTGGCGATCTCGTAGAGCACCTCCTGTCCGCCTGGCGTCGAGACGTCGATCCCGACGCTGCGCTTACCGCGATTGGGGTGCTCGATCAGCGGATGCCGATTCGGGTCCAGTTGGAAGCCACCCATGTTGATGAACCCGCGCTGGGTATCGCCACGGACCGGATGCTCCACCTTGATGACGTCTGCGCCCCAGTCGGCCAGGATCGCTCCAGCCGCGGGGACGAACGTGAACTGCGCGACTTCGAGGACCCGCACGCCCTCCATCACCTTGATCAAGTGAAGCCTCTTCCCACTCGTTGAAGTAACCTACTGTAATAGTTACAGTTGATCGTCCCGCGAGGTCCGATTGTACGAGGTGACAGGGTGAGCACCACCGAGAATCGGGTAGAACGGACCGAGACCAGCGTCGAGGTGGGCGACCGCGCCGCGACGCCTTGCAGGCGCTGTCATGTCGCGGTCGACGGAACGTGGAATGAGCATCGCGCGACGTGTCCGCACTGGGTCGTTCGGCGTCAACGGCGGCATGTTCTACGGCGCCGACGCGCCGTTCGGCGGCTACCAGAACAGCGGTGTCGGTCGGCAGTGCGGAATCGAGGGCTTCCAGCAGTATCTCGAGACCAAGACCATCGGGTGTCGAACGCCCCGAAAGAGCTAGGCCGCAACGTCGAACGTCACCGGGATCGCCGTCGGCGACCGGAATGGATGCCCCCATATCTGCGGGCAGGTATCGGTGGCCAAGCGGATGTCCGACAAGCGGGTCAGCAAGCCCTCCAGCGCCACCCTGGTCTCCATCCGAGCCAGGTGTAGGCCCATGCAGGTGTGCTCACCGGCTGCAAAGGAGATGTGCGGCAGTCGCTTTCGGAAGATGTCGAATTCCTCCGACCGCTCCCATCGGCGTTCGTCCCGGTTCGCCGATCCGATCGCGACGTCGATCACCGCGCCCTTGGGAATTCGCACTCCCTCGACTTCGGTTTCCTCCGCGGCGTACCGCTGTACCACCGTCAGCGGGGTCTCGTAGCGCAGCCCCTCCTCGATTGCGGGCGCGATCAACCCGGGGTCGGTCTGCACGGCGCGGAACTGATCGGGATGGGTGAGCAACAAGAACAGCAGGTTGCCCGACGAGCGATAGGTGGTCTCGAGGCCCGCGGGCAGCAGGAGTCGCAAGAACGAGTAGATGGCCTCGTCGCTGAGCTTCTCGCCGTCGATCTCGGCGGTCACCAGATCGCCGATGATGTCGTCCGTCGGCTTGGAGCGGCGCAACTCGATCTGTTGCAGGAAGTAATCTTTCAGCGCTGCGGACGCCTCGAAGGCACGCTTGTACTTGACGGTGTAGCTGATCAGTTCGACCGCCCGTTTACGGAACCAGGGCAGGTCTTCTTCCGGCAGGCCGAGCAACTTCGAGATCACCCTGGTGGGGAACTCCATGGTGAAGTCGCGGACCAGGTCCGCCTCACCAGCCTCGATGAACTCGTCGATCAGTTGGTGCACCACGGGCCGGACGATCTCGGGCTCCCATCGCAGCAGTGATTTCGACTTGAAGGCCGCAGACACTAAATTGCGGTGTTGCCAATGCTTTTTGCCTTCCATCGCGAGGATGGTGGGCCCGATGAAAAGGCCGATGGTGCTGTCGTAGATGTGCGAGTTGAACACCTTGCCGTCGCGGAAGACACGGTTGACCGCTTCGAAGGACACCGCCGCGTACAGTTGCTCGGGCATCATCGATTCCGGCGTCCTGGACCAGTCCATCACGCTGCCCTTGAACACGCCGGGCCCCCGCCGCCGTTCGGCGAACAGCGGGTACGGGTCACGAAGCAGGTCGAACGTCTCGTCGGCCGTGGCGTCGTGCGCCGAGCTTTCCACCGCTGATCTCCCGCGTCATTGAACGGACAGGCACCCAGCTGATAATACTGTAAAGGTTACAGTAGTACGATCAAAGGTAGGAGTGCCTGCCTCAGGCGTCGCCGCTGACGGCTTGCTCGCGCGCCCAACGGTAGTCGGCCTTGCCCGCGGGACTGCGCTCGATGACAGGCCGGAACACCACGGCTTTCGGCAGTTTGTACCGAGCGATCGAGGCCGACGCATGCTCGATCAGCTCCTCGGCCGTTGCGCTGGCGCCGTCCACCAGCGCGACGATCGCGACCACCTCCTGGCCCCACCGCTCGCTGGGCCTGCCTGAGACGACGACGTCGGCGACTGCGGGGTGCGACAGCAGCACGGACTCGACCTCCTCGACGAAGATCTTTTCGCCGCCCGAATTGATGGTCTGCGACTCCCTGCCGAGAAGTTCGATGCCGCCCTCGATCAGGTGACGGGCGCGGTCGCCAGGTATCGAGTACCGCACCCCGTCGATGACGGGGAAGGTCTTGGCTGTCTTGGCCGCATCGCCCTTGTAGCCGAGCGGGACGAACCCGCGCTGAGCCAGCCAGCCGATGCCGTCATGGCCCGGTTCGAGGATGGCGTCGAGGTTCTCCGCCGCCACCTTGGTGTCGGGCCCCGCGTTGAACCTGCCCGTGGACACCGCGCCCGGGGTCGACATGTGGCTCATTTGGATGCCGGTCTCCGAGGAGCCGACACCGTCCATCACGATCAGGCCCGGTTTGACGTCGATCAGTCGCTGTTTGGCGGTGGGTGTCAACAACGCACCGCCGTTGGCGACCACGGCCAGCGACGACACGTCGGCCGAACCGCGTTCGATCGCGTCAGCGAGTGGCCGGGCCATCGCGTCGCCGACCACCTGCACCGTCATGACCTGCTCCCGCTCGACAGTTCGGACCACCTCGTCGGCTTCGAAACGCTCTGGGGCAGAGGAAAAGACGACCGTCTGGCCCGTGGTGAGCGCGGTCATGACGGCCCACTGCGCGGCACCGTGCATGAGTGGCGGAAGGGTGAAGATCTTGGTGCCGGGATTCCCCGCGACGCGGTCGGCGATGTCGTCATAGGACGCCGCCACGTCACCCGTGTACATGTTGCGACCCCCGAACGACGTCATGAAGATGTCGTGCTGGCGCCACAGCACACCTTTCGGCATCCCCGTCGTGCCGCCGGTATACAGCACGTACAGGTCGTCGGGGGAGGGCTCGACCGGCGGAAGCTTGACCGGTCCGGACGCCACGATCGACTCGTAATCCACTGCGCCGTGCACCAAGTCGTTGCCGGAGTTGTCGGCGATCTGGATGAGCACTCGCAGGCGGGGCAGGTTGGGAAGGACTTCGGCGACCCGCGGTGCGAACGCCGCGTGATACAGCAGCGCGGTGGCACCCGAATCGGCGAGCAGATAATGCAGTTCGTTCTTGACGTAGCGGTAGTTGACGTTGAACGGGGCGACCCTGGCCCGCCACGAGCCGAGCATCCCTTCGACGTACTGCGGCCCGTTGTAGGCGTAGATGCCCAGCAGATCCTGGCCGACCTCGTGGCCGGCGAGTTCGGAGCGTTCGGTGTGACAGCCCAGCCCGCGGGAGTGTAGGTAGGCCGCGAGGCGGTTGGAGCGTTCGACAGTCTGCGCGAAGGTGTACCGGCGATCGCCTTGAATGATGAACTCCCGATCGCCGATCGCCGCGGCGACCGCGTCGGCAGCGGCGGGGACGGTGAATTGTGTCGTGGAGTCAGACATCGTGCCTCTCAGGGCTGGTGCGGGAGCAGTTTGATCATCAGGCCGTTGGCCTCGGATAGTACGTTGCCCGCCGAGTCGGTCATCGCCGCCCTGACGACCAGCTTGCGGTCCTCCACGCGGTCGATCCACGCCCTTGACGACAACACCTCGTCAGTGGGGGTTACTCGCCGGTAGTCGACGTGCAGGAACGCCGTTCGGCTGTCGGGCCGTCCGGCGGCGGAGACCACCATGCCGAAATGCCAGTCGTAGAAGAGCGGTATGACACCGCCGTGCACGGCGCCGTTGCCGCCGACGTGGAAGCGGGTGAAGTGCCCGCGCATGGTGACCTCGTCGGGGCTCGACTCGACCACCTGCCACGGCGGCATGAGCGGATGGCCGTTGCCGGGAAGGTCGGTGGCCCGTCCCGCGGGTGCGACGCCCTCGGGTGCGCTGTGCTTCTCGAGTCGGGCGCAGACGTCTTCGATATGCGAGGCCGCGTCACTCCACACCGACCTGTCGGGGTCCGCGGCTACCGCGATGTCTTGCAGTCGGCGCATCGCTGCCATGAACCGGGCCATCTCCGGTGTCGCCTCGAGCGGTGTGACCCTTGCGAATTCGCGGATGCCGTCCTCGGTATCGGTCATGTCCACGCCTCGATGAGGTCGTCGGTGGTGGTGAGGGTGGCGAGCAGCGACAGCGTGTTGTCGACGACCGATGTCGCGTACTCGGTGGGGATTCCAGCGACCGCATCGCGTGGTACGACGACGCGGTAAGCAAGATTCACCGCGTCCATGACGAGGTTCGTGATCGCGACGTTGACCGAGACGCCGACGGCGACGATCGTCGAGACGCCCAGGTTGCGAAGCGTCGCGTCCAGGTCCGTGCCGCCCATCGGTCCGATGCCGTGGGACCGCCGCAACACCACATCGGTTGGCGCAGGGCCGAGTTCGGGTAATAGCGACGCACCGGCGCTGCCTGGGGCGATGTCGACACCGCTTCCGATGGTGAAGATCTTTGCGTTGTGATTGGCGCCCAGTCCGTCGGGCCGCCGCTGCACCAGGCAGTGCACGATCTTCACGCCTGCGTCGCGGGCGGCGGGCAGCAGGCGTGCGATGTTGGGCACGGCTACCCGACGCGCTTCCTGTGCAAGAACCGCCAGGCCGGCGTCGGGGCCCACGACCGCGCCTTGACATTCCTGCGTGACGATCGCGGTGTGCGCCGGCGCCGCGATCTCGGCGAGCGTCTTGGTCATGCGGTCGCGGGAACTTCGTAGAACTGTGTCGCCCACTTGCGAATGGCCATATAGGGTTTCGCGTCGACCTTGGACAGTGCGGGTTGCTCGACGTACTCCTGATGTCGCCAGATGTTGAGGTCATCCCATACGGTGCCCATGAACTGGCGCTCGACCTGTGCGCGCACCGAATCGGGCGGAACGTCCGAGGTATCGCCGGGAAGCCGTGGCCACCAGATCGAATAGAACATATCCGAGAACCCGTCTTCGACGGGCGTGCAAGCGAAGATCAGACGATGGTTCGACGAGCCCTCGAAAGCACTGATCGCGAAGCCGAGACCGGAGAAGTGACTGTGGATGTAGAGCGCCATCTTGTCCCGATCGTCGCTGCGAACGTCGGGCCAGCCGGTCAAAAATCGCCACTCCTCGTTGACCGCTTCCCACTCGAGACATACCGGCGTCACCGTCGCACCGTGCACATAGTGGAAATGCGCGCTGTCGGGCCCGTTTTCGGCGACGATCTGTGGGTGCACCGGCTCGCGTTCGGCGCGGCTGGAGAACTCCGGGTACGGGCGGTAGTACGCATCGGGGTCCGTCGGGAACTGCGGAAACTTCGCGAACAGATCAGGCATGTCCCACCGCGGTTCCGCCCCGTCGGGGTGATGCCAGATGAACACACAGCCGTATTGTTCGACGACGGGATACACACGAAGCCGCAGCGCCTTGTTCGCCCGGTCCGGTTGATAGGGGATGTACCGGTTGGTGCCGTCGGGTCCCCACCGCCAACCGTGGAAGGGACACTCGACGCAGTCACCGACCACCTTGCCGCCATGGCCGATGTGCGCGCCGAGGTGCCGGCAATGACCGGAGAGCACGTGCAGTTCGCCGGACTCATCGCGATAAGCGACCAGGTCCTCACCGAAGTACCGAAGAGGCCGTACGTCCCCGACACCGAACTCCGCCGACCAGCCGCCCATGAACCAGCCGGTTACCTTCCAGGTGAAAGGGACTTTCACGGGCGGCCGCCTCTGGGTTCCGTCGGATACTAAATTGATTACAGTATAGATTTCCGCACGGGGCAAGCAGGGCGGGCGGTGGGTCGGGGAACGTTGGTCGTGATGCGTCCGTCCCCAAACAGGCTGCCGGTCAGCAAAATTGGTCGCCCACTTGATTTTCGCCCGACCTACGGTAGCGTAGGTTACGCAGTCGTAGGTAAGTGACGGAGAGTCTCGATGACGACAACGCAAGCGGCATTGCTCACTGAGCTGGAACCAGCGGTAGAGGCCAATCTGAATCGCCACCTCGAGATGGCGAAGCCCTGGAATCCGCACGACTACGTCCCGTGGAGTCGCGGGCGCGATTTCGCGTTACTGGGTGGGCAGGACTGGACGCCTGCCGATTCCCAACTCGACGAGGTTGCCAAGGCGGCGATGTTCGTGAACCTGCTGACCGAAGACAATCTGCCGTCCTACCACCGCGAGATCGCGGTGCGCTTTGGGCGCGACGGCGCTTGGGGCCAGTGGGTCGGTCAGTGGACGGCCGAAGAGGGCCGCCACAGCATCGCGATCCGCGACTATCTCGTCGTCACCCGCGGTGTCGATCCGGTGGCTCTCGAGCACGGTCGTATGGTGCACACGGCCGCCGGCTACGATTCGGGTGACAAGTCACCGATCGAGGCGCTGGCTTATGTGTCCTTCCAGGAACTGGCGACGCGAATCAGCCACCGCAACACCGGTCGGGCGTCTGGATGTCCGATCGCCGAACAACTACTCACGCGCATCGCGACCGATGAGAACCTGCACATGGTGTTCTACCGAAATCTGGTGAACGCCGCGCTCGACATCGCGCCGAACGTGACGATGAAGGCGATCGCTCGCGAAGTGATCAACTTCCAGATGCCGGGCAGCACCATGCCAGGCTTCGCCGAGAACGCGCTGGTGATCGCGAAAGCGGGGATCTACGACCTGCGATCACATCTGGACGACGTCGTGCGGCCCGTGTTGCGCTTCTGGCGGGTGTTCGATCGCGAGGATCTCGACGGCGAAGGCGCTCGCGCCCGAGACGAACTGGCGGCGTTCCTGGATCTTGTCGAGGAGAAGGCCGCCTACTACGACCGGCGTCGCGAGGAACGACTGGTCGCCTCGGCGGGGTAGGCCGGGCAGTTCCGTGCCCGACGCCCAGCGTGAGTGGATCGAACACACCACATCGCTGGTGGCGCCGACTGTGCTCGTGCACCCGACGTGCAACTCCTGGTACAACGGCGGCAACGTACCGGGTGAGAAGCGGATGTACATGGGCTATACGGCAGGGATCCCCGAGTACCGACGCCAGTGTGACGAGATCGCGGCCGCCGGATACACGGGCTTCGAGCTTGGGTAGCGCGATGGGGGTGTTCGAGCGGGTATGGGCAGCGGGCCACGAGTTCACCGGCCTGCCACCGGAGACGAATTCGGCGCTACGGTTCGAGGACTGGAACCCGCTGTCGCGTAATGGTGCTCGCGTACTCGGCGAGGTGTTGCTGGACGAGATGGCGCTGACCGGAATGAAATTGGCGGCGCCACCGCCGAAGCCGGAATGCTCGGAGCAGGCGTGTGCTGCGACGGCGGACGAACCGGCCGCGTTGAGCACCGGCGCACATGGGGATCCGGAACCGTTGTGCGTCAAGTCGATTCGCGAGCTCCGGTTCGGAGCGCTGCGTTACGAACGGCTGGCGTTCGAACACACGCCTGCCCTCCCGCGGTCGCTGGCCGTGGAGGGCCTCGCAGAGGCGGCCACCGCGTGGTGCATCTGTGTCGAAAGGGCGACGAGCAGCGGCCGTGGCTGGTGTGGGTGCACGGCGCAGGTCAGGGGCAGTCCGCTCGACCTGGTGGTCTAACGGCGTCCGAGCGTTTTCTGCGGGGGCTCAGCGCGGAAGCCGGCCGCCGATCGTGCGGGTGACTTGCTCGGCGTAGCCGACCAGCAGGTCGATCCATGCCTCGCATTGTGATTGCGGCATGCGCACCGTCGGCCCGCTGATCGTGATGGCGCCGAGAATGTCGGCCGCCGCGTCGAACACTGGGGCGGAAAGACCTGACGCCGAATCTTCGCGCTCGCCTGTCGTAATCGCATAGCCGTCGGCCTTGGCCTGTGCGATCAACTTACGCAATTCGTCGGGACTGGTGACCGTCCCGTCGGTCATCGGTTCGAGCGGAGCGGCTAGGACCTTGTCGGCCAGATCGGGATTCCAGGCCAGCAGGATCCGCGACGCCGATCCGACGTGCAGCGGAATGACCTTGCCCACGTACATGTCCCGGCGTAGCGCATGATGCGTTTCGGCCACCGCGACGCACACCCTGAAGTTCTGTTCGACCTTGAAGAAGCAGGCGGTCTCACCGGTCTTGTCCCGGATCTCCTTGAGCACAGGGTTGACCACCGCCAGGACGTCGAGGTCCTTCAGCGCGGTGGCGGCCCAGTACGACATCCGCACACCGATCCGGATCCGATCACCTGTCCTGTCGAGCAGACCCTGCGCGACCATGTTGCTGACCAGGCGCTGGACGGTCGAGGTGGGCAACCCAGTCGCCTGCTGGATCTCGCCCAGCGACATATCGGGATGGGACAGCGAGAACGCATCGAGGATCTCGGTGATCTTGCCGAGCACCAGCAATGGTTGCTGCTTGGTCGATGCGGCGTCTTCGGTTGCCATGCCGAGAATCTACCCGCGGTCGATGACCCATTCGAACGCCTTGGCCTTCGAACGCGCGCCCTGCGCGGTCCGCGACCGGTTCGGCTCGCCGAGTTCGGAGAGCAGTTTCTCGGAGATGTCCACGATGGACGCCAGCGTGGCAGGCGTGAACCAGTCCGGGCGGGTCGCGAACAGTAGGTCTTCGGTGCTGGTGTTGCCGCTGGCGCCGGGTGCGAACGGACAACCGCCGAGACCGCCGAGCGAACCGTCGACCATGGTGGCGCCCGCATCGATCGCGGCGAGCGTGTTCGCCACGCCGAGACCCCAGGTGTCGTGTCCGTGAAAGACGATGCGGCGCTGCGGAGTCCAGGCCTTGAGCGTCGCGATCAGATCAGTGACCTGCGTGGGGATGGCCTGTCCGAGAGTGTCGCACACGACGGTGTCGTCGGCCCCCGCGGTGCGCGGGTCAGCGGCGATCCCGATCACCCGTTCAGGACTGATCTGGCCCTCGAACGGGCACGTGAACGCCGTCGCGATGCACAACTGGATGGTCCCGCCGACCTCCCTGGCGATCCGCACAGCATCGGGCATGGCCGCGACGCTGTCCTCGGTGCTGCGCCCGATGTTGGCCTTGTTGTGAGAGTCCGATGCGGAAAAGCAGTACTGAAATCTCCGCGCGCCGGCGGCCGCCGCCTTCTCGACGTGCCGCGGTGTCGCCACCCAGATCCAACAACGCTCGAGTTCGTCGGCGGTCAATGCCGCGACGACGTCGAGCGTATCGGCAAGCGGCGGAACGAGGTCCGGTCGCGCCATCGACCCGATCTCGAGCGCAGGAACTCCGAGCGCCAGCAACTCTCGGACGATCTCCACCTTTCGCTCGGTGGGCAGCGTTTTCGCGGTCAGTTGCAATCCGTCGCGCAATGTCACGTCGCGCAGTTCGGCGCGCGGGGTGTACGGGCGTGGCGTCATGTCAGCGCTCCTATCTCGTCGTCGCTGAGCCCGAGCACCAAGGAGAGCACCTCACGGGTGTGCTCGCCGAGGTCGGGTCCGACGTTGCGGATCGGCAGCGACGCACCACCGATCACGGGGACGATGCCGGGAAAGCCGACCGATTTCGGCTGCGCCTCCCCGGTGTCAACGTCGAAGTGCTGGATCATGTTTCGCGCCTCGTACTGCTCGTCGGCGCAGATGTCGGCGGCGGTGTAGATGGGTCCGGACGGCACCCCCGCCTCGTCGAGCAGCTTGAGGGCTTCGTCGCGGTCGTGTCGGCTGGTCCACTGCCCGATCGCGGCGTCGAGTTCATCGCGTCGGCGCCAGCGGCCCGCATTGGTCTGCAGGTCGGGATCGTCGGCGAGGTCGGGCCTTCCGATGGTGTGCATGTAGCGCTGGAAGATCGCGTCGCCGTTGCCTGCCACGATGATGTTGGTGCCGTCGGCGCAGGGGTACGCGTTACTGGGCGCAATGCCTTCCATCCGCCCGCCGACGCGTTCGCGTGTGACGCCGTAGGCGAGGTAGTCGGGCACCAGCGATTCCATCACCGACAGCACGGACTCGTTCAACGCGACGTCGATGATGCGTTGCGGAAGTGGAACTTTGACGCGCTCACGCTGAAACAGCGCCATCACGGTGCCGAAGGCGGCATAGATGCCTGCGATCGAGTCACCGATGGACACCCCGGTACGCACCGGCGGCCGGTCCGGGTCACCGACCAGTTCCCGCAGCCCGCCGAAGGCTTCAGCCACCGCGGCGAACCCGGGCCGCTGCGCCAGGGGACCGGTCTGGCCGAACGCCGAGATGCGGGTGATCACCAGATCAGGGTTGACGCGATCGAGTTCTTCGGGGCCGAGCCCCCACTTTTCCAGCGTGCCAGGGCGGAAGTTCTCGAGCAGCACGTCGCAGTGTCGGATGAGGTCGAGCACCAGTTGCCTGCCGCGCTCGGTCTTCAGGTCCAGCACGACCGACTTCTTGTTGCGATTGATGGTGCGGTAGAGCATCGAAGTGTCCCCGGAGTACAACCTCCAGTTGCGCAGCTCGTCGCCGGTCAGTGGGCGCTCCACCTTGATGACCTCGGCACCGAAGTCGGCCAGCATCCGGCCCGCCGTCGGGGCGGCGATGTAGTTGCCGAGCTCCAGCACCCGAACGCCGGCGAGTGGACGAATATCGTTGGTGTTCAATATTTTCCCTTGAGTCTTAGTGGAGCAGCGCGTTCATCGACAGGATGAGCAGAATCGCCACGACCGATGCGACCGATGCTCCGACGGTATTCGTCTTCAATGCACCGCGTGTCGACTGACCCAACAGTGACTGCAGCAGCCAAAACGTATTGCTGGTGACGTGCACGGCGAAGAGCGAGCCGGCGCCTGCGGCCAGCGCGATCAGCACCGGGTCCAGCCCGATGACCGGTGCCACCGGCGCGAGGATGCCTGCCGATGTGATCGCAGAGATCGTTATGGAGCCGACCGCTACGTGCAAACCCGCGGCGATGAGCCACACCATTAGCAGTGGCGCTGCAGTGGTGGCGGTGAAGTAGTGGCCGAGGATGTCGCCGAGCCCAATTGCCTTGATCGTGGCGGCCAGTGAGCCGCCCACCCCGGTCAGGATCAGAATCTGTCCGCTCTCCTTGAACCCGGAGGCGATCGCGTGCTGAATCTGCTCGCCACCAAGCGCTCGGCGGCCGACGAAGCTGGTGCCGATCAGGCCGATCAGCAGGGCGATGACGGGGGAGGAAAGAAACTTCACGATCGGGTTGTGAATATCGGCCGCATCGAGAATTGCGCCCAAAGCGATGAGTACCAAAGACGTCAGCATCGGTGCGAACAGCACGACCAGCGCTGGCTGGGTACGGGTCACAGTGGCTTTCCTGGTGGCAAGGCCGCCGCCAGAAGGCTCTTGACCCTCAGTCGAATTGGCGCTGTCCGAAGTATCCGCGCCGGCTTCGGTATCTTCGCCGAGGAACTCCTGCTCATCGCGGTCCGGGTTCCACCAGCCGCGATTGAACAGGAACGACATGATCGTCACGGCGATCGTAACGGTGGGTATTACCAGCAGCACACCGAACAACAGCATCTTGCCCAGTGGTACGCCGAGCAGACCTGCCAGGCCAAGCGCGCCGACGCTTGGAACCGTCAGAGCGACGCCGCAGTCCAGGCCGATGGCCATGGCCGTGGCCATGTGCGCGGTTCCGTTTTTCCCGATCGTCCTGGCAAGGCTGCGAGCAAGCGGTGCCGAGATGACGACCAGCACATCGACATAGATGGACTGAAGCAGTGTCGCAATCGTCAACGACATGGCATGGGGCATGCGCTTCGGTCCGACGAGCCTTATCAGCGTCTGCACGAGACGCTCGATGGCGCCGGTCTCTTGCAATATCGCGCCCATCAACACACCGAACGCGATCAGCAGGCCCACCTCGGCCATGATGTCGCCGAAGCCTTTCATGATCGCGTCGATGGTCTTCTCGACGCCAATGCCGGCCGTCAAGCCGAGGTAGGCGGAGCCAACCACCAACGACACGACCGGGTTGAACTTGAAACGCACGATCATCACGACCACCGCGATGATCGCGACCGCGGTGTTGACGACGACTGCGGTATGTGACATGAAGTGGCCCCTTTGCACGTTCTGCTTGGTATGAGTCACCACGGGCCACTCGGTGTGTGACCTACGACGCATCCACATTATGAGCACACGCTCACGATATAAGCAACACTGCAGGTCGGCGACCCCGTGACCTGGCGTTATGTGCGGAAAACAAAGCCGTCGGTCCGTGTGACTGGTGGCGCCACGTAGCCGATCAGCAAGCGGACGTTTTGCGCGGGATACACGGCAGAATCCGAAGTCTGCAACCGCGGCTACGAGTAAAGGGGTTCGGCAGTGATGCGAGTGCTCGACGAGTTGGGCTACTACTTGCTGGCCGGTGGGGGCGGCGAGGGGCCTGCCACGCTGATGGACGAGGCTCGCCGCGGTGAGGAGATGGGCTTCGGCACCGCGTTCATCTCGGAGCGATGGAACGTGAAGGAGGCGTCATCGCTCGTCGGCGCCGCCTGTGCGGTCACCAACCGTATGCGAATCGCCACCGCGGCAACGAATCACAACACCCGACACCCGCTGATCACCGGCTCGTGGGCGACCACGATGCATCGTCTCTCCGGCGGACGGTTCACCCTCGGCCTTGGCCGCGGAGTCGCGGCGATGTACGCCGCGTTCGGTATCCCGGCGGTGACCACGGCGCAGATGGAGGACTTCGCCAACGTCATGCGGCGACTGTGGCGCGGCGAGATGATCTTCAACCACGACGGACCGATCGGCAAATACCAGGTGCTGTTCCTCGATCCCGATTTCCGCGAGGACATCCGGTTGGCCCTCGTGGCGTTCGGTCCTCAGACGCTGGCGCTGGGCGGGCGAGTCTTCGACGACGTCATCCTGCACACCTACTTCGCGCCGGACACGGTGCAACGCTGTGTGAAGACGGTGAAGGACGCCGCGGAGAAGGCGGGCCGCGATCCCGACAGCGTGCGGGTGTGGTCCTGCTTCGCGACCGTCGGTGACCATCTGCCCGAAGAACTGCGGTTGAAGAAGACCGTGGCCCGATTGGCGACTTATCTGCAGGGCTACGGTGATCTGCTGGTGAAGACCAACGGCTGGGATCCCGCTGTGCTACAACGCTTCCGAGACGACGCCGTCGTCACCTCGATCCCCGGCGGCATCGACCATAAGGCCAGCGCAGAGCAGATCGAGCACATCGCCGGGTTGATCCCCGACGAATGGCTGGAGCCGTCGGCCACCGGGTCACCGCGGCAGTGTGTCGAGCGGATCCGCAAGGAGTTCGACTATGGCGCAGACGCGGTTATCATGCACGGCGCCACTCCCGACGAACTCGAACCGATCGTCGACGCCTACCGCGCGACCCGGTGATTCGTGTGCGAATAGAGCGGTGAGCGCGCGGAAACGCAGACAAATCACGGAAAAATGAGGGCGCGGGACACTGGTTCCGCGGCCGCCTGCCTGGCGTAGATACCGCGTTGCAACGCTGACAGCAGCGCATCGCGTGTCTCTTCGGGATGAATGAGGTCGTCGAAACCGAGATGGCCGGCCGACCGGAACGACGCTTCGACCTCGGCTTTGCGCAGTCTCGCTTCGACGTCTTCGGCGGCATGCGAGGCCCTGCTCAACGCGGCAGCGCTCATGGCTCCCATGGTGGCGCCGGGGTAGGCGAACGTCGCGCTCTGATTGTCGAAACCCAACAGCGACATCACCATTGAACCGAAACCGTAGGCCTTGCGCAGTGTCACATGCAACTTCAGTGTGGTCGCCGCCGTCTGCGCGGCGAACATCCTCGCGCCGCTGCGCAGTACCCCGCTCTGCTCGGACCGACTGCCAGGCAACATGCCCGGGTTGTCGGCGAGGAACACGATCGGCAGATGAAAAGAGTCGGCCACCATGATGAAATGCGCTGCCTTGTCGGCGGCGTCGGCGTCGATGGAGCCGGCGATCACCTTGGGCTGGTTGGCGACCACCGCGACGGGATGTCCGCCGAGATGGGCGAGCGCGCAGATGATCGCCGGCCCGAACTTGGGTTGCACCTCGAACCAGCCGCGGGTGTCGAACACCACGTCAAGGACGGCGCGCATATCGTAGACGCGGCGGTTGCCGCGGGGGACTATGTCGAGCAGTTCGGGTGTCGATCGCGGTTCGGCCGCTTCGTCTTCGGGTAGCGACGGCGGATACGACCATGCGCTCGGCGGGAAGTACGACAGGTATCGGCGGATGTCGTCGAGCACCGCTTCGTCGTCCTCGGCGAGGTTGTGGATCACGCCGCTGGTCAGCGCGACGCCGGGGCCGCCCAGATCTTCCTTCGAAATGTCTTCGCCTGTCGACTCTTTCACCACTGGCGGACCGGCCGTGAAGATCGCACCTTGGCGACTCATGATGGTGAAGTCGCACACCGGTGCCACCAGTGCCCCGTGGCCTGCCGACGGGCCGAGTAGTCCGCCGACCATCGGAACCTTGCCGGAGCACCGCGCCTGCGCAAGCAGGTCGGTGGGCGTGCGGCCGTAATGCTCGCCGCTGGGCCGGAAGCCGGCGCCTTCGAGCAGCATGATCAGCGGGATCCTGTCGCGTAACGCCAACTCCGCCAACCGGTAGCGCTTGGCGTTTCCGCCGGGCCCGATACTGCCAGCCAACGTGGTGAAGTCCTCAGCGCCGACCATCACCGGCGAACCGTTGATCAGCCCTGAGCCTGCCACGATTCCGTCTGCCGCGATGTCGCCGCCGACGAGTGTGCCGAACTCACGAAACGAGCCCTTGTCGAGAAGACGCTCGAGGCGGGCACGGGCGTCGAGTTTGCCCTTGCCGTGATGTTTGGTGAGTCGATCGGTGCCGCCCATCGCACGGGCATGTTGACGGCGGCGGGTCAGTTCATCGAGCGTGCTGTCCCAATCGTCAGCCTTAGTCATGCCTCGACTCCTCCTCGCTCATTCCTCACTCGTTGTCGTCTGCAGAAGTCATGCGCCACTGTCGTCAGAAGGCGATCGTCCCACCGGCATGTTCGCGTTGACCATACTGAATTGCTTACTGTAGCGTCGGCGGCTATGGGTAGCGACGGCGGCCTCAGGGTCGACGCGGCCGTTGCCGGCGGACTCACCCGCGTCGCGCAGGCGGCAGGCACACTCGAGCAACGAGGCTACGACTGCTGTTGGACCGCCGAGATCAACCACGACCCCTTCTTACCGTTGGTGCTCGCCGCGGAGCACACCACCCGAATCGAGTTGGGCACCAGCATCGCTGTGGCCTTCGCGCGCAATCCCATGACAGTGGCCAACATCGGGTGGGATCTGCAGGAGTTCTCGAGCGGCCGGTTCATCCTCGGACTCGGCTCACAGGTGCAGGCCCACATCGAGAAGCGGTTCAGCATGCCGTGGGGCCAGCCCGTGAACCGGATGCGTGAGTTCGTACTTGCGTTGCAGGCGATCTGGTCGTGCTGGCGCGACGGCACGAAGTTGAGCTTCGAGGGGGACTTCTACACCCACAAGATCATGACGCCGATGTTCACCCCCGATCCGCAATCGCACCCGTTTCCAAAGGTGTTTGTCGCGGCCGTCGGTGAGGCAATGACCGAGATGTGCGGTGAGGTCGCCGACGGCGTGCTCGCCCACGCGTTCACCACCAAGCGGTACTTCGAGCAGGTCACCATTCCCGCGTTGATGCGTGGTATCAAGCGCTCCGGACGGCAGCGTGGTGAGTTTCAACTGTCCGCGCCGATCTTTGTGGTGACGGGGGATACCGAAGAGCAGTTGACCACGGCGTCGGCGGCCACGCGCAAGCAGATCGCGTTCTACGGGTCGACGCCGGCCTACCGCACGGTGCTCGAACTGCACGGCTGGGGAGATCTGCACACCGAATTGCACCGGCTGAGTCTGCAGGGTGAGTGGGACGCGATGGGTGCGCTCATCGACGACGAGATGCTCGAAGCGTTCGCGGTGGTCGCGCCGCTCGATACGGTGGCGAGCAAGATCCGCGAACGGTGCGACGGGGTGATTGACCGTGTGCTGGTGGGATTTCCGTCGTCGGTGACGGAGGACACTGTGATCGCCCTGCTTGGCGAGATACGCGGCCAGCCCGTGAGGAGTCGCCCGTGAGCGTGCCGGCGATGCACGAAGCCGCCAAGGTGTTCGCCGACCCGCCGGCGTACACCGACGAAGCGAAACTGCATGCGGCCCTCGCGCATTTGCGCGCCCACGCCCCGGTGGCACGGGTCGAGGTGCCGTCCTACCGGCCGTTCTGGGCGATCACCAAGCACGCCGACATCATGTCCATCGAGCGCGATAACGCCTTGTTCACCAATGCGCCACGGCCGGTGCTGATGACGGAGGAGGCCGACGAACAGCAGGCAGCGATCGGCATCAACACGCTCATTTACATGGACGACTCGCAACACCGGGTGGTGCGGGCCAACGGCGCGGACTGGTTCCGGCCGAAGGCGATGCGCGCGTTGAAGGTTCGCGTCGACGAGCTCGCCAAGCGGTTTGTGGACAGGATGGCGCAGGCGGGTAACGAGTGCGACTTCGTCCAGGAGGTCGCGGTGAACTACCCGCTGTACGTGATCATGTCGGTGCTCGGCCTGCCTGAAGAAGACTTCCCGCGGATGCTCAAGTACACCCAGGAGATGTTCGGCGACAATCTTCGTCGGCGGACTCAAGCACTTGCCGATTCGCTACGCGCTGAGCTGATTCACCTCACGTTGGCAGCGGGATCCAGATCCCGAAGAACCAGAAACCCCATTGTTTGCGCACCGGGTCCCAGACTGGTTGCACATTGAAACCGCAGTAGTCGAAGTCTGGCAGAGGCGGTGCGTCGTACGCCGGCAACGGCCCGAGGTACGGCGGCCTTGGTGGCGGGCCGTGACCCCATGGCGGCAGACCGTCACCCCACGGAGCGCCATGAAAATGACCGTGCCAGTTGCTGTCGTTCGGATCCCACGGTGGTTGCCAGTTATGACCGTCGTCTGTACCTGATCCGTGATGGTCAGGGCCTCCCGGTGTTCCGGGATCGTGCGGCGCGCCGGCAGGTGCGGGCCCGGTTGGCGCGTCCGGTCTGCCGGCTGTGGCTGGGACGTCGGGCCCGCCGGGCGCAGTGGGATTGATGGGGCCGCTTGGTGTTTCGGGGCCGCCCGGTCCGGCTGGTGCCGCCGGCGCGGCCGGCGTGACGGGCCCGCTCGGCGCGGCTGGTGCTGCCGGTGCTGCGGGCGCGGCTGGGGTGTCGGGTCCGCTCGGCGCGGCTGGTGCTGCCGGTGCTGCGGGGGCACTTCCGCCGCCGCCGGAGTCGCTGGGAAAGAGCGGACTGGCGCCACCGCCGAAGCCGCCGCCACCACCGAAAGACCCTCCGCTGGAGCCGCCGCTGAATCCACCGCCGCTGCTGGAGCCGCCGCTGAATCCTCCGCCGCTGGAGCCGCCACCGCCGCTGGAGCCGCCACCTCCGCTGGAGGCGCCTCCGCCGCCGGCAAGGGCCGGACCGCCAGGAATACGGAATCCGCCGGGATCAGGCATGGCATTCGCGATGCTTGACCCGAAGCCGATTCCAGTTGCGGTCAGAACGCAGGTGATCGCTGCCCCGGTCACCATGTGGATGAGCTTCAAAGTTGGCCTTTCTCCGAGTCCTTAGTCGCTTTCGCGCCACACGCGAAGGTAGGAACGCGGATTATGAGCCAGCTATGCGCTCAATCTCAGTGTGCTGCCAGGTCGATCCTCGCGAACATGAACTTGACAGGAAACCCCAAGGCCGCCGTGAGGGTCAGTTCAGTTGCTGCGAAGCAGAAGTCCGAAGGAGCGGCCGCCCCGGGCACAGGGGCGGCCGTCCTCCCTTCGGGTCAGATCGGGAGTGGAATCCAGATCCCGAAGAAATAGAAACCCCATTGGTTGTAGCCGGGGTCCCAGATCGGCTGTTCCTGGAAGCCCCAGTAGTTGATCGGCGGAGGCGGTGGCCCAAACGGATCCGGTAACGGTCCGTCCCACGGAGGAGGTGGCGGGGCGCCCCATCCCCACGGTGGCAAATCGTTGCCCCACGGCGCGTTGTGGAATCGGCCGCGCCAGTCGTTGTCTCCCGGATTCCACGGTGGTCGCCAATCGTGGTGGTCCGGTCCGCGGAAGTCGGGCCCGCCCGGATTGTGGAAGTCCCCTGGGGGGCCACCGGGTCCGCGGAAATCGCCTGGGCCACCTGGTCCTCCCGGTCCGCGGAAATCGCCCGGGCCACCGGGGCCGCCGGGTCCACGGTCCTGTGGCGGACCACCGGGTCCACGGTCCTGTGGCGGGCCACCGGGGCCGCCGGGTCCGCGGTCCTGTGGGGGACCGCCGGGTCCGCGGTCCTGTGGCGGACCGCCGGGTCCGCGGTCTTGCGGCGGACCACCGGGTCCACGCTCCTGCGGCCCGCCTGGACCGCCACCCGGACCACCGCCACATTGCGCTCCTGGCACCGGACTGCAGGGTGCGGCGTTCGCAACGCCTGCGCCTAGACCGATTCCGGTGATGCCGAGAGCGCAGCTGATCACTGCGCCAGCGATCGCTTGTTTGAAGTTCATTCCTGGCCTTTCGCGCGTCGAGAGACGCCCCAACCCGAACGCGAGGTTATGTAGGCATCCTAAGAGCGAGCTATGTGGCCAGTAGCAATCTGCTGGGCGCCACCTCAGCGTGGCGCATTGGTCCTGTCCAACTGCGCCTGCAGCGTGTTGGCGCCGAGACTGGAGTCCTTCTTGCCGTGGGAGAGGGCGCGGATGGAGACGTCGTGGCCTTCGGCGGCTTTGCGGAGTGCGCCGACGGTGGCCTGCTCCTTCGAGATGTGCGTGAAGGGATCCCAGTGATACCAGCGCATGGCGTTTTCGAAGGTCATCTTGTTGACCTCGTCGTCAGGCACGTTGTTGTCAGTCAGCACCTCGTGGAGCTGTTCCGGCGCGCCCGGCCACATGGAGTCGCTGTGTGGGTAGTCGGCTTCCCAGCAGATGTTGTCGATGCCGATCTCGTTGCGCAGCTTGACGCCCACCGG
>NZ_LZHZ01000076.1 GCF_001667505.1 Mycobacterium sp. ACS1612
AAGGGTTCGTCCACACCGACGCGGTCCAGCCCCAACACCTCGGCATAGATACCGGCCAAAATCTCCTCGACCACCGTGTCGGGCGCGCGATACCGGTCGAGGTCTCGATAGTCGGGTGCGGGCAACGCGTCCACGTTGACTTTGCCGTTGACCGTCAACGGGATTGCGTCGAGCACCACCACCGCGGCCGGCACCATGTACGACGGCAGCCGATCGGTCAGCGTCGCGCGCACCCCGCCCGGGTCGGCCGTCCCAGTGACATAGCCGATCAGGCGTTTGTCGCGGGCGATCACGACCGCCTGCGTCACACCGTCCAGGCCGGCCAGCGCGGCCTGCACCTCCCCGAGCTCGACGCGGAACCCGCGGAGCTTCACCTGTTGATCTGCGCGGCCGAGGTATTCGAGTTGGCCGTCGGGGCGCCACCGCACCAGATCGCCGGTGCGATACATCCGCGCGCCGGGTGCGCCGAACGGACACGCCACGAAACGCGCTGCCGTCAATCCGCCGCGACGCCAATAGCCGACGCCCACCCCCGCGCCTGCCACGTACAACTCGCCCACCACGCCGGGCGCCACGGGGCGTAGCCAGCGATCGAGGACGAATACCGCCGCACCCGACACCGGCGTGCCGATCGGTACCACGTCCGAATCCGGTGTCAGCGCAGCGCTCATCGTCGCGTAGACGGTGGTTTCGGTCGGGCCGTAGGCGTTGATCATCACGCGGCCTGGTGCCCACTGATCGACCAGCGCGGGCGGGCACGCTTCCCCAGCGACCACCAGTGCCGCCGATTCCAGCCCGCGAGGGTCCAACGTCGCGACAGCGGAGGGGGTTTGACTCACGACGGAAATGCGCTCGGCGGTGAGCAAGGCATGGAAGTCGTCCGGTGACGTGGCCACCGACTCAGGCACCACCACCAACCGCCCTCCGGAGCACAGAGTGCCCCAGATCTCCCACACCGAGACGTCGAACGAATGCGAATGCCACTGTGTCGCCGCGAATTGTGTGGCGGCGGGCCGGGACCCGAAGAACTTCCGCAGACGAAGCAGTTGCGTGACGTTGCGGTGTGTGATCGCCACCCCCTTCGGCACCCCGGTTGTGCCGGAGGTGTAGATGAGGTAGGCGATGTCGTCGGGCGCGGGTCCAGCCAAGCCGGAACACGGATTGCGGGCGACGACCCGGTCGTCGATGTCGATCACCGGCAGTTCATGCCCGGGGAGCCTGCCACGAAGATCAGCGGTGGTGAGCACCGCGACCGGTTCGGCGTCGGCGAGCATGAACTCGATGCGCGATTGCGGTAGGGCCGGGTCGATGGGCAGGTACGCGGCACCGGTTTTCAGCACCGCCGCCATCGCGACGATCGCGTCGGCCGACCGGGGAAACAGCAACGCCACTGAGCTGCCCGGCGCTGCCCCGTAGTGGGAAAGTAAGTGCGCCAACCGGTTCGACACCCAGTGGAACTCTTGGTACGTCATCGAGCGGCCTTGATAGCTCACCGCCACCGCACCAGGAGTGCGCGCCACCTGCTCGGCCAACGCGGCGGGAATCGACACCGCGGCAGGCTTGGGTTGGGTCAAGGTGGCGCGATTACCCCACCGATTGAGTTCGGTGTGCTCCTCATCGCTGACCGGGTCCACCGACGACACCCGCGCCGACGGATCGTCGGCCATCGCCAGCAGCAACCGCTGTAGCCGCTCGACGAGGGTCTCGATGCTGGCGGCGTCGTACACATCGGTGCGGAACTCCACCGTGCCGCCGATTCCCGCCGGTTCACCGCCGGCCGTCCAGCGTTCGGCCAGCGAGAAGGTCAGATCCATCCGGGCCGTGCGGGTGTGCACGGGCAGCGGTGTGACCTGCAGGTCGCCCAGCGTCAGCCCCTGTGCGGGCTCGTTGTGGTGCCCGGGAAAGTTCTGCCACGCCAACATGACCTGGATCAGCGGATGATGGGTCAGTGACCGGGTGGTCGTGAGGCGGTCGACGAGCACCTCGAACGGCACGTCCTGGTGTTCGTAGCCGGCGAGGCTGCGCTGCCGGACAGCGGCGAGCAGGTCTGCGATCGTCGGATCGTCGGACAGGTCGACGCGCAGCACCAGCGTGTTGACGAAGAAGCCCACCAATTCGTCCAGCGCCGAGTCGCGGCGCCCCGCTGTCGGGTAACCCACTGCGACATCGGCGCTGCCGCTCATCTTCGACAGCAGCACCGCAAGCGCTGCCTGGACGACCATGAAACTGGTGGCGTTGTGGTGCCGGGCCAGCTCGCGCACCCGCCGCTGCAGGTCAGCCGAGAAGTCCACTGCCACATGGTCGCCGCGGTAGTCAGCCACCAGTGGGTACGGCCGGTCGGTGGGCAGCTGCAGCCGGTCCGGGATACCGGCCAGGGTGTGTTCCCAATACCGAAGTTGCCGTGCCACGGGACTGTCGGTGTCCTCGATGTCGCCGAGTTGCGCCCGCTGCCACAGGGCGTAGTCGGCGTACTGCACCGGCAGGTCGTCCCAGTCGGGCGCCAGCCCCGCGCACCGGCTGGCGTAGGCCACCCCGAGATCACGCACCAGCGGCGCCACCGACCAGCCGTCTGCTGCGATGTGGTGGGCCACCGCCACCAGTACGTGCTCGTCATCGGTTATGCGAAACAGCTGCGCCCGCAACGGGATATCGGTGGACAGGTCGAACGGGCGCTGCGCCGCTTCGTCGATACGGCTGCGCACCCTGTCCTCAGGCCATCCGGTGGCGTCGACGATCCCCCAGCCGAAGTCGGCCCGTTGCGGTGACAACACGACTTGTTGCGGTGTGCCGTCGACTGCAGTGAACACCGTGCGCAGGGTCTCGTGACGGCTGACGACATCGGCCAGCGCCGCGCCGAGGGCGTCGGCGTCGAGGTGTCCGCACAGCCGCAACGCCACCGCCATGTGGTACATCGGCGACGCTCCCTGGAACTGGTCGAGAAACCACAATCGGCTCTGCGCGAACGACAACGGCAGCACCCCGGGCCGCTCGACGGTCGCCACCGGTTCCAGCCGGGTCGACTCATCGCCGAGATGCAGCGCCAACCGGGCGACGGTGGGCGCGTCGAACAAGGTGCGGACTGCCAGGTTCACGTCGAACGCCTTGTTGGCCGCGGCGATCACGCGCATCGCCGACAACGAGTCGCCGCCGAGGTCGAAGAACGAGTCGTCGATGCCGACAGTTTCGACGGCCAGCACCTGGGCGAAGATGCCCGCCAGGATCTCTTCGGTGACGGTGACCGGCGCGCGGTATCCGTCGGCGTCCTGGTAGTCCGGCGCCGGAAGGGCTGCGGTGTCGAGTTTTCCGCTCACCGTCAACGGCAGCGCGGCCACCACCACGACCGCGGACGGCACCATGTACGGCGGCAGGTGTTCGGCCAGCGCCGCGCGCACCGCAGCCGGATCCGCTTCACCGGTGACGTACCCGACCAACCGGTGCGTCCCCTGGCGGTCCTCGCGAACGACGGCCGCCGCCTGATCGACACCGTCCTGCCCGGCCAGCGCGGCCTGCACCTCACCCAACTCGATGCGGTAACCGCGGACCTTCACCTGCTCGTCGGCACGCCCGACATATCGAAGCTGACCGTCAGCGCCCCACGACGCCAGGTCTCCGGTGCGATACATCCGGGCACCCGGCCCGCCGAACGGACACGCCACGAACCGCGCCGCAGTCAACGCGCCGCGGCGCCAATAGCCCACTCCCACACCATGACCCGCGATGTACAGTTCGCCGACGACACCGGGCGGCACCGGCCGCAACCACTCGTCGAGCACGAACAACGCCGACCCAGGCACCGGAGACCCGATGGGCGCGGCACCCGAACCGGGTGCCAGCGGCGCGCTGAGCGACGCATATATCGTCGTCTCGGTGGGGCCGTATGCGTTGACCATCACCCGGCCCGGCGCCCATAGGTCCACGACGGACGCCGGACATGCTTCGCCACCCACCAGCAGCGCCGCCGACTCCAGCCCCTGCGCCGCCAACAGCCCCAGCGCAGAGGGGGTTTGAGTGAGGACGTTGACGCCCTCGGCGACCAGCAGATCGTGGAAGTCGCCCGGCGCGTGTACCACCGAATCCGGCACCACGACCAACCGCCCGCCGCGCAACAGGGCGCCGAACATCTCCCACACCGAGAAGTCGAATGCATAAGAATGCCATTGCGGCCAGACCTGTTCGGCTGCGGCGGCCAGTCCGGCATCGAACGACATGATCAGCTGGGTCAGGTTGTGATGGGTGATCGCCACGCCCTTGGGCACACCGGTGGTGCCGGAGGTGTAGATGACGTAGGCGATGCCATCCGGGCTTGGGGCCGCCGGTTCCATGCGCGGATACCCCGGTAGTTGCGGATCGTCGACGCCGATCAGCGCCATGCGTTGTCCGTCGAACCGGTCGGCGAAGGCGGCGGAGGTGACGGCCGCCGTCGGTGCGGCGTCGCTGAGCATGAACGCCACCCGTGCTGCGGGTAGCGTCGGGTCGATTGGCAGGTAGGCGGCACCTGCCTTCAGCACCGCCAGAATCGCGACGACGGCTTCTGCCGAGCGATCCAGTAAGAGCGCGACAGTCGCGCCGGCGCCGACGCCTTCGTCACAGAGCTTGTGCGCCAGCCGATTCGATGCTTCGTCGAGTTCGCGATAAGTCAACGACCTGCCACCGCAGACCAACGCGACCGCCTCGGGTGCGCGCCCGACCTGCTCTGCGAACGCGGCGGGTATCGACGTCGCCGCCGGTGCGGGCTTCGTCAGGGCTGCGCGATTTCCCCACGCGTCCAACCGCGCGCGCTCGTCGCCGTCGAGCAGATCCACCGTCGATAACCGTGCGGTCGGATCGGCGGTGACCGACGTCAGGACGCGGTGCAACCGCTGCACCAGCGTTTCGATGGTGGCGGTGTCGTACACATCGGTGCGGAACTGCACGGTGCCGCCGATGCCTGCGGGTTCACCGGTGTCGGTGAAGCGCTCACCTAGATAGAGCGCCAGATCCATTGCGGCCGTGTGCGTTTTGAGCGGACGTTGAGACACCTCGAGGTCGGCGACGGTCAACGCGAGCGAAGCCGTGTTCTGCCAGGCCAGCATCGCCTGGATCAGCGGATGGTGGGTCAGCGAGCGCGGCGGGTTGAGCCGCTCGACGAGCACCTCGAACGGGACGTCCTGGTGTTCGTAGGCGGCGAGGCTGCGTTCGCGGACCTGGGCGAGCAAATCGGCGAAGGTGGGGTCTCCGGCGAGGTCGACGCGCAGGATCAGCGTGTTGACGAAGAAGCCGACCAGACCGTCGAGTGCCGGATCGCCGCGGCCTGCGATCGGGAAGCCAACCGCCACATCAGAACTCGAGCTCAGCCTCGACAACAGCATCGCAAGGGCGGCTTGGACGACCATGAAGCTGGTCGCGTTGTGCTCGCGAGCCAACGCACGCACCTGCTGCTGCAACTGCGCTGTCCAGTCCACCGTGACGCTGGCGCCATGGTGATCGGCGACCGGCGGGTACGGGCGGTCGGTGGGCAACTCCAAGCGCTCAGGCATGCCTGCCAGCGCGTCCTCCCAGAAGCCGACCTGCGCGGCCAGCGGACTACTCGAGTCGGTGAGGTCGCCGAGGTTCTCACGCTGCCACAGCGTGTAATCGGCGTACTGCACCGGGAGGTCGGCCCAGCGAGGCGCACGACCGGCGTACCGATCGGCGTACGCGGCGCTGATGTCGGCGGCCAACACGCCGATCGACCAGCCGTCGCCTGCGATGTGGTGCACCACCACCACCAGCACATGCTCGTCGTCGGCGACTCTGAAAACCATTGCTCTGAACGGGATCTCATCCGCCAGAGCAAAGCCGTCGTGTGCGACGTCCTCGATCGCGCTGTCGAGCCGGTCGGTCGGCCATCCGGTGGCATCCACCACCGTCCAACCGAAGTCGAGGCCGTGCGCCGGTAGAACGATCTGCTGTGCCACCCCGTCGACTGCGGAGAACACGGTGCGCAGGCTCTCGTGACGGTCGAGGACGTCGGTCAGCGCGGTATGCAACGCCACGGCATTCAGGTTGCCGCGCAACCGCAATGCCACTGCACGGTTGTACACCGGTGAGGGGCCCTGCAACTGGCCGATGAACCACAACCGGCTCTGCGCGAACGACAGCGGCACCACTGCGGGCCGCTCGCGGGCCACCAATGGTTTGGCTGCGCCCGCGGCGACACCGATGCGGGCGGCCAGCTCTGTGACAGTGGGGGTGTTGAACAGCGCACCCAGCGGCAAGTTGGCTTCGAGCATGGCGTTGACGGCGGCGACCACCCGCATCGCCGCCAGCGAGTCCCCGCCGAGATCGAAGAACGACTCCCCGACATCCACGCTCTGCACGCCGAGAACCTCGGCGAAGATCTCCGCCAGGCGCTCTTCGATGGCGTGGTAGCGGTCGGCGTCGTCGTATTCGGGTGCGGGCAGCGCGCAGGTGTCGAGTTCACCGTTGGCCCCCAACGGCAGTGCTTCCATCACCACCACCGCCGCGGGGACCATGTACGACGGCAATCGCTCGGCCAGCGCCACACGCACACCCGCCGGATCAACCGTCCCGCAGACCACGGTCAGATAACCCACCAGGCGTTGATCGCCAGGACGATCCTCCCTGACGATCACGATCGCCTGTGCCACCCCGTCCAGACCGGCTAGTGCTGCCCTGACCTCCCCGAGGTCGATGCGATGGCCACGAATCGTGACGCGCTCGGCAGCCAGCCCGGACGGCTTAGGACTCAGAGCCCGCTCCCTGGGCCAGCCTCTCGCGCAGACTCTTCGGCCGGATATCGGGCCAGTTCTGTTCGATGTAGTCGAGGCAGTCGGCTCTGGTCGCTTCGCCGTATACCGTCCGCCATCCGGCCGGCACATCAGCAAACGTGGGCCAGAGGCTGTGCTGCTCCTCGTCGTTGACCAAGACGAAGAAGCTACCGGCGTCGTCGTCGAACGGATTCGTACTCACGCGTTCTCCTAATTGCCTACTAGAGATGGGTCAACGACCGACGCAGCGAGCGCGGCACCGTTCGCGAAGCGGTTATCGTTTCCAATTCACGCACCGGCGACGTCAACATAACACCGCTGACCTCCCCTTCGCGGGCTAAATCGCGGTGCCGGTCATGCGTCGATTCCACCCCGTCGGCGCGGCTACCGATCCCAACAACGAGCGGCCGTGATACGTCAGGGGCCGTCTGTGACAGCAGAACTCGGTCAGCTGGCGATGCACGCTGCCGCGAGGGTGCCCTGACCGCAGTCGAGGGTGCTCGACTGGTCTGGAATGAACGACGAGGCGGGCGGCGGAGGCAGCAGCGGGAAGATGCTCGCGCCGTACACACCCGTCAAGAGCGCCACGATCTGCGCGGGCACGTTGGTCACCACGTACAGGACGTCGATGATCGGCCCCGGCAGCGGCAGTCCCGCGTCGAGCAGGAAGTAGGGAATGGAGGCGAAGATGGTGCGCGCGCTCAGCGCCACGTTGGTGAGGAAGTCGGGGCTGTGGTTCGACGCGAGTTGCGCCTTGAGCGCGTCCTGCAGGTCTGACCGATCGCCGGGATCGACGCCCGCGCCAAGCGATGTCAGGGGCAGACCGTCAAAACTGCGGCGCAGCGGCGCGTCGAACAGATCGAGCACCGTCGGAGTGACGTCGACGATCTCGTAGTCGGTGTTGATGTACCCGTCGTTGAAGTCGGGGCCGCGGGCAATGACGAATGTCGCTGTCTCGTCGGGTGATTGGAAGCCGTGGCCGAAACCTTTCTGCGGCTGATGGCCATGGTCGGTGACGACGATGACAGTCCACTGCTCGCCGGTCGCCGCCTCGCGCGCCGCGACCGCATCCATGATCGCGCCGAGATTGTCGTCGGTGCGCTGGATGGCCTCTTTGTATTGCTCCGACGCACCGCCGAACATGTGCCCGTTCTCGTCCACCTGGACAAGGTAGGTGAACATGAATTCCGGGACGTCCTCGTAACCTTCGGCAGTGCCCAGAATCGACTTGACGGCTTCGGCGGTGACGGCGGCGTCAGTCGCCGACCAGTTGGTGTCGCCCGGTAATTGGGCGACATAGTGGACGTCGTCGGCGCCAATCCCTGAGGCGGCGATGGCGGCGATGACATCCCAGTCGGCGATGGCCTTGGTGTCGATGGCAGAGTTGAACGTCTCGAGTTGGGTGAAGACGGTGGGCCACTTGTCATAGGTCCACGGGGTGTAGACGTTGTTGATCACGCCGGTCTTGTTGTCCCACGCACCGGTCAGGATCGTTGTCCAGGACGGGTTCGAGATCGTGGTGTGCCCGACGATGCTCGGCGCGGAGTTGGTGCTGTCGTCCATCAGCTCGAAGAAATTCTCGTTGGTCGGATCGGCCATCACCCGGCTCAGGTTCGTGCCGTCGATGCCGATCACGAGCACGTGTTGATTGGGCTCGACCGGCTCGAGCAGAGCGGTGGGTTGCTGGGCCGCAACCGGTGAGGTGCGACGGAACAGATTGCGCTCCATCTCGTCTCGCACCGCGGACAACATCGCCCACAGCACCGGAACCTGCAGCGGCGATCCGGTGCCGAAGCTCAGCATCGGCTGCAACACGGTCGCGACGAGGTCGGAGACCACGGTGATCAGGGTCGGGCGGGGCCGCGGCGCCACCGGTGCCACGGCGGGTGTGGACAGCGCCGCGAAGGTGGTGGCCGTCGTCGTACCCGGGTCGTCGGCGGGGGGCTCCGAGAATGTCCGCGCCGTGGTGTCGTCGACCGCGGCGGGATTTTGTGTCTGCGCTCTCTTCTTCTGGGTGACCGTCGTGGTCGCCGCGGTGATCGACGAGCCCGCTTCGGCGGGTGGTTGATTCGGCGACGACCTCCACGTCTTGCGTTTGCCGGCGCCGTCGGTAACCGCGCTATGGTCGTCGTCGTCGCTGGCCGGTGGGGTGTCCGCGGTCGGCGGATCCTCGGTGTCAGCCTTATCGTCGGTGTCGGCCTGGTCGCCGGCGTCGGCCTGGTTGTCGGCGTCGGCCTGGTTGTCGGTGGCCGCCGTCGGCTTCGGGTCGGATGTCTGAGCCCCGTCGTCCCCATCGGGATCCGCCTTCTCGACTACCGCCGCTTTCTTCTTCTTCTTTTTCGGGGTGGTCTTCGCCGATGACGTGGACGTATCGGTGGTGGACGAGGCGGTGGTCTGCGAAGTTTCCCCGGTCGACGAGGGCTCCGTCGGGCTGGCGTACGCGATGCCCGGCGTGGTCGCCATGGCCACCCCCACTCCGAGGGTCACGGCAAGAGCGCCAACTCGACCGATGTGCTTCGCATAACCCATGACGATCCCTTTCGCTCCACTCACCGCAGAGGTGGACGTTGGCGTAAATTACGCCCTTCTCACAGCGGTTTGCCAGAAATCGACGGATTCGGTGTCACCGGCCCGGTGTCCTACTGGTCGCGCTGTTCGCGGTCGTCAGATCGGCCCGCCACCCGGGGAGGGTTGGTGGCGGGCCGACTGATTGCGGGGGTCAGTTCTGCTTCACGAACACAGGGAGCTTGCCGCCGCCGAAGACCGGCAGCCGGCCTGGGTTGCTCACTTTGCCCCCGCCATCGACGGTGCCAACGCCGCCTGTCTCGGCGCGTTGCGGTGCCGTGGTGATCGTGATCTTTCCGCCGCGGCAGCTGACGATCTTGCCGTCGACGAACACGTCCTGGCCGTCATCGATCGGGATAGGGTAGCCGTCGTTGTCGATGTGGGTGCATCCACCGCCGCCGCCGGGGGCCGGATCGTTGTCGGTGGCGAAGGCGGTTGCCGGGGCCATGGCGAGAATGCCGAAGGCGCCGAGGACGGCAGCTGCGTACTTGATGCCGGTCAGCTTGCGGGTCTGTGAAAGCGTCATCGTGGATTCCTTTCGGGAAGTTCGGGTTGGTGACTGTGGTGTTGTTGAGAGGAATCCTGCTGGTCGCGCGGCGCCCGCGTAATCGCCGAGGAGCCAGAATCCAGCTTGCCCAGGGGAAGAATTTCCTAACCGGGAGGTAAGCAGAAAACGCGTTCAGGCTGGCCCGGTGAGATTTCCCCGCCGGACGTCTTCACGGCACTCGACGCGGGGTTTGCCGGTTTGCTGCACGCACACGTCGACCTGCTGCTCGATGCCGGCCGGGTACACCGGATCGTCAGGGCCGTTGGTGACGGTCGGAGTCGGGACCACACCGGACACCAAGGACCACATGATGTCGCCGGTCGTCGGCAGACGCGCGCAGTAGGCCTGTTGACCGCTCTCGGTGACGCCCGCGGCGCCCAGCACCGCGCAATCGGCGCCGACGAGCACCACGGGCACTGCCGGCGCGGGGCTTGCCTCGTCGCGGGGCCGCTCGAACAGCAGGACCGCTGCGACCGCAGCCGCGACCAGCAGGACAGCCACCGCCGCTGACGCGATGAGCCACGGCCGCGCCCAGCGCTTGGGTTCGACCCTGTTGCGACGGTGCGCGACCGCCATCGCGTCCAAGGTCGCGTCGTCGGCGCCGAATTCGTCGAGCCCCACGTCGAGATGTCGGGCGAGGGCTCTGGCGAAGTCCATGCAGGTGGAGTACCGGTCGTCGGGTGACTTGGCCAGCGCTTTGCACAACACCGGACCGAGCGCGGACAGTTCGGGTTTGCGCTCCGCGATCTCAGGGGGCGGTGCGGAGACGTGCCGGCTGATCACCACAGCGGGGTTGGGGTCCAGGTAGAGGTGTGAGCCGGTCAACAACTCGAAAGCCGTTGCGGCGAGAGAGTATTGGTCGGCGCGGCCGTCGAGCGTCAGGCCCATCAGCTGTTCCGGCGCAGCGTAGGCAACGGTGCCCACCGCTATGTTGGTTTCGGTCAACGAATTGGTGTCGTCGACCCGCCGCGCAATCCCGAAATCGGCCAGCATCGCCCGCCAGCCCCCTGAATCAAGTTCGGCCAGAAGGATATTGGCGGGCTTGACGTCGCGGTGCAGCAATTGGCGCTGGTGGGCGTAGTCAAGAGCGTCGGCGACCGCGGCGATGATCCGCGCGACTTCGTCGGGCGGCATGCCCTTGCGATAGCGCTCCTGCAGCAGGCGCGCGGCGTCGGTGCCCTCGACGTAGGCCATCGAGATCCACAACCGCCCGTCGTGCTCGCCGCGATCGTAGACGGCGACGATGTTCGGGTGCGACAGCGTGGAGGCATTCCGCGCTTCCCGGTTGAACCGTTCGCGATATGTGGTGTCTGTCGAAACCTGTTGGGCCAGCACCTTCACTGCATCGCGCCGTGGCAGCCTCGGGTGCTGGGCCAGATAGACCTCGCCCATCGCACCGGAGCCCAGTCGCTGGATGATCGTGTACCCGGCGAACGTGTGGCCGGCTTCTAGCGACATGTCGGGATCCTATCTATGGCCGCCCCCGCTCAATGGTCGCGTCTCGTCTCGGTAACGCGCCTGTCTCGAAATGCCCCGCGCGCTGCATGCCGCCTGCGCCGAGCGGGTAATCGGCGATAGGAAGGACTCACAATGGCTATGTTCGCGAGAATCGCTTTGGTGTCGACGGTGTTCGTCGGCGCACTGGTCGCTGCGCCGACCGCCGCCGCTTCCCCGCAAACCGACTTCTGCCGGAGCATGGCCGGGGTGGGTTTCACGCAGGACTGCGCCACCCTCACCGCCCTGGCCCAGGATGTCTGCACGCAGTACAACCGCGGTGTCGATCTGACCACTGTGCTGCAGAAACTGGATCAGACGACCAAGAACGAGAACCTGTCGAACTACATCATCGCCGGCGCCCAGGTGTACTTGTGCCCTCAGCGTGCCGCGACGACCTGACGCGACTACTGCCGGTTCGGTGGGGCCGCGTCGACGAACCTACGCGCGATCTCGGCGACCCGGGTATTGGACTGCTGAGACAACCTGCGCAGCAGGCTGAACGCTTCGTCGGCGCTGATCTGGTGGCGCTCCATCAGCATGCCCTTGGCCTGCCCGATGATGTCGCGTGAGGCCAGCGCCTCACGGAGTTGGCTCTCGCGGCGGACCGCGTTCCATGCCAGCGCCGCATGCGCGGCATACACCAGCCCGACACGTTCTGCGTCGGCGTCCAAGGAGTGCGGTTGCTCGGCGTAGAAGGTGAGCGCACCCAGGAGTTGGCGCTCAACCACGAGCGGATATGTCAGCGCAGACCGAATCGGGGTCTGCGCCAACGCCTCCCGCTGGAAGTTCGGCCAGCGGGTGTCGGTGGTCAGGTCGTCGACACGGATGGTGTCGCGGTCCCGGACCGCGTCCAGGTAGGGGCCTTCCTGATAGCGCCGTTGAATGGCATCCAGTAGACCGGGATAGCGCCCGACGGTGTTGGCCGCGTCGGCGCCACCGCGACCGTCGGCGACGGTGATACCGGCGTACTGGGCGCCGGAGACGAATTCAAGGCCGCCGACAGCGAGTTCGTCGAGCAACCTGCCGCTTGACCGGGCGTGCCGGGCGTGTGCGTCGCGAATCGACTCCGCGAGTCGCACGTGGATGTCGGCGTCGGAAGCCGGCGCGGAATGTTCGTTGATGAGCCGAGACGCCACATCGGAGACCGGCAGCTGGTCGTGGGCGGCGGCGGCATCGATCTCCCGGGTCAAGAGCTCGACGGCGACGGTGACCCTTTCGGTACCAGTTGGGTCGCAACCGACTTCTGGTTGTCGCCGTATCCGCATTGTCAGCACTTCCTGTACCTAAACCGCTATCACGGGCACTACAGAATCTGTAGCTCACGATATAGATTTTTGGATAGTATCGCCTCAAAGCTTGTACAAGATCAAGAGCAGATGTTTACTGGTGCTCGCCAGATGTTTCTGCTGTCTAGCACTGAGTATTGGGGGCCGTCGCCTCGATGACCACAGACGACCGCAAGGTCGGTCCGCCAGCGTCTGACCGCGGGGTCTACCCGATCTCAGTGGTTGCCGAGTTGTCCGGCATCCCCGAGCAGCCATTGCGTTTGTATGAGCGCCGCGGCCTGCTGACCCCGGCGCGCAGTGCAGGCGGAACCCGACGCTACAGCGCCGACGATCTGGTCCGACTGCAGCGCATCAGCGAACTTGTCGCTGATGGGGTGAACCTCGCGGGGATCGCTCGAATTCTCGAACTCGAGGACCGCAACGAGGCGCTCGACGACCGCAACGTTCAGCTGGAAGGTGACAACGCCGCGCTACGGGCGAACCAGAGCGATTGATGGGCGTCCCTTCTGAGTAGTTGGGATCGGTAGCAAGCCGGCCCGGCTGTACTTGCCGAGACAACGACGCCCACCCGCGGCGCCTCAGAAGGGAAAACAAAGTGAAGATCGTGCCCACCGCCCTCGAGCAACAGATCAACCGCGTCGACCGCCAGCCGAGCCTGGCCATCGGGATCAGCGCCGGACTGGTCGCATTCTGGTCCTTGTACCGGGTGCTCTGGTCGCTGTATCTGGCAGTGACCTACAACTTCCTGTTCGGCTCGCTGGTTTTTTCGATCGTGCTGTGGGGCGTTATCGGCGCCGCGGCGGCCATCGTGGCCATCGGATTCCTCATCCGATACAGGGAAGGCGCCGCGGACACCGACGAGACGCACCACTCGTGATCCGTTGCGCGCCAACAAGACAGGCGTCGAGCGGCGCGTAACTTCAAACGGATCCATGTCGGCGCGCTGCTCTCAGGCTGGCAGTGAGCCTGGCGCAGGCACAACCCTTGCCCGGTGTCGGGCAGAGTGGAGGTCGGAAGGCCTCAACACGGCGACCGGGCATGGCGCGCCGGGTGTGCCGGTGAACTGGCACAGGATGGTTTGCCACACGTGGTATGGAACCAACTACGGCTACGAAAACATCACTGCCCGCCGATCGCATTCATGTGCCCAAGAGACGGCGACTCGGCGATCAGACGGGGATGCGATATGGGTACACCGTGGTCAACTGTCTTCGGAGAGGAATCGGTGAGTGATGGGTCAGGGTCCGACGAAGGTGTTGATCATCGGCGGTGGGTTCGGCGGACTGTTCTGCGCGCGCAGGCTCGGACGTGCCGACGTCGAGGTGACGATCCTGGATCGCGCCGCTTGTCATGTGTTCCAACCCTTGTTGTATCAATGCGCGACGGGGACGCTGAGCATCGGCCAGATCAGCCGGTCGCTGCGTGAAGAACTCGCGCGCCACGGCAACGTAACCACGCTCCTGGGGGAAGCGTTCGACCTCGATCCCGACAACCGCCGAGTAACGGCCCGCCGACCCGATGACACGACGTTCACCGTCGACTACGACGTCTTGGTCGTTGCCGCCGGTATGCGTCAGTCCTACTTCGGCCACGACGAATTCGCTCAATGGGCTCCAGGGATGAAGACACTCGATGACGCAGTGACCGTGCGTCGGCGATTATTCGGCGCGTTCGAGATGGCCGAGACGCTGCCTGCGGGTCCCGAAAGAGAGGCCTGGCTGACTTTTGCCATCGCCGGCGGGGGACCCACCGGCGTCGAATTGGCCGGGCAGATCCGAGAGATGGCCACCCGCACGCTCGCCAATGAGTTTCACAGCATCGCGCCCGAAGACGCCCGCGTGCTCCTGTTCGACGGGGGTCACTGTGTGCTGGACAGCTTCGCGTCCGATCTCACCTCCAGTGCCACCAAGACGTTGGAGAAGTTGGGGGTCGAGTTGCACATGGGTGTCCATGTGAGCGATGTACGGCGTGACGGCGTGACGGTCACGCCGAAAAACGGCGATGCGCCAGTCGAATTTGCCGCCCGGACGGTTCTGTGGACCGCAGGCGTCGAGGCGGTGCCCTTCGCGCGACGCGTCGCCGAGGTGCTGGGTGCAGAATCCGATCACGCCGGACGCATCGCCGTTGACCCCGAATTGTGCGTGCCGGGTCACCGCGAGGTCTTCGTGATCGGCGACCTCGCCGGGCGCGACCATCTGCCGGGCGTGGCAGAGAACGCGATGCAGGGCGGGTTGCACGCGGCCTCATGCGTCCGTCGCGATCTCGACGGTAAACCCCGCCGCCCATATCGATACCGCGACCTGGGCGCTGCGGCGTACATCAGCCGAGGACACGCATTGTTGCAAGCCGGCCCGGTCAAACTTTCCGGGCTGCTCGGGTGGCTGGGCTGGGGACTCATCCACATTGCCTTTCTCACCGGTGTGCAAAACCGCATCAGCACTCTCGCGACCTGGTTGATCACCATTGCGCGTGCCCACCGCACCGATCGAACGTTCGTTCTCGGCAGCACGACCTCGCCCGAGCATCCCTACAACTGGTTGAAGTTCGCCCACCCGCATCTGCGCCGCATTCAGGATCCGGCAAGCGCGGAACAGAGCGCGTGATGCCTGCCGCGCAGAAGTGGCCGCTTTCCATAGCCTGGGATGTATGACGACTTTCTACGAGGTGCTGCTCGCCGTGATGAGTGGCGTGATCATCTGGTTTGCGATCTACGTGCTATATCGGCTGTTGACCGACGACTCGTGACTGAGACTCGAGCACAGGTCGCACGTGAAGCCCGCGTTATCCCTGTGCCACAGGCGATTCTGATCACCGTGCACATGATGTCGTGCCTTCTAGCGGAGTCACACAAAGTGGTTGCCGCGTACTGATATCCGCCACCTACCGATTCCGGCACGACGAACTGTCCTGACGTGCCGTCCACGACGAAGTTCGACGGGTCCGGGAGACGATGGCCGCTGTCTCGGCATCGACATCGGTCCAGCCGGCGGCTTTACGAGGGCGGCTGGCATCACTCGCCGAGTACACACCTTTTCTGCACGAAGTATTGGGCACCAGCGACTAAGCGCCCCGGCTGTCCGCTTAGTTAACGTGCGCACGATCCACAGATGTGACCGTGCCCGCGGTTACTCGGTAGCATCCTTCCGATGAGCAACCACCAACGCGGTTTGCGGGGCGCCACCCACGGTGCCACCGCGGTGCTGACCGCCGGTCTTCTGCTGATCGCGCCAAGCGCTTTCTCGCACAGCTTGCCCTCGGCCAGCGCCGACGACTGCCCGGACGTCGAGGTGACCTTCGCCCGCGGCACCGACGAACCGGCCGGCCTCGGGCGCGTCGGCCAGGCCCTGGTTGACGCGCTGCGCCAACAGACCGGCATGAACATCGGTACGTATGCGGTGAACTACAAGGCAAGCCTTCTCCAGTTGCATACCGACGACGGCTCCAAGGACGCCGTAGCGCACATCAAATCCATGGCCGATAAATGCCCGAATACGCCGCAGGTGTTGGGCGGCTATTCACAGGGTGCGTCGGTGGTTGACATCGTCACCGGAAATTCGGTGGGGGGCCTCCTCAGAGGCACTACGCTGCCAGCCCCATACGCCGCTAACGTCGCGGCGGTCGTCACCTTCGGCAATGTGGCCGACCGCACCAAACAACCGATAACGACCCATAGTGCGCTGCTCGGTTCCAAGGCGATGGACCTGTGCAACCCGATGGACCCGATCTGTCACGAGGGTCCCGGTAATGAATGGAGCGGACACACCGAGGGCTACGTACCCTTCTACACCGACCAAGCGGCGAGCTTCGTTGTCGCGCAACTCCTGGGCGCCCAACTTCCGACTCCGCCGGATCCATATGCGGCGCCTGGGCCGTACGCGACGCCGAATCCATACGCGACGCCCGGGCCGTACGCGACGCCGAATCCTTATGCGACATCCGGGCCTTCTGGGACGCTGGCCCCGTCTGCGGCGGCTGACGGGCCCACCGCTTTCCACTGACCGCTTTCCACTGGGAGCGTCAAGGATCAGCCGAAGTAGGTGTAAAGCATCAGTCGAAACACTGTCAGCCATCACCCGACGTAATACAACGGCCGGGATTTCGACAGTGATCTACGGCCGCGACAACATCGTCATCATGTCCTCGCGGCCGGATTCCACATGGCTCGGTGCTGATCTTGGCCGATTGCGGGCGGCGGCTAGGGCCTTGAATCCAATCAGGCTGGCCCTCAGCGGCTTTAAGTGCCATGTGTGGCGGGCCAACGTCGGCCACGCTGCTACGCCGTCGTGTCACCAACGTGTTGAAACGCTAGTTGGTGAATTTGAGTGTGTCTCCCCAGTTTCCGATTTCCCAGGTGCCGTTGTAGCCCGAGAACCCGTGGTCTGTCTTGGTTGCTGTTCCGCTTGTCTGAGCGGGGTTATCTGCCGTGCCGGTGATCTCTGCGATCCTGATCCCGAATTGGGTGATTGAGCCCCACTGTTGTATTTGACTGTTCATCTGCTGGATGTCGCGTCCGGCACTGTTGCCGGAGTCGGGCTGGATTGCCGCCTTGTAGGCGCGTGCTGCCGTTTTTATTCCGTTGAAGTAGTCGAGGTAGCTTTGCTTGATGGGCCCGTCCAGTTGATCGCACATCTTTTGGCATTGTGTAACGACGTTCTCAATGTCCAGGATTTCGAACACCATGTCGGCCACCGACATGACCACGGCGACAACTGTGATGAACTTGCCGACAGCATCCATGGCGCCAAAAGCGGTGGCGTCTACTTCCTCCACGGGAAGGCCGGCGGCCTCTGCTTGCGCCCTAATGGTGTCGTTCGCAATCTTCAGTTTATAAAACATAATTGCTATGCACGCATTTTGGACCATGGATATTTCAGCTTTACCAGGGAAAGTCCAACCCGCCAGGAAGTCCATGAATTTTTTGACGTCGGCATCAGTCTTTTTGCTGAGGTTCAGGGTATCCAAAGCATCGTAGACCGCGTTTATCTCGTCGCTGTCGTATAGGCGTCGCGCGGAGCCGGCGTACTGTTTAAAGGTCCCGGCATCGAGCGTTGTGTTTCTCTGTACCTGCGCGAGGAATTGCAGGAGGAGGCCCCGACATGTTCGCGTGTCGAGGCCCACCGGAGCCTTGCTGACTATCAGGTCGTTGTTCTTTTTGTATGTAGCGACGTAATTACTCACGTTCGGGTTGATCTGAGCGGAAATATCAGTGTCTGCTGATGTCAGCTTATTGTTGAGTTCTGTTGATTTCGATGATATTACTTTTTGCTGAATTATCTCGGCGGCTTGGAGGGCGGCGAACGCTGCCATCCCAAGTCCGAAAGACCAGATTGCAGCTACCGCGGCTGCGTCGGCAGCGATCTGGGTGGCGTCGGCCGCAATGGTCCGGTCACGCACCTCGCACGCCAAGTCGTGCAACGTCGTGAACTCGGCATTGACCGCCTTGTCTGAATCGAACTCTCCAAGATTTACGAAGAGAGCCTGCTCAGAAATAATGCGGTCGATGTTTTCGTCTGATTCGGTCTCCCAGGTAGACATGTAGTTCAAGTAGGTGATGAGGTCCGTGCTGGCCATGTGAGGTTTGCCTTTCGAATTGACTATTCAACCGACGTACACGTCGGCCGTCGTGAAGCTGTGGTCTTGCTGACGCGGTGCGGTGGGGCGGCCGATTGCGGGCGGATGATGGTGCGGAAATCCGCGCCATCACCTCTTGCAGTAACCGGTCACGGTGTCTCGCACCGTATGGACGAGGAGCCCCAGGTGAAGAATCGGCGCGGCCGGTGTTCCGACATTGCCCGCTTCGAGGCCTAGTCGATAAAGCAACAGCGGTTGTGCGATTTTCGTACTATCGGTCGTTGTCATGTTTGCCCCCTTGTGTCCCCATGTCTGTCCATTGCGATGTGGGCCCGCGAGCGCAGGTCCTGGACATCCCCGCCGAAACGCATGCTTCGGAATCGAGCCTCGACGGCACGCACGTGCAATTTTGGCCCCAGCCGACGAGGCCTCTAACATATTGACGACTCCGTCAAGCTGTCGTCATCGTGGCATCGACGCGTTGGGTTGTCCAGCATTTCCACTTCATTCACAGATAACGATCAAAAACTGGATCTGGGTGAAACGTTCAAAACAGCAGCGTGTTTCGTCTAGGCGAGAAGTCCAGTGCGATCCTCGACCGCAGTCATCGGCAGGATCTCGATTTGCCCTGCGAACCGGCAATCGCACAAATACCATTCAGCACCATTGTTTGGGCGTGTGCCCCGTGTTGCCGTTATCGCGAGACTGAACGCGTCGCTCATCAAATTCGCCGCGTCGGCGCACGCCGGATGCGAGATGAAGCCGACCCTCGGCCTCATGGCGGGCCAACCAGGAATGCAGCGTCTGTCGCGAAACCCCTACCTTCGATGCGACCTGCGGAATCGACAACCCGTCACTGATCACCGCCAACGCGGCCTGATACGCTGCTCTGCCACGCTCAACTCCCTCATTTAGGGAGTGTCAAGAATCAACGGAAGCAACTGTCAAGCATCAGCCGACATAGAAACGTCAGCCATCACCCGAGGAAAAACAGCCTCTGACGTGGGGCGGGCGGGGCTCGAACCCGCGACCAACGGATTATGAGTCCGCGGCTCTAACCGACTGAGCTACCGCCCCTGCGCATAGTTTCGCGGCACCAATGTTCGCACATGCTTCGCGGCCTGCCGCTGTTGAGTTGTCGCCCGGAGCCGGGCGCGGGAACAGACCGCCGCCTCGTCCGCCAGCCGACCGTCTGCGCGTCAACATCGCCATCCGAGACTCAGCCGCTAGAGAAATCGACGGGACGGTTAATTCCACGGCGGGCGGGGTAGTCCGGCCGTAGCGAGGCGGCCAAGACCTATGTGCTTGCCAAGCGCGGAAGGAGGCGCAACATGAGCGGTCGTTGGTCCATTTTGCCGGGCGCAATATTGTTTGCCGTCGGAGCGGTAGGAGCGGCGATCTGGCTGTGGGTCAAGCGAAGGAAGCTGGCGCTCGCGGCGGCTGCATCGGCACCGAAGCAAGCAACTGCGGCGGCTACGGAACAGGCGTCAGCGATACCGAATGCGGTGCCGGATCCGGCAGTAACGGACTCGGCATCAGAACTTCGGCCGTCAGCGCCGTAAACCCCAGCCCCACAGGTGGATTAGCGAGTGGATTTTGACCCCTACGTCGTCTTGGGCGTGCCGTCAACCGCAACCGCCCAGGAGATTCGCCGCGCCTATCTCCAGCAAGTTCGGGAACATCATCCCGACGCCAAACCCGCGATAGGGCAGTCGACGCCGTCCGCCGATGAGGCGCTTCGCCGAGTGGTGGAGGCCTACGAGTTGCTACGTGACCCTGAACGACGGGCACGGTATGACCGCGCACACGCGCGTGCTGAATCCGCCTCCGCCTCCCTGCGGATCCCGGTCGTGGGCTTAAGCTTTCGCGTGAGGTGGCTTTCGGACTGAAATCCGTGGAATGTCGCTTCAAGCTGGGCGCCTAGCCGACCACCGTCTGCCCGTCGGCGTCGATCCGGAACAACTCCGTCCCCTCCGCCACCTGCGCCGCGTCCGCACCGAGTGCCACCATGATCTTGTTGCAGGCATTGCGCATCACGTCCAGCGTCAGCTCGAACGCCTCCTCCTCGGTGAACTGGACCCGCACCCCGGCCACCACGTCCCGGTCGATCCGCGACGGCGTCCAGATCAACGCGTCCACATACCTCAGCGCCGCCTTGTGCCGCTCCGACAGCCGCTCCGAAGTCCCGTAGTCCTCGATGTCGGCATACAGCGACTCCGATCCCCCGGCATCCAACGCCCCGCCCTCGCGCCGCGACTTACACAGCCGGCAGTTGTGCTGCGTCGCCCCGCGTAGCCGCACCACCTCCGTCGTCACCGGGTCCAACGCCCGCAGGCGCGCGACCGCGGGCACGAAGTCCTTCAGCAGCGCAGGGATCGGATCGGTGTCGTGATCCCAGTCCGGTGTCCCGCCGTTGCCCGGCTTGCCCATCCCCAATGCCTCGAAGCCCGCCCACACCCGAGGCACGAAATCGGCGATGAACATCGCCGCCACCGTGCGAAACGCGTTCTTGCCCAACGCCGCAACGAACTGCGCCCGCTGATTGTCCCCGATGCCCGACACGTCGACCGCGAACTGGTCGGCGAACGCCGCCACCACCGCGTCGTGCTCGCGCGCGTCGTCGATGAGGTCGACTTCCGTCGGCAACGGCGGCAGCGACAGCGCCCTGGCGCACGTCAGCCGGATCACCGTGTCGAGACGCGGATCACCCGACGACAACGCGACCAGTCCGGCCAGGCGTGAGGGCAAAGCTTCTTCGTCAGCCACCCATGGATTATTGCGCCTGACTCACCGACGACATGTGAAAGTCAGGGATCCGCAGCGACGGCATCGCCGCACGCGTCGCCCAATCGCCCCACTCCCGCGGCAGCGTCACCTCACTGACACCGGCCTCCGTGGCGCGCCGCAGCAGATCCAGCGGGCTCTCGTTGAACCGGAAGTTGTTGACGGCCGCCGTCACCTCGCCGTCTTCGATTAGGTACACGCCGTCGCGGGTCAGGCCCGTCAACAGCAGCACGGTCGGGTCCACGGTGCGGATGTACCACAGCGTGGTGAGCAGCAGCCCCCGCTCGGTCCCCGCGATCATGTCCGCCAGGCTGGCCGACCCACCCGTCATCAACAGATTCTCCGCGGGCACCGTCACCGGAGCCCCGAACTCGGTGGCCGCCGCGCGTGGATACGCCAGCGCGTTGATCGTCCCGTCCCGGACCCAATCCACCCGCCCGACGTCCATGCCGTTGTCGAACACCGACATCCGCTCCGACGAACTGGGCGCCACCACAAACGGTGTGCACTCCAACCCAGGGGCGGCCGGGTCGGAGTACAACGTCAGCGGCAGATCGGTCAGCCTCTCCCCGACCCGCGTTCCGCCGCCGGGCGCCGACAACGCCGTGCGGCCCTCCTGCGCACCCCGGCCACCCATCGACCAGGTCAGGTTGATCATCATGTCCGCCACCGTCGACGGCGGCATGATCGTCTCGTACCGCCCGGCAGGCAACTCGACGGTGCGCTTCGCCCACCCCAGTTGAGTGGACAGCCGCTCGAGCAGCGAATCAATTGGCACATCAACGAAATTCGGGGCGCCCACGCCTGCCCATGCGCTGGCGCCACCACGTTTGGCGTTGATCTCCATTGAGCCTGTCGGCTGCGTGTACCGCCGCCGCAACCCGCTCGAGGTGGCGACGAACGTCGTCTCCACGATGTGCCGGGCATACCCGTACAACCGGTCCGCGCCGCGAAACGCTTGCGCCAGCGGCTTCGCGATGCCCGCGAACACATGTGCCCCGGTACCGGGCACCGGCGCATCCCAATCGATCGGGACGTCACCACCCGGCAACGGCGGCGCGCCGTCGCTCGCCTCAGGAGCCGACGCCGCCGTCCGCTGTGACGCCGCGACCAGATCCGCGATCACGGCGGGGTCCACAGCGCTGGACCGCATCGACCCCACATGCGCGGTATCTCCCCGCCGCACAATCGAAACGACCGTTGTGGTCCGGCTCACCGATTCGCCGTTTGTGGTCATCGAATTGCCCGCCCACCGCAGTGCGGCGTCGGCGCGGTCGGTGACCACGACGATCGTCTCGTCGGCCCCACCCAGCCGCGCCGCCTCGGCCAGCGCAGTGTCAACGACCTGTTGCGCGCCGATCATCGTCCCGCCTCCGACACCGTGTTGAGCACGTTGATGCCGCGGAACAGCGCCGACGGGCAGCCGTGGCTGACCGCCGCCACCTGGCCCGGTTGCGCCTTACCGCAATTGAACGCACCACCCAGCCGCCACGTCGACGGCCCGCCAACGGCTTCCATCGCACCCCAGAAGTCGGTGGTGGTCGCCTGATACGCGACGTCGCGCACCTGACCGTCCAGCCTGCCATCGCGGATCCGGAAGAACCGCTGCCCGGTGAACTGGAAGTTGTAGCGCTGCATGTCGATTGACCAACTCTTGTCACCGACAATGTAGATGCCGTCCTCGACGCGGCCGATCAGGTCTTCGGTGGTGACGTCGGCGGCGGAGGGCTGCAGTGACACGTTGGCCATCCGCTGGATCGGCACGTGGTGCGGCGAGTCGGCGTAGGAGCAGCCGTTGGACCGCGCGACGCCGAGGCGCGGGGCGAACACCCGATCCAGTTGATAGCCGACGAAAACGCCGTCGCGCACCAGATCCCAACTCTGTGCGCGCACCCCCTCATCGTCGAAACCGACTGTCGCCAAACCGTAGTCGACGGTCCGGTCGGCGGTGACATTCATCACCGGCGAGCCGTAGCGCATAGTGCCGAGCGTGTCCGGCGTCGCGAACGACGTGCCCGCGTACGCGGCCTCGTAGCCGATCGCCCTGTCGTATTCGGTGGCGTGGCCGATCGATTCGTGAATCGTCAGCCAGAGGTTGGACGGGTCGATCACCAGATCGGTCGGCCCGGCGGTCACCGACGGCGCCTTGAGCTTTTCGGCGAGCAGTGACGGCAGCTGCGCCAGTTCGTCGGTCCAGTTCCACGGCTCGTCGTCGACGACGTATTCCCAGCCCCGCGCCGTCGGCGGCGCCAGCGTGCGCATCGACTCGAACATGCCCGCCGCGGCGTCGACCGTGACCGCCTCCAACGACGGCTGCACCCGCACCCGCTGCTGGGTGATCGACGTGCCGAAGGTGTCGGCGTAGAACGTCTGCTCCTTCGCCGTGTGCAACCCGGCCGAGACGTGGTCGACGCCGTCGGCCGCCAGCAGCCGGCCCGAGTACTCGCCCAGCACCGCGATCTTGTCGGCAACGCCGACGGTGAACGGGTCGATCCGGTAGTCCGACACCCAGGTCACGTCGGAGTAGACCGGTTCGGCGGCCAACTCGATGCGCTCGGCGTTCAACGGGGCCAACGTTCTGGCCACCTGCACGGCGCGTCGCGCGGTCTCGATGGCCACGGCCGGGTCCAGCTCCGCGTGGGAGGCGAAGCCCCAGGTGCCGTCGACGATCACCCGCACGGCCATGCCGATCTCCTGGTCGACCACCGCGGTCTCCAGTTCACCGTCACGCAACTGCATGATCTCGGTGGTGATGGCATGTATGCGCAGGTCGGCGTAATTGGCGCCGGCTTCGATGGCGGCGGTAAGGGCGGCGTCGGCGAGCTGATGTCGCGGCAACGCGAGGAAATCGGGGTCCACCCGGTGCGGCGCTGTCACGCCACCACCGTAGTGGCAGGCCAGCGGGTTCGTTTTAATGGCTCGGTGGCAGCAAACCGGATCCGGTCGACGGCTTTGGGTTACACGCTGCTCGCTCCCAGCCTGTTCGGCGTGGTGACCTTCCTGCTGCTGCCCATCCTGGTGGTGTTGTGGCTGAGCCTGCACCGCTGGGACCTGCTCGGCCCGATTCGGTATGTCGGACTGGACAATTGGCAGTCGGTGCTCACCGACTCTTCGTTTGCGACGTCGCTGCTGGTGACGCTGGCGTTCATTGCGATGGTGGTGCCCGTCCAGACCGTGCTCGGATTGATCGCCGCCGCGATGTTGTCTCGCGGGCTTCCCGGCAGCGGATTCTTCCGGACGCTGTACGTGCTGCCGTGGATCTGCGCGCCGCTGGCCATCGCGGTGTTGTGGCGGTGGATCCTGGCGCCCACCGACGGCGCCGTCAGCACCCTGCTCGGCCATCAGATCGAATGGCTGACCGATCCGGATCTTGCGCTGCCCGTGGTCTCCGCGGTCGTGGTGTGGACCAACGTCGGCTACGTCACGCTGTTCTTCCTGGCGGGCATCCTCGCCATCCCCGAGGACATCCACAACGCGGCCCGCACCGACGGCGCGACCACCTGGCAGCGGTTCCGCCGCATCACACTGCCGATGCTGCGACCCACGTTGTTCTTCGTGACGGTCACCGGGGTCATCAGCGCAGCGCAGGTTTTCGACACCGTGTACGCGTTGACCGGCGGCGGCCCGCAGGGTCGCACCGATCTGGTGGCGCACCGCATCTACGCCGAGGCGTTCGGAGCGGCGGCGGTCGGCCGCGCCGCGGTGATGGCGGTGGTGCTCTTCGTGTTGCTGGTCGGCGTGACGACCGTGCAGCACTTGTATTTTCGGCGACGGATCACCTATGACCTCACTTAGCCGCGTCGTCATCTATCTCGGGCTGGCGATCGGCGCGGTGATCACGTTGGCGCCGTTCGCGTCGGGCCTGCTGACGTCGTTCACCTCGGCGCGCCAGTTCAACACCACGTCGCCGCTGTCGTGGCCCGATCCGCCGACGCTGCATAACTACACCGGTCTGGCCGACGCAGGGTTCGGTCGGGCGATACTGGTCACCGCGTTGATGACGGCGGTGATCCTGCTCGGGCAGTTGACGTTCTCGGTGTTCGCCGCGTATGCCTTTGCCCGACTTTAGTTTCCGGGTCGGGACGCGCTGTTCTGGGTGTACATCGCCACGCTGATGGTGCCGGCGACGGTGACCGTGGTGCCGCTGTACCTGATGATGGCCGAGGCCGGGCTGCGAAGCACGTTCTGGGCGTTGGTGTTGCCGTTCATGTTCGGCTCGCCGTATGCCATCTTCTTGCTGCGTGAGTACTTTCGCGGAATTCCCGCCGACCTGATCAACGCCGCCCGCGTCGACGGCGCCCACACGCTGGACATCATCTGGCATGTGGTGGTGCCCGCCAGTCGACCGATTCTGGTGACACTGGCGCTGATCACGACTGTCAGTCAGTGGAACAACTTCATGTGGCCGCTGGTGATCACCAGCGGAAGCAAGTGGCAGGTGTTGACGGTCGCGACCGCGGGCCTGCAGTCGCGGTACAACGCGCAGTGGACGTTGGTGATGGCGGCGACGACGGTGGCGATGGTCCCGCTGATCGTGTTGTTCGTGGTGATGGGCCGCCACATCGTCCGCTCGATCGTCGTCACGGGGCTGAAATGACCTGGCGGCCACGCGCTTCGACGCTCGTGTTCACCGGGTTGGCGCTGACGCTGACGGTGCTGCTGGTGTTCGCGACGCTGCTGGGCCGATCCGGGGAGCCCGCAGGGCGGACGGTGGTGACGGTGCGGTTGTGGGACGAGCAGGTAGCCGCCGCCTATCGGGAGTCGTTCGCCGCGTTTTCTCGTGAGCACCCCGACATCGAGGTCCGCGTCAACGTCGTGGCCTACTCGAGCTACTTCGACACCTTGCGCACCGACGTGGCGGGCGACGGCGCCGATGACATCTTCTGGCTGTCCAACGCCTACTTCTCCGGCTACGCCGACAGCGGTCGGCTGATGAAGATCGACCGTTCGCCCGCATGGGAGCCGTCGGTGGTCGAGCAGTTCACCCGGCACGAAACATTGTGGGCCGTACCGCAACTCACCGACGCCGGCATCGCGTTGTATTACAACGCTGACCTGCTGGCCGCCGCGGGCGTCGATCCGCGTGAACTGTCGTCGCTGCGCTGGTCACTCGGCGGCGACGACACGCTGCGGCCGCTGCTGGCCCGGTTGACGTTGGACGCTGACGGCCGTCGGCAGTGGGGCTACAACGCCGCCAACGATCTGCAGGGCATCTATCTCAACTACATCGGGTCAACGGGCGGGGTGTTCTCCGACGGCGACCGGTTCGCGTTCGACAACCCGCAGGCGGCGTCGGCGTTCGAGTATCTGGTCCGGCTGATCAACACCGATCACGTCGCTCCGCCTGCGTCGGACACCAACGACAACGGCGACTTCTCCCGCAACCAGTTCCTGCAGGGCCGGATGGCGCTGTTCCAATCCGGCACCTACAACCTGGCCGCTGTCGCCGATCAGGCGCCGTTCCGCTGGGGGGTCGCGATGATGCCCTCCGGGCCGAAGGGCCGCGTCAGCGTGACGAATGGCATTGCTGCGGCAGGCAATTCGGCGACCAGACATCCCGACGCGGCGCGGCAGGTGTTGGCGTGGATGGGCAGCCGGCGCGGCAACGAGTTCCTTGGCGCGAAGGGCGCCGCGATTCCGGCTGTACTTGCCGCGCAATCCGTCTACCACAAGTACTGGGCCTCGCGCGGCGTCGACGTGAGCCCGTTCTTCCGGGTGCTGCAGGGTCCACGCATCGCCGCGCCGGGCGGGGAGGGCTTCGCGGCCGGATTCGATGCGCTGAAGCCGTACTTCGACGAGATGTTCCTCGGCCGCGCCGATGTGCCGACGACCCTGCGCGAGGCGCAGAAGGCGGCCAACGCCGCCGCCGCGCGCTGACTCTGCGCCGCTAGTCCGTTGTTGTCACTGTGCAGGCGGTGTCGCCGACGCAGGTGGTGGGGCCGAAGCGGCGGGTTTTGCCGGCCGCAAGACCTTGACGAACCCTGTAACCGCAGTGATCAACCCGGTCACAGCGACGACCAGTGTCGTGACAAGCCCGATTGTCGCGGCGGTGCTGTTGAGAAGCCCTCCGCCGGGGGCAGCAGTCGCGCTCGGTGCGGGCGCCTGAGCACCCGCCGGGGTGGCTGCTGAGGGCGCGGTCACAGTAACCGTGGCTGGCGCAACTACGGTCACCGTGACTGGCTCTGGCATGGACGGACCAGGCTCGAAGGAGGGGGCTGGACCTGGTACAACTTCCGGAATTGTTGTTTGAGGTAGGCCCGTAGCGGTCGATGGCGGTAATGGCGGCTGGACTGGTCCTCCCGCTATCGGTCCGTCGCTCGGCTGCTCAGACGTCGTCGGTAGATAGGTTGGCTTCGGTGACGCCCGCACCGCAGAGTCAGCGTCCGCGTCACGGCATCGCCGCAGCCACCGCGAGAAAGCCTTCGGCCTGAAGCGACGTCGCCATCTCTCGAAAGCCGGTGGCGCAATCCCGGTAGACCGCCTCGTCGCCGTCCGCCTGAGCCAGAAAAGCCCGGACGATGAACGACACCATCCGATCGAGCGCGTAGCGCGGGCTGCCCAGTTCGTTGACCGACGCCACCACCCGGTGCGCCTCGCTCAGATCCGCTGCGCCGCCACGAGTCAGCAGTAGCTGCACAAGCGTCGCCGCGACGCCTCCCCGGCTCATCAATTCGCCAGAGTCCGACAGCCGGGCAAGGTTCGATCGCGCTGACTCGATGGCACCATCGAGGTCGGCACCGGCCGCTCGCTCCTTGGTGAAGACGTCCTCGATGTAGGGCAGCGTTGTGCTGCTGAACCGCTCCCGCAGGCAGGCGTCGCGAACCTGTCGAAGCAGAGCAAGCCCAGCCTCATGGTCCGCCCCGCTGAGGAACGTCAACGTGACGCCCCGGACGAACCGCGCAGCGGTCAACGCGAAGTCGTCGCTTGATTTCTCTGCCAGCTGCAGCGCTTCGGCCGTCTCCCGCAGAGCCACCTCATCGGCTATCAACGCGCCGGCGGCGATGCCGAGGTACTTGTACATGACCGCGAAGACGAAACATGCCGGATCCTTGACACGGGCCATGTCGACGGCCTGATCCACGTCGTCGCGCCAGCCGGCGATACCGATGCGATAGCGCAGCGTTCCGCGGATCGCGAGCAGCAGTGACAGCGGTGAGCCGAAGATCAGATTGCCCATGGTGGCGTCCCCGTCGGCCAGATCGATGGCGTGCTGCGCCATTTCGAGCCCCTCCGTCAATTCGCCGGCCTCGTACTTGGCGAGAATCAGCGGGAACGCCAATCCGACCGTCAGCGCGGGGTCGCCGATCGCCTCGAACAACGCCATGCATTCCGATGCGAGCCGTGACGACTCCCGATGGCGTGAATGCACCGTCAGCGCCATCACGAAACCGGACATCCCCATCGACAGCGAACGCTTGTCGTCGGTGCGGCCGGTCAGTTCGCGCAGTTCATCGAAACCCGAGTCGGCGACGCTGCCCCCAACTCGGAACGCCGAGGCACACAGCAGAGTCCGTGGGGCTATCCGCATCGCGTCGATATTCGGTGTGTCATCGGGCATTTGATCGGCGACCTGGCTGGCCCGCCGCCAACTGACGCGTGCGCCGAGGATGTCTCGGGTGGCCAACCACCCCGCCGCGCGCATGTGCCAGCCGTATGCCTGCTGCAGATCGCCTGCCGCTTCCGCGTGTTCGGCGATCAACGCCGCGTTGGCGTCGAGGGCTCCGGCGTGCCGTTGCTCGATCGCGGCCGCGCATCGCCGGTGCCAGTCCGCCCGATCGGCTTTCAGTTGCGATTCGTAAGCCACGGTCTGAATCAACGGATGTCGGAACGTGTACTCCGGTGGCGGGCCCGCGAGCACCTCCTCGATCAGCTCCGCGTCGGCCAACGCCGCCAGTGCAGGCGGCACGCCCAGGGTTTCGAGTATGTCTGCGGTGAACCGCGACCCGACCACCGCTGCCGCCCGTAGTGTCCGCTTGGCGTCTTGACCCAGGCGATCGATGCGCGCGGCGATGGTCGCTTGCAACGTCGCCGGGACGCTGATGTCGGCCACACCATCGCGACAGGTGTACTCGCCGCGGCTGCCGACCAGCACACCGCGGTCAGCCAGATCGCGCACGATCTCTTCGGCGAAAAACGGGTTGCCTGCGGCGCGTTCGGTGATCAAAGCGGCGACCCGAGCGGTCGACGAATCGGCTCCCACCAGTTCCGCCGTCAATGCGCTGGCCTGCGAAACATCCAGCGGCGTAAGCGCAATCCGGGTTGCGTCGGCCAGCTGTGCGAGGGTCCCGCGGTATTCGGGTCGATAGGAGATGATCGCCATCGACTGCGAGCGCGGCACAACCGCCAGGAAGTCGGCCAGCATCGCCTCACTGACTTCGTCGATCCAGTGCGCGTCTTCGATCACGTACAGCGCGGGGCGTGGGCGCGACTGCAGGGCGGCAGTCAGCAGCGCGGTCAACCGTCGTCGACGGGCGTCCGGGTCGATGTCCGGCATCGCCGCATCTGGGTCGGCGATACCGAGCAAGTCTTCGAGCAGCAACAGGTCCTCGGTGTCGCTTGCTACGAACTGCGACCGGACCCGTTGGCGTGCAGCGCTATCGGGCAGGTCGACGACACCGCATGCGGCACGCAACAGATTCGCGACGGCATGAAATGCGATGTCGGCGGCATGCGCATCACAGAACCCGACGTACACGTCGACGCCGGCATCGCGCGCCAACGCGGTCGTCTCCCCGATGAATCGGCTTTTCCCGATGCCGGCGTCCCCGACCAGGCAGACGATCCGGCCGTGGCCACCGGTCGAGTGTGCGACGGCCTCGGCGATGTTGCGCATCTCGGCCTCGCGACCGACGAACGTCGACCGCGACGGCTGGGGCCGTAGGGAATGGACCGCCAACAATCGACGGGCCAGCACGCCCGCATCCCGACCTTTGATCTGGACGAGTTCTGACTCGCCCAGCGCGGCAACGGCTTCCACGAGCCTCGCGGTCGATTCGCTGAGCATCACCTCGCCGGGTGGTGCGACGGATTCCATCCGTTGAGCCATGCCGACGTGTTCACCGATCGCGGTGTATCCGGCGGCGCCGGCGGGCATTTCACCGGCGACCACCTGCCCCGAATTCAGGCCGACACGCACCTGCAGTTCGACGCCGTCGCGGACGCGCACTTCGCCCGCTTGGCGTCGCACCGCCTGCTGCAGGTCGATTCCCGCGCGGCAGGCGCGTAACGCGTGGTCTTCCAAAGCCGCCGGCGCGCCGAACAGCGCCATGATTCCGTCGCCGGTGAAACTCTGCACCGTGCCGCAGTGGCGCGCCACCACCGCGGCGGCGGCATCGACCAGTTCGGCGATGATCTCTCGCATCCGCTCAGGACCGACCGCACTCGCAATGTCCATCGAACGCACCACATCGGCGAACAACACCGTCACCTGCTTGAACTCGGCGGCCTCACGTGCGACGGCGATCGGCGCGCCGCACGAGTCGCAGAACCGAGCGCCGTTGCGCGGTCGGACGCCACACGAGTCGCATACGGTCGCCATCGCCATCGATCTCCTTCGGCCAAGAATAAAGCGACGGCGCCGTCCCCAGACTCAGCGTGTGGAAATTGTGCCTCCCACCGTCAATTCGAGCGTTATCGCGGCAGCGCACATCATTGCCACGATCGCCAGCGCCACCCAGTCGGCGCGTTTCGGGCCCGACGGGACCGCCGAGATCTGCCCGGCGCCGCCTCGCGCGGTGATCGCGTCGCCCATCTCGTCGGCGCGGCGCAGCGCCACGGTGATGCCCGCCGCGAGGATGTCGACAACTTCGAGAGCCCACCGCTTGCGGCGCTGACGTCGGGTGGTCGGCACCATCTTCGGCCGCAACCTACGGGCCGCATACAGCACCCGGAACTCGTCGATCAGCATCGGAAACGCCCGCAGCGCCAAGGCCAGCGCCACCGCCCAGTCATCGACCGGGACGCGCAGCGGCCGCAGCGGACGGCCCAATTTGGCTACCGCAGGCGCGATTTCGGCGACGTTTGTCGTCCACGACACCATCGCGCCGAGCCCGAGCAGCACGATCGACACCGCCGTGATGCGTAGGAAGGTGAGCAGCCCACCCAACTCGAGGTGCACCGAACCCACGTCGATTACCGGACTGTCTCCTGAGAACGCCGCCGTCGCACCGCCGATGAACAGCAGCACCCAGAGCCAGCGCGGAATCGACGGCAACGCGCCACGCTGAATGTGCGCCAGCCGAGCCGCCGTCAGTATCAGGGCGGCCACCAATCCGATGGGCACCCAACCCGGGTAGAACGTCAGCAGCACACCGATGCCGGCGACGGCGATGAGTTTCGTTCCGGCCCAGAGCCGATGGATGACGGTGTCGCCCGGCACCGGCCGCAACAGCACGACGGGTGCGCGCTGCTTGGCTGCCGTCGGCGCACTCACGACATCTCTCCCGCCGCCGTCGGCGCCGCCAACTGACCGTTGTGCAGGCGCAGGGTGCGCGGGCACAGGTCTTCGAGGCCCGAGAAGTCATGCGAGATGACGACGACCGTCAGGCCGGCGTTGCGCCGCAGATCCTCCAACAGGCGCAGCAGGCCACGCTGGCTCGCGGCGTCCAGTCCAGCCAACGGCTCGTCGAGGATCAGGGCCCGCGGGGACCGGGCCAGCAACCCGGCAAGTACGACGCGGCGCATCTGGCCGCCACTGAGTTGATCGATGCGACGCGTTGCCATTGCGGGGTCCAGCCCGACGGTGCCCAACGCCGTGACCACCCGGTCCCGGTCACGGTGCGAGAACCCGGCCGCCGAAGCGATCTCCAGGTCGACGCGGCTGCGCATCAGCTGCAGCCGGGCCGCCTGAAACGAAATGGCAACGCCGCCAACCTGATCGGAGACCGGTTCGCCGTCGAGCAGGCAGCTGCCGACCGTCGGCACCGTCAGCCCCGCCATGATCCAGGCCAGCGTGGACTTGCCCGATCCGTTCAGACCGTGGATCAACACCCCGTCACCCTCATGGACGGCGAAGTTGATGTCGTGCAGAGCCGTTGTTGCCCAAGGAGTTCCGCTGGCGTACTCGTGGCCGACGCCGATCAACTCGAGCACCGCGTCTTCGGAACGCACAGCGGCGGGAGTTGTCCCGGTCGGAGCCGCAGCCGTCTCGACCATCTCTGTGTTGTCCGAGGCACCACCGTTACCGGTCAGGTTGATCACCCGGTCCGCCGCGTCGGCCTCGCTGTTGTAGTGCGTGATGTGCACCAGCGACATGCTGTGGTGCTGGGTCAGACCCGACAGCACCGACATCAATCCCTCGCGACCGTCCTGGTCGACCATGCTGGTGATCTCGTCGGCGATCAACAGCGACGGCTCGCGGGCCAGTCCCGCGGCGACCGCGAGGCGCTGCAACTCTCCGCCGGACAGTCCGCCGGTGTCCCGTTCGGCGAGCCCGTCGAGGCCCACCTCCGCGAGCAGTTGATGCACGTCGATGGTCTTTCCGGGCGGCAACCCCCACACCACGTCGTCGGCGACGCGGGTGCCGAGCACCTGGCTTTCCGGGTGCTGCATGACCACCGCGGTGCCGCCGAGCTTGCCGAGGCCGACGGCGCCGGGCCGGTCGATGGTCCCCGAGGTCGGCTCGCGGCCTGCGAGCATCAGCATCAACGTCGTCTTGCCCGAGCCGTTGGCGCCCGTCACCGCGACGTGCTCACCGGGTTCGACGCTCAGCGACACCGGACCGAGGGCGTCGTGGTCGGCCTTCGGATAGCGGAACCGGACGTCGTTCAGTCGCACCGGCACCGGCGCGATGGGTCCGGCATCGGCCGACGACTCCAGCTTGTGCACATCCGGGATCCCGAGCAGCCGGGTCAGCACCCGTGACAACGCCCACCAACCGATGAACGTGACCATCACGATGGACAGCACCGAGGAGCCGAAGAACAGGAACGGCCAGTAATGCAGCGCGGTGGCGAAGTCGTTCTTCAGCCGTTCGGCGGCGGGCTCGAGATTCGGAATGCGGGAGAGCACCACGGCGAGGCCGTTGATGTTTGCGGTCACCGTGTCGAACATCAGATGGCGCAGCCGCGACAGGATGGCCAGCGCCGTCACCGTCAAGACGCCGAACAGCGCGCCGGCGACGACGGCCGCGGCCAGCACGGTCAGCAGTCCCCGCCCGCGACGTTTGACGGTGCCGGTCAGTCCGCCGATGTAAGCGCAGTTGACCACGGTCATGAAGCCGCCGAGGCCTGCGATCAGAAACGCGATGACCGCACCCGCGACCGTGGCGGCGATCAATACCCGGAACCGGTACCGGTAGGCGAGCAGACCCATCGGCACGGTGCCCAGCAACGACACGCCCGCGGCGAACGGGACGACGACGGCGATGATCGCGGTGGCTGCGCACAGCGCCGCCATCACCGAGGCCTGCGCGAGTTCGACCGGTTGCAGCGAGCCTGCCCGACGCGGGGCCCCCGGCTCGGTTACGGTCATTTCTCGATTCTGCCAGTCGCCCCTCGCAGCCCCTCGCCCCCGATGCTGTGAGCGGCGACACGCCCGGCAAAATTTGAATCGCATAGTAAACCTATGTAATCTTCAAGGCATGTCCCCGACGCTCGGAGCCGATCTCCTGTCCGTGGTGGCCCGGATCAACCGGCTGGCCACCCAACGGGTTCGCATGCCGCTGGGTTACGCCCAGGCGCGGCTGCTGTCGACGATCGAGGATCAAGGCGCGACCCGGATCTCGGATCTGGCCGCGCTGGACCACTGCTCGCAGCCGACGATGACCACCCAGGTCCGCCGGCTCGAAGACGCGGGCCTGGTATCGCGCAACGTCGACCCCGACGATGCGCGGGCGGTGCTCATCCGGATCACGCCGAAGGGCGTCGACACGCTGCGCCAGGTGCGCATCGATCGAGCCGCGGCCGTCGATCCGTACCTGGAGCGGCTCGATGCCGCGGACCGGCAAACGCTCACCGACGCGGTGCGCGTGATGCGACGACTTCTCGAGGATGCGGCCGCCCCCACCCCAGCCAAAAGATAACCGCAAAGGAGTAGCCGCACCGTATGTGGCGCCAACCCAAGGCTGTTTGGGCCGTTGCCTTCGCGTCCGTCGTGGCGTTCATGGGCATCGGTCTCGTCGACCCCATCCTCAAACCGATCGCCGACAACCTCGACGCGTCGCCGTCGCAGGTGTCGCTGCTGTTCACCAGCTACATGGCGGTGATGGGCGTGGCCATGCTCATCACCGGTGTGGTGGCCAGCCGCATCGGCCCCAAACGCACCCTGCTGATCGGGCTGGTGGTCATAATCGCGGGCGCGGGCCTGGCGGGACTGTCCGACTCTGTGATGGAAATCGTTGGCTGGCGGGCACTTTGGGGTCTTGGCAACGCGCTGTTCATCGCGACCGCGCTGGCCACCATCGTGGGTTCCGCGCGCGGCTCCGTCGCCCAGGCGATCATCCTCTACGAGGCCGCACTGGGCCTCGGCATCGCGGTGGGGCCGCTGGTCGGCGGAGTGCTCGGCTCGATCTCGTGGCGCGGCCCGTTCTTCGGGGTGTCGGTGTTGATGGCGGTCGCGCTGATCGTCACCGCGTTCCTGCTGCCGTCAACGCCGCGCGCCGAACGCGCCACCACGCTGGCCGACCCGTTCCGTGCGCTGCGCCACCGCGGTCTGCTGGGCGTCGCAATCACCGCGCTGCTGTACAACTTCGGCTTCTTCACGTTGCTGGCGTTCACCCCGTTCCCACTCGACATGGGCGCGCACGAGATCGGGCTGATCTTCTTCGGCTGGGGTCTGGCGCTGGCCTTCACGTCCGTGGTCGTCGCGCCGCGGTTGCAGCACCGCTTCGGCACGGTGCCGACTCTGATCGTCAACCTGCTGGCGATGACCGCGACGCTGGCGGTGATGGCCGTCGGCACCGACAACAAGGCCGTGCTGGCGACGTGCGTGGTGGTCGCGGGTCTGTTCATCGGCATCAACAACACGCTGATCACCGAGACCGTCATGAAGGCGGCGCCGGTCGAACGCGGAGTGGCTTCGGCCGCTTACAGTTTCGTGCGGTTCGCCGGCGCCGCGCTGGCACCCTGGCTGGCCGGTGTGCTTGGCGAGCGGATCAGTGTGCATCTGCCGTTCTGGGTCGGCGCCGCAGCCGTGCTGGTGGGCGCGGGCGTGCTGTTCGCCAGCCGACGTCATCTGGCCGGGATCGACGTCGAGGAGTCGGAACTCGACGAGACGGTCGAGCAGGCAGAGGCCATCACGGTCGGCAGCGACAGCTGAGTCAGACGACCGTTCCGACCAGATGCCCGACTAGGTACGTCGCGGCGATCGCCACCATGCCGAACACCAACTGACGCAACGACGCAAACCACAACGCCTTCTTGGTGAAACGGGCCGCAACTCCCCCTGCGACCATCAGGCCGATGCCGCCGAACAGCAGGCCGAGCCACAATGCTTGGAAGCCGAGGAAGTACGGGATCAGCGGCACGATGGCGCCGATGGCGAATGTGACGAAACTGGAGCCTGCCGCGACCCAGGGCGACGGTTTCTCGTCCGGGTGGACGCCCAGTTCCTGCGCCACATGCACGTTCAACGCGCGGGTCTCGTCGCGGTGAATCTCCTCGGAGGCCTTCTCTGCGGTTTCCGGGCTCATGCCCATCTCGACGAGCATCCAGACCAGTTCGGTTTCTTCCGCCTCTGGGTGCTTGCTCAGCGCGCGGCGCTCCATCCGCACCTCGGCGTCGAGTTGCTCGTTCGCGGTGGTGACGGAGGTGTACTCGCCGAGTGCCATGGAAAACGCGCCGGCTACCAGCCCGGCGAAACCGCTGATGACCACGGTGTGTGCATCGGCCGCGGCGCCCACACCGGCGATCAGGGCGGTGTTGCTCACCAGTCCGTCCATCGCGCCGAACGTCGCGGCGCGCAACCACCCGCCCGACACATCCGAGTGTCGATGGTGCGGGATGTGCGGCATGCCCGTCGGCGATACCGGTGCCTCGTCTGACTCGGTCATAACCAAATTCAACGTCACCGATTTCCGCTGGTCCAGCAAGGCTAGGTTTGCCACATCACAGTTTCCGCGGGGGCCGAAAGGGCTACCGTCTGAATATGACCACCACTGCGGAGCATCTACGCAACACGCTGGACGGCCGTTGGCGCGATGTGAAGAACAGAATGCGCGAAGAACTCGCCAACGAGGTGTTCCGACCGCACTACACACCCAACACCGTCATCGCGCGCACCAAAGCGATGGAGCAGATGAAGATCATGGCGGCCCACGGCGCCGCCGAAGACGGATTCAAGAAAGAGCACGGCGGCAACGGTGACGTCGCGGCCGCCGTCACCCGGATCGAAATGCTGGCGATGTCGGACCTGTCGCTGATGGTCAAGGCCGGCGTGCAGTGGGGCCTGTTCGGGGGCGCGATCGAGAACCTCGGCACCGAGCGCCACCACGAGGCATACGTACCGCGGATCATCAACCTCGACCTGCTCGGCTGCTTCGCCATGACCGAGACCGGTCACGGCAGCGATGTGCAGTCGCTGGAGACGACGGCCACCTATGACCCGTCCACGCAGGAGTTCGTCATCGACTCCCCCACCCCGTCCGCACGCAAGGATTACATCGGTGGCGCCGCCGAGACGGCAACCGTGGCAGCGGTATTCGCGCAATTGATCACGCCCGACGGCGAACGCCACGGCGTGCACTGCTTCGTGGTGCCGATCCGCGACGAAGATGGCAACGACCTGCCGGGGGTGACTACCGGTGACTGCCACTACAAAGGCGGCCTGCCCGGCGTTGACAACGGCCGCATCCAGTTCGACCACGTGCGCATCCCTCGGGAGAATTTGCTGAACAAGTATGCCGACGTGGCGGAGGACGGCACGTACTCCTCGCCGATCGAGAATCCCAACCGCCGGTTCTTCACCATGCTTGGCACGCTGATCCGCGGCCGGGTCACCGTCGGCGGCAGCGCCGGTGCGGCAGCCCGTGTGGCACTCGACATCGCAACGCGATATGCGTTGCAGCGCACGCAGTTCCAGGCACCAGGCGATGACCACGAGGTGCTGTTGATGGACTACCTCGTGCATCAGCGCCGGCTGTTCCCGCTCATCGCGAAGTCGTACGCGCTGCAGTTCGCGCAGAATGAACTGGTGGCCAAGACGCACGAACTGCAGAGCGCCGAAGACCCCGACCGGGAGGAGCAACGCGAACTGGAGTCACGCGCCGCCGGGTTGAAGGCCGCCAATACCTGGCACGCCACCGCCGCCATCCAGGAGGCCCGCGAAGCATGCGGCGGCGCAGGGTATCTCGCCGAGAACCGGCTCATCGCGCTGAAGGCCGACACCGACGTGTTCACCACGTTCGAGGGCGACAACCACGTGCTGACCCAGTTGGTGGCCAAGGAACTGCTGACCGCCTACGCCGACGACATCAAGGGCATGAGCCCTGTCGAGTGGGTGCGCTTCGCAGCCAACTTCGCGGGTGAGCGAGTGTTGAAACGCACTGCGGCTGAGACGATCATGCAGCGCATCCTCGACACCCGGCAGGACAACGAGGAAGAGGGCAGCCTGTTCAACCGCGGCACCCAGGTCAAGATGTTCGAGGACCGCGAGGAGTACATGATCGCGACGGTGGCCCGCCGGCTACGGGGCAAGTCGAAGGAGATGAGCGCCTTCGACGCGTTCAACGCGGTGCAAGACCACGTGCTGCACGCAGCGTCGGCACACATCGACCGGATCATTCTCGAGGCGTTCGTCGCAGGCATCGATTCATGCGAGGACGACGAGGCACGCAAGATCCTCGAGATGGTGTGCGACTTGTACGCGCTGTCGGCGATCGAGGACGACAAGGCCTGGTTCATCGAGCACCAGTTCCTGTCGACCGAACGCGCGAAGGCCGTCACCCGCGGGATCAACGAGCGGTGCCGCACGTTGCGGCCTTACGCGGAGGTCCTCGTCGACGGCTTCGGCATCCCCGAGCAGTTGCGCTACGCCGAGATGCTGCATCCAGAGAACATCGTCGACACGTAAACATGTCGGTGGCGGGTGGCAGGCTCGCCGTGTGTCTGATTCCCCCGAATTCTCTGGTCGTACGGCGCTCATCACGGGCGGCACCCGCGGTATCGGCAAGGGCATCGCCGACCGGTTGCGCGCGGGTGGTGCGCGCGTCGTGGTGGCGGCCCGGTCCGCGCCGGACGGGCGCCCCGATGACGTGATCGCCGCCGACGTCACCACCGCCGACGGTGTGGCAGCCCTGGGTGTCGAGGCGCTTGACCGCCTCGGCCGCGTCGACATCCTCGTGCACAATGTCGGCGGGTCGGGTCAGAAGGACGGGGGCGTCACAGCGCTCACCGAGGAGGACTGGCAGGCGGCGCTGAACGCCAATCTGCTGGCGGCCGTGCGGCTCGATCGACAACTCGTCCCTGGCATGGCGGCACGCGGCACGGGCGCCATCGTGCACGTCACATCGATCCAGCGCCGAGCCCCGCTGCCCACCACCATCCCCTACGCCGCAGCGAAGGCCGCGCTGACCAACTACAGCAAGGCATTAGCCGATGAATTGGCGCCCAAGGGTATTCGTGTCAACGCCGTCTGCCCTGGCTACATCGAGACGGAATCGGCATACCGGATGGCCGAGGAAATCGGTCGGATCAACGACATCAGCGTCGACGAAGCGCGCGCACAGATCATGGCATCGATCGGCGGCATCCCGCTGGGTGCGCCCGGCCGACCGGCCGACGTCGGTGAACTGGTCGCGTTTCTCGTCTCCGATCGCGCGGCCTACATCACCGGCGCCGAGTATGTGATCGACGGCGGCAGCGTGCGGGGCGTGTAGCTATTGGGCGGGAATCGGGTCCAGCGCCTTGAGTTTTCCGCCTTCGACCTTGAACCGAACCGTGGCGGCACCGCTCGGGCAGCAGGCCGGATCCTGGCCCTGCCGCCATTTGTATTGCACCGCAGCGACGTCGCCGCCCGCGGCGCTGATCGTGACGTAGGGCCGTGGCTCGGGGGTCGCGGTGCCGATTGGTGTCTTGCGGTCGAAGAACAACACCTGGCCCGGGCTGTCGGACGCATCGCCCGACGTGACTACGACCCAGTGCAGGCTGCAGTCGTCGGTATGCCCTCTGACGACTTCCAGCCAGGGCGCCGAGGGCAGTTTGGCGATCTCGGCCGTGACCATGTCGTCGCTGGGTCCCTCGGCCGCGGTGCATGCGGCCGAGGTGGTTGGTGACGATGACTGCTGCTGCTTGTCAGACCCGCAACCCGCGACGAGTAGGCAGGCGAAGACAACGGCGATCAGCCGGGAGGGGCGCATGGCGACAACCATACGTGGGGCCATGCGACCCTCGACGCCCGGCCCAAAATGCTTGGGCGCAGCGGTTATCCAGCGGCGAGTTGTTTCTTGCCGTAAACCCGCTCCAAGAGGGCGGTGTCGCCGTGCACTTCCATCCGAACGGTCTTGCCGTCCCGGATCGTCATCACGTCGGCGTCCTCACCGGATTGGCCTTCAGCCGTTACCTCAGTGATCGCTACGACGACGTCATCTTCGGCAATGAGCCTCTTGACCGTTACGGTTGGCGCCTTCTCTGCCAACCGTTGCATGTGCTCCATCACTTCGGTTTTGCCATGGAAGGTGCCGCTGACAGTGCTATCGCCTGGTTGCACCCACTCGATGTCGTCATCGAACAGGTTCATCAGCGTTTCCATGTCGCCGGCGGCAAAGGCGTCGTAACCCCGCTGGACGAGTTCTTTGTTCTCTTGCGCTGACATTCAGTTCCCCCTTCGTGCGTGCGCTGACGTCGGCCGCGAATGTCGTGGCCGGTCCGGGGAACCCGCGATGTGCAGCTCCCCGGTCCGTCAGACCGCTCGCCGCCGCATCGATTATCGCCCCGCCATGATCAACGACGAAAGCGTTCGACCACAAATCGATTGACGCCGTTGACCACGCAAGCACATCGCACCGCAGCCTTACCCGGCGGATAACAAATCCTTCCTCGTCGGAACTGAATTCTGGCTTGCCGGTGATTACGAAACCACCTGTGCGATCACGACTATTGACAAGTACCAGCCGCCCAAACCGGGTGACGCCATCACAACTCAGGAGAAGAAATGACCAACAGTGTCGCGGGTTCCAGCCGGTTGCGGCGCCTCGTACCCTCAATCCTCATCGCGACAGCCGCGTTCGGGGCCATCGCGGGCGCGTCCGTCGAGGCCGCCGGCATCGCCTCGGCGCGGCCGAATCAATGTGAAGACGGACAGTGCCCTCCACCGCATCCGCCGAATGAATCGACGCATCCTGCTGGGTCCACGCCTAACGTGCCATCGGGGCCGTCGATCAACCCGCCAGCCCCGACCCAATGGTTTGTCTGCGACGGCATGTTCGACATCAGTCCCTGCTTCGGTGGTCGCATATAGGGCCAGGAATTTGACGACGGCGGCCAAGTGAGAAATCGTGGCTCCCCCGGCTGGACTCGAACCAGCAACCCTTCGGTTAACAGCCGAATGCTCTGCCAATTGAGCTACAGGGGACTGCGTGCCTCGCGCGGACTGCGCCGCGAACCAAGACTGTAGCGTACCTGCCGGTCGCGTCGCCAATACGATCCCCCCCCCGCCCTACACAGCCAAGTGAGGCAGGATGGAGGCCGATGCACCGTCGACCGGGAGGGGCCCTGTGATCCGGTATCTCGTCGTATTGGCTGTCGGCTACGTACTGGGTTCGAAGGCGGGCCGACGCCGTTATGAACAGATCGCCGGAACCTACAAAGCGGTCACCGAGAGCCCGGCCGCCAAGGCCGTGATCGACGCGGGACGCCGCAAGATCGCCGACCGGGTCTCCCCCGATCCGGCGATGGTCAAGCTGACGCCCATCGACTCCCAGACCGACGTGTTGCAGCCGGAGGCGATGGCCAAGAAGGACGGCTAGGCTAGTCAGCCGATCGGCTGCGTCCAGGACTGCGACGGCAGCAGCGGCCCGGTGCTGAACCCGATGCCGCCACCCGGGTTGCTACCCGCGTTGGGGCCGTAGATTCCCCAGTCCGGGGTACCGGCGAAGACCGGCTGACCGTTGGAGTACGACAGGCACTTGCCGTCCGCTTTGTTGCCGAACCACGCCAGGCAGGCCGGCGACGCCGTGACCTGCGAGTGGTCCGAGGTCACCGTCGAAGCATAGAGCGGAACGGCCACCGCCGCAGCCACAAAAGCGCCCGCGACCAGCCGATTAAGGTTTGACACAAGCCTTCCTCTCCACTCAGGCCCCGACAGCCCATCCACCATAACCTGATTAGCGCATTTACGCAGTAAGGTCGTCGCCGCTGGCCTGCTCGAGCAGGCTGCGCCGATAGGCCTCCATCGCGACCAGATCACCGAACAATGCGTGGTACTCGTCGCCCTGCTCCACCGGCGACATCCGCTGCAATTTCGACTTGACCTCGGCGATCTGCCGTCCGACCCATACTTCCTGCAGCCGGGCCAGCACTCCGCCGATGTAGCGCGGCAGTTTCTCCTCGTCGTCGACGTTGATGGCCTCGACACCGAGTTCGTTGACCAGGCTGGCGGCCGCAGGCGTCGCCGTCTGCGCGCGCACTGCCTCGATCCACTGCGCGCCCGCCAGACCCGCCGACGTACCGCCCGCCGCGTCGATGGCCGCGCGCACCGCCGCGTAGCCCGGGTGCGTGAAACTCTCCACCGTCAGCGAGTCGAACACCGGTCCCGCCACCGCCGGATACTGCAGCGCGGATTTGAGCGCCTCACGCTGCGGCCACAGTGTGGGATCCGCCGGATCCGGCCGCAACGTTGCGGCGTTCTGACCGCGGGCCTCACGCGGCTGCGACGTCTCGGTGCGTCGCCTGCCCCTCTCCGGCATGCCACGCTGCTGCGCCTCCTCGCGCACTCGGCCGATCACCTGGGCTTCGTTCGCCCAGCCGACCCATCCGGCCAACCGTCGCGCGTACTCGTCGCGCAGCATGCTGTCTTTGATGCGCGCCACCATCGGCACGCACTGCCGCAACGCGTTGACCCGGCCCTCGGCGCTGTCGAGATCATGTTCGGCCAGCGCTGTGCGAACGGCGAACTCGAACAACGGAGTCCGCCGCGCCACCAGGTCGCGCAGCGCGCCGTCGCCGGAATGAAGCCGGATGTCACACGGATCCATCCCGGCCAAATCCTCCTCGGAGGCCACCGCGACGAACGACTGCCCGGCCAGATTCTGTTCGCCTTCGAAGGCCTTCACCGCCGCCGCACGTCCGGCGGCATCGCCGTCGAACACGTAGATCAGTTCACCGCGAAAGAAGTTGTCGTCCATCATGAGTCGGCGCAGCATCGACAGGTGCTCGTCGCCGAACGCGGTGCCGCACGAGGCCACCGCGGTGGTGACCCCGGCGAGGTGCATCGCCATCACATCGGTGTAGCCCTCCACCACGACGGCCTGATGGCCCTTCGCGATGTCGCGCTTGGCCAGGTCGAGTCCGAACAGCACCGACGACTTCTTGTACAGCACCGTCTCCGGGGTGTTGATGTACTTGGCTTCCATCGTGTCGTCGTCGAAGATGCGCCGCGCACCGAAGCCGATCACCTCACTGCTGCTCGCCCTGATCGGCCACAGCAGCCGCCGGTGGAAGCGGTCCATCGGCCCGCGCCTGCCCTCCCGCGACAAGCCGGCGGCCTCGAGCTCCTTGAACTCAAATCCCTTACGCAGCAGATGCTTTGTCAGCGAATCCCAACCCGACGGGGCGAACCCGCAGCCGAACTGGGCCGCGGCCTGCATGTCGAAGTTGCGGTCGAGCAGATACTGCCGCGCGGGTGCGGCTTCGTCGGACTGCAGCGCCTCGGCGTAGAACTCCTGCGCGGCGGCATTGGCGGCGAGCAGCCTGCTGCGGCTGCCGCGGTCGCGCTGCACTTTCGTCGCCGACCCACCGGTGTAGGTGACCGTGTAGCCGACCCGGTCGGCGAGCAGTTCGACGGCCTCGACGAAGCTGACGTGTTCGATCTTCTGGACAAACGCGTAGACGTCGCCACCCTCGCCGCAGCCGAAGCAGTGGAAGTGCCCGTGGTTGGGCCGCACGTGAAATGACGGCGACTTCTCGTCGTGAAACGGGCACAGCCCCTTCAGCGAATCGGCGCCTGCCCGGCGCAGTTGCACGTAGTCGCCGACCACGTCTTCGATGCGGATGCGTTCACGAATGGCCGCGATATCGCGATCAGGGATTCGGCCGGCCACTGGGTCAGTCTAGAGCGCCGGACGTCCGGCGCGATCACAGCTCAGCCGGTTCGAGGCGCTCCAATCGGCCTTCCGTGAACGACGCGATCTGGTCGATGACCACCCGCAACCGCGCACCGTCATCGGCGGCGTCGTTGAAGGCGGGCACGAAGATCGAGTCGAGTGTGGCCGGTGCGCCCGCGAGCACCCACTGTGCAACGCGGTGGATCCGGTCCCGCTGCCTGGCCTGCAGTTCGAGGTGGCGCGGGTCGGACATGATGAATTGCAGCGCCAGGATCTTGAGCACCGCGACCTCGGCGCGCACCAGTTCGGGCACCCGTAACTCGGCCTCATACCGCACCAACGGGCCCGGCCCGTGATCCTGTCGGGTGGCGGCGATGGCCGCGGACGCGAACCGGCCCACCAGCTCGCTGGTCAACCGCTTGAGAGCGACGGACGCCGCGAGCGTGCCGTCGTACTTCCCGACGGCGGCGACGATCGGCAGGGCCGACAGCCGCTCGGCGGCGGCCACCAGGTCGTCGGCCAGCAGCCCCGCCCCCATCCCATGCGACTCGCCGAGACGCCCCAGCACCGCGGCGGCATCGTCGTCGGCCAGCACCCGCATGTCGATGCGGCCCGAAACGACGCCGTCCTCCACGTCGTGCACCGAGTACGCCACGTCGTCGGCCCAATCCATCACCTGCGCCTCCAGGCACGGCCTGCCCTCGGGAGCCCCCGACCGCACCCAGTCGGCCGCGGCGGCGTCGTCGTCGTAGAAGCCGAACTTGCCGTTCGCGGTGCCGCGGCGCCACGGATACTTGGTCACCGCGTCCAGCCCCGCCCGGGTCAGGTTCAGCCCGGCACTGTGCTGTTGGGAGTCAAGCACTTTCGGTTCCAGGCGGGTCAGGATGCGGAAGTTCTGCGCGTTGCCCTCGAAGCCACCGTGCTCGGCGGCGAGTTCATCGAGCGCGCGTTCGCCGTTGTGGCCGTACGGCGGATGGCCAATGTCGTGGGCCAGCCCCGCCATGTCGACGAGGTCGGGGTCGCAACCAAGACCGATGGCCATGCCGCGACCGATCTGGGCCACCTCAAGCGAGTGGGTCAACCGGGTGCGCGGCGTCTCGCCCTGCCGCGGCCCGACAACCTGCGTCTTGTCGGCCAGTCGACGCAGCGCCGCGCTGTGCAGGACGCGGGCCCGGTCGCGCGCGAAGTCGGTGCGGTGCTCGGTGTCTGTGCCAGGAAGCGCGGCACCTTTCGGCGGTTCGACCACCACCCGCTCGCGGTCGAACTCGTTGTAGGGATCTCCAATCACGGCCACCGACGGACAGTCTGCCAGTACTACATTGACGACCATGCGCATCGCCCGTTTGCTCGGCCTCGTGTTCGCGGTGATGACCCTCGGCGCCCTGCTGGCGCCGACCGCGACCGGCCAGCCGCCGTTTCGGCTGCCCAGCTATGTGAACGACGGCGCCGACGCGCTCAGCGGTTCGGAATTCAGCGATGTGCAACAGGCCGTCGACAAGCTGTACAACGACAAACGCATCCGATTGTGGGTCGTCTACGTCGACACGTTCTCCGGGATGGACGCCACCAGATGGACCGATGCCACCATCCGCGCCAGCGGCATCAACCCCGACGATGATGCGGTCCTGGCGGTGGCAACCGGGGACCGCGCATACGCGTTTCACGCGCCGTCGAGCATGAGCCGCAGCACCGCCGACGACTTGCGCCGCAACCAGATCGAACCCGCATTGCGTGAAGGGAATTGGGGCGCAGCGGCGATCGCCGCCGCCCAGGCACTCGACCCACCGGACGCGGACATCTCCTGGTTCGGCATGCTGGTGGCCCTGGCGGTGCTGGCGCTGGTCGCGGTGGTGGTGTGGCTGTGGCTGCAGCGGCGCAGGCGCAAGCGCCGCGAGGCGGAGTTCGCGGCGGCGCAACGGGTGGATCCCACCGACCCGAGCGCACTGGCCGCCGTTCCACTCGATGCGCTCGACGAGCTGTCCAAGTCCATCGTCGTCGACGTCGACAACGCCGTCCGCACCAGTGACAACGAATTGAGTTTGGCCGTCGACGAATTCGGCCCCGGGGAGACCGCACCGTTCTCCACCGCGGTCGCCAACGCCAAGACGACGCTGGCGCAGGCGTTCAACGTGCGGCAGATCCTCGACGACGCCGTGCCGGAGTCGCCGCAGCAGCGCCGCGACCTGTTGACGCGGGTCATCGTCGCTGCCGCCAAAGCGGACCATGAACTCGACGCCCGGCGCGAGGCGTTCGAGCAATTGCGTGATCTGGTGATCAATGCGCCGTCGCGGCTCGACGCGCTGACCCAGCAGATGGTCGAACTGACCGCGCGGATCGGCCCGTCGGAGCAGACGCTGGCGTCGCTGCACAACCAGTTCTCCGACACGGCGTTGGCGTCGGTGGCGGGAAACGTCGAAACCGCCAAGCAGCGACTGGAATTCGCCGACCAGAACATCACCAACGCCCGCACGCTCGTCACGCGCCCCGTCGGTCGGCAGACCGGGTTGATCGACTCCATCCGCGCCGCCGAGTCCGCGTTGGGTCAGGCTCGCACACTATTGGACGCCATCGACAGCGCGGGCATCGACATCACCAGGGCCGTGGCCAACCTGCCCGCGGTCGTCGCCGACATCCAGAACGGCATCGATCAAGCGGGAACGATATTGGCTCAGTCCAAAACGGCGCATGCAACGGACCTCAGCGCCGCCCGCGACGCCGCGGTCAAAGCGGTGGCCGACGCGCAAAGCAGCGGCGACGCAGATCCGTTGGGGGCGTTCACCAAACTGACGCAGGCCGACGCCGAACTAGACCGGCTGCTGGCCAACATCGCCGAGGAACGCGAAGCCACCGAGCGGCTCAGCCGCGCGTTCGACCAGGCGTTGTTCACCGCGCAGTCCCGGGTGCGGGGCGTCTCCGACTACATCGACACCCGGCGCGGCAGCATCGGTCCGGAGGCGCGTACCCGGCTCGCCGAAGCGGTGCGCCAACTTCAGGCCGCCCAGGACAAGAGGTCCGTCAACCTGAACGAGGCCATCGCACACGCGAACGGCGCGTCGGTGCTCGCGGCACAGGCGCAGGACCTCGCCAACGCCGATGTCCGTGCGGCGCAACGGTCCTACGCCGGACACTACGGGCAGACCGGCGGCTCGAACATGGGCGCGGTGCTCGGCGGCATCATCATCGGCAACATCCTGTCCGGTGCGCTGCGCGGTGGGATCGGCGGCAGCATGGGAGGGGGTTGGAGTTCGACGTCGTTCGGCGGTTCGTCCGGCTCATCCGGCGGCGGCTACACCGCGGGTGGGCGGTTCTGACTACTTCCAGGCGAACACCGGTTGTTCGAGGCCGGCGACCGGGTCGTCGCGGCCTTCGAGGCACAGCCACCGCAGTTGCAGCAGCACCGCGCCCGTCGGCGCGTGGATCAGGTCATTGCCCAGCGGGATCTGCACCACGGGCCGCGGACTCTCCGGAATCGAGATGAACCGCGGCGAGTCGTCTCGTTGCAGTTGGTGCAGTCCCACCCGGTACACGGCCGCTACTTCGGCGGGCGCGGGCCGCAGGTCGAGTCGGCCGCCGCCCCACAGCACGACCGGGGTGATCACGTATCCCGACCGGGTCGGATAGTCGTCGAGCAGGCCCAGCACCGCCGACTCGGACAGCGTGACCCCGACCTCCTCCTCGAGTTCGCGCAGTGCGGCTTGGACGACGGTCTCCCCCGGATCCACCCTGCCGCCGGGCAGCGCCCACTGCGCGGAATGCGAATTGAGGCGAATCGCCCTGCGGCACAAGATGAACGCCGCGCCGCCGGACACGTCGACCATCCGCCCGTCGAGGCCGGCCTCCATCAGCAGATCCGCGATGAAGTCGGCCGCGCCGACCGGATCGACCCTGTCCTCGCCGACCTCGGAGTCGACCAGCACGATGGCGACGGCGGCGTGTCGCTTCGTCGGGTCGATCACGGTGCGGCGGTCGTGGGCGGCAAGGCGTTCGGAGATCTGGTGCCGCAATGACTCGTCGTAGGAGAACGTCACCCCTCGACCATAGGGAGCGCGGCAAACGACCCGTCGGCCGAGGGACAATCTGTGAGCAGGTGCTCAACCAATTCGGCCCCCAGCCCGCTACTGAATCCGTCGCCAAGAGGACACTTTCGGCTCGGATGTAACGTCGTTCAACGGATAAGTTTCGCTAAATGTCCTGCTAGTAACGCGTTGATGAGAGTTCTCTGAACTTTGCCATGGGCCACTGAATCCGTATTAGAGTCCACTGTGATGGCTGTCACAACTCTGCGAACGCGCCGCCCAGAGACCGCACCGATCGATGATTCACAACGCTGCGGCAGAGCGACCTTCGCCGTGCGGCACCCGTCATCCACCCGCGTGGCGGTCGCCGTCCTCGGCGACGTCGACGCGTCGAATGCCCGCGAACTCGGCCGCTACGTCGAGAGCCACATCCACTTGTCCAAACAACTCGTCCTCGACCTGCGTGCCGTCGAGTTCTTCGGCGCCCAGGCCTTCACGGCGCTGTACTACATCAGCGTCTACTGCGCCCGCGGCGACGTGGACTGGATCATCGTCGGCAGCGGGGCGGTCCGGCGACTGCTGGCGCTCTGTGACCCGCAGGGCGAGTTGCCGTTGGTCGACGACCTGTCCTCGGGGCTGTGCCGACTCGACCGCCTGGCGCACTGCCGCTACGCGATCTAGCAGCCCTTCAGTCGGAGCGCCAGATAGTCACTCACGCCGTCGAGCGGGACGCGGTCCTGGGTCATGGCGTCGCGCTCGCGGATGGTCACCGCGTGATCCTCGAGCGTGTCGAAGTCGACCGTCACGCAGAACGGCGTGCCGATCTCGTCCTGTCGGCGGTAGCGCCTGCCGATCGCGCCAGCGTCGTCGAATTCGACGTTCCAGCACTTGCGTAATTCGGCGGCCAGATCGCGGGCCTTCGGCGACAGATCGGCATTGCGGGACAACGGCAGCACCGCCGCCTTGACAGGTGCCAGCCGCGGGTCGAGGCGCAACACCGTGCGCTTGTCGATCCCGCCCTTGGCGTTGGGTGCCTCGTCCTCGGCGTAGGCGTCGACGAGGAACGCCATCAGCGAGCGCGTCAGGCCCGCTGCCGGCTCGATCACGTACGGCACGTAACGGGTGTCGGTGGTCTGGTCGTAGAACGACAGATCGACTCCGGAATGCATTAAGTGCGTTGACAAGTCGAAGTTCGTGCGGTTGGCCACACCTTCCAGCTCACCCCACGGGTTGCCGTGGAAGCCGAACTTGTACTCGATGTCGACCGTGCGGTCGGAGTAGTGCGACAGTTTGTCCTTCGGATGTTCGTACAGCCGCAGATTGTCCGCGTCGATGCCCAGATCGATGTACCACTGCAGCCGGGTGTCGATCCAGTACTGATGCCACTCCGGCGCGCTGTCCGGTTCGACGAAGAACTCCATCTCCATCTGCTCGAACTCGCGGGTGCGGAAAATGAAGTTGCCAGGGGTGATTTCGTTACGGAAGCTCTTGCCGATCTGGCCGATGCCGAACGGCGGCTTGCGCCGCGCGGTGGTGACGACGTTCGCGAAGTTGACGAAGATGCCCTGCGCGGTCTCGGGCCGCAGATAGTGCAAACCCTCTTCGGTCTCGATCGGACCGAGGTAGGTCTTCAACATCATGTTGAAGTCGCGCGGTTCGGTCCACTGGCCCTTGGTGCCGCAGTCCGGGCAGACGATCTCCGACATCGGCACGTCGTCGGGGCTGCCGCCCTTCTTCGCCGCGTAGGCCTCCTGCATGTGATCCTGCCGATGCCGCTTGTGGCAATTCAGGCATTCCACCAGTGGGTCGTTGAACACCTCGACGTGACCGGAGGCCACCCACACCTCGCGCGGCAGGATGATCGCGCTGTCGAGGCCGACGACGTCGTCGCGGCCGGTGACCACGGAGCGCCACCACTGCCGCTTGATGTTCTCCTTGAGTTCGACGCCTAATGGGCCGTAGTCCCAAGCAGATTTGGTGCCGCCGTAGATCTCGCCGGACTGGTAGACGAGGCCACGACGCTTGGCCAGATTTGCAACGGTGTCGATGATCGACGAAGAAGCCACGGGTGAAACCTTAGCGACCGCGTCGTCATCGTTGACATGCGCGGTCGTGCATGTATTCTGACGGCATAATGAAAACCGTTTCCACTTTGCCCGGCGCGGAGGTGCACGACCACGGCGGCGCGCCCCTTCCGGACCTGCCCCCGCGCGATGTTCTGGACACCGCCGGTGACCTCTTGCGGGCGCTGGCCGCGCCGGTGCGGATCGCGATCGTGTTGCAACTGCGCGAATCGGCGCGCTGTGTGCACGAACTCGTCGACGCGCTGGAGGTGCCGCAACCGCTGGTCAGCCAGCACTTGCGGATCCTCAAGTCGGCGGGCGTGGTGGCAGGCGAGCGGACCGGTCGCGAGGTGATGTACCGACTGGTGGACCACCACCTCACCGATATCGTCGTCGCGGCGGTGACCCATGCGAGCGAGGGCGGCACGTGAGCGCGACGGGGGTGCGGGCCACCCGGCAGCGCGCCGCGATCTCTGCGCTGCTGGAGAAGCTCGACGATTTCCGCTCAGCCCAGGAGTTGCACGACGAACTGCGCCGCCGCGGCGAAGGCATCGGGTTGACGACGGTGTACCGCACGCTGCAGTCGATGGCGGCCAACGGTCTGGTCGACACGTTGCGCACCGACACCGGCGAGTCGGTCTACCGACGCTGCTCCGACGATCACCATCACCACCTGGTCTGCCGCGCGTGCGGCTCCACCGTCGAGATCCAGGGTGGTGACGTCGAGGCGTGGGCGGCTCAGGTCGCCCGCGAGCACGGCTTCTCCGACGTCAGCCACACCATCGAGATCTTCGGCGTCTGCGGCGCCTGCGGCGCCACGTCGCGGTGATCTACGAGGCGTTCAACAGCGCCGGCGTCAGCGTGGTGATCAGCGACGCCGATCTCGACAAGGCCGCACACCATGGCGGGCCGTTGAGCGCCGAGCTTGCCGATGCCGCCGGAGCTGCCCGCCGCACCGACATGGCCGGGCAGCTGCGCAGGAGCCTCGACGGTGCCGAGCGGGCGCGAAAACTGGCCGCCGCCAAGGCACTCCTCGCTCTGGACGACCGCGATGCGGGCCCCCTGCTTGAGTCGCTCGCCGCGTCGGAGGCCGACACCGTCGTCGCGAAGAGTTTCACTGCGGTGGCGACGCGATTGCGCGGATCGCGCGCCGCACTGGAAGTCTTCGAAGATCCCGGCACCGACCCACAATTGGCCCGGCTCCTGCTGTCCAACTACAACAGCCACCTGCGGCCGAACGGCGATGACATCCGGTTTCTGGTCGCCGCGTTGCGGCACTACCTCACCCGCGGCCTGCCATGGCTGACCCGGCTGCGCCCTGACCTGTGGGACAACGGGGTCTTTTTGATCGTCAATGCGCTGTCCAACGACAGGGCGGTGCGCCTGCTGCGCGATGACGTGGCCGCGCGGTCAGGGCTACTGCGACTGCTGACGGTATTGCCGGAGCACACCGATGACGATGACATCGCCTCCGGGGCAACAGATCTGCGCGCGGCGCTGTCAGACTAGGTCGCGGCCCACCTAGCCGAGCAGGTCTCGACGGATGTCGACGCCGGTGGCAAGCACCAACAGGATCAGCGTGCGCAGCGCCTCGTCCGCCAAACCCGCTCCCGGGAAGTTGTACCGCAGCAGCACGTCGCCAGCCTTCTTCGAATTGCCTTTGGCGCCAGCGCTTTTCTCCACCAGCGACACTGTGCCGAGCAGCGTGTTGCGAGCATGCCGTGCGACCTTGTTGCGCAGTTTGGCGTCCACCGGCAGGTCCCAGGCCAGGATCTGGGTCAGCGACACCATGTCGAGTCCCTCGGCGATGGTCACGACACGCAGGGATGCGATGGTGTCGTCATGGCGAACGGTGAGCGCACCGTCGTCCTCCTGCTGAACCGACAGAACGTCGTCGAGGACCGTCGCGAGCCTCTCCTCCAGCGCCATCAGGCCCGCCCGAATCTGCGGTTGCGGTTGACGTACTCCTCGCAGGCGTCCCAAAGGTCACGTCGGTCGTAGTCCGGCCACAGCTTGTCCTGGAAGACGTATTCGGCGTACGCAGCCTGCCACAACAGGAAGTTGCTGGCCCGCTGCTCGCCCGACGTGCGGATGAACAGGTCGACGTCCGGGATGTCGGCGCGATGCAGATGCTTGGCGAACATGGCCTCGCTGATCCGGTTCGGGTTGACCTTGCCGTCGACCGCTTCCTGGGCGAGCGCGCGGGCCGCTTCGACGATTTCGGTGCGGCCCCCGTAGTTGACGCAGTAGTTGATGGTGATGACGTCGTTGCCGACGGTCATCTGCTCGGCGATGTCGAACTCTTTGATGACACTGCGCCACATCCGCGGACGTGAGCCGACCCAGCGCATGTTCACGCCCATGTCGTTGAGGTTCTCCCGCCGCCTGCGGACCACCTCGCGGTTGAATCCCATCAGGAAGCGCACCTCCTCGGTGCTGCGTTTCCAGTTCTCGGTGGAAAACGCGTACACCGTCAGGTGCTTGATGCCGATCTCGATGGCTCCGCAGGTGATGTCGATGAGCACCGCCTCGCCCATCTTGTGTCCCTCGGTGCGGTGCAGTCCGCGTTGCGTCGCCCACCGCCCGTTGCCGTCCATGACGACGGCGACGTGATTGGGCACCTGGTCGGCGGGGATCTGCGGGGCGGCGGCCTTCGAGGTGTGTTGCGGTGGCCGCGCGAATCTGCCGTTGGTATGCGGCGGCAGGTCGGGAAACACCACGGGCCAAGACGACTTATCGGGGAACGTCGGATAGTCGTCAGGCGCCGGGGGCAGCTGTGGGTAGCTGGTCTTCGCCCGCTTGATCGCCATGGCTGACATCCTGCCCGAACACCGAAACGCGATGCTCAGCAGCCACCGCGGTGCGGTGATCGGCAAGTGTGCGATCGATCCGGTAGCCCCGTTCGACCAGCGGCAATGTCCGCAGCTGACGTTCCAGATGCCACTGCAGATGCGCGGCCACCAACCCGCTGGCCTGGCTGCGGTACGACGGCGTCGACGCCTGCGCATGCTCCCAGTCGCCGTCATAGAGCGCAGCCATCAGGTCGAGCACGCCTTGCGGCGGGGTGGCCGACCCGGACGGCCTGCAGTGCACGCACACGCTGCCGCCTGCCGCGACGTGAAACGCCCGATGCGGACCGGGTGTGGCGCAGCGGGCGCATTCGGTCAGCGCAGGCGCCCAACCCGCGATTCCCATGGCGCGCAACAGATAAGCGTCGAGCACGAGTTCACGGGGACGACTGCCGTCGGCGACCGCCCGCAGCGCGGCCACGGTGAGTCGATGCAGCGCGGGCACCGGGGCCCGCTCCTCCCCCGCCAGCCGCTCGGCGGTCTCCAGCACCGCGCACGCGCAGGTGTAGCGGCCGTAGTCGTTGACGATGTCGGTGGCGAACGCGTCGATGGCCTGCACCTGGGTGACGATGTCGAGGTTGCGGCCGGGATGCAGCTGAACGTCGATGTGCGCGAACGGTTCCAGCCGCGCCCCGAACTTGCTGCGGGTGCGCCGCACCCCCTTGGCCACCGCGCGCACCAACCCGTGGTCACGGGTGAGCAGGGTGACGATCCGGTCGGCCTCGCCGAGCTTGTGCTGGCGCAGCACCACCGCCCGGTCTCGATACAGCCGCATTAAGAAAGTCTCTCACCGTGCTCTGACAGTTGCTGTTGGCAACGCCGATATTCTTGTACGTGATGGTCGAATCCTCGAAACGCCACGCCCGATTTCCCACGATCACCACCCAGCTTTACCAGCTTGCCGCCGGCACAGTGACGTCGGATCAACTGGTACGGCGATCACTTGACGCCATCGACGCGAGCCAATCGACGCTCAACGCGTTCCGGGTGGTGTTGCACGAGAGCGCCTTGGCGGAGGCCGAGGCCGCTGACCGGAAACGTGAAGCGGGAGTAGAACTTCCGTTGCTGGGCATCCCGATCGCGGTCAAAGACGACGTCGACATCGCGGGTGTGCCCACCCGCTTCGGCGCCGACGGGAACATCAGGCCGGCGGACCGCGACTCCGAGGTGGTGCGCCGGTTGCGGGCCGCGGGCGCCGTCATCGTCGGCAAGACCAACACCTGCGAACTGGGTCAATGGCCGTTCACCAGCGGACCCGCCTTCGGGCACACCCGCAATCCGTGGTCGAGCGAACACACCCCGGGCGGCTCGTCGGGCGGCAGCGCGGCAGCCGTCGCGGCCGGATTGGTGGCCGCGGCCATCGGTTCTGACGGCGCGGGCAGCGTGCGGATTCCCGCGGCGTGGACACATCTGGTCGGCATCAAGCCGCAGCGCGGCCGCATCTCCACGCGGCCGTTACCCGAGGCGTTCAACGGCATCACGGTGAACGGGGTGTTGGCGCGGACGGTGACGGACGCTGCGCTGGTGCTCGACGCCGCGTCCGGTAACGCCCCGGGTGATCTGCATCAGCCGCCGCCGGTGCGGGTGTCGGAGTTCGTCGCGCAGGCACCGGGCCCGCTGAAGATCGCGATGTCGACGAAGTTCCCGTTCACCGTGTTCAAGGCCAAACTGCACCCGGAGATCCGGGCGGCCATGGAGACGGTCGCCGGTCAGCTCGAACAGCTGGGGCACACGGTGGTCGAGGCCGACCCCGACTACAACCTGCAGATGTCATGGAGCTTCCTGTCCCGGTCGACGGCAGGGTTGCTCGAGTGGGTGGATCGCCTCGGCCCGAACGTGAACCTGGACAAGCGGACGTTGGCCAACACCAGGACCGGGTGGTTGTTGTCGCAGCACACGCTGCGCAAGGCCCGCGCCCGGGAGGCGAAGGCGCAGCGCCGGATCGGGTGGACCTTCAACCTGTTCGACGTGGTGCTGGCGCCGACCACCGCGCTGCCCCCGCCGAGGGTCACCGACTTCGACCACCGCGGCGGGCTGTCCACCGACCGCGCGATGATCCGCGCATGCCCGGTGACCTGGCCGTGGAACCTGTTGGGGTGGCCGTCGATCAATGTGCCAGCCGGGTTCACCTACGGCGGGCTGCCGATCGGGCTGCAGCTGATGGGGCCCGCCAACAGTGAGCCGCTGCTGATCTCGCTGGCCGCCGAGTTGGAGGCCCTCAACGGTTGGGCGCTGCGCCAACCTGAGGTGTGGTGGGACCGCACGCAACCGGCCGCGACGCCTCTGCCGGTTCCCGAGCCCAGTTTGGGCAATCTCGTCGCCGACGAGCCGGTTCGCGACGAGGTCGCGTAATCTCCCGAACGTGGCACTTATCCGGCGCGCGCTGCCTGTAGCGGCGGTGGTGGCTGCGGCCGTAGCCGGCATGCCCGCAGCGAGTGCCGACAACAAGCGGCTCAACGACGGTGTGGTGGCCAACGTCTACACCATCCAGCATCAGGCCGGCTGCACCAACGACGTGAAGATCAATCCGAAGCTGCAGTTGGCCGCCGAGTGGCACGCCAACGACGTGCTGAACAACCGCGCGTTGGACGGGGACATCGGATCAGACGGGTCGACGCCACAGGACCGGGCCCGCAACGCCGGCTTCGTGGGCGTCGTCGCGGAGACGGTGGCCATCAATCCCGCGCTGGCGATCAGCGGCGTCGAGATCATCAACAACTGGTACTACCGGCCCGACTACATGGCGATCATGTCGAACTGCGCCAACTCCCAGATGGGTGTCTGGTCGGTCAACAGCCTGGACCGCACCGTCGTCGTTGCGGTGTACGGCCGGCCCGCTTAGCGCAGCCTGATTCTTCTTCGCGCAAGCGCTCAGAAGCCCAGTCGCCCAAGCTGTTTCGGGTCGCGCTGCCAGTTCTTGGCGATCTTCACCCGTAAATCGAGGTACACCTTGGTGCCCAGCAGCTTCTCGATCTGGGTGCGCGCGGCAGTGCCCACTTCCCGCAGCCTGGCGCCGCCCTTGCCGATCACGATGCCCTTCTGGCTCTCGCGTTCGACGAACAAGGTGGCGTGTACATCAACAAGCGGGCTCAGGTCGTCGCGGCCGTCGCGCGGGCTGACCTCCTCGATGACGACGGCCAGCGAATGCGGGAGTTCGTCGCGCACCCCTTCCAGCGCCGCCTCGCGGATGAGCTCGGCCATCAGCGTCTCCTCAGGCTCGTCGGTCAGCTCACCGTCGGGATAGAAGGCCGGGCCGGGCGGCAGTTGGGTAGCCAGCACATCGGTCAGCACGTCGAGGTTCTCGCCGGTGGTCGCCGACACCGGCACGATCTCGGCATCCGGTCCGGCCAGCTCGCTGACCGCGATCAGCTGCGCGGCCACCCGGTCCTTGGCCACCTTGTCGATCTTTGTGACGATGGCCACCAGCGTGGTCTTCGGAGCGATGGTGCGGATCTGCTCATAGATCCACCGGTCCCCCGGCCCGATCTTCTCGTCGGCCGGAATGCACAAGCCGATGACGTCGACCTCCGAATAGGTGTCCTTCACCAGATCGTTGAGCCGCTGCCCCAACAGCGTGCGGGGCCGGTGCAGGCCGGGCGTGTCGACCAGGATGATCTGGAAATTCTCTCGGTGCACGATCCCGCGGATGGTGTGCCGGGTGGTCTGCGGTCGGTTCGACGTGATCGCCACCTTCGCGCCCACCAGCGCGTTGGTCAGCGTCGACTTGCCGGTGTTGGGCCTGCCGACGAAGCAGACGAACCCCGAGCGGAATTCGGTCACAGCGGGGTGCCGCCGCGGTCGGCGACGATCACCGCGGCGTCGGCCGACAATTCGCGCACCGCCGCCACGCCTGCGTCGTCGGCAGAACCGCCGACCAACGCCGCGGCCTCGAGCCCCGTCGCCCCGCTGGACACCGCGGCGGCCACGGCCGCCTGCAGCGCGGTCAACTGCAGAGCCTGCAGTGCGACGGGCGCACCCGCATACGTGCGCCCGTCGGCGTCGCGGACTGCCGCGCCGCTGGACGCTTCGGCCCGGCCCATCGCGCCGCGGGCCAACGTCACCAGCTTGGCGTCCTCGGCGTCGAGTTCACTCATCATGCTCCTCGGGTTTCTCCGTCGGACTGACCAGGACCGTACCGATCCGGACCCTGCCGCGATGGTCGGGCCCGCCTTCGGCGCGCAGGCGCAACCCGTCCCACGTCACCTCGGCGCCCGGCAGCGGCACGCGGCCCAGTTCCAACGCCAGCAGGCCGCCGACGGTGTCGACGTCGAGGTCCTCGTCGAACTCGACGTCGTACAGCTCCCCGAGATCCTCGATCGGCAGCCGCGCCGATACCCGGAAATGCTTGTCGCCCAAATCTTCTACGGGCGCCACCTCGTCGGTGTCGTATTCGTCGGCGATCTCGCCGACGATCTCCTCCAGCACGTCCTCGATGGTGACCAGGCCGGCGATCGCGCCGTACTCGTCGACAAGCAGCGCCATGTGGTTGCGGTCGCGCTGCATCTCGTCGAGGAGCGCGTCGAGCGGCTTGGAGTCCGGCACGAACACCGCAGGGCGCATCACATCGGATACCTTGGTGTCGCGGCCGCCGTTGGTCGAGTAATACGTCCGCTGCACAAGGTCTTTGAGGTAGACCACGCCGACCACGTCGTCGACGTTCTCGCCGATCACCGGAATCCGCGAATGTCCGCTGCGCACCGCCAGCGAGGTGGCCTGGCCCGCGGTCTTGTCGCTCTCGATCCACACCATCTCCGTGCGCGGCACCATCACCTCACGTGCGGGGGTATCACCGAGTTCGAAGACGGACTGGATCATCCGGCGTTCGTCGTCGGCCACCACGCCGCGCTGCTGGGCCAGATCGACCACCTCACGCAGTTCGATCTCGGAAGCGAACGGGCCGTTGCGGAAACCGCGGCCGGGCGTCAGCGCGTTGCCGATCAACACCAGCAGTCGACTGATCGGCGTGAGCAACACCGAAATCGCCTGCAGCGGAAGGGCTGCCATCAGTGAAATGCTGTAGGCGTTCTGCCGTCCGACGGTGCGCGGGCCGACGCCCATCACGACAAAGCTGACCACCACCATGATGGCGGCGGCGGTGAACATCCCCCAGCCGACGCCGAGCAGGCCGTCCAGGTAGGCGACCAGCAGCACCGTCGCCGTCACTTCGCATATGATGCGCAGCAGCACAACAAGATTGATGTACCGCGGCCGTTCGACCATCACCCGGGCCAGCCGCACGGCGCCGGGGCGCTCGTCGCGCACCAGCTCCTCGACACGGGCCACCGACACGGTGCTGACGGCGGCGTCGATGGCCGCGAACAGGCCGCCGAGACCAATGAGCGCGATCGCGCCGATCAGGGGGCCGATGCCGGTCACGGTTCGTCGAAATATCGGGACTTGTCCAGCAGCCGCCGGTCCTTCTCGGACTGGCGGTCCTGGTGGTAAGCCTCGACCTGGTCGGCCACCCACTCCTCGAGCAGTTGACGCTGCAGCGCGAACATCTCCTTCTCCTCGTCCGGCTCGGCGTGGTCGTAGCCGAGCAGGTGTAGGACGCCGTGCACGGTCAGCAGCGCAAGCTCCTGGCCGAGTGTGTGACCGGCCGTGGCGGCCTGCTGCGCCGCGAACTCCGGGCACAGCACGATGTCACCGAGCATCGACGGACCTGGCTCAGGGGCGTCGGGCCTGCCGCCCGGTTCGAGCTCGTCCATCGGGAAGCTCATCACGTCGGTGGGGCCTGGCAGGTCCATCCAGCGCATGTGCAGATCGGCCATCGCGGCGGTGTCGAGCAGCACCATCGACAACTCTGCGGCGGGGTTGACCTTCATCTTGCGGATGACGAACCGTGCGACGCTGATCAGTTCCTCTTCGGAGACGTCGATGCCCGACTCGTTGGACACCTCGATGGTCACACGCTCACCTTCGCGGTCTTGCGGCACCGGAAGCGCGCCGCTGGGCCCGGTTCATCAGTGCGGGCTCTTCGGATTTGGCGTAGGCGTCGACGATGTCGGACACCAGTCGGTGTCGTACCACGTCGGCACTGGTGAGCTCAGAGAAGTGGATGTCGTCGATATTGTCGAGAATCCGCATCGCCGCATGCAGACCCGAGGCGGCACCGCCGGGCAGGTCGACCTGCGTGATGTCGCCCGTCACAACAATTTTCGAGTTGAAGCCAAGCCGGGTCAGGAACATCTTCATCTGCTCGCCGGTGGTGTTCTGCGCCTCGTCGAGGATGATGAACGCATCGGAGAGCGTCCGGCCACGCATGTACGCCAGCGGTGCGACCTCGATGATCCCGGCGTTCATCAACTTCGGGATCGATTCTGGATCCATCATGTCGTACAGCGCGTCGTACAGCGGGCGCAGATACGGATCGATCTTCTCGCTCAACGTGCCCGGCAGGAAGCCGAGTCGCTCGCCTGCCTCCACCGCGGGGCGGGTGAGGATGATCCGGTTCACCTGTTTGGTCTGTAAAGCGTTGACCGCCTTGGCCATTGCCAGATACGTCTTACCGGTGCCCGCGGGGCCGATGCCGAACACGATGGTGTGGTTGTCGATCGCGTCGACGTATCGCTTCTGGTTCAACGTCTTCGGCCGGATCGTCTTGCCGCGCCGCGAGAGGATGTCGAGTGTCAGGACCTCGGCAGGTGACTCGTCACCGGTGCCGGTCAGCATCGCGACACTGTGTCGGACCGCGTCGGGTGTCAGTCGTTGACCGCTGGCGACAATCGCGACCAGTTCGGAGATCACCCGCTCAGCGAGCGCCACATCGGCCGGTTCACCGGACAGGGTCAGGGCGTTGCCGCGCGCGTGGATGTCGGCGGAGAGGATGTTTTCGAGTGCGCGCAGATTCTCGTCGGCGGAACCCAGCAGGCCCACAACGAGGTCGGGCGGAACATTGATGCTGCTGCGAACGGGCGAGTCCGAGTCAGCGTTCGTCTCGCGGGGCGTCACGTGGGGTTTTCTGCCTGCTTTCTTGGTCGTGGCCGTTCAGGTTCGCTCTCGGATACCCAGTTTACCGTCCGCTCCCAACCCGCCCCAACCGTTAACCAGCGCAGACCGCACGGACGTAGCGGTAGCCGTCGTAGGCCAGCAACACCGCGTGCAGTGGCCCCCACTCGAACGGCAGGTAGTCGCGGGCTCGGACCAGCCTTTTCGCCGCGTCCGGCGACTGGTCGGCCAGGATCGCCCTGGCGCGCAGCGCGTGAAAGGTGTTCGACGCGATCTTGATCGCCGGGCTGTCGGCAAAGAACGGCATCGCGTTCGCGATGTTCTCCTCCGTCGTCGTCGACCGGTTTTCGATCACGATGTTTCCGGGTGGCAGATGCAGGACCCGCACCGCGTAGTCGGCCATCATCTGCGCCTCGGGAACCTGCGTGCGCACGGCGCCGCCGCAGAACACGAACCGAGCGACGCTCGGATCGGTGGAACGCACCGCGATCCGGACCCGCCAGCGGTGCAGTGGCACCAGCGGGCACCCCAGCACCAGGACCGTTTCGCCGACCTCGACGTGACCGGCATCGGTGCCGACCGTGGGCAGCAACGCCCGCGAGGCGGCCCAGGTCGCGAACTCGACCGCACCCAGCACGGCGGCCACCACCGCGACGGCCCACTTCACGTCCGCCACCGCGCGGTCAGGACGCCGAGCGCCCCCAATGCCACCGCCGCTGCGGTCGAGGTCCGCAACACCGTCGGGCCCAACCGGACCGCTGTCGCGCCGGCGCCGGAGAGCACCGCGATCTCGTCGTCGCTGACGCCGCCCTCCGGACCGACCACAAGCCACAACGAATCCGCTTGCGCCAGCGGCACTTCGGTGAGCTTGACGGTCGCACTCTCGTGTAACACCAGCACGGTGGCGGTGCTGTCGGCCGCCTGTGCGGCCAGTTGCACCGTCGACACCACACCATTGACCGGCGGAATGTACGGGCGCCGCGATTGCCGCGCCGCCGACCGCGCGACGGCGTCCCACCGGCGCAGGCCTTTGTCGATCTTCGCCGTGGATTCCCACCGCGCCACGCAACGCTGCGCCTGCCACGCGACGAACGCGTCGGCACCGGCCTCGGTGGCCAACTCGATCGCGAGTTCGGAACGGTCCGACTTGGGCAGCGCCTGCACCACGGTGACGGCAGGCGATGCGGGCTCCACCGTCGTCCGGTCGAGCACTTTCGCGGTCAGGCGGCCCTTGGCGACCTCCTCGACGACGCAGTGCGCCATGGTGCCTACGCCGTCGCCGAGGTCGAGTTCCTCCCCGGTCCGGATGCGCCGGACGTTGGCCGCATGAAAGCCCTCTTCACCGTCGACGACCGCGAGCTCACCGATCGAGGGCAGCGCATCGACGTAAAACAGCGTGCGCACCAAAGATCAACGGCCGGTAAAGGTTTCGCGCAACCTGCTGAAGAAGCCGCTGCCCGTCGCGGCGCTCTGGGTCGACCGTACTTCGGTGACGTCGCGGGTGCGCTTCTCCTTGAGCTTCTGCAGCAGTTCGATGTCCTCGTGGTCGAGTCGCGTCGGCACGACCACCTCGATGTGGGCGTGCAAGTCGCCGCGCACTCCTGAGCGCAGATGCGGCATGCCGTGGCCCCGCAACGTCGTCACCGAACCGGACTGCGTACCCGCCGGGATGGTCAGTTCGGTCGGACCGTCGATGATCGCGTCGATGGTGACCGTGGTGCCCAGTGCCGCGTCGACCATCGGCACCGAGACGGTGCAGTGCAGGTCGTCGCCGTCGCGGACGAACACCTCATGCGGCTTCTCGTGTACCTCGACGTAGAGGTCACCCGCGGGGCCACCGCCGGGACCGACCTCACCCTGGGCCGCGAGACGAACCCGCATCCCATCGCCGACGCCTGCCGGGATCTTGACGCTGATCTCGCGACGCGCCCGCACCCGGCCGTCGCCGCCACAGCGGTGACACGGATCGGGGATGACCTCGCCGACGCCGCCGCACACCGGGCACGGCCGCGACGTCATCACCTGACCAAGCAGCGAGCGCTGCACCGTCTGGATTTCGCCACGCCCGCCGCAGGTGTCGCAGGCGACCGGCTTGGAATCGCCGTTGGTGCCCTTGCCCTGGCACAGATCGCACAGCACCGCGGTGTCCACCGTCACCTGTTTGGTCACGCCGGTGGCGCATTCCTCCAGGTCCAGTCGTATCCGCAGCAGCGAGTCCGAACCGGGCCGCACCCGGCCGATCGGGCCGCGCGACGTGGTTCCGCCGCCGAAGAAGGCCTCGAACACGTCCCCGAGCCCGCCGAAGCCGGCGAAGCCGTTGCCCGCGGCGGCCGCGTTCTCCAGCGGGTCGCCGCCCAGATCGACGATGCGCCGCTTCTCCGGGTCGCTCAGCACCTCGTAGGCGACGCTGATCTCCTTGAACCGGGCCTGGGCCTCTTCGTCGGGGTTGACGTCGGGATGCAGTTCACGGGCGAGCTTCCGATAGGCGCGTTTGACCTCCGAATCGCTCGCCCCCCTGCTCACTCCGAGCAGCCCGTAGTAATCGCGTGCCACGCCAACCCTTTCCAATGCCGAATTACCGGCTACCCAAGACTTCGCCTATATAGAGAGCAACCGCAGCGACATTAGCGATAGTTCCCGGGTAGTCCATCCGCGTGGGTCCCAGTACGCCCATGCCGCCGTATACCTTGCCCGAACTGCCGTACGCGGTGGAAACCACCGAGGTGCCCGCCATCTGTTCGGCCTCGGTCTCGTGCCCGATCCGCACGGTGACCTTGCCGGCTTCCTGCTGGGCCGCCAGCAGTCGCAGCACCACGACCTGCTCCTCCAGCGCCTCCATCACCGAACGCAGCGAGCCGCCGAAGTCCGCGGTGTTCTGCGCCAGGTTGGCGGTGCCGCCGAGCACCAGACGTTCCTCGCTGTGCTCGACCAGCGTCTCCACCAGCACGGTCGCCGCCCTGCCCACCGCATCGGCCAGGCCGCCGCCCCCATTCAGATGCGAGGCTAGATCAGAAACCGCGATCGATGCGGCCGCCAGCGGTTTACCCTCCATGGCCTGGCCGAGCCGGTCGCGCAGCTGGGACAGCTCGTGCTCATCGATGGCGTCGCCGAGTTCGACGATGCGCTGGTCGATGCGGCCCGAGTCGGTGATCACCACCAGCAGCAGCCGGGCCGGGGTCAACGCGACCACCTCGAGGCGTCGCACACTCGACGTGGTCAGCGTCGGGTATTGCACGATGGCCACCTGGCGGGTCAGCTGCGCCAGCAGCCGCACCGCGCGGCGCAGCACGTCGTCGAGGTCGACGCCGGATTCCAGGAATGTCAGGATCGCGCGCCGCTCGGAGGACGACAGCGGTTTGACGTCGTCGAGCCGGTCGACGAACTCGCGATACCCCTTCTCGGTGGGCACCCGGCCCGAACTAGTGTGCGGTTGGGTGATGTAGCCCTCGGCTTCCAGCACCGCCATGTCGTTGCGGACAGTGGCGCTGGACACCCCGAGGTTGTGCCGTTCCACGAGCGTCTTCGACCCGATCGGCTCCTTGGTGGCGACAAAGTCGGCGACGATGGCGCGCAACACCTCGAAGCGGCGGTCGTCGGCGCTACCCAATTGGTCACCTCCCCGTCAACGAACACAAGCATGCAGTCAGTACCCATTTTACGGGCATCAACTGGGCGGATACCGCGCGAGCAGGTGTTCGCGTGGCGGATAGGTGGTTTACGACTACCCTTTGCCCTGTGACCCCGACGACGCCCGAGAGATCATGTCGATGATCTTCAAGGGAGTGCGCGAGGGCAAACCGTATCCGGACCATGGCCTGTCCCAACGGCAATGGGCGCAGATACCGCCGCGGCAGCTTCGCCTCGACGAGTTGGTCACCACCACAACTGTGCTGGCGCTGGATAGGCTCCTGTCCGAGGATTCGACGTTCTACGGCGACCTGTTTCCGCACGCGGTGCGGTGGAAGGGCATCGTCTACCTGGAGGACGGCCTGCACCGCGCGGTGCGGGCGGCGCTGCGGAACAGGACCGTGCTACACGCTCGCGTGTTCGACATGGACGTCCCGCTTGCGCAGCAGACCTAGCGCCACCGCGCCGCTGAACACCTGCCACGCCAGGATCGAATAGACCGGTATGCGCTCGACGATGCCGACGGGTGCGTACCGGTAGGTCCACACGTTGTAATTGGCCAGCATCAGAAACGCGAATACGCCCGTTGCGGCGATCAGCAGCGACACCAGGCGGTACCACCAGCGGGCGTCCACAGCGCGGGCGACGATTCCCGATCCCGCGACGATCGCGAAGTTGCCCGCGACGAACACCAGCAGGGCGCCGGTCATGTGCAACTGCATGCCGTCGCCCTTGGCCAGCGGCGAACCGCCGTGCACGGTGGCGACCAGGAAGTAACCGATGGTGGCGGCGGTGGTGAACAATCCGAAGAACACGCCGCGCCGTCCCGACGCGCGCGTCAGCAGGACCGCGCCGACCAGCAGCAGCGCGCCCTGCAGATAGAAGGCGCCGTTCATCAACCACGCGAACCGGCCCCAGGCCGGGACGCCGAGCACGCTGATGTAGTGGTGCACGTAGCTGTAGTGGCCTTTGACGTTGGCCGCGGCGAGTTTCTCGACCGCCAGGTACACGACGGCGGCGACAATCCAGACGACGGCGCCGACCTTCACGAGCCGCGCGCGGTTGGTCACGGCACCACGGTAGGCCACCGTCACGCCGAAACGGCATTCCAGCACGCCTCCACTCGAACTTTGCGTGCACAGATGCAGTCTCGGCGAGTCAGGCGCCCATGGCCTCGCGCAGACTTCGCGGCCGGATGTCGGTCCAGTGGTCTTCGACGTAGGCCAGACACTCCGCGCGGGTGGCATCACCGAACACGACGCGCCAGCCGTCTGGGACGGCGACGAACGTGGGCCACAGGCTGTGCTGGTCCTCGTCGTTGACCAACACGAAGAAGGTGCCGTTGTCGTCATCGAATGGGTTGGTGCTCATCGCTTCTCCTGATCGACGGTGCCGGCGAGCTGTGATCCGCGCCGAGGATGCGGTCGGACAGCAGCCCGAGGCAGCTGAGATTCGGGAATCCGGGGCCCTGAGTCAGCCCGGACAGCCCGGGTAGGAACAGTTTCGGTGTGACGCCGTCGACGGCCAGGTCACCGCCGATGGCCTCCTGCAATGCGTCACCGGTCAGCGGGCCGCCGAGCCCGAGCTCCAGCAGATCCAGCGCGTCCTGGCCGAGCAGCGGCACGAACCACAGCCCGTCGGCCCCGGAACCGTCGATCACCAGATCGAATCCGTGCACGGTCTCCAGTGCTTCGGCCCCGCGATTCGTGCTCAGCGTCAACCGAATTCGCTCGTCGCGCGGCACCGCGTGGGCGACACGACCGCGCAGGTGCCGAATCCGGTCGTCGGCGAGCAGCGCGTCCTGCACCCGTGCCGAAAACACGCCGCGGTCGGTGCGCGCCAAGGCATCCCGCCGCTCCGCCAGCGTCAGGCTCGCCCAATGTGTGGGGTCCGAGTACAGCGTGTTCTCGAAGAACCCTTCCCCGCGGGTGAACAGCGTCACCTGCGGCGAGATGACGGTGATGGTCGAAACCCGGTGCCGGAAAAGCTCGTTCAGCATCGATGCGGCGGTCTCGCCGCCGCCGATCACCGCGACCCGCTCCGCGGTCAGCACTTCGTGCTGCGCGGCCCGCTTCCAGAACTGCGCGATCGACAGCACCCGCGGATGCCCCGGCAGGATCGACCGTTCGGCCTGACCTGGTCCGGTGATCATGACGGCGTCGGCGGACACGGTCCGCTCGGGGGTGTGCAGCGCCCACCGGCGGCCGTCGAGCGTGATCCGGCGTACGTCACCGGCGACGATGGTCATGTCGACGTTGTCGGCGACCCAGCGTAGGTATTGGCTCCACTTGCGGTGTGCCGGCGCGGGTCTGCCGCGGTCCACCCATTCGGCGAACTGCCCGGTGCTGATCAGATACGACTGCCAACTGTGCCGGACCATCCGCTCGTCGAGTTCGGCGTTGCGGCCCGCCACCAACGAGGAGCGGTACGGGAACCCGACGTCCTTCTCGGGGCTGGTGCCCAGTCGGTGCTGTCCGTCGGTCCACCCGCCGTCCGATTGCCAGTTGGCCGCGACGCCAGTGCGTTCGACGGCGACGACGTCGGGCACCTCGACGCCCATCGCCCGCAGTTCGGCGGCCTTCGCGGCGACCGCGACGGCTTTCGCGCCTGCGCCGACGATGGCGAGTGTACTCATGGCGCAACCTCTTTCAACGCGTCCAGCCACATCGCCTGCAGCGTGGCGATGTCATCGGCGGACAGGATGTCGGGCAGCGTGCGCCACTGCGTCGCCAACACCGGCGTGTCGGCGTCGCCGACGATCGCGGCGATGATGGTCAACTCGTAGCGCACGGCGACTTCGGGTTCCGGCAGCGTCGACACCCCGGCGAGCAGTTCCCGGTCCAGCCGCATTCCGTCGCGGCCGCCGCCGAAGTGCAAGCGGCCCAGGAAATTCAGCAGCAGCTGCGGTTCTGCGTGGGCCCGCAGCCGCTGGGCGGTGTCGGGTCGCAGATAGCGCAGCAGACCGTAGTCGATTCCGTCGCCGGGGATGTCGTCGAACACTGTCGGCGCGGGTAGGCGCAGCGGGTAGACCGCGCTCAGCAGTCCGACGGTGTCCGACGTATCGGCGTCGGCGGTGACAGCGTCCGCCCTGCCGTGCGTCTCGATGGCCAACAGCGGAACGGGGTTGGGCTGACCGCGGTGTCGCCGCCAGTTTTGCACCATGCGGGCCGCGGCCGATGCCAGCAGGTGGGTGATCGGTTTCGCTGCGTTGAGCAGGCGGGCGCTCACCTCCTTATCGGTGACGCACATCGTGACCGTGACGTCGCCGACGCGGTCAGTGTCCGGGCGGACCCGTCGTGCACCGAGGTCGGGGTCCTCGCCTGCGAGTTGGGCCAGCCAGTAGTCGCAGCTGTCAAGGGCCGCCGCCCGTTCGGTGAGCAGTTGTGACCAGCGCCGGTGGCTGGTGTGTTCGCGCACCGGCGTGGGGGCTCGACCGTCGGCCAGCGCGCGCCACCCGGCGTCGAGTTCACCGAGGACGATCCGCCACGATGCGGAGTCCATGGCCAACACGTGCACCGTCAGCACCAGCACGCCCGCCTCGCGCAGCCAGACGGCGCCGAACATGACGCCGTTTTCGGGATCGATGCGCTCGACCGTCTTCCTCGCCTGCTCAGCGACCGCCGCGGTCGGATCGCCTACGCCTGTCACCTCGACGATGTCGACGGTGACGGGGTGGTCGACCAGCGTCATCGCATCGCGGTCCAGTCGGCTCCGCAACACGGTGTGGCCGTCAACGATGTTCTGTAGCACCTTTTTCAGCTGTTCGCCGGTGATGCCGTCCGGCAGCCGGATCGCTTCGGTCTGCGCGAGCCGCCGCGGGTCGCCGTACTCGTAGAGCCAGCGCGCATTGGACAGCAGCGTGATCGGACCGCCGCCGTCATCGGCAGCACCGATGCTCACCGATTCACTGTCCACCGCCGAGGCGAGTTCGCGAATCGTGCCGCACTCGAGCAGCAGCCGCGCCCGCAGCGGGATGCCGCGTTGGCGCGCCGCCTGCACCACCGAGAGCGCGACGATGCTGTCCATGCCCTGGCGGACCAGGTCGGCGGTCACGTCGAGGTGATCGGTTTCCAGTACTTCGGCCATCAATTCGGCCAGCGCGGCCTCCGTCGGGGTTTCCGGTCGGGCTGCGGGCTCGTCGACGGCGGCAGGCAACGCCGCGAGCGCGGCCTCGTCCACCTTGCCGTGTGTGGTCAGCGGCATCTCGTCGAGGACGACGATGTGGTGCGGAACCATGTAGTGCGGCAACCGTTTCGACAGCATGGCGCGAAGGCCGGCCAGATCGGGTGCCGGGTCGGCGACGACGTATGCGGTGAGCCTTGGCGCGCGGCCGTGCATGGTCACGGCAACGTGGGCGTGACGCACCGCGGGGTCGGTGTGCAGCACCGCCGAGATCTCGGCGGGTTCGACGCGGAAACCGCGGATCTTGACCTGCGCGTCGGAGCGACCGAGGAATTGCAGCGCCCGATCGTGGCCGCGGCGCACCACATCCCCGGTCCGGTACATCCGCTCCCCCGGCACGAACGGGTCCGCGACGAACCGGCCCGCCGTCTCAGCGGAGCGGCCGAGGTAGCCGCGGGTCAACTGGCCGCCCGCCAGGTACAGTTCGCCTGCCGCGCCGACGGGCACCGGCCGCAACCAGGAGTCGAGCACGTACGCCCGGCTCGGTGCGGTGGGCCTGCCGATGGTGGGCGCCTCGTGATCGGCGATCGCAGCGACCACCGCCTCCACGGTGGATTCGGTTGGGCCGTAACAGTTGTAGGCCGCCATGCCGGTGCGGGCGCATTCGTCGCGGATCGAGGTCCACGCCGGGATTCCTACGGCCTCACCGCCGAGGGCGAGCACGGCGAGCGGAACGGTGGTCAGCAACCCCACCGCGTGCAACTGGGCGAACATCGACGGCGTGGTGTCGATCATGTCGATGCCATAGCGGGCGATCGTCTCGACCAGCGTCTCGGCGTCGCGTTGCGTGTCGTCGTCGACCAGGTGGACGGTGTGCCCGTCGAGCAGGGCGGCCAGCGGCTGCCACGCGGCGTCGAACGTGAAGGACCACGCGTGCGCCACCCGAAGCGGCCGACGCAGCCGGGTTGCTGCTGGCTGCAACACGTTTCGGGCGTGGTCGGCCGCGTACGCCAGCAGCGCCTGATGGGTACCGACTACGCCCTTCGGCGTCCCGGTGGTGCCCGAGGTGAAGACGACGTAGGCGGCCTGCCCCGGATCGACGGTGGCGGCCGCGAAGTCGGTCGAGTGCGCCGTGTCGAAATCGTCGTCGATGACGACCGACGCGCCGGTCTGGGAGATGATGCCGTCGATGCGCTCGGCGGGCATCCCCGGGTCCAACGGAACGATCACGCCGCCGGCCTTCAGCACACCCAGCATCGCGACCACATATTCCGGGCTTCGGGTCAGGGTGATCGCCACCGGTGTCTCTGCCCGTACGCCCTTGGCGACCAGCGCGGCGGCGACCCGGTTTGCGGCCTCGTCGAGTTGGCGGTAGCTGTACTGGCCGCCCGACCACCTCAACGCGACGGATCCGGGTCTTGCTGCGGCGATTTCGGTGAACCGGGTGTGCACGCCACCGTTGGCGGGCGCTGCCGTCGCAGGTGCCGACTCGTCGCGTTCACCGTCGAGCAGGACGCTGATGTCGCGAAGCGGGGCGTCCCAGCCGCGGAGTAGTCGCTGCGCGGTCGCGAGCAGTCGCGTGCCCAGCGACTGCGGTGTCATCAGGCCGAGCGCGCCGTCGATCACCTCGATCAGCAGGGTCAACTCACCCGCTGTGAGGTGAGCGGCGACCGTCACCGGGAAGTGCGACAGGCTTTCCAGCGCTGCGGGACGGAAGGTTGCGCCGTTGGCGGTGAACTCGCCGCCGCCGACAAGCCCGCCGGGAGGGAAGTTTTCGTACACCAGAAGGGTGTCGAACAGCTCTCCGACGCCTGCCACTGACCGCAATTCGGCGTGGCCGAGGTAGCTGTGGTGGCGCAGCAGCGCACCGTCGCGCTGCAACGCCGCGCATTGGACGCCGACCCGCTCGGCGGGGTCGAGTCGGACCCGAAGCGGCACGGTGTTGATGAATAGCCCGACCATCGTCTCGACGCCGGTCAGCTCGCCTGGCCGGCCCGACACGGTGACCCCGAAGACGACGTCGTCGCGGTCAGTAACCGCAGACAGCATTGTCGCCCAAGCGAATTGAACGACCGTATTCACCGTGACGCCGAGGGACCGCGCAGCCTCCACGAGCCGTTGCGTGTCTGCGGCGTCGAGTTTCACTTCGGTGCGGTGTGGATTGCCGACCGGTGGCTCGCCCGCGGTGAGCGCGGGTGTCATAAATGTCGGCCCGTCGAGTCCGGCGAGGTGATCGCGCCACAGCGCGCGACTGGTCTGCTGATCGCGCCGGGCCAGCCAGCCGATGTAGTCGCGGTATGGTCGCGGTGGTGGCGGCAGCGCCGCGGGGTCACCGCCGGCGCGGTACAGCGTGATCAGTTCGCCGACGAACAGCGGTAGCGACCAGCCGTCGATGATGATGTGATGCGCGACGACCACCAGACGCCAATGCGATTGCGGCACTTCGACCAGCAGGAAGCGGATCGCCGGGCCGTGTCCGAGGTCGAACGGTCGCCGCCGCTCGTCGGCGTCGAGCGCCTCCACCTCATCGGCTGTCGCGGTGATGTGCCGCCACGGCACGTCGACGCGGACGGGAACGACCTGCACCGGTCGGCTCTGGTCGGCGCGCAGGAAGCTGGCCCGCAGATTCGGGTGCCGCACCAACATGGTTGCGGCGCAGTTGCGCAACAGGTCGGCGTCAAGAGCGCCAGTGATGTCGGCGGCCATCGCGATCACGTACGGGTCGTGGTCGGACAGCGCCGCCATGGAGTAGAGCCCCTGCTGCAGCGGGCTCAGCGCCATCACGTCCTCGATGGTCGAGGTCACGGGGCACCCTCGTGCGACGACGTCCACAGGGCGGTGACGGCCGCGAGTTCGTCGGGTGAAAGACCCGACGCGGTCATCGGTTCGTGGTGGGTATCCGGTTCGGCGGGCACATCGCCCGCCTCGTCGACTGCGACAGCGAGGTCGTGCACGGCCGGATGCTCGAACACCATCCGCGCCGTCAGCGCCAGGCCCGCGCCACGCGCCCTGGCGGCCAACTGGACAGCCAGGATGCTGTCACCACCGAGTTCGAAGAAGTCGTCGGTGCGGCCGACCTCGCCGACGCTAAGCACCTCGGCGAGCATCGCGGCCAACGTCTTCTCGGTGTCGGTCTGTGCTGTGGCGGCGGCAGGTTTCGACGGCGGTGCCGATTGTTCGGTGCGACCGAGGAATTCCAGCCTGCCGTCCGCTGTCCAGCGTGCCCGCTGGCCGCTTCGGTACATCGGCGGGTCGAACGCGGGACCGGCGTAGTGCACGTCGCCGACCACCCCCACAGGTACCGGTTGGCCGTGGTCGTCGAGGACGTGGACATGAGTGACCCCGCGGCTGAATTCGGCGATGCGGCTGTTCTCGTCGGCTTCCGCGATCCGGATCTCCCGCAGCCTCTGGTCCGGATCGGCGGCAATCGCATGGAGCACCCGGCCAAGCCACCGCGTGAGGCGTTCGATTGTGCTGCGCCGGTACAACTCCGGGCGATAGATGACATGGCCTCGGTAACCGTGCTCGGTGGCGAAGAAGTTCAGCGACAGGTCGGCGTGCGCGACGTCGAACGTCGGTTCCAGCGCGGTGAACGTGGTCTTCCCGTCGACGGTGCGCCCGGTGGGCAATCCTTCCCGGACGTGGACGACGACGGAGAACAGCGGGTTGCGTGACAGCGACCGCACCGGGCTCACCGCATCGACCATCCGGTCGAACGGCAGATCCTGATGCGCGTAGGCCTGCAGCGCCATGTCGCGGGCTCGGCCGAGCACTTCGCGCACCGTCGGGTTGCCGCGAAGATCGTTGCGCAGCACCAGAATGTTGACGAAGAACCCGATCAGTTGGTCCAACTCGGATTCGGTGCGCCCTGCGACGGGCGTACCCAGCGGAATGTCGTCGCCTTCACCGGCCTTGTGCAGCAGTATCGCGACCGCGGACTGCAACAGCATGAACTCGGTGATGCCGAGTTCGCGGGTGAGGCCGGCCAGTTCGGCGCGCGTCTGCGCGCCGACGGTGAATTGGACGGACTCGCCCGCTCCGCTGGGGACTGGTGGCCGTGCGAAGTCGGGCCGCAGGCCGACGTCATGCGGTATGTCCTTCAGCTGCTGTGTCCAGTAGTCGCGTTGAGCGGCAACGGGTCCGGTGTCATCGTTCAGCAGCGCGTTCTGCCACGCCGCGTAGTCGGCGTACTGCACGGCGAGGGGCGCCAGCGCAGGCGGTTGACCCGCGCACCTGGCGTGGTAGGCGGTCAACAGGTCGGTGAACAGCACGCCCGCCGACCAGTGGTCCGCGGCGATGTGGTGCACGACGAGTGAAAGCACATGGTGCGCCGGGGTGGACAGCACCGCCGCACGCACCGGCGATTCGTGCTCGAGATCGAAGATGTGCCTGCGCTCGTCGCCGAGTTCGGATTGCAGCCACGCCTCGTCGTCGCCCTGCGCCCGCCGGACCGGCACGCCGGTGCGCGGATTGACGACTTGATGTGGCACACCGTCGATTTCGCGATAGGTGGTGCGCAGGATCTCGTGCCGGTCGACGACGTCCGACACCGCGGCCGCCAATGCGTCGACGTCGCAAGGGCCGGTCAGCCGCGCCGCGAACGGAATGTTGTTGACAGCGCTCGGGCCGTCGATGCGGTACTGGAACCAGGTCCGCAACTGCGACGCGGACATGGGGCACGGACCGTCGTGTTTGATGCCGACCAGTCGCGGCCGCGTCGCATCGGCGGGGGTGGCGTCGTCGATGCGCGACGCCAGTTGCGCCACCGTGCCGAGTTCGAACACGTCCCGCACCCCGAGGTCGACACCGCATCGCGACCGGATGGCCGCGACCAGTTTGGTGGCCAGCAGCGAATGCCCGCCGAGGTCGAAGAACGAATCGTCGGCGCCCACCCGGTCGCGGCCGAGCAGTTCGGCGAACAACTCTGCGAGCGTGCGCTCGGTACCGGCTGCGGGTTCGCGGAACTCGGTGTCGGACATGATCTGCGGTATCGGCAGCGCGTCGCGGTCGATCTTGCCGTGTGCGGTGATCGGGATCTCGTCGAGCACCACATAGCCGGCCGGCGTCATGTAGTCGGGCAGCGCGGCGGCCACTCTGGCCCTGATGCGCTCCACATCCACCGCATCGGCCGCGGGCGTCAGATACCCGACCAGGCTCTTGCCGAGGTTCGGCAGGTCGCGGACCACCACCACCGCCTGGCCGACGCTGGGATCGACCGAGATCGCGGCGGCGACTTCGCCGAGTTCGATGCGGAACCCGCGGATCTTGACTTGTTCGTCTGCGCGGCCGACGAATTCGATGTCGCCGTCGGCGTTGCGGCGTGCCAGGTCGCCCGACCGGTACAGCCGCCCGCCGCGGGTGAACGGGTCGGCGATGAACCGTTCGGCCGTCAGGCCGGGTCTGCGGTGGTAGCCGCGCGCGACATGTGTTCCGCCGATGTAGATCTCGCCGATGACGCCGACGGGAACGGGCCGCAACGCGCCGTCCAGCAGGTGGATCTGGGTGTTGATCTTGGGCTTTCCGATCGGCACGATCCGGTTGCCCTGCTTGCCCTCGACCTTGTAGCGGGATGCGTTGATCACCGTCTCGGTGGGCCCGTAGAAGTTGTGCAGCAGCGCGTCGAACGTGGCGTGGAACTTGTCCGCGGTCTCGCCGGGCAGCGCCTCCCCGCCGATCGGCACCCGCTTGAGCGTGCGCCACTGGTTCACGCCAGGCAGCGAGAGGAACAGGCCGAGCAGTGACGGCACGAAGTGCATCGAGGTGATGCCCTCGTCGTGCAGGAGTCCGGTGAGGTAGCCGATGTCACGCAGCCCGTCGGGCCGCGGTATGACGAGTCGGGCGCCGCACGCCAGCATGCCGAAGATCTCGGCGATGGACACGTCGAAACTCGACGAGGCCACCTGCAGCAACCGCTCGGATTCGTCGATGCGGTACTCGTCGCGGAACCATTCGAAGAACTCGACGACGGGCCGATGCGTCACCGGAACACCTTTGGGCAGCCCGGTCGAACCTGACGTGTAGATCAGGTATGCCGCGTTGTCCGGCCGCAGCGGACGCACCCGGTCGCTGTCGGTCGGGTTGTCGTCGCGGGCGCATGTGTCGGTGACCGGTTCGCGCAGCACCAGTTTCGGGTCGGAATCGCCGAGGATGAACCCGAGCCGGTCGTCGGGATAGGTCGGGTCGATCGGCAGGTAGACGGCGCCTGCCTTGAGGATGCCCAGTGCGGTGACGACCAGTTCCGGGGATTTGTCCAGCAGGACCGCGACGCGGTCTTCGGTGCCGATGCCCTGCCCGATCAGCCAGTGCGCGAATCGGTTTGCCGCGGTGTTGATCTCGCGGTAGCTGTAGCGGAGGCCCTCGTAGACGATCGCGACGGCGCCGGGTGTCCTGGCGGCCTGCGCCTCGACGAGCGCGGGCAGTGTGGTTGCCTGCACGTCGAACTCGTCCCCGGCGGAGACGCGGTGCAGCCAGTCGGCGTCGTCGGCGTCCATCAACGGCAGGTCGCGCAGCGGTTGGTCCGGGTCCGTGACGGCGGCGTCCAGCAGCACCGCGAAGTGGTCGAGCAGTTGACGGACAAGCGGGGCGTCGAGGATCTCGGTGAGGTGTTCAGCCTCGACCTGCGCGCCGGAGTCGTCGAACTCCACCATGAAACCCAATGGCAATTGGGTGAACTGGCCGCGCAGTTCGGCGCGTCGGCATGTCACGCCGGGCGGGCAGAACCCGCCGCCGTCGGCTTCGCGGGCGCCGAAACCGATCCTGGCCAGGCGTTCCACGCCGTGCCTGCGGTCGGGATTGAGTTCGCGGACCACCCGGTCGAGGTTGACCCGTTGGTGCGCGAAGGCGCCGACGGTGGTGTCGCGGGTGGCGTCGACCAATTCGCGGAATGTCTGGGCAGGCCGCGGGCGCATCCGCAAGGCGACCGTGTTGCCGTAGTAACCGATGCAGTGCTCGACGCCGGCGCCGCGGTTGAGCACCGGTGTGGCGACGAGAAAATCGTCGGTCTGGGTGTAGCGGTGCATGAGCGCGCCGAATGCCGCCAGCAGCACCATGTACGGGGTGGCGCCCGCTTCGCGGGCCAGTGCGGCGGTGCGCTCGACGGTGCCGGTGGGCAGCCGCAGTGTGGTGCGTTGGGAACGCCAGTCGGTGGGGACATTGGACCCGTTCGGTCCCGGAAGTTCGAGCGGTTCAGGTGGATTCGCGAGCGCCGAGCGCCAGTAGGTGAGATCGTCGTCAGCGGTGTCCGGACCGATCGCTCTTGGCGGCGTGACAGGCGGTAGATCCTCGCCGTTGTACGCCCGGGTGAGGTCGGCGAAGAAGATCTGCCATGACCCGTCATCCCAGGCGATGTGGTGGGCCGCCAGAAGCATCACGTGTTCTGCGGCCGAGGTGCGGACGACGGTGATGCGCAGCGGCGGATCGACGGTCAGGTCGAAGGGCGTGCCGAACTCGCGTTGCGCCAGCACTTCCAGGCGCAGCGCCCGGGCGTGCTCGGACAGACCGGACAGGTCGTGCTCGGCCCAGCGCGGAGTTGCCTCGTCGTGGGTCGTCAGTTGCGGCTCACCGTTCGCATCGGCGCGGTAGGTGGTACGCAACACGCTGTGCCGGCTGGCGACCGCGTTCACCGCGTCATGCAGGCGTGCTACATCGAGATCCCCGGTGAGCCGGTATGACACGCACACATTGAGCAGCGCGCCGGTGGTGTCGGCCTGCTGGACGAACCACATGCGGCGCTGTCCGTCCGACAGTTCGGTGGCCGCCAGTCCCGGCCGCTCGTCCTGGCGCAGACCGCGTTCGTGCAGCCTCCGCCGCAGTAGCTCGAACCTGATGTCCATGGTGTCAGTCACGCGAGGTGTCCACCTTCTCGTCGGTGTCGTGTGCGTCGAGGCGGGCGATCAACTCGTCGCCGGTGATGCCGCCGAGCAGCACGGCCAGCGGCACCGAGTTGCCGGTGACGCGGCGCAACCGCTTGCGCAGATCGAGGGCGAGCAGCGAGTCCACGCCGAGGTCGAGTAGCGATGCGGAGAGGTCGATCACGGCGGCGTCCCCGAGATCCAACGCCGCGGCCAGTTCGGCACGCACTCGCGCCGCGGTGTCGACGCCCGATTCCGTTGTCGCTGAGGATGGTTGCTCGTTGTGCTGGCTGTCGAAGAAGGTCCGTAGTCGATTGCGGTCGGCCGCGATGATCACTGGGTCGATCGGGTGTTCGCGCAGGCTGGCCTCGATCGCGGCGTCCGGTGCCATCGGCAGCAGACCGGAGCGTTCGATGCGGGTCACCTCGTCAGTGTCGACGATGCCCGCACCCCACAGCCCGTACTTGGCCGACACGCAGTGCCGACCGTTGGCGCGCAGTTGGCCTGCCATCACGTCGAGCATCCGGTTGGCGGCCGAATACGCGGCGTGCCCGCGGCCACCCCAGACCCCGGACACCGAGGAGCACAACAGGATTCGGGCTTCGGGCCGCATCGGCCACAGCTCGGTGATCCGGGCCAGGCCCACCACCTTGGCCGCAATCGTGTCGGTGAACGCGTCGGCGGTGACCGCATCGCCGGTGGTGAACGTCGCGGCACCCGCCGCGTGGATCACCAAGGTCGCGCCGTCGCCGCCGTGCTCGCGGGCGGCGGTGCGCACCTGATCGGCAGAGGTGATGTCACAATGCACGGCGAGCACGTCGGCTCCGTCGAATTCCGCGCCGCGGCGGCTGAGCAGCACGATGCGCCGCGCCCCTCGGGCAGCCAGGTAGCGGGCGTAGTGCATGCCGACCGCTCCACTGCCTCCGGTGATCACCACGTTGTCGAGCAGGCCGTCCTCCAGCGGCCACGGGCCGGCGGCCACGTCCTGCTCCGGCAGCATCCTGACGTAAAGCATTGGCCCCGATTCTGTCTCGCGGATCGCCGCTTCGGTGTGTTGACCGAGCAGAGCGTCCACGACGGCCGCGGTGTCGTCCCATGACGACAGATCCAGATGGCGGAACGTCTGGTCCGGATGCTCGAATCCGATGCTGCGGTGCATGGCCGCCAGCGCGGCCTGCGCGGGCAACGCCACCGGCTCGTCGGGCCGCACGTGCTCACCACCGACGGTGACCAGCCATACGTCGCGGCACGCCGGTTCGATGGCGCGGGGGTAGTCGAGCAGGCCCGCGCCGAGCAGTCCGGCGAGATCGGCGGCGGCCTGCTCGGTGTCGGGGTGGTCGAGCAGCGGCGCGACCACGATCAGCATGTCGGCCGCCCGCGGGCCGACGAGGTGGACGTCGGCACGCGCTTGGATCGCGTCGCGCAACCGCTCGCCGAGGCCGGCGCGTGGACCCGGCAGTTCGATCACCGCCACCTGCCGCACCACCACCGGCGCATCGGATCCCGGTTTAGCGGACCACTTTTCGGCTGCGATGGTCAGTCCCGGCAGCGGTGGCAACGGTTCCGGGGTGGCCCACAGATGTACGGCGTGCATCGGCGCATTGGGGAACCCGGATAGCGGTGGTTGCTGCACGTCGACAAGGCCGGCCCAGCGGTAGCCCGGGTCACTGACGGCCACCGCGGCGATGTTGGCGGACAGCACATCGATCAACGACTCGTCGCGTCGACCGGAGCCGACCGCGATAGGTTCATCGTCGCCAAGGAGGTCGCCGAGAGCGAACAGCAGCGCCGGGTGCGCCGACAACTCGACGAACGTGGTCGCGCCCTGCTCACGGGCCGCGGCCACCGCCCGGTCGAACCGCACGGTGTTGCGGAGGTTTTGGTACCAGTAGTCGGCGAATTCGGTTCCGGCGGGGACTACCGAGGCCGTCGCCGAACCGATGAACTGCACCGGGGCGTCGGCGAACGTCGCGCTCGGCAGCAAGCCGACAAGGTCGGCTCGCAGCGGTTCCAGCGCGCTGGTGTGTGCAGGGAAGCCGACGGGGATCTCGCGGGCGAAGCCGCCGGTGTCCGCCACTTCGCCGGCCACCGTGGTGATCGCATCGCGCTCCCCCGACACCACCACCGACGCGCCGGCGTTGACGACCGACAGTTCCAGCCAGCCATCGGTTTTGGCGATCAACCGCTCGGCGTCTTCCACCGGGATGCCGAGCACGGCCATGCCGTAGCGGCCGGTCAACCCGTCGACCACCTGGGCGCGGGCCGTCACGACCGCTGCCGCATCGGCGAGCGTGATCGCACCGGCCACGTAGGCCGCGGCCAGCTCGCCCAGGCTGTGGCCGACCGTGATGTCGGGTGCGATGCCGCACGACGTCCACACCGCGGCCAGCCCAGCGGCGTGCGCGAACTGTGCTGCCTGGCTCTGAATCTGCCCGAAGTCGCCCTCGGAGGTCAGATACGGCAGCGGTGATTGAGCCCCGAATGCCTCGGCGCAGCGCTCGACTTCGGCGCGGTAGACCGGCAGATGCCGGTAGGCCTGCGCGCCCATCGACGGCCACTGGCTGCCTTGACCAGGAAACACGAACACCGTTCGGGGCGCGCCGTTCTCCGACGAGCGGGCCACCAACGGGTGATCGTCGCCCGCCGCCAGCGCGCGCAGACCGTCGGCGAGTTCGGCGACGTCGCACGCCCGCACCACCGCGCGGTGGCGTCGCAGTTGCCGGGTGCGCAGCAATGTGGCCGCGACCGACGGCAAGTCGGGTGCGCGGTCGAGGTACCGAAGGATGGCCGAGGCATCCGCCGCGATCAGGTCCTCGGCGTGGGCACTCAACAGCACGGGCGTGCGCCCGTCGGGAAACGCAGTCATCACGCAGCCTGATCCTCGGCGGGCATCGACACGATCACGTGGGCATTGGTGCCGCTCATCCCGAACGCAGAGACCGCGGCAACGCGGTGGCCGTCGCGGGCAGGCCATGGTGTCAACGCGGCGGCGGGCCGCAGACCCTGACTAGCCCAGTCGATTTCGCCGCTCAGCTCGTCCAAATGCAGGCTCGCGGGGACGGCTCCGTGTTCGGCGGAGACCAGCACCTTGGCCAGTCCGAGCGCCCCCGCGGCGGCCTGCGAGTGGCCGACGTTGGACTTGACCGATCCGAGCAGCGCCCCGGCACCCGGTTTCGTCGCGCCGTATGTGGCGGCCAGCGAGTGCAGTTCGGTGCGGTCTCCGAGCGTGGTACCGGTGCCGTGACCCTCGACCATGCCGACCTCATCCGGTCGCACACCCGCGACGTCGATGGCCCGTTGGAACAACCGTGTCTGCGCGGATCCGCTCGGCGCGGTCAGGCCGGTGGTGCGGCCGTCCTGATTGACGCATGTCGCACGCACCTCGGCCAGCACCCGGCGTCCGTTGCGTAACGCCGCCGACCGACGCTGGAGCACGAACATCGCTGCGCCCTCGGCCCACACCGTGCCGCTGGCCTGTGCGCTGTACGGCCTGCAGTGACCGTCGTCGGACAATGCGTGCTGTTTGGAGAACTCGACGAAGAAGCCCGGCGAGCCCATCACGCACACACCGCCGGCCAGCGCCATATCGCAGTCACCGGACCGCAGCGCCTGCACGGCGACGTGGAAGGCGGCCAGCGCCGATGCGCACGACGAGTCGATGGTCATCGCGGGGCCCGCCAACCCGAGCGTGTAGGCGATCCGTCCGGAGATCACGCCGGGCGCGGTGCCCGTGATCAAATGCCCCGAGTGGCTGGAGAACTCGGCGAGATCCGGACCGTAACCGGTGGTCGAGGCACCGACGTAGCAGCCCACGTCGTGGCCGGCGAGATCGTCGGGATTGATGCCGCTGTTCTCGAGCGCCCGCCAAGCCACCCGCATCGCCACTCGCTGCTGCGGATCCATGGCCACCGCCTCGCGCGGCGAGATGCCGAAGAACACCGGATCGAAAGTCCCTGCCCCGGTGAGGAACCCGCCGAGGTCGTGGATGCGTTTGAAGCCGTCTCGCCGTGACCCGTCGAGCAGTTCGCGCACGGACCAGCCGCGGTCGGTCGGGAACGGGCCAAGCGCCTCGTGCTGTTGGAACAGCAACGACCAGTACGCGTCGACGGTGTCCACACCGCCCGGCGCCTCCAAAGCCATGCCGACGATGACGATCGGATCGTCGCGCTCATCCATTGACCAACTCCGCGACGGCGCCGGTGTGTTCATCCAGATAGAAGTGGCCGCCGTCGAACATCAGCAGTGTGAACGCGTTCGCCGTGTGGGTCTCCCAGCGCTGCAACATATCTCGATCGACCCGGTGGTCGTGACTGCCGCCGAGCACGTGGATGTCGGCCCGGATCCGGGTGTCGGCGTTGCACGAGTATCGGTTGAAGGCCCGGTAGTCGGCCTTGACCGCGCGCAGCAGCAGTTGGACGAAGTCCTCGTCGGCGAGCAACCGCGGATCGGTGCCGCCGAGGTCGACCATGTCGGCCAGCACCTCCCGGTCGGTGATCGGCAGCGGCGTCGACGCCGCCACGGTTGCGGGGGCCTGACTGGCCGACACCCACAGTTCGCGCACGTCGACCCCGTGGCGTTCAGCCATCCTGGCGAACTCGAACGCCACGACGGCGCCCATGCAGTGGCCGAACAGGCGTAGCGCGCCGACGCGGCGCCAGTCGCCTGCGTCGAACAAGTCCGCCGCGAGCGCCTCCACCGTGTCCGGCGCCGGGTGGGTCAGGCGGTCGGCGCGCTGTGGGTACTGCACGACGTAGGCGTCAACACCTGTGGCCGCCATGGCCGTTGCCAGCGGCCGGTACGCCGCCGCGGCACCGCCGGCGTGCGGAAAGATCACCGTGGCGCCGCCGGGCCTGCCTGCGAACCGCTTGATCCATGGCGCGAAGTTCAGTTGTGTGCGTTCGTCGATCGATGTCATGAAGCACTCGTGGTTTCGAGCGCGGACAGCACATCGGCTTCGTGCATGCCTGCGACTTCCAGATACAGTTCGGCCACGTGGGCGAGGCGGTTGCTGTCCGGTTCACGCTCGGTGAGCCGGGCGGCCAGCGCCGCGACGGTGCGGGTCGCGAAGACGTCGGCGACCATCACCGTCGGCGTGTCCAGCCAGTTCCTGATTCGCACGACTACGGCGGTCGCGAGCACCGAATCGCCGCCCAGTTCGAAGAAGTCGTCGTCGGCGGCCACCTCGGCCGCGCCCACCAAGTCGGCGACGATGGCTGCCAGCGCCGACTCCAGCGGTGTCGACGGGGCGCGACGGCCGCCTGCACCGGCGGTGACACTGTCGGCCAAGATCCGTGCGACCGCTCGGCGGTCGGTCTTACCGCCCGCCGTGTACGGGATGCGCTTCACCATCTCGATGTGGCGCGGAATCATATGCGCGGGAAGCAGTTCGGCGGCGCCGTTGCGCAGTGCCTCGACGGTCAGCGCAGCGTCGTCGACACCGACCACCGCGGCCAACATGTCGCTGACACGTTCACCGGACGCAGGCACGACCGCCGCCACCGCCGCGCGGACACCGGGCAACCGTTGCAGCGCGGCCTCGACCTCGCCCAGTTCGATGCGGTATCCGCTGACCTTGACCCGGTGATCGGCGCGACCGACGAACTCGAGGTTGCCGTCCGGCCGGTATCTGGCCAGGTCCCCGGTGCGGTACCAGGTGCGGCCGAGATAAGGGACGAACCCGTCGGCGGTCAGATCGGGACGGCCACGGTAGCCGCTGGCGATGCCGCGCCCGGTGATCCACAGTTCACCGGGCACCCAGTCGGGACAATCCGCCCCATACGAATTCACCACGCGGCAGGCGTTATTGGGGAACGGTTTGCCGTACGGCACCGCTGTCCAGTCCTCGGGTAGCGCACCCGCCTCGAACAACGTGGCGTGCACCGCGGTCTCGGTGGCGCCGCCGAGACCCGCCACCCGGACACCGGGAGCTTGGGCCTGCAGTCGGCGCACCATCGACGAACGGACCAAGTCTCCACCGGTCGGCACGGCGCGCACCGAATGCAATCGCCCGTCGCCGACCTCCACGAGCATTTCCAGCCAGCCGGGAAGGAAGTTCAGCACGGTGGCGCGGTGAGTGGCGATCTGCTGGGCCCAGTGATCGGGGTCGCGGCGGTATGCCTCGTCGACGACGACGATCGTGCCGCCCGCGGTCAACGTGCCAAACACGTCGAGGACGGAAAGGTCACACTCCAGATGTGACACGGCCAACGTGCGGTCGGCGGGCCCGATGCCGAAATGACCGTTGAGGAACTCGATGGTGTTCATCGCCGCGTCGTGGGTGACCTCGACGCCCTTGGGCTCGCCGGTCGACCCCGAGGTGAACAGCACGTAGGCCGACTCGTTGGGATCGGTTGCAGGTGGCGCGAATTCGGGTTCTCGTCGGCCGACCCGCAGTGCTTCAGGGATGGTCAGCGCGGGCAGGTTGGTCGGCGGTTGCAGATCGCCGCACACCAGCGCCATCCTGACCCCGCCGGTCGAAACGATGCGCGCGGCGCGTTCGGCGGGATGGTCGACACCGATCGGCAGATAGACCGCGCCTGCGGTGAGGATGCCGCACAGCGCGACGACCTGTTCGGCGCACTTGGGACCCATCACCGCGACGGTGTCGCCCGGTTTTATGCCAGCGACACGCAGTGCCGCCGCCACGGCGTGTACCTGTTCACACAGTTCGGCGTAGGTGAGTTGACCTGATGAGCTGATCACCGCCAACGCGTCGGGACGTGCCGCCGCCGACGCGAACAAACCGCCGTGCAGCGAATTCCCGCTGGGCGCAGCGGATTTGCCGTTGTCGGCGTCCCTGATGGCGCGTTCGGCGTCGGTGAGCAGCGGTGGGCGCTGGACCTCCCAGGCGATGTCGTCGAACGCCAATCGGCGGAGTTCGTCGATGTGCCGCTCGAACATCGCGTCGATGACGCCGGGCCGGAAGGCGTCCTCGCGAACGTCCCAGTTGACCAGAATGCCGCCGTCGAATTCGGTGACCTGGGCGTCGAGCAACACCTGCGGGCCTTGCGAGTTGATCCACACCGGCGTACCGAAACTGTCGGTCACCGAAACGGCGAACAACTCGCCGAGACCGAGCGCACTGGTGAACACGACCGGGGCCAGCACCTGCGTGCCACGGTGGCGGCTGAGGTCACGCAGCACGGATAGACCCGGGTAGCTCGCATGCGCCGCGGCGGCGCGGAAGGCGTGCTGGAGGGCCTGCGATCGGGCGGTCGCGGTCGCCGCGGCGGCGAGGTCGACATCGAGCAGGACCGAGGAGGTGAAATCCCCGACCAGGCGGTCGACGTCGGGATGCCGTTGCTCACGACCGAACATCGGCACGTTGAGCAGAAACCGCGGTTCCGCCGACCAGCCCGCCAATGCGTCGGAGAAGGACGCGGCGAGAGCCATCGCAGGCGTCACCCCGCGTCGGCGGGCCGCGGCGAACAGTGCGTCGCGGATGTCGCGGTCGAACCAGTGCCAGCGCCGGGTGGTGTGGCACGGATCTGCTTGTTCGGCAACGGGAACCATCGGCAGATGCGGCGGATCCGGCAGTTCCGGTATCCGCTTTGACCACCACTGCTTGTCGGCCTCGACCACGGCCGGCAGGGATGTCACGGCTCGCCGGTAATCGCGGTAGGTGTAGCCCAGATGCGGTAACTGCTGGCCGCGGTAGAGCGCGGCGAGGTCGGACATCAGCGTGCGGTAACTCATCGCGTCGGCGGCTTGCATGTCGAGGTCGACATGCAGTCTGGTGCGCCCGCCGGGCAGCAGCGACAGTGTGAGCTCGAAAACCTGACCGTCGAGTTGTTGATGTGACTTGGCGCGCCGGGTGGCGGTGAGTCGGTCGGTGACCTCGTCGTCGGAAAGATCGCTGAGGTCGTCGACGCTGACGGGATAGCGCCCCGTCGCGCGACCGATGCGCTGGGTGCCGTCGGGCAGGAACTGCACCCGGAGCATCGGGTGACGCTCGGCCAGCGCGGTGGCCGCTTGCGTGAGCCGCTCGTGATCGACTGCGGCGCCATCGAATTCGACATACAGGTGTCCGGCGACCCCGCCGAGGCGCTGATCGTCTTCGCGGCCCACCCACATCGCGTGCTGCATCGGCGCCAGCGGAAACGGGTCGTCCGAATCATCATGCGCCACAGCTGCTTCCGTCGGTTGGTCAGCGACCGCGGCGGCGCCGACCAGCTCGGACCAGGCGCGCACGGAAGGCTCGGCGGCCAAGGTCGCGAAGTCGATGTCGACGCCCCGCCGACGCCACCGCCCGGCCAGCGACATCATCCGGATGGAATCCAGGCCCTGAGTGATGAGGTTGCCGTCTGGGTCCACGTCATCGGGGCTGATACCGAGAAGTTCGGCGACCTCTTCACGGATGGTCTGCGAATCCGCAGCCGCAACACGCACAAGCCCTCCATATGGTTAGCCTCGCCTTAGTTTGTGGAGGCTACCCTATATTCGAGCTATGAAAAGCCCTACGTCAGCCACTGCGCACCCCACGTCGCTCGCCGGTTTCGTGCCTTTTCCGCCCGACCGCGCGGCCTCCTACCGCGCCGCGGGCCTTTGGCAGGGGCGCCCGCTGGACTCAGTGCTGCGAGACGCCGCGACGAGGTGGCCAGACCGGGTGGCCGTGATCGACGGCGACGGCAGCCACACCTATGCCGAACTCGATGACCGCGCCGACCGCGCCGCCGCCGGCTTCGCCGGTATGGGCATGGCGCCAGGCCATCGCGTCCTGCTACAACTGCCCAACTCGTGCCGATTCGCGGTGACGCTGTTCGGGCTGTTGCGGTCGGGCGCCGTCCCTGTGATGTGCCTGCCCGGGCACCGACTGGCCGAGCTGTCCCACTTCGCGGAGTTGAGCCAGGCGAGTGCCATCGTGATCGACGACACCGCACCAGGTTTCGACTACTGCGCGCCGGCCGAGGAGTTGGTGCGGACACACCCGATGACGATGGTCACCGACCTGGCCACCGAATCTTGCGCGCCCCCAACGGTTGACGTCGACACCGAGGCCCCCGCACTCCTTTTGGTGTCGGGCGGGACCACCGGCGCACCGAAGCTCATCCCCCGCACACACGACGACTACGTCTACAACTTCTCAGCGAGCGCACGACTGTGCGGGCTGACCGGCGATGACGTCTACTTGGTCGCACTTCCTGCGGCGCACAATTTCCCGCTGGCCTGTCCCGGCCTGCTCGGCGCGATGTCCGTCGGCGCCACAACGGTTTTTCTCAGCGATCCGAGCCCTGAGTCGGCGTACGCGGCGATCGCGCGGCACGGCGTGACCGCCACCGCGCTGGTGCCTGCGTTGGCCAAGTTGTGGACGCAGGCATGTGAGTGGGAACCGCAGCGGCCGACGACACTGCGGTTGCTGCAGGTCGGCGGCGCCAAACTCGGTGCCGACGACGCGGCGGCGGTTCGCGCGGCGCTGACACCGGGCCTGCAGCAGGTGTTCGGGATGGCCGAAGGCCTGCTGAACTACACCCGCCTCGACGATCCGGCCGAAATCGTGGACCGCACGCAAGGCCGACCGTTGTCCGAGCACGACGAACTGAAGGTGGTCGACGATGCAGGCGTCGAGGTGGCCGCAGGCGACGAGGGTGAACTGTTGGTGCGCGGGCCGTACACGTTGAACGGATACTTCAACGCGCCGAATGCCAACGAGCGGTCGTTCACCCCCGACGGCTTCTACCGCACCGGCGACCGCGTGCGCCGGTTCGCCGACGGCTACCTCGAAGTCACCGGCCGGATCAAGGACGTGATCGTCCGCGCCGGCGAGAACGTGTCAGCACTCGATCTGGAAGAGCACCTGCTGACCCATCCGTCGATCTGGGCCGCCGCCGCGGTGGGGATTCCCGACGAATTCCTCGGCGAAAAGATCTGCGTCGCAGTCATTTTCAATGGACCGCCGGTGACGCTGGCCCAGCTGAACACTCATCTCGAGCAGCGCGGCGTTGCGGTACATGCCCGCCCGGACGTGCTGGCGCCGATGTCGACCTTGCCCACCACCGCGGTCGGCAAGGTCGACAAGAAGGCGATCGTCCGCGAGCTTTCCTAGGACGTGATCCAATCCTCGGGCTCGCCCAACTGGCGCCGGCGTGGAAGAAGCCGTGCTCATCATTCGACGTGCTGAGGCGGATCCTCGGCCTACCCTCGCAAGGCGCGGCCTCCGATGGACCGCGTCATGGATAGGAGCGACAACCTCCGCCGACTCCGACGTTTTCCAGTGGCGGCCTACCAGACACGCACGTAGTCGACCAGCATGTCGGCCGGGTAGGTGCCCTGACCGGGATCGCCGCCGCCCGATCCGGCGACCGCGAGGTTCACGATCGGAAACAGGGTGTAGCCGGGTTCGTTGAAATGCCAGTCCGGCAGCGAATTCGCCGCCACGCTGAAATACGGCTGGGCACCATCGGTGTAGTCCTTCCAGAACCGCATTCCGGCGTCGTCCCACTGCACGCGCCAGGTGTGCCAACCGCTGTCGACGGTGATCCCCTGCGAGACGTGTTCACCGCCGTTCAACAGTGCGTGCACGGTGGTGCCCGCGGCCCAGTGGCCGTTGCCGTACCACTCCATCAGGTCGACTTCGCCGCCGTTTTGCGGATTGTTGTTGGCCAGATACCAGGCGGGCCAGCAGCCGGGGGTCAGACAATTGAGCTTGATCCGAGCCTCCCACGTGGTGCCGATGGGACCCCGGTACTTACCGAACAGTTTGCCGCTGTAGTAGGTGTTGCCGTCCTTGGCAGCGCGGAACACCAGGTTGGACTTGCCGTCGAGGAACACGTTTCGGCGGTCGTCGCGGTACTGGCCGACGTTCTCCGGCAACTCCCAGTACGTCGGGTCTTCCATGCTTTCGCGCTCCGTCGCGGTTTCCCACTTCGACGCGTCGGGTGCCGAGCCGGCGGGCCCGTCGAACTCGTCCTGGAAAAGGTAGCCACGAGGTGGCGGCGCGGAGGGTGGTGGCACCGATCTGGACGGGGCGGCACCGGCAGTTTGGGCGGGCATCGCGGCAGCCAGCGCGGCGATACCGGCCAGCGAGATCGCGTTGCGGCGATTCATGTTGGACACCCCAACAGGAAAGCCGGTCTGCCCGTCGGGCGCAAATGTCGGTTACCGTCCCCGAATGAGCGATGAGTTGACGGCACACAGCCAAACCGGTCCGACACGCGCTCCGACCAGCACCAGGCGGGCTGTGCTCAACACGGTCAGAGGCTCCGCAGGGAACCTGGTCGAGTGGTACGACGTCTACGTCTACACCGTGTTCGCCTCCTATTTCGAGGCGCAGTTCTTCGACGAGAACGACACCAACTCGACGGTGTACATCTATGCGATCTTCGCGGTCACCTTCGTGATGCGACCGATCGGATCGTGGTTCTTCGGCCGCTACGCCGACCGTCGGGGCCGCAAGGCCGCGCTGATGCTCAGCATCACGATCATGTCGGCCTGTTCGTTCTTGGTGGCTGTGATGCCGACGCGCGAGGTGCTCGGCTACTGGGCGGCGGTGATCCTGGTCATCGCCCGGCTTGTGCAGGGCTTCGCCACCGGCGGCGAGTACGGGACGTCGGCGACGTACATGTCCGAAGCGGCGACGGCGAATCGGCGTGGTTTTCTGTCGTCGTTCCAATACGTCACGCTCATCGGCGGCCACGTGCTGGCGCAGTTCACCCTTCTGATCGCACTCCACTTCCTCGATGACGACGCCCTGCACGCGTGGGGGTGGCGGATCGGCTTCTTCATCGGTGGGGTCGCCGCGCTGGTGGTGCTGTGGATTCGCCGTTCGATGGACGAATCGCTCAGCGAGTCGCATCTGGAGTCCATCCGCGAGGGCAAGGACCGGGCGGCGGGTTCGGTCAAGACGCTGTTCACCGTGCACTGGCGGCCGCTGCTGTTGGTGTTCCTCATCACCGCGGGTGGCACCATCGCGTTCTACACCTACAGCATCAACGCACCCGCAATCGTCAAGTCCACCTTCGGTTCTGACCGTTCGTTGACGGCCACCTGGGTGAACCTGATCAGCCTGATCTTCCTGATGCTGCTGCAACCCGTTGGTGGGCTCATCAGCGACCGGATCGGCCGCAAGCCGCTGCTGGTCTTCTTCGGGGCCGCAGGCGTCCTCTACACATACGTCCTGCTGACGTTTCTCCCCAAGACCGAATCGGCGATCACCGCCTTCGCGCTGGTGTGCGTCGGCTACATCATTCTCACCGGCTACACCTCGGTCAACGCGATCGTGAAGGCGGAGTTGTTCCCCGCTGAAATCCGGGCGCTGGGCGTCGGATTGGGTTATGCGGTGGCCAATTCGGTGTTCGGGGGCACCGCGCCGATGCTCTATCAGGCGGCCAAGCCCGACCACATTCCGTTGTTCATCGGCTACGTCACCGTGGTGATCGGCGTCAGCCTGTTGGTCTACATCTTCGCGTTGAAGAACAAGGGGGAAACGGTGCTGGACCGCGAGCAGGGCAGCGCGTGGGCGGTGCCCACGGTCAGGGCAGCACGTTGAGTCGGCCCGAGCCAACCATCACCACATCGCCGCCGACTCTGACCAGGACACCGCCGCCGGCGCTGCGCGCCGAAATGCTGATCCACGACGGGCGACCCATGAACCGGCCCTGATGTAACTCGGCGTCCTGACCGTCGGCGAGTAGGCCGTGCCGATGAAGGTAGGCGGCCACACAACCCGCCGCGCTGCCCGTCGCGGCGTCCTCGACGACGCCGTCGTTGTTCCAGTGCCTGCCTTCTACCGCGTCGACGTCGAGTAGATAGGCGTATTGCGCCCCGATCTCGGCCAAGGCCGCCCCTAGTCCCCGATCGGCGATGTGGGCCCCAGCGAGCGCTCCGCGGCGCAGCGGCACGATCAAATAGCGCAGACCAGTGGACACCACTTCCAGGGGTAGCCGACTGGCGAGGTCGCCGGTGGTCACTGAGAACCACGACGCCACCTGTGTGCGGGATACGTCAGCCGGTTCGCCGAGGAAGTGGGCCCGCATATCTGGTAACGCCGCATGAAAGGCGTTCGGGCCGCGGCGCTCGGTCTCGACCGTCAGCGGACCGGACGTCAGCTCCAGCGTCCAGCGTCCGCGAACGTCGTCATCGGCGTGCCGGTGATGAAGGACTGCCGCTGCGCCGATCACGGGATGGCCCGCGAAGTCGAGTTCCTCGAACAGGTCGAAGATCCGCGCCCGCCAATGACCCTGCGCCTCAGGGTGATCGAGGAAGATCGACTCGAATTGCCGAAGTTCTGCTGTGATCTGCGCCATCTGACCGGTGTCGAGGCCGCGCGTATCGGGGAAGACGCTAAGGCTGTTACCGCCATACGGCGTCGACGTGAACACATCGACGAGCTCGAACTGCATCTCGCGCCCCGATCTAGTCCAGTCGCCCGGCGTCGAGCACCCGAATGACGGCCGCGCCTTCCTCGTCTGAGGCGTCGAGGTCGACCTCGACGTCGAAACCCCAGTCGTGGTCGCCTGCCGGGTCGTCGAGGATCTGCCGCAGCCGCCACAGCCCGGGCTGCCGGTCGATGATCAGCAACGCCGGTCCTCTGGCGTCGGCCCCGGTGCCAACGTCATCGTGGTCGGCGAAGTACGCGTCGATGACGTCGTCCCACCGTTCCGACGTCCACCCGGAGTCGGCGTCCAACCGCCCGAGTTCGTCGGCGCGGCGCCGCGCGAACAACTGCACGCGTTTGAACAACGCGTTACGGACCATCGCGGTGAACGCGCGTTCGTTGCCGGTCAGTGGACGGGTCGGTACCGCGACGGGCTTTTGCAACGGCTCCTCAGGACTGGTCAGCTGCTCCCATTCGTCGAGCAGGCTCGAATCCACTTGGCGGACAAGCTCACCGAGCCACTCGACGATGTCTGCCACCTCGTCGGTGCGGGCCGCCGTCGGCACTCCGGAGCGCAACGCCTTGAACGCGTCGGAGAGATAGCGCAGCACCGCGCCCTCGGACCGGGCCAGGCCGTACACGCTGACGAACTCTCGGAACGTCAAGGCGCGCTCCCACATCTCGCGCACCACCGACTTCGGCGACAGTCGCCCGTCGGCCGCCCACGGGTTGCTCTGCAGGTAGACGTCGAAGGCGTGGCCGAGGACCTCTTCCAGCGGCTTGGGGTAGGTGACGTCGTCCAGCAGTTCGATGCGCTCGTCATACTCGATGCCGTCCGCCTTCATCTGCGCGATGGCCTCTCCCCTGGCCTTCTTCAGCTGGGCCGCCAGAATCGGGCGAGGGTCCTCCAGCGTTGCTTCGATGACCGAAACGACGTCCAGCGCAAAGGTTTCCGATACCGGATCGAGCATGTCGACGGCGGCCAACGCGAATGTCGACAGCGGTTGGTACAGCGCGAAGTCGGGCGGCAGGTCGACGGTCAGCCGGTAACGCCGCCCGTCGGGCTCGGGTTCGGCGAGCCGTTCCACGACGCCGGCCTGCAGCAGCGAGCGCGCGATGCCGACCGCCTCCCGGATGTGGGCAAGTTGGCGCTTGCGCGGTTCGTGGTTGTCGGTCAGCAGTCTGCGCATCGCGGTGAAGGGATCACCTGGTCGGTCGACGACGTCGAGGATCATCGCGGTGGACACCCGCATGTTGCTGGTCAGCGGTTCCGGGGCGGCGTCGACCAGCCGCGTCATGGTCGACTCGCTCCACGGCACCATGCCTTCGGGGGCCTTGCGGCGCACCAGCTTTCGTCGCTTCTTCGGATCGTCGGCAACCTTGGCGAACTGTTTGAGGTTCTCCACTTCGTGGTCGGGGGCCTGGACGACGACGGTACCCGCGGTGTCGTAGCCGGCCCGGCCGGCGCGGCCAGCGATCTGGTGGAACTCGCGGGCGTTCAGCAGCCGGGTGCGGGTGCCGTCGTACTTCGACAGCGCCGAAAACACGACGGTGCGGATCGGCACGTTGATGCCGACGCCGAGAGTGTCTGTGCCACAAATGACCTTGAGCAGCCCGGCCTGCGCCAGCTGTTCGACCAGTCGCCGGTACTTGGGCAACATCCCTGCGTGGTGCACGCCGATCCCGTGCCGGACCAGACGCGACAGCGTCGCCCCGAACGTGGAGGAGAACCGGAAGCCGCCGATCAACTCGGCGATCGCCTTCTTCTCTTCCTTGGTGCACACGTTGACACTCATCAGGGCCTGCGCACGCTCGAGCGCTGAGGCCTGGGTGAAATGCACGACGTAGATCGGCGCCTGTTTGGTGTCGAGCAGGTCGCTGATCGTCTCGTGCATGGGGGTGGTCGCGTAGGAGTAGAACAGCGGGACCGGTCGCTCGGCGTTGGCGACCAGCGCTGTGGGCCTGCCGGTGCGGCGGGTGAGGTCGTTGCGCAGGAACGTGACGTCGCCTAGCGTCGCCGACATCAGCAGGAATTGCGCCTTCGGCAGTTCCAGCAGCGGCACCTGCCAGGCCCAGCCGCGGTCGGGGTCACCGTAGAAGTGGAATTCGTCCATGACCACGAGGCCGATGGGGGCGTCCGCGCCTTCACGCAACGCAATGTTGGCCAGCACCTCGGCGGTGCAGGCGATGATCGGCGCTCCAGCGTTGACCGCGGCGTCGCCGGTGAGCATGCCGACGTTGGCGGCGCCGAACACGTCGCAGAGCGCGAAGAACTTCTCGCTGACCAACGCCTTGATCGGCGCGGTGTAGTAGCTGCGCCGTCCGGCCGCCAGCGCTGCGTACAGCGCGCCGGTGGCTACCAGCGACTTACCCGATCCGGTCGGCGTGGCCAGCACGACGTTCGCGCCGCTGACCAATTCGATCAGCGCTTCCTCCTGCGCCGGGTACAGCGCGGTGCCCTGCGCCTCGGCCCACGCCGCGAAGGAGGTGAACAGTTCGTCGGCGTCGCCACTGATTGCGCGCAACGCGGACAGGTCGGCGGGATCGTCGAGAAGCGGTGACGCCATGACGCGTCAGCCGCGCGGCGGCGGCTGGGAGCCGGCGTTCTCGGGGTCGACCTCGACGGCGTACGACGTGATGGCCGTGATCTCGTCTCCGTCGAATTCGTAGATGTCGCAACTGGCGACCGCGGTCATGCCGTCGGGGCGGGTGTAGCGGGCGAAGGTGTCGACGGCGACGGTGTCGGCGCCCGCCGCGACCACGTAGCGGTCGTAGCTGGTGGTGGTGCCTTCCAGGCTTGCCAGCGTCTCGCGGCAGGTGTGCCGCACCGCGTCGGCGCCCTCGAGCACCATGTACCCGACGATCGTCCAGCGCACATCCCTGGCGAGGTGCGGCAGGGCTTCGTCGAACCGATGCTCGGAGAACGCGCGGCCGACGGCGCCGGGATCGAATGCCATGTGCCGACGGTAGCGTGAGTGTCTCGGCGAACGAAAAGGATGTGCGGGTGCAGCTAGCGGGTGTCGGCGTGTGGAGTGGCCAGTTGGAATACGGTGACCCCGGGGAGGTCGCCGACGCCGCAGCCGAGTTGGAGGAGTTGGGTTACACCGCGCTGTGGGTGCCCGACATCGGCGGTCCGGTCCGCGAAGCCGTCGAGCACCTGCTCGCATCGACCACACAGGCGGTGATCGCCACCGGCATCCTGAACCTGTGGCTGCACGAGGCATCCGATGTCGCCGCCTGGTACTCATCGGTGACCGAGTCGCACGGAGAACGCATGCTGCTCGGCATCGGCTGCAGTCATGCGCCGCTGATCGACTCCACCGAGCCCGGCCGCTACCGCAAACCGCTGGCGGCGACGCGCGCGTTCCTCGACGCCATCGATGCCAGCGCGACGCCGGTGCCGATAAGCAACCGGGTGTTGGCCGCGCTGGGGCCCAAGATGCTGAAACTCTCGGCGCAACGTGCGGGCGGCGCGCATCCGTATCTGGTCACTCCCGACCACACCCGCGCAGCTCGCGAGGTCCTCGGTGACGGGCCGCTGCTGCTGCCTGAGCAGACGGTGTTGTTGACCGAAAGCCGCGACGACGCACGCGCCGTCGGAACCGATTGGCTGCGTGCGTATCTCGCGCTCCCCAACTACGCCAATAACTTGCTGCGCTCCGGCTTCACGCAGGACGACATCGACTCGGTCAGTGACCGGTTGTTCGACGCGATCATCGCCTGGGGCGATGAAGAGGCGATTGCGAAGAGGGTCGACGAGCACCGGCAGGCCGGCGCTGACCACGTCTGCATCCAGGCGCTCACCGCCGATCGGCGCGAATTCCCGCGCGAGCAGTGGCGCCGCCTGGCGCCTGCGCTGACGTAGCCGCTGCACGCCGCAGCAAAATAGGGAATCTCTCCCCATGTAGGTATTCGGGCGTTGCCCGACCGTGAATGCCCGACCGTGAATGCCATGAACACGAACCATTCACGTCGGCAAGCGGCCGAGACTGCATCGCGGCACGGCTCTACTCGAACTTCGCGTGCTGGAATGCCGTTTCGGCGGGGTGCTGGAGCCCTCACCGCCGCGGCGGCAGTCGGTGCGCTGGTCAGCGGGTGCGGTAGCTCGGACACCGAGACGGCCGAGACCGCGTTGGCGGGCAAGCAAATGCCCAACGTGGTGGCAGCGACGGCCACACCCGTGGTCCACCAGGAGGCGACGCCGCCCAGGTTGTTGACCGCGACCGCGCCCGAACGGTCATGACGGAACCGCAGGCAGTACCGGCGCCGTGTGAGCAAACGTCAAGAACGGCGCGGGCGCACCCGAGGCCTAACCGATACGTGGCACCAAGTGTGGCGCGAGCGTCGTCAGCTTCTCGCAGGTCTCCTCGAACTCGCGATCAGGTGTCGACGCCGCGATGATGCCCGCCCCGGCACGCAACCAAGTCCTGCCTTCCGCCTCGTAGGCAGAACGCAGCGCCAGCGCGGCGTCCATCCCACCGTCAGCCGAAAACATCACCACCGCGCCGGAATACAGACCGCGTGGACCCTCGTCGAGGCGCAGTATCGCGTCGACACTCTGCGCCTTGGGAATACCGGAGGCGGTGACCGCGGGGAACAGCGCCTCCAGCGCATCCATCCGGTCTTTCGACGGATGCAGCCGCGCACCGACCGTCGACCCGAGATGCTGCACGCTGCCCCGCTCCCGCACCGTCATGAAGTCCTTCACCACGGCGGTACCGGGCTCGGCGACCTCGGCGATCTCCTGCAGCGAGCTGCGCACCGAGATCGCATGCTCCACAATCTCTTTGGAGTTGGACTCGAGGTCGTCACGGGCCGCCTTGTCCTTGTCCTCACCGCGACCGAATGCCCGGGTGCCCGCCAACGGCTCGGTCACCACCACCCCGTCATGATGTACGGCGGCGACAAGCTCGGGGCTGTAGCCGAGCGCCCGCAGACCGCCGAGCCGCAACAGAAACGAGCGGGCCGGCGTGTTGTGCTTTCGGCCCACCCGGTAGCTCGCGGGGAAGTCCAGTGCGAATGGCACATCGACCCGGCGCGACAGGATCACCTTCTGATAGCGGCCGCCGACGATCTCGTCGACCGCGGTGCGCACGCGGCCCCGGTAGCCGCCCGCGTCGGTGTGCACATTGATCGGATTCGCCTGTGGCGCTGCCGGGATCCCGTCGGCCAGCAGTCGCTGCAGCACGTCGAGGTGACGCCCGTCGGGATGGTGCACCACCACCTCGGAATGCGTCACGATCACCTGCGTGCGCGGTGCGAAGATCCGCGCGAGCGGAGTACCCGCGGGCAGCTCGCGCTGCAACCCGAACTTGTAGGCGCCGAACTCGAATGCGACCCAACCGAATACCTGCTCGGCCTCCAACAGCAGCCGGTCGATCGCTTCGCCCAGTACTTCCGCCGGCCGACCGGACCAGGCTTGGCGCCGCAAGCCGTCGGCCGTCACCCTCAGTTCGTCGCTGTCCAGTTCGACGAGCACCCGCACGCCGCTGGCCAGGATCCAGCGGCCGTCGTGCTCGTAGACCAGGTAGTCCTCGTCGGCGCGCTCGGGCAGCGCGGAGGCGAGTTCGGCCACCAGATCAGCGGGTGCGATGCCCGGCGGCACGACGAACGACAGACTCTCCGAGCTTGTCTCGACGCTTACGTCAGTCACATCAGTGTCCTTCTGTACGTGGCGCTGCCAGCCATCGACGAACCCGTCGCCGAAGCGTGTTGGGCCCAGAACTCAGCGTGTTGACCGCCGCGTGTGATCGCTTCCGCGCGAGTACCGCTGTCTTCGACGGTGCCGTCGGCCGAGAGCACGGCGATGTTGTCGGCGGCGCTCTCGCTCGATTCCGCCCACGTGTCGCGCTCGGCCTCCAGCGACTGTTGCGCGGCCGTCATCACCCCTCCACTGCCGACATAGGTAAGGTTTGCCTAACCCTAGTGGGCGGACGCCGGAATGTGGGACCTACCGCCCCTGGCCGTCTACCAAAGTCGGGTAGTCCACTACCCGTGTCCCATGCGACCTGCGGCCGTACCGTTCGATCAACGGAACGGCGCAGGTGGGAGGAACCGATGATGGTCCATTCGGCCGACGACGAGGCCATTGTCGACATCGTCAAAGAGGCGATCAACAGCGGCAAGAGCACAACGCTGTATCTGACCTCGGCACAGTCCATCGCCGTGCGGTCATGGCTGTTGACCCCGGAGGCCGATTCGGCGGTCAAAAGACTCCGGCGCCACAGCGGTTTGGCCATGCTCGCCGGGCGCAACGTCAGCAGGCTTCGATCCTCTGCCCTCTGGTGCGCCGAGTCGGCGTAGCCGGCCTACCGCAGCGTCTTGATCGCCAATGGCTCGTCGGTGCCCGACACCCGAATGTCGACGGTCTTGATGTGCGACGTCGGGATGCTCGTCGCGGCCGACAAGCCGGTCGCTTCGTCGCCTGCAGGCTTCCATGAACCCACCGAGTGCTGCGCGCCGTCGTTCGTCGTCACGACGATGTCGTAGCTGCTGACGTTGCGTGACCAGTCCTTCGTGTACTGGCACGCCCAGTTCAGTTCGGTGCCCCACTTCTTCTCGGTGACAGCGAGTTCGGCGGTGAGTCCACCCCGCGGCGTCGGCTGCATCGCCTGCATCGCCACCGTCTGTGGCGGCGCGGAGTCCGGGAAGACCGTCGCGCCGACGATTCCGCCCGCGATCAACAGCGCTGCCGCTGAGGCGACTGCCGCCGCGAGCCAGGTTCGCCGGGTGCGTTGCTGCCGCTTGGCGGCCGCCTGGGCGAGCGAGGCGATGTTGTCGGGACGCTGCTCGGCAGGTGGTGCCCCGGCAAGGTCGGTCAGCGCGACCGCTTCGTCTCGGCTGAGCGCGTTGAGAATGCCCGGCATACCGGCGAACTCGGTCAGTTCGGCGGCCCGCGCCGGGTTGGCGGCCAAATAACCTTCGTAGGTCCGCCGGTCCTCCAGGCTCAGAGCGCCAAGCACATACGCGGCGTCCCATTCGGCAAGGTCGTCGTCGGATGCGAAATTAGTCACCGCACAACCCCCCTTTCCTGCAACGCGATTCGCAACGCGCGAAGCGCGTAATGAAGCCTGGACTTGACTGTTCCTTCCGGAATACCCTCTTGGCGCGCAATATCTGCCACTGTCTGGCCGAGATAGTAGGCGCGCACGATCGCGCTGCGATGCTCCGGAGACAACGACAGCAGCGCGTCGGAGAGGATCCACTTGTCGAAAGCCGGACCGATCACGTCCGGCGTTGGCTGCTCGGGCAGGAACTCGCTTTGCAGTTCGCGGGTGTAGCGCGCGCTGCGCCGGTCGTCGATGACCAGATTGCGCGCCACGGTGTACAGCCACTTGCGCACGTTCTCGGGCGGCTGCTGCAGGACTTCCGGCTTGCGCCAGAGTCGCAGCAGCGACTCCTGCACCACGTCCTCGGCGAACGGCATGTCGCCTCTGGTCAATCTCAATACGTAGCGCAGCAGCGGTTGGCCGTGCTCGTCGTGCACGGCCCGCAGCAGCGCGGCCTGCTCGGAATCCTCAGTCATGCTTCATGCCCCGCGCATCCCTTGCTCTCGGTCAGCCTTTCGTTGAGCACAACGATGCAACGCGTGTGAATCGTTCAAAGCGATTTGGAAGATTCCACAACTTCTCAAAATAGTGTCAGAGCGCGGTGGGTTCGCGGCACATACACACATGAGTTCGGTGATGCCAAGGTGACGGACCGCTCGGGTGTCCTGCCAGGAGATCGCAGACACCGTGTCCGCATGGTTGGCGGAGTTGGGCGCGCCGTGGGGGCGGGCGATTGGCCCGCTGCCCACTCCATCGGTGACTTCCTGTCCGTCGAGGTGACCGCGGTCGCCTGTTAGCTCAGCAGGGTGCGCACCACGGCGTCGGCCAGCAACCGGCCCCGGTCGGTGAGCACCAGCCGATCCCCCCGCAACCCGACCAGACCGTCGGATACCGCGGTGTCGGCGCGCGCCCGTTCGTCGTCGTCCAACACCGCCGTCGGCAGCCCGTCGCGCAGCCGCAGCCGCAGCATCACGTCCTCGATGTGCTGTGTGCCCGCGTCCAGCTGTTCGAAATCGGCCACCGGCAGCAGGCCGTCGGTCAAGGCTTGGGCATATGCGTTCGGGTGCTTGACATTCCACCAACGGGTGGCGTCGACATAGCCGTGTGCGCCAGGGCCCGCGCCCCACCACTCGCCGCCGTTCCAGTAGCCGATGTTGTGCCTGCACTCCCCGCCGGGTCTGCTCCAGTTGGATACCTCGTACCAGTCGAAGCCCGCGGCGGACAGCCGCGCGTCGAGCTGTTCGTAGCGCTGCGCCAGCACGTCGTTGTCGGGGGCCGCGATTTCGCCGCGACGCACACGACGGGCCAGCGCGGTGCCGTCCTCGACCACCAGCGCGTAGCCGGACACATGGTCGACGCCCGCGTCGATCGCCGCGTCGACCGAGCGGTGCAGATCGTCGTCGGTCTCCCCCGGTGTGCCGTAGATGAGGTCGAGGTTGACGTGGTCGAAGCCTGCGGCGCGGGCTTCACGGGCCGCGTCGAGCGCCCGACCCGGTGAGTGCACCCGGTCGAGTACCTCGAGCACGTGCGGACTCACCGACTGCATGCCGAGCGACAACCGGGTGAACCCGGCCGTCCGGAGTCGCGCGAAGAAGGCTGGCGAGGTGGACTCCGGGTTGGCCTCCGTCGTCACCTCCGCATCGGGGGCCAGCCCGAAGTGCGCGCGGATCGCGTCCAGCACCGCCGCCAGCCCGTCGCCGCCCAACATCGAAGGTGTGCCGCCGCCGACGAACACGGTGTCGACCTGCGGCGAGCCCAGCCGCGACGCCGCCAGGCCCAGCTCGACGCGCAGCGCGTCGAGCCATCGCTGCGGGTTGGCGCCGCCCACTTCGGTGGGCGTGTAGGTGTTGAAGTCGCAGTAGCCGCACCGCGTCGCGCAGAACGGTACATGGATATAGATGCCGAACGGCCGGCCCGGCGTCGACGCCAGGTCAGGTAGCGCGACAGGCGTCGTTCGGACCGTCATACAGCCAGTCTCCCAGAGCCGCTCCGCCACCCCTCAGGCGCCGAACGTTCCGTACCGCTCGAAAAATCACCGAAATTTCGAGCGGTAAGGAACGTTCGCGGGGACAAGGAGGACAAGGACGAGAGACGGGACGTGGGCCGACTTTTGCTCACCGTGAGCACAAAATTCCCCCGGTTAGGGCATATGTCGGTGTCCGTGGCAGAATTGGCAACGTGACTGTCGCCTGCTTCCCCCAGCGCGTATCGCTGGTTGCGCGGCGGCATGTCGACTTCAAGCGCGTTTGTACGTGTTGTTGTCTGCCTTGACGCGCTGACCTGCCCACCTGTTCTTTCAGCTGGCCGCCGGATCTGCGCCGCCGGACAGCCGCCGGTGAATCGCGCGATCCGGCTCCAATAAGGAGCCACACCAAATATGACCACCGCAAAGCCCGTCAAGCGCCCGCGTGGCGAGGGCCAATGGAAGCTCGGCTATCGGGAGCCGCTCAACCCGAACGAGCAGTTCAAGAAGGATGACGACGCGCTGAACGTGCGCAGCCGCATCGTCGACATCTACTCCAAGCAGGGCTTCGACAGCATCGACAAGCAGGACCTACGCGGCCGGATGCGCTGGATGGGCCTTTACACCCAGCGAGAGCAGGGCTACGACGGCACCTGGACCGGCGACGAGAACGCCGATCTGCTCGAGGCCAAGCACTTCATGATGCGGGTGCGCTGCGACGGCGGCGCGCTGTCAGCGGCCGCGCTGCGCACCATCGGCGAGATCTCCACTGAGTTCGGCCGCGACACCGCCGACATCAGCGATCGCGAGAACGTGCAGTATCACTGGATCCGGATCGAGGACGTGCCGCAGATCTGGGACCGGCTGGCCGCGGTGGGCCTGCAGACCACCGAGGCGTGCGGCGACTGCCCCCGCGTCGTGCTGGGCGGGCCGCTGTCAGGTGAATCGCTGGACGAGGTGCTCGACCCGTCGTGGGCGGTCGACGAGATCGTCCGTCGCTACGTCGGCAACCCGTCGTTCTCGAACCTGCCGCGGAAGTACAAGACGGCGATCTCCGGATTGCAGGATGTGGCGCACGAGGTCAACGACATCGCGTTCATCGGCGTCAACCATCCCGAGCACGGCCCCGGCCTGGACATCTGGGTCGGTGGCGGGCTGTCGACCAACCCGATGCTGGCCCAGCGCCTCGGCGCGTGGGTTCCGCTGGAAGAGGTGCCCGACGTCTGGGAGGCGGTCACCTCGGTGTTCCGCGACTACGGCTACCGGCGGCTGCGCAGCAAGGCCCGGTTGAAGTTCCTGATCAAGGACTGGGGGGTGGAAAAATTCCGCCAGGTCGTCGAGGACGAATACCTGGGCCGCAAGCTGATCGACGGGCCCGCGCCGGAGCCGGTCAAGCACCCGATCGACCACGTCGGTGTGCAGAAGCTGAAGAACGGTAAGAACGCAGTCGGCGTCGCGCCGATCGCGGGTCGGGTGTCGGGCACGATCCTGCAGAAGGTCGCCGACCTGGTCGAGGCGGCAGGATCGGATCGGGTGCGGCTGACGCCGTACCAGAAGCTGGTCATCCTGGATGTGCCCGACGACAAACTCGACGCGCTGGTGGCCGGCCTTGACGCGCTGGGTCTGCCGTCGAATCCGTCGGGGTGGCGCAAGAACCTGATGGCCTGCACCGGCATCGAGTACTGCAAGCTGTCGTTCGCCGAGACCCGCGGTCGGGCGCAGGTGCTGGTGCCGGAGTTGGAGAAGCGGCTCGAGGACATCAACGCCCAACTCGACGTGCCGATCACGGTCAACATCAACGGCTGCCCCAACTCGTGCGCCCGCATCCAGGTCGCCGACATCGGGTTCAAGGGACAGATGGTCGACGACGGCAACGGCAACTCGGTCGAGGGCTTCCAGGTGCACCTGGGCGGCAGCCTGGGCCTGGACAGCGGGTTCGGCCGCAAGCTGCGCCAGCACAAGGTGCTGTCCAGCGAGCTGGGCGACTACATCGACAGGGTGGTCCGCAATTTCGTGAAACAACGCGAGCAGGGCGAGCGTTTCGCGACGTGGGCGGTACGAGCAGACGAGGCGGATTTAAGGTGACCGATTTGCATACCGAGACAGACCTGCAAGCACTGGCCGAGCGCGGCGCCGCGGAGTTGGACGGCGCCAACGCGCTGGATCTGCTGCGCTGGACCGACGAGAACTTCGGCGGTGACTACGTGGTGGCCTCCAACATGCAGGACGCGGTGCTGGTCGACCTGGCCGCCAAGGTGCGCCCCGGCGTGGACGTGTTGTTCCTGGACACCGGATACCACTTCGTCGAGACCATCGGCACGCGCGACGCTGTCGAGGCGGTGTACGACATCAACATCGTCAACGTCACGCCGGAGAACAGTGTCGAGAAGCAGGACGAACTGTTCGGCAAGAACTTGTTCGCCCGCGAACCCAACGAATGCTGCCGGATGCGCAAGGTCGAGCCGCTGTCGGCGGCGCTGCGCGGATACTCCGCATGGGTGACCGGCATTCGCCGTGTCGAGGCGCCGACGCGCGCCAACGCGCCTTTGATCAGTTGGGACAAGGCTTTTGGGCTGGTGAAGATCAACCCGATCGCGGCGTGGACCGACGAGGAGATGCAGGCCTACATCGACGCCAACGACGTGTTGGTCAATCCGCTTGTCTTCGAGGGTTATCCGTCGATCGGCTGCGCTCCGTGCACCGCGAAGCCCGCCGAGGGCGCCGATCCGCGCAGCGGCCGGTGGGCGGGTACGTCGAAAACGGAATGCGGTCTGCACGCATCATGAGCACTCTGGTCCTCACCGCGCACGGCTCCGCTGACCCCCGATCGGCGGACTCGGCGCACGAGGTCGCCAACACGATCCGCAGGATGCGACGCGATATCGACGTGCGAGTGGCGTTCTGCGAGCAGAACTTTCCCAATCTGCGGGACGTGCTGGCAGCGACCGGGGGCAACGCGGTCGTCGTACCGTTGCTGTTGGCCGACGCGTATCACGCGCGGGTGGACATCCCTGCGCTCATCGCGGAGTCGGGCACGAATGCGGTACAGGCGGACGTGCTCGGCGAGGATGACCGCCTGGTCGCGGTGCTTCGGCAGCGCCTGACGCATGCGGGGGTGTCGCAACTCGATTCCAACGTCGGCGTCCTGGTCACCGCGGTGGGTTCGTCACGCCCGCAAGCCAATGCGCGCACCGCGCTGGTTGCCGAGTATCTGGCGCAGCACACCTGCTGGATCACGACGACCGCCTTCGCGACGGGTCCGCAGCCCACTCTCGCGGAGGCCGCCGACACGCTGCGCAGCCGCGGTGCCACCCGACTGGTCATCGCGCCGTGGTTCCTCGCCCACGGGCGGATCACCGACCGGGTAGCCGAATACGCACGCGCGCACGGCATCCCGGTGGCCGCTCCCCTCGGCCCGCACCGCCTGGTGGCCGACACGGTGCTGGACCGGTTCGATCAGGCTCTCGAGGACCGCGCAGCGGCCTGAGCCGGTGATCGCCAGGCTGCTGCGCGCGGTGGTCATCGTCGCGGTGATCGCCACGGGATGCGCGACCCATTCCTCTTCGCCGCTCCCTTTGCGCGCCGCAGGCGACATCGCGCTCCCGGGAGACAACTCACGGTTTGATTACGCGAGCCTCGATACTGAGCGTGGTCTTCTGTTCGTTGCTCATCTGGGCGCCAGCGAGGTCATCGAGATCGACGTGCGCGCGAACCGGGTGGTCCGAACGGTGCCGAACATCTCGCACGTGCACGGCGTGTTGGTCGTCAACGCCTTGGGTCGGGTCTTTGCAACGGCGACGGGCATGAATCAGGTGGTTGCCGTCGACGAGAACACAGGCGCGGAGTTCCGGCGCGCGCCGACGGGTGAGTATCCCGACGGGTTGGCATACGACCTGCGCCGCAACGCGATCTGGACCACCAACGAGACGGCTGGTACGGAAACTGTCGTCGACGCAGCGACACTGCAACCACGCGGCACGGTTGACCTCGGCGCCGAGGTGGGCAACGTGGGCTACGACCCGGCGATCGATCGGATGCTGATCGCCGTGCAGGGTCGCAACGAGTTGGCCGTCGTCGACCCCGGCGCAAAGGCCGTCGAAAGACGAGTCGCGCTACCGGGCTGCGACCATCCGCACGGTGTGAGCGTCGACTCATCTGACAGGTTGGCATTCGTGGCATGCGATCACAACGCCACGCTGGTCACCGTCGACGAAAACGACTGGCATGTGATGGGCGCCAACCCCGTCGGCGAGGACCCCGATGTTCTCGCCTACGACGCTGCCGCCCATCGGTTGTACGTTGCAGCAGAGAGCGGCACCGTCACCGTGCTCGAACTTCGTGATCGTGCGCTCACCCTGCTGGGTTCTGGTCATCTGGCAGACGGGGCGCACGTGGTGGCGGTCGATCCGACCACGCACCGCAGTTTCTACCCGGTTCCGAACGGACCGGACGGGCATCCGGTGCTGCTGGTCCGGACAGCCACATAACTGCGCGAGCAGCCCCAGCTTGCGCCTGGGCCCAGCTCACGCAGAGAAATCTAGGCCTTCGTCAGCGCCTCGTCCTCGTCGGCGTTGTCCGACCGTGGAATCTCCGTGCCGCCGGGCAACGGAGGGATCCGGGTGGCGCGCACGTACACCGTGTCGCCTTCCTTCAAGCCGAGCGCCTCGGCGTCGCCGCGGGTGATCTGCGCGGTGAACGGCGTGTGATCGGCCGCGCTGGTCAACTCGACGCGAACCTCGAAGCCCAGCATGACAATTCGGTCGATGGTGGCCCGCAACACCCCGGTGGCCTGTACCGAGTCGTCTCCGCCCGCGATCGCCATCTCCGGGTTGCGCCCGACGCGGATGTCGTGCGGCCGGACCAGCGAGCCGTTCAGCGACGACACCGCGCCGAGGAACGACATCACGAACGCGTTGGCGGGCGCGTCGTACACCTCCGTCGGCGAACCGACCTGCTCGATGCGCCCCTTGTTGAGCACCGCGATCCGGTCGGCGACATCGAGCGCCTCCGACTGATCATGGGTGACCAACACGGTGGTGACGTGGACTTCGTCGTGCAGTCGTCGCAACCACGCGCGCAGGTCTTCTCGGACCTTGGCATCCAGCGCACCGAACGGCTCGTCGAGGAGCAACACTTCAGGATCGACCGCGAGCGCCCGCGCCAACGCCATGCGCTGGCGCTGCCCACCCGAGAGCTGATTGGGATAGCGGGTCTGAAAACCGGCCAGCCCCACCACTTCCAGCAGGTTGTCGACCTTCTCCTTGATCTCGGCCTTCGGCCGCTTGCGGATCTTCAACCCGAATGCGACGTTATCGCGGACAGTCAGATGCTTGAACGCGGCATAGTGCTGGAACACGAAGCCGATACCGCGCCGCTGCGGCGGGATACGCGTGACGTCGCGGCCGTTGATGGTGATGGTGCCGGTGTCGGGTAGGTCGAGCCCCGCGATGGCGCGCAGCAGGGTGGACTTGCCGGAGCCGCTGGGTCCCAACAGCGCGGTAAGCGACCCGGACGGCACCTTGAAGTCGACGTTGTCCAGCGCCGCGAAGTCGCCGTAGTGCTTGTTGGCACCCCGCACGACGATAGCGTCTGTCATTTGTCCGTTCTCCTTATGCCTGCTTGCTCGCGCGCGAACGCCTGGCGTCAAGAATGATCTGAACGATCAGGACGATCACCGCGACCGTCATCAGCAGTGTGGACACGGCGTATGCGCCGTACTCGTTGCCGCGGTTGTACCGGTCCGCCACCAACAGAGTGAGGGTCTGCGAAGTCCCCGGCAGGTTGGACGACACCATGATCACGCCACCGAACTCACCAAGGGTGCGGGCGATCGTCAGCACCACGCCGTACGTGAGCCCCCACCGGATCGAAGGAAGGGTGACCTTCCAAAACGTCTGCCACCACTGCGATCCCAGCGTTGCGGCGGCTTCTTCCTGATCCGTGCCGATCTCGTGCAGCACCGGTTCGACCTCCCGGATCACGAATGGCACCGTGACGAAGATGCTCGCCAGCACGATGCCCGGGAAACCGAAGATGATCTTGAGGCCGAGGTTGTTCTCGACGAACCCGAACAAGCCCGCCGAACCCCACAGCAGGATCAGTGCGACACCGACCACGACGGGTGACACCGCAAACGGCAGGTCGATCACCGCCTGCAGTGCGCTCTTGCCGCGAAATCTGTTGCGCGCCAACACTAACGCTGTCGGTACCCCGAACAAGACGTTGAGCGGTACCACGATGGCCACCACGAGCAGTGAGAGCTGCAACGCCGACAGTGCCGCCGGGGTGGTGATCGAGGCGAAGAAGGTTCCGATACCGGGCTGGAACGTGCGCCACAGGATCAGGCCGACGGGCACGATCACCAGAATCCCGATGTAGGCCAAAGCAACATAGCGGAGCAGATGCCGGACGGCGGGCGACAGAGTCATTGCGCAAGTTCCTCACGCTTGGCCGCCCGCGATCCCACGGCGCGCAAGATGAACAGCACCACGAACGAAACCACAAGCAGCACAATGGAGATCGCGGCCGCGCCGGTGGGGTCGTCATTCTCGATCAGGGTGCGGATCCACTGCGACGACACCTCGGTCTCACCGGGCACTGCCCCGCCGATCAGCACCACCGAGCCGAACTCACCGATGGCGCGCGAGAAGGCCAGGCCCGCACCGGACAGCAGGGACGGCAGCAGGGCGGGCAGGATCACCTGGGTGAAGATGGTCGCGTTGTTGGCGCCCAGCGAGGCAGCCGCTTCCTCGGTTTCGCGGTCGAGTTCCAGCAGCACCGGCTGCACCGAGCGCACCACGAACGGCAGCGTGACGAACAGCAGCGCCACCCCGACTCCCCATTTGGTGTGCTGCAGATGAAGGTCCACCGGGCTGTTCGGTCCGTACAGCGCGAGCATCACAAGGCTGGCGACGATCGTCGGCAGCGCGAACGGCAGGTCGATGACGGAGTCCACCAGACGCTTGCCGGGAAAGTCGTCACGAGTCAGCACCCAGGCCACCACCAGGCCGAACATCAGGTTGACCACCGTGACGCCCACCGAGATCGACAGAGTCACCCGGAACGACTCCAGCGCCGCGTTCGAGGTGACGGCTTTCCAGAAAGCACTCCACCCGCCGCCGGCTGACTGCCACACGATCGCTGCCAGCGGCAGCAACACGATGATGCTCAGCCAGATTGATGCCGCGCCCACCCGCAGCGTCGTCGTCCCGTACCGCCCTCTGAAGAGGCCGGGCGCCCGGCCGCCCTCACCGTTTCCGGTGAGTTCTGGCCGGGTCGCCTCCGGATTGGGTTCGACAGTAGCTGTCATCCAGTCGCCTGCTTGTAGATCTTGGTGATGCTGCCGTTGTCCTTGTCGAACAACGCGGGATCAACCGCGCTCCATCCTCCCAGGTCCGCGATGGTCCACAACTTCTGCGGCGCCGGGAAGTCCGCGGCGAAGTCCTGGGCCACCGACGGGTCAACGGGACGGAAGCCGGCCTGCGCCCAGATCTTCTGTCCTTCCTTGGTGAACAGGTAGTTCTTCAACGCGGTGGCCTTGTCCAGGTGTGCGCTCGAAGTCACCACAGCGACCGGGTTCTCGATCTTGAACGTCTGCGGCGGGTTGATGTGCTCGACGGGCTTGCCCTGCCGCTCGGTGTTGATCGCCTCGTTCTCGTAGCTGATCAGCACGTCGCCGGTGCCCTGCAGGAAGACGTCGGTGGCCTCGCGGCCGGAGCCCGGCCTGGTCTTGACGTGCTCGGTGACCAGCTTGTTGACGAAGTCGAGCCCGGCCTGGGGGTTCTTGCCACCGTCGCTCTTGGCTGCGTACGGCGCCAGCAGGTTCCACTTGGCGGATCCGGAGCTCAGCGGGCTCGGGGTGACCACCTCGAGCCCGGGCTGCAGCAGGTCATCCCAGTCCTTGATGTTCTTCGGGTTGCCCTTGCGCACGACGAGCGAAACGACGGACCCGAACGGGATGCCCTTGGTGGCGTCGGCGTTCCAGTCCTTGGCCACCTTGTCGGCCTTGACCAGGCGGGTGACGTCGGGCTCCACCGAGAAGTTCACGATGTCGGCGGGCTTGCCGTCGACGACGGACCGCGACTGGTCGCCCGACGCGCCGTAGGACGTGGTCACCGCGACGCCTTTGCCTTCGGGGGTCGCCGCGAACGCCGGAATGATCTTGCTCCAGCCCGGCTCCGGCACCGCGTAGGCGACCAGCGTCAGCGTGGTGTCCGCAGCCGCCGTCGAACTGCCTCCTGCCACGTCGCTGGAGCCGCCGCCGCAGCCCGCGAGCAGGGTCGCCGTCGCAGCGAAGATGGCGCCGTAGCGCCAGGATTTGCGGATGTTGACCATTGAGGACCTTCCTTACCGGGGACGAACGGACGAGCCCGTCGCGACGGCAAGGCGAGTAATCAGTACCTGGGCATCCAGACAGCCGCTACCGACACCAGACCGCGGACGGATATGGAGTCAGCGACAACAACAGACATCTGCGACAGCCGAGAAACCCACGGCAATGAGGGCCAGTATGTGGCCGCTCTTGTTGCCGGTCGCTGTGCGCATGGCGCGAAGAATAACAGAGTTCGAGCACACGCTCAGCGGCGGCTTAGCCCGCGTAACGAGTTAGCAGCCACGTCACGATCACCAGGACCACGAGAATGACGAGCACCAAGGTGACCCGAGATCGCGGCATGGCTTACTCCTCGTCCTCGTCTTGATGGCGCACCCGCCGCATCAGCCGGATGCCGTTGCCCAGCGCACCGTCGAGCAGGATGGCGATGCCATAGGCGAGGGCCAGCACGACCGGCATCACCACGGCGGTCTGCGCAACGAACGGCAGCCCGGACAGCCACAGTTCGACGCCATCCCACCAGTTGAGGAAGCCGCCCACCCGGCCAGCGTAGGCGATGCGAAAATGACCTGATGCCTGCGGACAAGACCACTTGTGTGATCGCCGGCGGCGGGCCCGCGGGCATGATGCTGGGCCTGCTGCTGGCGCGCGGCGGCGTCGAGGTCACAGTGATGGAGAAACACGCAGACTTCCTGCGCGACTTCCGCGGCGACACCGTGCACGCCAGCACGCTGCGAATGCTCGACGAGCTCGGTCTTGCCGACGAGTTCGCCCATGTGCCGCACCGCGTGATCGAGACGCTGACGATGACTGTCCAGGGCACCGAGGTGGGTGTGGACCTGAGCCGAATTCCCGGTCCGCACAAGCACATTGCGTTGGTGCCGCAATGGGACTTCCTCGAATTGCTTGCCGCTACAGCCGAAAAGGAGCCGACGTTCACGCTGCTGAGAAGCACCGAGGTGCTCGGCCCGATTCGAAACGGCAACAAGGTCGTCGGTGTCCGCTACCGCGACAGCGACGGCCAGGACCGGGAATTGCACGCCGCGTTGACGGTGGCCTGCGACGGCCGCTCGTCGACGCTGCGCACGGCAATGGGGTTGACACCCAAGAACTTCGGCGCGCCGATGGACGTGTGGTGGTTCCGGTTGCCACGCAACCCCGACGACCCGCACGGTCTGGCAGGCGTGCTCGGCACCGGGCACGCGCTGGTGGTCATCGACCGCGGGGATTACTACCAGTGCGCGTTCGTCATTCCCAAGGGCCGCGACGCCCAGTTGCGTGCGCAAGGCATCGAGACGCTGCACCGCGAGGTGGTGGCGCTGGTGCCTTGGCTTGCCGACCACGTCACCTCGCTGAGGTCGTTCGACGATGTCAAACTGCTCGACGTGCAACTCAACCGGTTGCACCGCTGGTACGCCGACGGCCTGTTGCTGATCGGGGATGCGGCGCACGCCATGTCGCCGGTCGGCGGCGTCGGGATCAACCTGGCCGTCGCCGACGCGGTGGCGGCGGGCGCCGCGCTGGCGCGCCCGCTGCGGCGCGGCACAGTCACCCCCAAGCTGTTGGCCCGGGTGCAGGCACGGCGCTGGCTGCCCGCCGCGTTGGTTCAGGCGGCGCAGCGGGCCGTCCACGCCCGCGTCATTGCGGTCGCGGTTTCGCCAGGTCGGACCGCCGAGCCGCCGCTTCTGGTGCGGTTGGCCGCCCGGGTGCCTGCCCTGCGCGTGGTGGCCGGCTACGCGATCGCGATCGGTCCGCTGCCCGAGCACGTGCCGGAGTTTGCCCGCCGCTGAGTCGACCGCAGGCGGACACGCAGCCCGACGAGTGGACGACGGGGCGTTCGGCAGTCGATGATGTCGGAATGACGCTGCAAGACACCGAGCCTGCCGACGGCGCAGCCGAGGCCAACGGGTCCAAACCCGGCCAGGCCGAAGCCCAGTTCGCCGTGACGGCGCCGGTGCCTTTTACCAGTAGCGGGTCGCTGCGCAACCCATTCCCGCCCATCGCGGACTACGCCTTTTTGTCCGACTGCGAGAACACCTGCCTGATCTCGTCGGCAGGTTCGGTGGAGTGGCTGTGCGTGCCGCGGCCGGACTCCCCCAGCGTGTTCGGCGCCATCCTGGACCGGGGCGCAGGGCATTTCCGGCTCAGCCCGTACGGGGTGTCGGTGCCCGCGGCGCGACGGTATCTGCCCGGCAGCCTGATCCTGGAGACCACCTGGCAGACCCACACCGGCTGGATGATCGTGCGCGACGCCCTGGTGATGGGGCCGTGGCACGACATCGAGACACGCTCGCGCACCCACCGACGCACACCGATGGACTGGGACGCCGAGCACATCCTGCTGCGCACCGTGCGCTGCGTCAGCGGCACCGTGGAACTGGTGATGAGCTGTGAGCCGTCGTTCGACTACCACCGGATCAACGCCACCTGGGAGTACTCGGCGCAGGCCTACGGCGAGGCGATCGCGCGCGCCGGCAGGGACGCCGACGCGCACCCTACGCTGCGGCTGACCACCAATCTGCGCATCGGCCTGGAGGGCCGTGAAGCGCGCGCCCGCACCCGGATGAAAGAGGGCGACAACATCTTCGTCGCCCTGAGTTGGTCCAGACATCCGGTGCCGCAGACCTACGACGAAGCCGTCGACCGGATGTGGCAGACCAGCGAATGCTGGCGCCAGTGGATCAACGTCGGCGATTTCCCCGACCATCCGTGGCGGTCGTACCTGCAGCGCAGCGCGCTGACCTTGAAGGGCCTGACCTACTCGCCCACCGGCGCACTACTGGCCGCGCCCACCACGTCGCTGCCGGAAACGCCTCAGGGCGAACGAAATTGGGACTACCGCTACGCGTGGGTGCGCGATTCGACGTTCGCGTTGTGGGGTCTGTACACGTTGGGCCTCGACCGTGAGGCCGACGACTTCTTCGCGTTCATCGCCGACGTGTCGGGCGCCAACAACGGTGAGCGCCATCCGCTTCAGGTGATGTACGCCGTCGGCGGCGAACGCAGCCTCGTCGAAGAAGAGCTGCACCACCTGTCCGGCTACGACAACGCGCGGCCGGTGCGCATCGGCAACGGCGCCTACAACCAGATGCAGCATGACATCTGGGGCACCATGCTGGATTCGGTTTACCTGCATGCCAAATCGCGCGAGCAGATCTCCGACAGCCTGTGGCCGGTGCTCAAGCAGCAGGTCGAAGAGGCGATCAAGCACTGGCGTGAACCCGACCGCGGCATCTGGGAGGTGCGCGGCGAGCCGCAGCACTTCACCTCGAGCAAGATCATGTGCTGGGTGGCGCTGGATCGCGGTTCGAAGCTGGCGGAACTGGAGGGCGAGAAGTCCTACGCGCAGCAGTGGCGCGCCATCGCCGAGGAGATCAAGGCCGACATCCTGGCCAACGGTGTGGACTCGCGCGGCGTGTTGACGCAGCGCTACGGCGACGACGCGCTCGATGCGTCGCTGCTGTTGGCCGTGCTGACCCGGTTCCTGCCCGCCGACGACCCGCGGGTGCGCGCCACGGTGCTGGCCATCGCCGACGAGTTGACCGAGGACGGCCTGGTGCTGCGCTACCGCGTCGAGGAAACCGACGATGGTTTGTCGGGCGAGGAGGGCACGTTCACGATCTGCTCGTTCTGGTTGGTGTCGGCGCTGGTCGAGATCGGCGAGATCCACCGGGCCAAGCACCTGTGCGAGCGGCTGCTGTCGTTCGCAAGCCCGCTGCATCTCTACGCAGAGGAGATCGAGCCGCGCACCGGTAGGCATCTGGGCAACTTCCCGCAGGCGTTCACCCATCTGGCGTTGATCAACGCGGTGGTGCACGTCATCCGCGCCGAGGAAGAGGCCGACAGCTCCGGGGTGTTCCAGCCGGCCAACGCACCGATGTAGCGCGGGTAGCGGCGGGATGACAGGTAGGTAGCGCTTCAGGATCACTGTGGGTCGATGCCTTGTCGGCGGCGGCTTCGTCGCGCACGATGGCTGCCATGGGTTCTCGCATTGGTGACGACACTTCGCGTCGGGTGATCGACGTGGCAACGGGCATCCTCGTCGGGTTGCGCGGTTGTTCCGATCATGAAGCCTTCGACGAACTGGTGCGCGTGGTGCACGAAACCGGCGTCGGCATCGGACGACTGGCCTCGGGTCTGGTGGCGCTGGCCGGCGGCACGGCGACCGCCGAGCACGCCGAGGCGTTCGCCGTGTGGGGCGAGTTGGTGCGCCGCGGCGGACTGGCTCCGGCGACGCTCTAGTGAGCACCGACGTCGCAGACACGGCGTTCGGGGCCGCGTGGGATGACTGGCACCGCGAGCGCGAACGCTATTACGGGGATCCGCTGGGCTGGGTCAGTCTGACCGGGTTGTACTGGCTGACCGACGAATTCGAGACGGTCAGCGACCTTCCCGGCCGGTGGCGCGCGGACTCCGATGCGGTATACGTGGAGGGCGTCGAGGGCACGGAGCGGCTGGAACCCGTTGAGGGCGCGCCCGGCCTGCTCGTCGACGACGGCGATCGCCGTATCGAGGTTATCCGCCGGACCGGGTCGGTGGCGTTGCGAGTGCACGATCCGAAGTCGCCGCACCTGCAGGCGTACCGCGGCATTCCCGCATATCCGCCGAGTGAGCGCTGGCGCGCAACCGGCACCTTCACGCCGTTCGAGCAGCCGCAGAACGTCACGACCGGTGCGGTGGTCGAGGGGTTGGAGCACCACCACAACGCCGTCGGTGTCATCGACTTCGAATTGGCCGGTGCCCCCGCTCAATTGGTCGCGTTCGGTAGGCCGGACGGTGCGTTGCACGTGCTGTTCACCGATGCCACCAGCGGCGTCACGACCTACCCCGCGTGCCGATCACTGGCGGTCGAAGGACCTGACGCCGACGGGACGGTGGCGCTGGACTTCAACCGCGCGTCGAACCTGCCGTGCTCTTTCACGGACTTCGCGACGTGCCCGGTGGCGCCACCGGATAACAGGCTCGCAATCGCGGTCGAGGCCGGCGAAAAAAATCCGCGATGAGTCGTGTGCCGTTGATTGACCTGGACTCTGATGAGAGCAAGACCAAAGCGAAACGGCTGAAAGTTCTGGTGCCACTGGGCCTCGGGCTCGAGGCAATGGAGACCCCCGCTGCTGTGGAGGCGGTTTACTACCAGCCTGGTGACCCGTGGCCACCGGAACTCCATAACGCCACTGTGGTCGTGGTTGGCTATGAGAACGCTGCGGCCATCGGCGCCAGATTTGTCGAGTTGCCGGACTTGCGTCTCATCCAGACGCTCAACGCGGGCTACGAGCAGTGGCTGCCGCTCCTGCCCGACGGTGTGATGTTGTCCAACGGGCGCGGTGCACACGGCGGCTCGTCTGCGGAGTGGGTGGTCGCCGCGCTACTCGCCATCTATCGAGACCTCCGGCTGTTCAACGAACAGCAGTCAGAAGGCATCTGGCGCGATAAGGACACCGAGACCTTGATCGGCAAGCGGGTCGTGGTACTCGGCGCAGGTGACCTGGCAGTCAATCTCGCCGCCCGGCTGGCACCGTTCGAGACCGAGGTGACATTGGTCGGGCGGCGACCAAGGCAGGGCATCCACGCGCTGTCAGACATCGACACACTGCTGCCGGACGCCGATGTGGTGGTTGCGATGCTGCCGGGAGACGAGTCGACACGTCACATCATCAACGCCGAGTTCCTCGCCAAGCTGCGCGACGGCACTGTAGTTGTCAACGTGTGGGCAGAGGGGGCTCGGTCGATACCGACGCACTGGTCGCGGAGTTGACGTCCGGCCGTCTCCGGGCTGCACTCGACGTCACCGATCCAGAGCCGTTGCCGGTCGGCCATCCGCTGTGGTCCGCGCCCGGCCTCCTGCTGACCCCGCACGTAGCCGGAAGCACCGCCGGAGCGTGGGAACGGGCGTGGCGCGTGGCGATGAGTCAGATCGAAGTCTTCGCCGGCGGCGGCACACCACCGAATCTGGTGGCCGGACCAGAGGCGGGCTGAACGTTCTTCAACGATCGGCGCCTCGGTGGCCCGATCGAACCAGCGCGTTGCCGGGACGCAGGAAGCCGGGTTGCTGCAGTTTTCGGATCGCCCGCACCGTGCCCGAGGGGATCACACGCTTGAAGAAAACGCTGGCGTCGAAGGCGGCTCGGACTTCCTTGACGTAGGAGCCCGGTACACCGAAGCGGACCAAACCCTGGCTGACATCAATGAGATCGGCTCGGCGAACAGCCTCCACCAGTGGCGCGTGCGGGCGGCTCGAACCGTACTTGAACAGCCGATGATGCTCGGCGACGGTGAGCGCCAATTCCGCGGACCAAGCCTCACGGCCGGTCTGCTGCAACCATGCGTCCTGCGCCTCGATCGACGGCACGAGGTAGTCAAGCGTGTCGAACACGGCCAGGTCGTGAAACGCCGCGGCGATCGCGAGCTTGTCGTCGCGATCGGGTCGATCCGGGGTGAGTGCGCGGGCGAAGTTCACCACGCGGTACACATGTGCCTTGTACGCGTCATATCCCTCGTCGTCGCCGCGGGCCCGGTGGCGGTGGGACTCGAGGATCTCCTCCGCCAACGGCACATCTCGAAGGATCTCGGGCCTTGTCACGGCACGATCGTACGGCTGTCAGCCGTGGTCAGAGTCGCTTTACTAGATCGATCACTTGCGCCACCAACGCGTCGATGTCGGCACCGGTGGTGTCCAGTGTCAGGTCCGGGTTCTCCGGTGGTTCATAGGGGGCGTCGACGCCGGTGAGTCCCTTGAGCTGACCGGCACGGGCCTTCGCGTACAACCCCTTTGGGTCGCGCCGTTCGCATTCTTCTCGCGGTGTGGCCACGAACACTTCGATGAACGGGAGTTTGGCCGCCTCGCTCAGCGCGCGGGCGATCTCGCGGTCGGACTTCAGTGGTGACACCAACGAGGCCAGCGCAATGACGCCGGCGTCGGCGAACAACCGGGTGAGATGACCCACGCGACGGATGTTCTCGGCACGGTCACCCGCCGAGAAGCCCAGATCGTCGGACAAGCCGTGGCGGATGTTGTCGCCGTCGAGAAGGTAGGCTACCCGGCCCGATTCAACAAGCGCACGCTCCACGGCCACCGCGATGGTCGACTTACCGGAGGCGGGCAGACCCGTGAACCAGACCGTTGCGCCGCGTTGTCCGGTCGTCGACCACCTGTGTCCGCGATCCAGTGAGGAGGGGTGCCAACGGATGTCGTTGCGCGTCTGGGCGCCGGGCTTGACCTCCCGCGCTTCGCTGATGGTGCCGGCACCGACCGTATCGTTGGTCGTCTCGTCGGTCAGGATCAGTGCGCCGCTGTCACGGTTCTCGACGTAGGGATCGGCGATGACGATCGAGCTGGTTCGCAGCGTCACCGCACCGATGTCGTTGAGCACCAGCTCGACCGGATTGTCGATCTCCTCGAGTGACTCCGGGTCCAATCGCGTGTGTAGTTCCTGCACCGTGGCACGGACAGTGCGGGTGCCCTGCTTGAGCGCCAAGCGGTCGCCGGCCCGCAACGGGGTATCGGCGAACCAGCACACGGTGGCGACGAGTTCGCGTGCCAGGACCGGCAATTCGACGTCGGGACCGCCGCTGACGAAGACGTCGCCGCGACCGACGTCGATGTCGTCGGCCAGCTCGATGGCCACCGAGAGCGGCGCCACGGCGGTCGTGCGGTCGGCATCGAGGGTATCGACGGCCGTGACAGTCGAACGTGTTCCGGCGGGCAAGCTCACCACCGGGTCACCAACGCTGAGCGTGCCCGCCGAAAGTCGTCCGGTGTACCGGCGGCGCTGGTCAGCAGTGGGACGTGAGACCCATTGCACCGGCAACCGCAACTTGTCCGGCTGCGGGTGCGGCGCCGAAAGCTCCACGCCCTCCAGGTATTCCAGAAGGGTGGGACCGCGGTACCACGGCGTGCGGGCGGAGTGGTGCACCACGTTGTCGCCGAGCTTGGCCGCGATCGGGATGACGACCAGTTCCACAGCGCCGAGACGGGCCGCCACATGGCTGAGCTGGTCTGAGACTTCGTCGAATCGGTCCTGAGCAAAATCGACGAGGTCGATTTTGTTGACGGCCGCCACGAAGTGCTCGATGCCGAGCAGCTTCGCGATCCTGGCGTGCCGGTTGGTTTGCCGCAGCACGCCGGCGCGCGCATCGACGAGGAGCACGGCGACGTGGGCGTTGGATGCACCGGTGAACATGTTGCGGGTGTAGCGCTCATGCCCGGGGGTGTCGGCCAGGATGTAGCTGCGGGTGTCGGTGGAGAAAAAGCGGTAGGCGACGTCGATGGTGATGCCCTGTTCGCGCTCGGCACGCAACCCATCGGACAGTGCAGCCAGATCGGGTTCGCCCGCGGCGTCCGTGACCGCCTCGAGGTGATCGAGCGGCAGGCTGTCGGTGTCGTGCAGCAGGCGGCCGATCAACGTGCTCTTGCCGTCGTCGACCGACCCCGCGGTGGTAATGCGCAACAGCTGACGAGTCGAGGACATCAGAAATACCCCTCACGCTTGCGGTCTTCCATCGCTGCCGCCGACGTGCGGTCGTCGGCGCGGGTCTCACCACGCTCGGAAACGGTCGCCGCCGAAATCTCGGCGATCACTCCTTCGATGTCAGTGGCCCGCGAGCGGACAGCTCCGGTGATTGTCAGATCGCCGACGGTGCGATAGCGCACCCATTCGCGCTGCGCCGTTTCGCCATCGGCGGCGCGGGTGTATTTCGACACCGCGAGCAGGATGCCGTCACGCTCGAAAACCTCACGCTCGTGCGCGAAGTAGATCGACGGCAATTCCAGACCTTCGAGCTGGATGTAGCGCCACACGTCGAGTTCGGTCCAGTTCGACAGCGGGAACACCCGCACCTGCTCGCCCTTGCGGATCCGGCCGTTGTACAGCGACCACGGCTCGGGGCGCTGTGCACGCGGATCCCATTGCCCGAACTCGTCGCGGAAGCTCAGGATGCGCTCCTTGGCCCTGGCCCGCTCCTCGTCGCGACGCGCACCGCCGAACGCGGCGTCGAACCCGCCCGCTTCCAACGCGTCGAGCAGGGTGCGCGTCTGCTGGCGGTTGCGCGACGCACCAGGGCCAGGATCCGCCACCCGGCCCGAGTCGATCGACTCCTGCACCGACGCCACGATCAGCCGGTGCCCCTGTCCGGTGACCCTGCGGTCGCGGAACTCGATCACCTCCTCGAAGTTGTGGCCTGTGTCAACATGCATGACGGGAAACGGCAGCGGAAACGGCCGAAACGCCTTCTCCGCCAACCGCAAGAGCACGATCGAGTCCTTGCCTGCCGAGAACAGCAACACCGGGCGTTCCAGTTCTGCAACGACCTCCCGGATGATGTGCACTGCTTCAGCCTCCAGCAGGCGTAACTCATCGACCCGAAGCGCGTCGGCCTGTGTCTGCGACGCCGTCATCAGAAGTACCCGCTTCCCGGAAGCCGCGTGCCGCGGACGTAGAACGCGCCGATGGCCTGCGCCTTATAGGAGGTCGGGTTGTGCGAGGCCAGCGTCCGGATGTTGCGCCAATGGCGATCCAGGAGATGCGACTGCCGCACCACCGACGCGCCGCCGACGTCGAACACCTGCGATGCCGCCTTCTGTCCGAGTGCGTCGACCACGACCTTGGCCTCGGCCGCCCGCAGCGACGCCTCGTGCGCCAGATTCAGGTCCGGATCGGTGTCGGCCACAGCGGCGTCGAAGGCGACCGCGAGCGCGTCAGCCGCAGCCAGCACCGTCGCCTCGGCCGCGAACGCGGCGCCGGCGATCTCGCCGATCTCGCGCTGCAACAGCGGATCATCGGGCGCAGACAGCGTCGGGGCCCATGCGAAGCTGCGTGCCCGCTGATGGACATGCGCGACAGCGTCCTCGCGCAACGCATGCAGCACACCGACTATCAGCGCGGTGACGTACAGCTGGAAGAAGGCGCCCGACAGGTACAGCGGCGGCGGCTCGCTGCCGACCTCCGGCGGCGCGAAGGGCAGTAATTCGTCGGACGTCACCGTGACGTTCTCGAAGATCGCGGTGCCGGTACCGGTCGCGCGCTGTCCCATGCCGTCCCAGTCGTCGAGCACGGTGACGCCCGCCCGGTCCGTGGGGACCAGCGCGATGACCGTCGCGCCGTCCGGATCACTCGCGAGTACCTCGGCGTAGTCGGCGTAAAGGGTGCCGGTGGTGAAGTACTTCGTGCCGTTCAGCCGGAAGCCGTCGCCGTCCCGGGTGAGCCGGGTCTGCCAGCTGAATTCGCCGATGGTCGTCGACCCGATCTCGGTCGACGCGTTGCCCACGATGGCGCCACTCAAGGCCAGCTCGATGACACGCCGCTGTTGGTCGGCGTCGAGACGCAGGCGCTCCTCGACGTGGGCGAAGTGCCCACGCAGAATGTGTGCGACGTTCACGTCGGCCGTGGCCAACGCGATCACGACGGCGAACAGTTCGCGAAGGCTCGCACCACCGCCGCCCTGCTCACGGGGAATGCGCAACGCGCCCAGACCCGCCTGTCGCACGAGATCGATTGCAGCGAAGGGTCGTTCGCCGGTACGCTCACGCTCGAGGGTGCCTTCGCCAACCGCTGCGATCAGCTGGGCCAACCGGTCCGAACCGTACGTGAGGGGCTCGACGGTTGTGGTCATTGCGGCACTCCTTCTTTCACACGGCGGTACGCCGCCGCTCGGTGGGTCTCCGGCAACCGCGGCCCCCGGCCGAAAAGCTTGTCGCGCAGGGTTCCTTCGCTGTAGGCGGTCTTGTATGCGCCGCGCCGCTGCAGCTCGGGCACGACGTAGGTGACGAAGTCAGCGAACGAGCCGGGGGTGATCACGTTGGTGAGATTGAAGCCGTCCACGTCGGTCTCCTCCACCCACTCCTGCAGTTCGTCGGCCACCTGCGACGGCGACCCGACAGTGAAGCCACCCTCAACGCCGATCGCGTGGGCATCGATGAAATCGCGCAGCGTCCACTGTCCCTGTCCGAACATCGTCACCGATGACTTCAGGTACTCGTTGTCCGTGACGGCGACGGGGTCGTCGAGGTTGAACCGCGACAGGTCGGTGCCGAGCCAGCCCGACCACAGCGCGAGCGCGCCCTCGGAATCGATGTAGCGCCGGAAGTCATCGTGACGCGCCTGCGCCGCCTGCTGCGTGGCACCGGTGACGACGACGTGTCCGTTCACGATCTTGACGTCGTACGGATCGCGGCCCGCCGCGACGGCGCGGGCGCGGATGTCCGCCACGGCCTCCTTGAGTACCTCCTTGGTCGGTGCGCCGATAAAGACCACTTCGGCGTTCTCCGCACCGAACTGGCGCCCGCGGTTGGAGGCACCTGCCTGATACAGCACCGGTGTCCGTTGCGGCGACGGTTCGCAGAGGTGGATGCCGGGAACTCGAAAGTGTTTGCTCTCGTGCTCAATTGGGTGCACCTTCGTGGGGTCGGCGTACTCGGCGCGGGTGGGATCGACGCCGACCGCGTCGTCCTCCCACGAACCCTCCCACAGCTTGTACAGCACCTCGGTGTATTCGTCGGCGATGTCGTAGCGATCGGCGTGAGGCGTGATCGTGTCGAGCCCGTGGTTGCGCGCCGCGCTCTCCAGATATCCGGTGACGATGTTCCAGCCGACACGTCCCTTCGTGAGATGGTCGAGTGTGGACATCCGGCGCGCAAATGAATACGGGTGCTCGAACGACGTGGCCGCAGTGATGCCGAATCCGAGATGCTTCGTCGCCGCTGCCATCGCCGACACGATGAGCAGCGGATCATTCACCGGCACTTGGGTTCCCGCGCGGAGCGCGGCCTCTGGCCCGCCGCCGTACACGTCGTAGATGCCCAGCACGTCGGCGATGAACAGCCCGTCGAACAGCCCCCGCTCCAGCAGCTTGGCCAGGTCGGTCCAATATTCCAGGTCCTTGTACCGTGCGGCCTGCGATTCCGGGTGTCGCCACGTGCCCGCCACGATATGGGTCACACAGTTCATATCGAACGCGTTGAGGTGGATCTGGCGGGTCACTGTAGGCCTCCAATGACGGGTTCGGGGTCGGCTGCAGGCAGACTCGCGAGCAGCTGACGGGTGTAGGGATCACGCGGTGAGTCGAAAATCTCGGCGGCGGTGCCGGATTCGACGACTCGCCCATCGCGCATCACCAGCACGCGGTCGGCGACGTGGTGGATGACGCCGAGGTCGTGCGAGATGAACAGATAGGACAGGCCGAGCTGCTGCTGCAGCTCCGCGAGCAAATCGAGGACCTGCGCCTGGATGGTGACGTCGAGCGCCGACACCGGCTCGTCGCACACGATCAACGACGGTTCCGGTGCGAGCGCTCGGGCGATGGCGACGCGCTGACGCTGTCCACCGGACAGCAGCAGCGGCCTGCGGTCAAGATGCTCGGCGGCCAGACCGACGTCAGCGAGGAGTTCGGCCGTCCGCCGGCCGCGCGCTTCGGCGTCGGGATAGATGTCAGCGGGCAGGGCGTCGGTGATGATTCGCCGTACCGTCCACCGCGGATCGAACGATCCAAGCGGGTCCTGGTAGACCACGGAGACACGCCTGCGACGCGGCCGTCGTTGCGCCTCGGTGGCCTCGGTCCACGGCTCCCCCGCAAGTCGCACAGTTCCCGCGTCGGGTTCGAGCAAGGCCAATGCAAGGCGGGCGGTGGTGGTCTTCCCCGAGCCGGATTCGCCGACGATGCCGAGCGTCTCGCCGGCGCCGATCGAGAACGAGACATCTTGGACAGCAGTGCGTTCTACCTTGTCCGGACCGCGGAAACGTTTCACGAGGCCGTCGGCTTGCAGCACCACGCCGTGCGAGGGAGCGTCCGTGCGGCGCAACCGGTGAACTCGCCGCGGCGGCAGGTCCGACAACCTGGTGCCCTTACGATGCGCCGCGGGAACCGCATCGAGTAGCGCCCGGGTATACGGATGGCTGGGCCGCTCAAGCACGTCGGAGACGGCACCATGCTCGACGAACAGTCCATCGCGCATCACCGCGACGCGGTCGGCGAGGCGGCGCACCACCGCGAGGTCGTGGCTGATCAGAATCAGGCCGGTGCCACCGTCTTTCATCGCTTGCAACAAATCGAGAATCTGCGCCTGAATTGTGACGTCGAGCGCGGTCGTAGGTTCGTCGGCGATCACGAGCGGCGGATCCAGCGCGATCGCCGAGGCAATGAGCGCACGCTGCCGCTGGCCGCCGGACAGCTCGTGCGGCAACTGACGTGCGCGCAGTTCCGGCTCTGGGACGCCGACCGCAGTCAGCAACTCGAGCACGCGTTTGCGCCGCTTGGCGCGCGGACCGTACTTGTGCACCCGCAGCGTCTCGGCGATCTCGCTGCCGACCGTGCGGAGGGGATCGAGCGACACGAGTGCATCCTGCAGCACGAACCCGACCTCGCGGCCACGAATGCGCCGCCAGTCCCGATCGCGGTTGTGCAGCAGGGACTTTCCATGCAGCTCGAGTGCGGCTGCTTCGACGTGGGACGAGGAGCCCGTCAAGCCGAGCAGCGTGCGCGCGGTGACGCTCTTGCCCGAGCCCGATTCGCCGACGATCGCGAAACACTCACCGGGCGACACCGCAAAAGTGACGCCGCGCACCACCTCTCGGCGATCACGTCCGGCTCCGAACGCGACGGTGAGGTCCTCAACGTCAAGCAGCGCTGTCATGTAAGCCGCCCTTCCAGGCGCTGTTGGAGGTAGCGACCGAGCACGGTGACCGACAGCGTGCAGCCGACGATTGCGAGGCCGGGGAACAGTTCGAGCCACCACGCCGTCGACACGAAGTCGCGGCCGGCGTCGAGCATCGCGCCCCACTCCGGGGCGGGCGGCGCCACACCGAGACCGAGGAAGCTCAGCGACGACGCCCACACGATGGACTGGCCGATGCCCATCGTCGCGAGCACCACCAGCGGCCGCATCGCGTTCGGGAACACGTGCTGGGTGATGATCTGACGGGGCTGGTGCCCCAAAGCCCGTGCGGCGCTGACGTAATCGGAGCCCTTGACGGCGATCACCTGGCCGCGCACCATCCACGCATAGCCGGCTGCCGACCCGATCGCCACCGCTACGATCTCGGTTACCACACCGGGCCCGAACATCGCGATGAACAGCAGCGCGAGTAGTAGGCCCGGCAGCGCGAGCACCACCTCGAGGAAGCGGCTGATCGCGCCGTCGGAGATGTGCCCACCGAGCCCGGCGGCGAAGCCGAACGCGATCGCGGCCAGCAGTGCCAGTACGGTCGCGCCGACGCCGATCAACAGCGAACTGCGGGCACCGAACACGACGCGGGTGTAGATGTCGCGACCGGACGCGTCCGTGCCAAACCAGTGCTCGAGCGACGGCCCCTGCAGTGCCGCTTCGATGTTGGTGTCGAACGGCGATCCACTCGTGAACAGCGACGGCACGGCGGCCCAAAACAGCACCAGTGCCAACAAGAGTGCGGCGAGGTACACGGCGGGCCGGAACGCGCGGCCCCGCCGGATCCGCAGGCCCGAGCCCACTGATATCGCATCTACGACGTTGACAGCCATCGTCATACGCCCCGAAGTCGTGGGTCGACGCGCACAAAGGCCACGCGGACAAGAAGATTCGCGATCACGTACACCGCGGCGACCAACAATGTCACCCCGATCACCACCGGCATGTCGTGGGATGTGACCGCGTCGACGAGCACCCGACCGAGGCCAGGCCGCACGAACACCGACTCCACGATCACGGCGGTGGAGAACAGCGAGCCCAGCGCCCATCCGGAGAGCGTGATTGCCGGCAGCACGGCGTGACGCAGGGCGTGACGCCAACGCACACCGAAATCGCTGAGCCCTCGCGCCCTTGCCGATACCGCGAACGGCTGCTCCATCGCTGATGAGAACTCGTCGCGGGTCACCTGACCGAGGTAGCCCGCCAGCGGCAACGCGAGCGTCAACACCGGAAGCACGAGTCCTTCGAAACCCCCGTCACCGACGACCGGAAGCACGTGCAGATGGAACGCGAAGACGACAAGAAGCACGATGCCCAACCAGTATTGCGGTAGGGCGGCCAACAGGGTCTCGAGCGCCGAGCCAACCGCAGCCAACGAGCGGCTCCGGTGCGCGGTCAGCAGCGTCACGGCAACGGCAATGAACCAGGCAGCCAGCAGCGCGGTGATGGTCAACGTCACGGTCGCACCCACCTGCTGCCCTATGATGTCGGTCACCGGCTGTTTGCGGATGTAGGACGTGCCGAGATCGCCGCGCAACAGGCCACCCAGGTAATCGAGGTACTGAACGATCACCGGCCGGTCGAAGCCGTACTGTGCGTTGACCGCCGCCAGTTGCTCCGGTGACGGCTTGGCGCCTGCGCCACCGAGAATCGTCTGCGCGGGATCGGTCGGCATCAGCTGCTGGGCGATGAACGTCAGCGTTGCCGCGCCCCACAACACGCCGACGACGCCGGCGAGCCGGAAGAGCACCTGCCGCACGGTCACGGCGCCAGCCACGCGTCATGCAGTACGGGCTCCCCCTCCGACGGCTCGATCCAGACGTCCTGCAGCCGCTTCTTCGCCACCAGCCGGGTGGTCTGCGGGTACAGACCGAGGTGATAGGCGTTCTGTGCGACGAGCTGCTGCACCTGACCGTAGAAGTGCTGTTGCTGTTCCGGGTCGTTGGATGCCGCGACCTGACGCAGGGGCGCGTCGATGGCCGGGTTCGATACCCACGACATGTTGTTGCCGGGAGCGAGGTTCAGCGAATCGGTCGAGTAGACGATCGAAAGCACCAACGGCGTCGGGCTGTTCCAATACGCGCCCGTAAGGCCCTCGTAGGCGTCTTTGTTCGTGAACGCGGCGAAGTACTGGTCCTGGGGAATCGGCTTGAGGACGACGTTGAAGCCGATCTCCTTTTCCGCTGCCTGGATGTCCTGGAGCAACGTCACATCCGTCGGCGGGGTGTCGCCTGGGTCAGACGAGTAGATGAACGTCGCGCTGAGTTGCTTACCGTCCTTGGTGCGGTAACCATCCTTGTCCCGTTGTGTCCAACCGGCGGCGTCGAGCAACTGATTGGCCTTCGCCTGATCATGCGCGTAGAAATCGCGCAGATCGTTCCTGAAGAACGGCGTCGTCGAGGACAACGGACCGGGTTCCCAGCTGAACACGCCGAGATAAGCGCTCTTGACCGCGGCTTCGGCATTGGAACCATGGATGAAGGCCTGCCGCACCGCGACATCGTCGAAGGGGAATCGAGTGGTGTTCAACGCGATTCCGTTGGGCAGGCCGGTGTGGCTGAACTCTTGCAGGGTCAGGTTCGGATCGGCCTTGAGCGCGGCGTTCTGCTGTGGCGGTGGGTTGAAGATGATGTCGGCGCCCTGGCCCTGAACCGCCGCGAACCGCACGGAGCCGTCCTCGAGGAATTTCCAACTGATGTGGTCGAGATAGGCGGGACCTTGGTGCTTAGCGTCGGCGGGCGCGGAGTTGTAGTCGGGGTTGCGGTCCAATTCGACGCTTTGGCCGTGCACCCATTCCTTGACGATGAACGGGCCTGTCCCGACCGGTGATTGGCAGTTGGCGTCCAACCCGCGAGCCAGCGCCTTCGGTGACTCGATGCCGAAGAAGGCCTGCGAAATCACCTGAAGCAGCGCCGAATAGGGAGTTGACAGGGTCAGCTCGAACGTGGTCGGGTCGACCGCCCGCGAAGACTTGTAATACGGCTTGAGGTAGCCGGCGTCGGTGAGCGACTGCGTTGCGGGATCGAGCATGTGCTCGAAGTTCGCCTTCACCGCCGCGGCGTCGAGCTGCGTGCCGTCGTGGAACTTCACGCCCTGCTTGATCTTGAAGGTGTAGACCAGACCGTCCGGCGAGATGGTCCAAGAGTCCGCCAGCCAGGGCACGACCGTGCCGTCGCGCTTCTCGGATACCAGCGAGTCGAGGTACTGCCGCGCCACATAGGTCTGCGGCATGTCACCAAGATTGTGGGGATCCAGGCAGGTGGGCTCGCGATCGGTGCCGTAGACGATGGAGCCGCCGCTGACCGGCGCTCCACCAGCCGACGACGTCCGGCCCGAATCGCTGCCGCCGCAGCCGGCGAGCACGAGGGTCGTCGCGAGCGCGATGACCAGGAGAGCACAAGGAGTATTTCGGTAAGCGGACATGGCTGGAGGATCTTTCATGCTGAATGGCGCCGCGTGGCTCGAGCCAGTTCGCCGCTGGAATATGACAGTGCGACGATGCCGCACTGCAGTTCAGTGCGGTAGCCATCAAATCGGCGCGATTCTTTCGGCGGTCCAGATAGGAAAGATCGACATTCCGATCCCGCTGATACAAACCGGTGACCGGTTGTCCCACGGTGGGCATCATTTCGCGGTGACCCGTGTGATTCGCTTCAACGCCTTCGACATGAACTGTGTCGCCCACCAGTCCCCCGGACTCTGGAAGCACCCCGAGGACCAGTCGTGGCGGTACAAGGACCTGCGCTATTGGACCGGGTTGGCCGAACTGTTGGAGCGGGGCCGCTTCGATGGCCTGTTCATCGCCGACGTGCTGGGAACGTACGACGTGTACGGCGCCAGCGATGAGGCCGCGATCCGGCAGGCCGCCCAGATTCCCGTCAACGATCCGCTGTTGTTGGTATCGGCGATGGCTTTGGTGACCGAGCACCTCGGTTTCGGCATCACCACCGGCACCGGCTTCGAGCACCCCTATCCGTTCGCGCGCAGGATGTCCACCCTCGACCACCTCACCAACGGCCGCATCGGCTGGAACATCGTCACCGGCTACCTGCCCGCCGCCGCGCGCAACATGGGCCAGACCGACCAGCCCGCGCACGACGCCCGCTACGACCACGCCGATGAATATCTCGAGGTGCTCTACAAGCTGTGGGAGGGGTCCTGGGAGGACGACGCGGTGGTCCGCGACGTCGGCCGAGGCGTGTTCACCGACCCGGAGAAGGTCCACCACATCGGGCACGAGGGAACACATTTCAGTGTGCCCGGCGTGCACCTGTCGGAACCGTCGCCGCAACGCACGCCGGTGATCTATCAGGCCGGTTCGTCACCGCGCGGCGTACGCTTCGCCGCAGAGAACGCCGAGGCGATCTTCACCGCCTCGCCGACAAAGGCGCTGCTGCGCGAGACCGTCAGCACCATTCGGCAAGAGCTCGAAATCGCGGGGCGCGACCCCTATTCGGTGAAGATCTTCAACCTGTCGACCATCGTCACCGCCGCCACCGACGAGGAGGCGCACGCCAAGCACGCCGAGTACCTGTCCTATGGCGACCCTGAGGGCGCACTTGTGTTCATGTCCGGCTGGATGGGCGTCGACCTGGCGCGCTACGGCCTCGACGAGCCGGTCGGAAACGTCGACTCCAACGCCATCCTGTCCGCGGTGGCCGCGTTCCAGTCGGCCGATCCGGACGGCCGCGAATGGGCCGTCCGCGATATCGCGGAGTGGGGCAAGATCGGCGGAATGGGCCCTCGCTTCGTGGGTTCGGGTGTGCGCGTGGCGGATACGTTGCAAGAGTGGGTCGACGAAACAGACGTCGACGGGTTCAATCTGGCGTACGCGATCACCCCCGGCTCGTTTGCAGAATTCATCGATCATGTGGTACCGGTGTTGACCGAACGCGGAGCGTATCAGTCCACGTACTCACCGGGCACCTTGCGCAACAAGTTGCTCGGCAACGGAGATCGGCTACCGCAGGAGCATCGGGGATCGCGCTATCGGGTCGGCGGGCCCTCATCCACGATCGTCGACCGGCCGTCGACGCTACCGTCGTCCTCGACTTCGACCGCATCACAGCCGACAAGGGGACGCTGACATGACGATCCAATTGCACTGGTTCCTACCGACTTACGGCGACAGCAGGCTGATCGTCGGCGGCGGACACGGCACCCCCGCAGGCGCGGCGCACAGCGATCGTGACGCGTCGATCGACTATTTGGCTTCGATCGTGCGGGCGGCAGAATCGTTCGGTTTCACCGGTGCGTTGATCCCGACGGGTGCCTGGTGCGAGGACGCCTTCGTCACTGCGGCGTTGCTGGCCAGGGAGACCAGATCACTGGCGTTCCTGGTGGCGTTCCGGCCCGGCTTGGTCAGCCCGACGCTCTCGGCCCAGATGGCCGCCACATTCGCCCGCCACGCACCCGGCCGCATCTTGCTCAACGTCGTGGTGGGCGGCGAGGCGCACGAACAGCGCGCGTTCGGTGACCACCTGGACAAGGACGGCCGTTACCACCGCTGCGACGAGTTCCTCGAGGTCGTCCGACGACTTTGGGACGGCGACACGGTTTCGCTGAACGGCGAACACATCCATGTCGAGGAGGCCTCCCTGGCCACCCTGCCGAACCCGGTCCCGCCCTTGTACTTCGGCGGCAGCTCTGCGGCAGCGGGCCCGGTGGCGGCACGACACGCCGACGTGTACCTGACGTGGGGTGAACCGCCCGCAGCGGTGCGCGAGAAGGTTGACTGGATCCGCGGCCTCGCGGAGCAGGAGGGCCGAACGGTGCGCTTCGGCATCCGGCTGCACACCATCTCGCGCGACAGCGCAGACGAGGCATGGCAGCAGGCGGACAAACTGATCGATGCGCTGGACGAGGAAACGGTCGCCAACGCGCAGAAGGGCCTGCACCGCAGCCAATCCGAAGGCCAGAAGCGGATGCTCGCGCTGCACGAACAACACCGGCGCGACGGCAGCTGGCATGACGCTCGCTCACTGGAGATCGCCCCCAATCTGTGGGCAGGTGTCGGCCTGGTGCGCGGTGGGGCCGGCACAGCGCTGGTGGGCAGCCACACCGAGGTCGCCGACCGGATCGCCGAATACACCGAGGTCGGTATCGACGAATTCATCTTCTCGGGCTACCCACATCTGGAGGAGCTGTACTGGTTCGGCGAAGGAGTTGTGCCGATCCTTCGTGAACGCGGGCTTTTCAAGGGCGAAGCGAGCACGACGGCGCCGGCGTCGATTCCGTTCCTCGGTTCATCCCGATGACACGCATTGCGTCGCCTGACGACGCGCTCGAAGTCGCGGCGAAACTGGCCGCGGAGTTCGACGCCGAGGCCGCCGCGCGGGATGCCGACCGTCGGCTCCCGCACGATCAGGTGCAGTCACTGAAAGACTCTGGCCTGCTTGCAATTACGGTGCCAGCGCGATACGGCGGCATCGCCGCGCCTGCGTCGGTGCTCGCCGAGGTGATCAGGTCGATCGCGCACGCCGACCCGTCGCTGGCCCAGATCCCGCACTCGCACTTCGTCTTCCTCGAGGCGCTGCGGCTGCAGGGCAGCGATCATCAGAAGTCCTTCTTCTACGACCTGGTGCGCTCCGGCGCCATGTTCGCCAACGCGCAATCCGAACGCGGACCCCACACCGTCGACGTCGACACCACCACGCTGGTCCGGCAACCGGGCGGCCACTACGTGTTGTCGGGGCGCAAGTTCTATTGCACTGGAGCACTTTTCGCCGACTGGGTGCTGGTGCGGGCGTCCTTGACGAACGGCTCGACGCCGCCTACCGCGTCGACACCAAAGGCCGTCGCCTTCGTCGCGCGGGACACCGACGGACTCGAGATCGTGGACGACTGGGACGGTATGGGACAACGCACCACCGCATCGGGCACGGTGACGCTCGACGACATCGCGGTTCCGGTCGAACATGTGGTGGAGTTCTCACCCATCTTTTCCCGGCCCACGGTGTACGGTGCGCGGGCGCAGTTGTTGCACACCGCAATCGATGTCGGCATCGCGACGGGCGCGCTGGCTGCGGGGGTGCGTCAGACGGAGAAGGCGCGGCCGCACTTCGAAGCGGTTGTGCCGACGGCGGCCGAAGACAACACCCTGGTCAACGTCGCAGGCGAGTTGGCGATCACGGTTCGCGGTGCGCATGCGTTACTGGCCGAGGCGGCGCGGCGCGTGGACCTGGCAGCCGAGGACCTCACCGACGAGTCGGCCGCCGACGCGTCGATCGCCGTCGCGGTCGCGAAGGTGGCGGCGGTACGGGCGGCACTGGACGCGTCGAACATCTTGTTCGAATTGGGCGGTACCCGAAGCGCTTCCGGGCAGGCGAATCTGTCCCGCTACTGGCGTGACGCCCGGACCCACACCCTGCACGATCCAACTCGGTGGAAGGTGCAGCACATCGGCCGCTACACACTGTCGGGTACGCACCCGCCGCGGCACGGTCAGATCTAGGCGGCGTTGGGTTCGGGTCCGCCGGGGTGGTGGTCGTCTGGTGGGCGGAGGAGTCGTTCGGGGGTGTGGTAGGT